>CAWHBI010000029.1:0-122540 GCA_963827545.1 uncultured Alphaproteobacteria bacterium
CCGGGCCAGGGATAGCTCGTGAGCAACTCCAGCGCCTGCGCGCTGATGGCATGAACGCGCCGACCTTCTTCGGCTGCGAAACGGGCGAGGAAGTGCAGTGCCAGCTCCGGCACGTCCTCGAGGCGCTCGCGCAGCGGCGGGACCCAGATCGGGAAGACGTTGAGGCGATAGTAGAGATCCTCGCGGAACCTGCCCTCTTTCACGAGCTGGATCATGTCGCGGTTGGTGGCCGAGATCAGGCGGAAGTTGACCTTCACCGGCTTCTTGGAGCCGACGGGATCGATCTCGCCGTCCTGCAGCGCGCGCAGCAGCTTGACCTGCGCGTCGAGCGGCAATTCGCCGACTTCGTCGAGGAACAGCGTGCCCCCGTCGGCCTCCTGGAACTTGCCGGTACGCTTGTCGACGGCACCGGTGAATGATCCCTTCTCATGGCCGAACAGAATGCTCTCGACCAGGTTCTCGGGGATCGCGCCGCAGTTCACGACGATGAACGGCATCGACCTGCGCTCGCTCTCGCCCTGGATGGCGCGCGCGATCAGCTCCTTGCCCACGCCGCTCTCGCCCTCGACGAGGGCGGGGATGTTGGATGCGGCCGCACGCCGTCCGAGCGCAATGACGCGCTGCATAGCCTCCCCGCGCAGGACGAGGTCGGCGAAGTTGAGCGTGCCCTCAGCCTTCTTCTTGATGCGCGAGATCTCGCCTTGCAGCGCCTCGATCTTGAGCGCGCTCTTGATGGAAACCTCGAGGCGCTCGGCCGAGGTGGGCTTGATGACGAAATCGACGGCCCCGGTGCGCATCGCCGCAATGGCGGTGTCGATCGACCCGTGGGCAGTTTGCACGATGACCGGCGGGCTGCCCGGCTTCGGTGCAATCCGTCGCAAGACCTCCATGCCATCAAGGCCCGGCATGACAAGGTCGAGCAGAACGAGCGCGATGGCGCTCTTGTCCGGACTGTCGAGGATTTGCAGCGCCTGCTCGCCGCCCTGTGCCGTCTTGGTGTCGTAGCCGAGACGCTTGATGGTTTCTTCGAGGATGCGGCGCTGGGTGGGATCGTCGTCGACGATCAGGACGAGCTTGGCCATATGAGGGGTACTCGACTCAACTGAACTGGAACCCGCGCACGCCATCGACCGAATATCGGACAGTCGGCGACGCGTGGCTTACTGACAGGACCAAAGAGTGCCCGAATTAGGTAAATGCATCCTTTCGCTGCGGCTTGAGTTGACGCTTTTTCTCCGCCGACCGTGGGACAGCGGCCACGGGGCCTCATTCTTGCCAAGCAAACCCTGGACTAGGGAACACATGCGGGCTTGAGCGTGCGGGCCAAGGCCGGCACATTCAGCAGTCGGCAATTTCACGGTCGGGGAGGGTGGGATGGACAACAAGAGCGGGAAATCCCGGGCGCAGGAGCGGTCCAAACCGCCCGCCACCGACGGGCACGACCTCGGGCCCATGCCGGTCTGGAACCTCGGCGACCTTTATCCCGGACCGCAATCGGAGGCCGTGCAGTCAGACCTGAAAAAGGCCGCCGCCGAGGCGGCGCGAATTCAGGAGCACTACCGCGGAAAGATGGTGGGGTCGGCCGAGGACGGAGCGCGCCTTGCCGAGGCGATTGCGGCCTATGAGGCGTTGAGCGACACGCTGGGCAAGCTCGGCTCCTACGCTGGTCTGCTCTATGCAGGGGATACGTCCAATCCCGAGTACGCCAAGTTCTACGGCGACATCCAGGAGAAGATCACCGCCATCACCACGGACCTCGTCTTCTTCGAGCTGGAGATCAACCAGATCGAAGACGCAGCGCTGGAGCGCGCGCTCAAGGTGCCGGCGTTGGCCCGCTACAAGCCCTGGCTCGACGACTTGCGCAAGGAGAAGCCCTATCAACTCGAGGAAAAGCTCGAGCGGCTCTTCCACGAGAAGTCGATCACCTCGCGCAGCTGCTGGAACCGCCTCTTCAACGAAACCATGACGGCACTTAGATTCGACGTGGAGGGTGAGAAGGAGCCGCTGGCGATCGAGCCGACGCTCAACTTACTGGTGCACCCGAATGGGCAAAAGCGGCAGGCCGCCGCGGCAGCCTTGGCCAAAGTGTTCAAGGAGAATATCCGCCTCTTTACGCTCATCACCAATACGCTGTCCAAGGACAAGGAGATTTCCGACCGCTGGCGCGGCTTCAAGGATGTGGCCGACAGCCGCCATCTCGCCAACCGCGTCGAGCGCGAGGTCGTGGAAGCGCTCGTGGATACCGTGCGGGCGGCCTATCCGGCGACGTCGCACCGCTACTACGCCATGAAGGCCCAATGGCTCGGCAAGAAGAAGCTGGCCTACTGGGACCGCAACGCGCCGCTCCCCGACAGGCCCGAGCGCGTCGTTCCGTGGACCGAGGCCGAGACGATGGTGCTTGACGCCTATGGTGCGTTTGCACCGCGAATGGCCAGCATCGCCAAACAATTCTTCGATGGCGCCTGGATCGACGCGCCGATACGAGAGGGCAAGTCGCCGGGGGCCTTCTCGCACCCAACGGTGCCGTCCGCGCACCCCTATATCCTGATGAACTACCAGGGCAAGTCGCGCGACGTGATGACGCTGGCGCACGAGCTGGGGCACGGCGTGCATCAGGTGCTGGCGGCGCCACTGGGACCCCTGCTGGCACCAACGCCCTTGACCCTTGCCGAGACGGCCTCCGTGTTCGGCGAGATGCTGACCTTCAAGGCGCTGCTCGCCTCGAGCAAAGACCCCAAGGAGAAAAAGGCCCTGCTGGCACAGAAGGTCGAGGACATGATCAATACGGTCGTGCGCCAGATCGCCTTCTACTCCTTCGAGCGGCGCGTGCACGAGGAGCGCAGGGCGGGTGAGCTCACGTCAGAACGCCTGGGCGAAATCTGGGTCGAGGTGCAGGGTGAGAGCCTGGGACCAGCGATCGAGCTCACGGATGGCTACGAGAGCTACTGGTCCTACGTCCCCCACTTCATACATTCGCCGTTCTACGTCTATGCCTACGCCTTCGGGGACTGCCTGGTGAATTCGCTTTATGGCCTCTACCAGGAGGCGCACCCGGGCTTCGTCGCCAAGTACTTCGCCATGCTGGAGGCTGGCGGCTCCAAGCACCATTCCGAGCTGCTGAAGCCCTTCGGGCTCGACGCGTCCAAGCCGGAGTTCTGGCAGAAGGGGCTCAAAGTGATCGAGGGCATGATCGAAGAGCTGGAGCGGATGTAGGCGGCCAGCCAGGCATGCATGTGCTGCAGGAATGACCGACGGCGGATGCGAAGCCGCTGCCCTGGACGATGTTCATTCACCACATCATGCGTGCAGCGTTTTGGGATTTCAGCGTGCAGGGCTGGGTGGACCCCATGCCGCCAGGCGATTTTGGCGGGGCCTTTGACTAGCCCCGGCGGACGTGTATAAGCCGCGCCCACCCGGCTTCAATGCATCGCGCGCCCCCTCGACTCGAGAAAACTGCCGACATGGCACAAGCGACTGCCGCGGCGCACAGCGCCGAGAACGGGCATACCCAGGACAAGCATTTCTGGGCGCTGGCATTGGGCTCGATCGGCGTCGTCTACGGCGACATCGGCACATCTCCTCTGTACGCCCTGAAAGAAGCCGTCAAGGCCTCCACGGAGCGCGGCGCGGCAGGTGCAGACGCTGTCCTCGGCATCCTTTCCCTGATGACGTGGACGCTGGTGCTCATCGTCACGCTCAAGTACGTGCTGGTCCTGCTCAACGCCGACAACAAGGGCGAGGGCGGCACATTCGCGCTGATGGCGCTCGGCCAATCGGTGGCCAAACGCAGCGCACCGTTGATCCTGGTGCTGGGTGTGGCCGGCGCTGCTTTCTTCTACGGGGATGCGGTGATTACGCCAGCGATCTCCGTGCTGTCGGCCATGGAAGGCTTGAAGCTCGCTGCACCGCAGCTCAAGCGCATTTGGCCCGACGTGGAGTGGGCCGCACTGCTGGAGATGGCGATCCTGCCGCTCACCGTAGCAGTCCTGGTGGTGCTGTTTGCCATGCAGTCGCGCGGCACGGCTAAGGTGGCGCAGTTCTTCGGGCCGGTGATGCTGGTCTGGTTCGCGGTGCTCGCCGGCGGCGGCCTCGTGCATCTAATCGATGATCCACGCGTCTTTCTGGCGCTCAACCCTTGGCTCGGCGTCGAGTTCATCCTGACGCACGGCATGGTCGGCCTCGTCGTCATGGGTCTCGTGTTCCTCGTCGCCACAGGCGCCGAGGCGCTCTATGCCGATCTCGGCCATTTCGGGCGCAAGCCGATCCAGGCCGCTTGGCTGGGCCTCGTCCTGCCCGCACTCATGCTCAACTACTTCGGCCAGGGCGCATTGCTTCTGGCCCATCCAGACGCCATCGAGAACCCCTTCTACCGCCTTTACCCGGGCTGGGCGCTGATCCCGATGGTTGTGCTGGCGACCGTGGCAACCGTCATTGCCAGCCAAGCGGTGATCACCGGAGCCTTCTCCTTCACGCGGCAGGCGATACAGCTCGGACTGCTCCCGCGCCTGGGTATCCGCCACACCTCCGAGAGCGTCGCGGGCCAGATCTATCTGCCGCGCGTCAACCAGATCCTGCTCGTGGGCGTGCTGCTGGTGACAATAAGCTTCCGCACTTCGAGCGGCCTGGCAGCAGCCTACGGCGTGTCGGTAACCGCAACGATGGTGATCGACAGCCTGATGGCCTTCTTCGTGGTCTGGCGCTGCTGGAAATGGCCGATCTGGAAAGCGGCCCTGCTGATGGTGCCACTGTTGCTGATCGAGCAGGCCTTCCTGACCGCCAACCTGTTGAAAATCCCCGAGGGCGGCTGGCTGCCACTGGTGATCGGCGGAGCGGTGGCCCTTCTGGTGCTGACCTGGGTGCGTGGCTCGAGGAGCCTGGCACGCGCCACGCGCAAGGGCGAGGCCGAGCTCGAATGGCTCGTGCGCAAGCTCGACGCCAAGCCTCCGCATCGCGTGCCGGGAACGGCGGTATTCCTGACCGGAGACCCCAGCGCCGCGCCCACATCGTTGATGCATAACCTCAAGCACAATCGCGTGCTGCACGAGCGCAACATCATCCTGACCATCAAAACCGAGGACACGCCACGGGTGCAGCGGCACGAGCGCATCGAGATCGATCGCGTGGCCGACACCTTCATCCGCGTCATCGCGCACTACGGCTTCATGGAAACGCCCAGCGTGCCCAAGATCATCGAGCACTGCCGGCGCAAAGACCTCAACATCGATATATCTGCCACCTCGTTTTTCCTGTCGCGGCGCTCGCTCAAGACATCGCTCAAGTCCGAGATGCCGCGCTGGCAGGAGCGGCTGTTCATCTGGCTGGCCGGGCGGGCCGAGGACGCGACCGAGTATTTCCGCATCCCGAGCGACCGGGTGGTCGAGGTGGGCACGCAGGTCATGGTGTGAGGTGCGCGCGGTCGTTCACGCCGCCGTGACCACAGCACTCGGGCATCCTCGTGTAGGTTGACCACGTTCAGATCAGGTCCGGGGAAGGACCGGCGTGTGAGCTAGGCGACTGAACGGGAGAGAAAGTGCATGTCGAAGGCTAAAGTTGCGAAGTGGCTTGTGGCTGCCTGCGCTGGCTTAGCAGTGGTGGCGTTCACGCCCGATGTGAGTCTGGCGGTCGGCGATGAGCCGCCGAAGCCGGCGCCCAAACCTAAGCCCAAACCCAAACCCAAGCCGAAACCGAAGCCGAAGCCGAAGGACAGCTCCCTCAATCAGGACCAGATCTACAGCCTCGGCTACTGGCAGGCCAAACGTGGCGAGTACGCTACGGCGCTGGAGACACTGCGCACGGCCACCGACCAAGCGGACCCGCGCGTGCAGACCATGATCGGCTTCACGCTGCGCAAGCTTGGCCAGGTGGACGAGGCGATGGGCTACTACTTCAAGGCCCTGGCAACACGCCCGGATGCGACCACCACGCGCCAGTATCTGGGCGAGGCATTCCTGCAGAGGGGCGAGCCGGCAAGGGCCAGGGAGCAGCTGGCCGAGATCGCCAAGCGCTGTGGGACGACGTGCGAGGACTACACGGCGCTGGCCGAGGAGATTGCCAAATACGAGAGGACGGCGGGCTAACGCCGGTAGCATTCACGTGCGCAAGGCGGTGCACCATTCGCGTGGGGCGCCGCCTTTTCACGCGTCGGCGGGCGGGCATGGGGCGTAGGGCGCAATAAGGCGACAACCGCATTGCGCCGTTCTTGCCGCCGGGCGGGTGCATCGGTGCAATGCGCTGCCGCTTATTGCACCCTACGCGACACCGACAGCGATCTCAGAAAGGCGATCAGGTCGGACCTCTCCCGGGCAGTCAGCCGCAGTTGCCGGTTGATGCTGGGGGCGAGCGCCGGTCGCGCGAGGAAGGCTCCGGTGTAGTGCCTGAGGACGGCGGTCAGCGTCGGCAGCGAGCCGTCGTGCATGTAGGGCGCGGTGAGCGCTACATCGCGCAGGCTCGGGGTCTTGAAGGCCTGGAGGCCCGGCGTGCCGCCCGGCACCGCACCGCGGCCCGGATCACGGCTCGGAAGGCCGATGTCATGGAAGCGGTCGTCGGTGAAGCGCCAGCCGACATGGCAAAGCACGCAGCCGCCCTTGCCGGTGAACAGGCGGAAGCCGCGCACCTCGGCGGCGCGGAGAGCCGCGCCATCGCCGTCGATCCAGGCGTCGAACCGGGTGGGCGGCGAAACAAGCGAGCGCACGTAAGAGGCCAGGGCCTTGACGATGGTTGCCTGCGAAACGGCTGCCTCCTCGGCGAAGGCAGCGCGAAACCGCGCAGCCAGATCGGTGTCCGCCCGAAGCCGGTCCAGGATCGTCGACCAATCGCCGCCCATCTCGTCGGAGTTCTCGATCGGCATCTGCACCTGCTCCTCGAGCGAAGGCGCGCGGCCGTCCCAGAAGAACTGCTTGGCCCAGGCCAGATTCCAAAGGGAAGGCGTGTTGCGGCGCAAGGGTGCCCCCGACACGGAGCGCGCGCGGGGGCGCGCGTCCGTGAAGCTGTGCGCGGGCTGATGGCAGGTGGCGCACGAGCGGCTGCCGGTGCCGGACAGACGCGGGTCGGCAAACAGGCGGGCGCCGAGCGCGACCCTCTCCGGCGTCATCGGGTTATCAGCGGGCGCGGGCGGCGTGGCGGGCCGCGTGAACATCTCGCGCCAGGGCGCCTGAACGTCGGGGCTCTGCGCCTGCAGGGTCGGCGCCGCCTTGTGCTGAGCAGGCCCACGAGCGCTGAGATGGCGACGGCGCAAAATCTGCTAACCCTCCACCACCCAATGTGTGGGCGACCTGCCAAGCGAGGACCTCATCTCATATGGGCGACCAGCCAGGTGTCAGCTCACCCGCGGGAGCACGTGCGTGTGGAACAGCTCGATGGAGCGCATGAGCTTGCCGTGCGGGACGAGCGTGTTGTGGGTCCAGGCGAAGACCCAGTTCACGGGCAGCTTCCGCTTGAGCGCTTCGAGGCTCCGCGCGACGGTATCGACCGTGCCGACCAAAGCATAACCCTTGGCGATGGCTTCGTCCGGCGTGGGCGCCTCGCCGGTTTGAGGGTCGAGCATACCGCGGCGGAAGCCGAACGGCACGAACCAGGCCTCGCCGGCGAAGGTTGCCGAATTCACCCACAACTGGCGCGCCTCCTCGTCGCTGTCGGCGATGATGATGTCGCGCAGCATGCCCATGCCGTCGCCGAGCTTGCGGCCGGATGCGGCGGCGTAGACCTCGAACAGGTGCTTCTCGTGGACCTCGTGCATGGGCGGCAGGATGGCTGTGACACCGTTCTCAGCGCACCAGCGGATCGAGCGCTCCGAGGAGGCGAACGGCTGGAAGATCGGCGGGTGCGGCTTCTGCAGGGGCTTGGGCACGACGCCAACAGCTTTGAGGATGCCGTTGTCCACGCCCTTGCCCCACTTGGCCGTGGTCTCGAGCGGCCACGGCGTCTCACCGGGCGGGATCTTCCAGTATTGGCCCTGGAAGGAGAGCATCTCCTCGGTCCAGGCTTTCTTGATGATCTGGAAGCACTCCTCGAAGGCGGCGCGGTTGGCTGCGTCGATCTCGTCGTGCTGGTGCGGCAGGGCGCCATGGATGCCGTGCGTCTGCTGCGCCATGATGTCGACCCAGCGGCGCTGGTAGCCGCGCGCGAAACCGGCGCAGGCCCGCCCGCCCGTCATGTGGTCGAGCATGGCGATGTCCTCGGCCACGCGGATCGGGTTGGAGGCGGGGAGGACGATGCCAAGCTGGCCCACCCGGATGCGCTTGGTCTGCATGGCGATGTAGAGGTCCAGCAGGACGGGATTGTTGGAGACCTCGAAGCCCTCGATATGAAAGTGGTGCTCGGTGAAACTGACCAACTCGTAGCCGAGATCGTCAGCCAGCCGGCACTGCTCCGATACCTCACGCAGCATCTGCTGGTAAAGGTCGGCCCGCGCACCCGCCATGCCCGCCTCGATGTCGGCCTTGGTGCCGAGCGACGGCAGATAGAACAAAGAGACCTTCATCGCTTCCCCCGAAACCTTCGTCGTTCCGGGAACTGTGGCTTGTCGCCGGCGCGACTGCAAGGCGTGCCAGCATCACACCGAGCGCATGGCAGCGATGTAGTGAAACCGGCCTCAGTGCTTGGCGTAGACCTCGGCGCTGCCGTCCTTCTTCAGCAGCAGCACCTCGTAGGGCTCCCTCGTATCGCCCACCTCCATGCCCGGCGATCCGATCGGCATGCCGGGAACGGAGAGCCCGATCGCCTGGGGCCTCTCCTTCAGCAGCCGCCTGATGTCATCGGCCGGCACATGGCCCTCGATGATGTAGCCCTGCACCTTGGCAGTGTGGCAGGACGCATACTTTTCGCCAACGCCCGCCTCCGTCTTGATGCGAGCGAGCCGGCTGGACGACAGGTTGTGCACGCGCACCTTGAGGCCATTCATGCGCAGGTACTCGGCCCATTTGCCGCAGCAGTCGCAACCCTCCGCCCGGTAGACGTCGACCTCCTCGGCGGCTTGCGCGAGACCAACCACCCCGAACAGGAGGAGCAGGGCGAACGCGAGTTTGTGGAGCATGGCAAGCCTCCTGGACACTAGAGCAGGATCGTTTCTGATCGAAGCGCAAGCGCTTTGATCATGGCAAGGCGTCGGAGAGAGAGCGCGTGAAGGCACGATGGCACGATACTTGGCTGCGCCGCGCCAGTCACTCCCGTCAAACTGTTCGTGATCCGACGATTTGCTGTTGCCGGCGCCGCATCCCTGTGGATGGCAGGCCCATTCTTGCGCCGCAACGCGATGTCTGATATTATGCCATAGTTTACCGGCAGAAAAACGTACCATGACAAAGACGACCGCTACGCGCAGCTCCGGACAAAAGCGCGGGGTCAAATCGTTGCGCAGAGGGAGCGGGCTGCGCGCCGGCATGATGCCGATCACGACAAAGGGCTTCGCGGCAGCCGCCCGCTACATCTCGGACGGGCTGGTCGATATCGATGCCGTCACGAGCGAATTCGGCATGACCAAGACGGCGCTAGCCAAATTGCTCGGTCTCTCCGAAGAGACGTTGCAACGCGTCTCGAGGGCAGCTGCCCCCAAGACGCAGCAGCGGCTGCGTGACATGCTGGAGATCCTCACGCGCGTGGAGCCCTGGGCGGGCGGGATGGCGCAAGCGATGGGCTGGTATCGCGGCCAGGGAATCCCCGCGCTCGGCGACCAGACGGCCGAGGCCCTGGTGCGAAACGATCAGGCCCATATCGTGCGCGCCTATCTCGATGGCCTGGCTGCTGGGAGCTATGCGTGAGGTTTCGGGGCGCGACCTATCGCGCTCACAATCCCAGATGGTCCTGGTCGCCGCTCTCGGGAGAGGGCGCGAGGATCAATGGGGGCCGCTTCAATCCCAAAGGGGTGGCAGCGCTCTATCTATCGCTCGATTGGGGTACCGCGGTGATCGAGGCGAACCAGGGCTTTTCGTTCCGGATTCCGCCCCTCACCATCGTCTCCTATGACGTGGACAGCAGGGATGTCGCCGACCTCTCGGCCTCCAATGGACTGAAGAGACACGGCGCAACGCGCAGCGAACTCGCCTGTGCCTGGAAGCTGCTCGCGGAGACGGGTGAGAAGGTCCCCTCGTGGACCCTGGCGGAGCGCCTGAGGGCCAAAGGCTTGGCCGGCATCATTGTTCCGAGCTTTGCGCCCGGCGCAGGCGCGGCCGCAAGGAACCTAGTGCTCTGGCGCTGGGGTGCCGCGCCGCCCCACAAAGTGACAGTGTTCGACCCGCAGGGCCGCTTGCCACGCAACGACACGTCTTGGCAAACGTAAGACACAACGCGTTGAACCTCACCAGCTATTGCGACGGTCTGCGGCGGTACCAGCGCGCCATCAGCTCCATGCCGAGGAACGAGAAGAGGCCGGCGCCCAGCAGGATGGCCTCGGCGACGCCATAGCCATAGGCCTCGACCACGAGCGCGAAAGCAGCCGGTGCGACGGCCGCCAGCAGCAGGTAGGGCGTTGCGAGAATGCCGAGCACCTCGCCGTAGCCCTTGGGGCCGAACAGGGCGAGAGGAACGGCGCCGCGCATGATGGTGACGAGGCCGTTGGAAATGCCGAACAGCAGCGTGAAGGCAAGCGCGGCCGAGAAGTTGGCGCCGCCCAGCATCAGCACGGCAAACGAAAGCGGGATGAAGGCAACCGACACACGGCCCACATCGATCGGATGCCATTTGCGCGCGAGCGTCAGGTCCCAGATGCGGCCGGCGACCTGGGCGACGCCCTTGAGGGAGGCAATGAGCACCGCCGCGGCGGCAGCAAGGCCGGTGGCCTCGAGGATCGGCACCAGATGGACAGCCAGGGCGCCGAACACCACCGCGCTGGCAGCCGCGATCAGGCTGAAGAGCACCATGGCGATGGTGCGGGCCGGCCCCTCGAGCGGCGGATCGGAGGGCGCGGCCGCGGCATCCGCCGATCTCGCGTGCGCCGCCTGCTCGGGCGTCTCGCGCCGGGCGAGCCCCAGCCAGTGCAACGGCAGGCACACCAGCAGGTTGACAACGGCAAACACGATGAGCGTGGTGCGCCAGCCATAGGCGCTGTTGAGGGCGTGGCCGATGGGCCAGAATACGCTGGAGGCGAAGCCGCCGAACAGCGTGAGGTAGGAGATGGCCCGCCGACCGCGCGAGGGCGTCACCTGCACCAGGGCGGCAAAGGCAGCGTCGTAGAGCGACATGCGCATGGCGAGCCCGAGGAAGGCCCAGGCCGCGAGATAGGTATAGGGGCCCTCAACCAACGCCAACAGCACAAGGCCAACCGCGACAAGGACCGAGCCGATCGACATCGTCATGCGGCCGCCGCGGCGGTCGACGAGGCGGCCCACGAAGGTGGAGGTGGCGCTCGATACGAGGAGGCCGACCGTCAAGCCGCCGAAAACGAGGCTCTGGCTCCAGCCGGTGTCGGCGGCGATGGGTTTGCCAAGCACGCCCAGCGCATAGAGCGTGGTGCCCCAGGCAATGATCTGCGTGATGCCGAGCGCGAGGATGGCGGCGGTGGCGGGGTGGCGCACGAACTCGCCGAGCGCCGAAGGCGCGCGATGCCTCTGCCGCTCCTGCATGACTGTGCCCGCGCCCCCGTAGCGATTGGTCCCGGCCCTTCGGCACAGTAGCGCGCGGCTAAAGGTGGCGCATCTTGTCCACTGGACGCAGGGCACCCGGCACCCGATATTCCAGGGACAGGAGGGCTCCCGCGTGAACGACCGCAAGGACGAGGAGGAGAACCGGCTCTCCGCGCGGGCGGCGCGTTATGTGCGGGTCGGCACCAATGTCGGCGCAGTGGCAGCTCGGGTGGCAGGCCAGCGGCTGCTGGGCCTGGGCGCCGATGAGGGCAGCAACGCGGCGGCGCTGGCGGCGGCACTGGGCAGCCTCAAAGGGCCGATCATGAAGGTGGCCCAGCTGCTGGCCACCATCCCCGAGGCGCTGCCGGCGGAATACGCGCAGGAGCTGTCCCAGCTGCAATCGCAGGCCCCGCCCATGGGGCCGGCATTCGTACGCCGGCGCATGGTGGCGGAGCTCGGGCCGGAGTGGGCCTCGCGCTTCGGGAGCTTCGAGACCCAGCCGGCGGCCTCGGCATCGCTGGGACAGGTGCATCGCGCCGTGGCGCACGATGGGCGCGCGCTCGCAGCCAAGCTGCAGTATCCCGATATGCAGTCGGCAGTCGAGGCGGACGTCAACCAGCTCAAGGTGGTGTTCGCGCTGCACGCGCGCATGAACCCGGCGGTGGACACGAGCGAGATCCTGAAGGAGGTGGCGGCGCGGCTGCGCGAGGAGCTGGACTACGAGCTGGAGGCGCGGCATATGGCGCTGTACGCCCTGATCTTCAAGGACGAGCCCAGCATCCGCGTGCCCGAGCGGCTGGCGGAGCTCTCCACCAAGCGTCTGCTCAGCATGACGTGGCTCGAGGGCCGGCGCCTGCTCGACTACAAGCAAGCGCCGCTGGAGGACCGCAACACGATCGCTCGCGCCATGTTCAAGGCGTGGTGGTTTCCGTTCTCGCACTACGGCGTGATCCACGGCGATCCGCATCTTGGCAATTACACGATCTTCGATCGCGGAGCGGCCGAAGGCTGCGGCAACAGCACTGGTGCGGAGCTGGGCCGGCCCGCCGGCATCAACCTGCTGGACTACGGCTGCATCCGCACCTTCCCGACGCCCTTCGTGCAGGGCGTGATCGATCTCTACACGGGCCTCTTGCACGACAAGCGCGAGCTGATGGTGCAGGCCTACGAGACCTGGGGGTTCAAGGGACTGTCGAACGAGCTGATCGACACCTTGAACATCTGGGCGCGCTTCATCTACGGGCCGCTGCTCGACGACCGCGAGCGCGAGATCGCCGACGGCACCACGCCGGGCCAGTACGGGCGCAAGGAAGCCTTCACGGTGCACAAGCAGCTGAAGGAGAAGGGGCCGGTGCGGGTGCCGCGCGAGTTCGTGTTCATGGACCGCGCGGCGATCGGGCTGGGCGGCGTGTTCCTGCACCTCGCCGCCAGGCTCAACTGGCACAATATCTTCAACGAAATGATCGAAGGGTTCACGCTGGAGCAAGTGGCCGCGCGGCAGAAGACGGCGTTCGCGGCGGCAGGCGTGCCGCTGCCGGAGGGGGGTTAGCGGAGCGGTCCAGCAATTCTCGCTGCAGCGCCGGGAGCGCCGTGCTGGTGCGGCCGGTATGCCCCGAAAGCTGACGGACGGCGCACGGACGCAGTGCCAACTTCAGACGGATGCACCGCAGCAACATGCATTCTGCTTCGATCACCTCGCCAGAGCATGCAATCAGCATCGGCGGAATGGTCGTCAGCGGCGGTTGAACGTCTTGCGAAATCCAGCGTCCTCTGTGTGATCATCAGAATTCAGAGCGAAACCAACGATTCGGATGGCAAAGGCGTCGCGTGCCATCAAGAGGGCCTCGCCAGAGATCGTTATGCGGCGGTCAATCTCCTCGAAACCGGCCTTGGCATAAGCGCGGATCGCGCGCGAATTGCGTGGGTTGGGGTCGGTGATGACCCGTGGCGCGCCGGCCTTGAACAGGCCCTCGACGAAGAGGCGGATGAAGGCCGTGCCGTGGCCCTGGCCTATTAATTCCGGCTCGCCGATGAACTGGTCGATGCCGCGCGTTCCGAGTGGCTGATCGCGGCAGGGATGATCGGCTTCCGCGTGAGGGTCCCAACTTTGAATATAGCCGATGGGCACATCAGCGCATTCGACTATGAATGGGTTGATCGCCGGGTCGACGATGTGTTCGGCAATCCTCGCCAAGCCGTGCACTGGATCGCCCCACCATTTCCGCACGTGTCCGCGCCAGAGCCATTGCCGCAGCAGCGGCAGGTCGGCGGGGGTGACCGCGCGAAACCGGTAGGTGGGGAAAGGCATCCTCAAGTGCCCTTCTACGAAGCAATGGTGACGTAGCGCCCATGCCACGGGAGCGTGCGGAGCAGCGTGATGAAATCGCGAGCTTTACGCGCTCCCGTTGCGTCAGCGACAAACATTACCACACCGCTGCGTGAGAACACTGTTGTGCATCACAGCAAAATTGATCGTCGAATGGCAGAGGTGGGTCAGATTCTTCCGCGCCCACGGGACGGTGCGACAGTGGAATACCGAAGCAGGCGCAGGAGACTCGGGCCAGCGCCGCCGCTCGGCGTACCGCCGTCGGATTCTCCCGCGCCCACGGGGTCGGTGCGACAGTGGAAGACCGAAAGCAGACGCAGGGGGCTCGGGCCAGGCGCCGCCGCTCGGCGTACCGCCGCCTCAGGCTCGCACCGCCACCTTGACGGACTGCGGCGCGCCGGAGGTGCCGCCGCTGCGGTCGGCCACCACGATATCGAAGCTGGCGACGGCCGTGTTCGTGCCGTCGTGCATGAAGGCGACCAGGCCTGCCTCGAGGTCGGCCTGGGTGAAGGTGGTCACCGACCTCTTGGGTGCGGTGGACAGGGCCACGAAGCCGTTCTTCGCCTTGCTCACCGTGAATTTCAGGTCCTTGGCCAGGTCGTCGGGATCAAGGGCACTCAGGTCCTGCAGCGTGATCGGCACGGACCGGCCCTTGGCAACCTCCAGATTGAGATCACCGCCCAGCGCCGGGGGCACGTTGCGCATCTCGGCGCTCAGTTCGCCGCCCAGTTCCATGGCAAGCTTGCCGTACCGGACGTTGCCGCTGACGTTGCCCGAGCTGCGGATGTCGATCAGATTTTTGACGACCACCTCGCCCTGCAAGGTGCCATGAACCTCGGCGGTGTCGGTCTTCACCTTGCCGAACAGCTTGCCGTTCTTGTGAATGAGGACATTCTTAGCGGCTACCTCGCCTTCCATGTAGCCATAGATTTCGAGCTGCCGGCAGTTGCGCATCTCGCCCACGCCCCTGATGACGGTGTCTTCCGTAACAATGAGTACGCCTGGATTTTCAGCCACTGAACTGCCCCGTTCGCAATGCCCGATCGCCTGGGATCATGGGTCGAAGTTGCGGATCAATTGAGCCGAAATCTGGGCTGGTGGGAAGGGGGTTAGCGCACAATGGGTGCGGCGTGGTGGCCGGCGTGCGCCAGGGGTGCCGCCCGCAATTGACCTGCGCGAGGCTCTGCGACATAAGGGGCGCATGCTCAGCACGGCTCCGAACCGGCGACTTAGGGTGCCGCTCCCATAGCGGAGCGGACGACACACTCTATCTGCCACAACGGTATTTTCGGAGCCATTCCCAGTGACCACTGACACCTGCCGTGGCGCCGCCGGCGCCGCTGAAGCGAGCACGCATCAAGCATCCATCATCGACCAGTTCAGCCGCCAGGCCGAGCTGTTCGCGACCGCACCCGCCCTGCACGACAAAGGCGCCCTCGACCTGCTGGTCGATGCGGCGGGGCCAGGTGCCGGCGATAGCTCGCTCGATGTCGCGTGCGGGCCCGGGACCGTGGTTGCCGCGTTCGCTGGCCGGTTGCGCCGAGCGGTTGGACTTGATGCGACGGAGGCCATGCTGGATCAGGCCCGCAAGCTGGCCGCCAGTCAGGGCCTCGCCAACGTGGAGTGGCACCAGGGCGACGTCTATGCGCTGCCCTTCGCGGACAGCGCCTTCGATATCGTGAGCTGCCGCTTCGCCTTCCACCACCTCGATGAGCCGGCCCGGGCGTCTCGCGGAGATGCTGCGGGTTTGCCGCCGGGGCGGGCGCATCGTGCTGTGCGATGCCATCGCCTCCGATGATCCGGTCAAGGCGGAGGCCTTCAACCGCATGGAGCGGCACCGCGATCCCTCCACCGTGGAATTCCGCCCCCTGGCGTTCCTGCACGCGCTGTTTGCCGACGCCGGACTGGCGACGCCGCGGGCACGCTTCTACCAGGTGCGCGTCGAGCGCGAGGCCGTGATCGCCAGATCGTTCCCCGCGGGTGACGACCGGGCACTGCTGCGGGCGATGATCGATCAGTCGGTCGAGGGCGATGCGATGGGGGTGGGGGCGCGGCGCAAGGGCGACACGGTATGGTTCGCCTATCCCGCGGTGATCCTGGTCGCTGACAAGGCGTAGGTCGGGCCGTAGGTCGGGGGAAGGGTAACTCTGGGCTGCGTCGCCGCAGGCTGACGCCGGGCCCGGTTCGTGCCAGGGTGGGCGCTCAAAACCACTCCTAGGGAGCACTGAAGCCCATGCGCGCCATCGTTGCCTACCTCACCGCCAAGCCCGGCATGGAGGCCGAGTTCCAGAAGCAGATGACGGCGCAGGCCCAGCGCTGCCTCGCCAACGAGCCGGGCTGCCTGCAGTTCGACGTGGTGCAGGATCCGAAGAACCCGGCGCGGCTGGTGATGCTGGAAGTCTACCAGGACGATGCCGCCATCAAGGCGCACCAGGAGAGCCAGCACTTCAAGGACTTCCGCCCCGTGATCACCGAGCTGGTGGCCGAGCGCAAGGTGGAGGTGTTCAACATGGTGTCGGACGGGAAGGCGAAGCGGTAGATGGAGGGGTCAGACCCTCCGGGTCTGACCCTGTCGCGACACGTTTGCGGTGGTGCTGCTACAGCGCTACGGTCTTGTTCACCCGACCAAGCCAGCGACGGTGCCATGGTGTCGGACCCGGAGGGTCTGACACCGCAACTCACCAGCCGGCCTTTGCATAGAAGTCGCGCGTAGCGGGATCGTTGCCGGCTGACATGAAATCACGGTAGGCGGAAATCGCGTTTCCTGGACCAAACAACTCTAGGATGAAGTCGGTCTTGAGCCAGGGCTTCGGCCTGCCAATACCGACATGACCGGCGGCGCTGGACCACCGCCACGCCTCGGCCGTCGGCGCCATTCCTGCAACCACCGGATTGAGATGGATGTAGCGACAGACCTGAACGAGGTGTGCGTCCGATTTGACAGGAACCGACGCGTATCGCCCTCGAAACAATGGACCGTCGCGCCGGACCCGCACATTGACCAAGCGCGTGAACCGGCCCGCCAGGAACTGCATACCGGTGGGCAGGTTGCCCTCGAGGCTCCGGATCAACAGATGAAAGTGGTTGGTCATCAAACAGTAGGCATGAACTTCGAGAGCCGACCGACCGGCCGCTTCTGCAAGCAAGTCGAGGAACACCTCGCAATCCGCATCGTGCTCGAAGACGTCGCGATGATCTGCACCCCGGTTCATCACATGGTGCCACGCTCCGGGAAAATCAGCTCTGGGAGGACGCGGCACGTCGACCTCCTGCGGTGTCAGACCCTCTGGGTCTGACACCATGGCGATGCGGCTGCGGAGGTTGTGCTACAGGTCGAGCTTTTTTGTCCGTCCGAAGCGATGTCGGTGCAATGGTGTCAGACCCGGAGGGTCTGACACCGGCGCACTACGCCACGTAATCGGGCTCCTGGCGGTCGAGGATGCGTTTCAGGGCGTCGAAGTGACGCTCGGCGGGGGACAGGCCCTCGTAGTACTGGGCGCCGCCGATGTTGCTCTTGGTCTTCTCCACCACCGGCTCGGGCAGCTGCTTCAGGCGCTGGCCGGTCCACATGGCATAGATCTGCACCTGCGCCGCACGCTCGATGTAGTAGAGGCGGTCGTAGGCCTCGGCCACGGATTCACCCACGGTCGAGATGCCGTGGTTGGCCATGAACAGCACGGTCTTGTCGCCGATGACCTTGGCGAGGCGCTCGCCCTCTGCGGGCTCGAAGGCGGGACCGGTGTAGTTGTCGTCGTAGGCGATCTTGCCCATCATGCCGACCTCGGTCTGGCCGATCTCCTTGATGCGCGGGTCCTCCAGGCGCGTGAGCGCGCTGGCAAACGGCATGTGGGTGTGGAACACGGCCTTGGCCTGCGGCAGCGCCTTGTGGATCGGCGCGTGGATGCAATAGCAGGAGCGCTCGACGTCGCCGGCGCCGCGCTTGACCTTGCCGTCGTCGATGCCGACCTCCATGAACGAGGAAGCCTTCACCTCCGACCAGTGCATGCCGAAGGGGATCTGGTAGTAGCGGTCGGACTTGCCGGGCACCACGAGGGTCAGGTGGTTGAAGATGCCCTCGTTGAAGCCGTGCAGGACGGCGATGCGGTGGGCGGCCGCGAGATCGATGCGCGCCTGCCATTCCTCGGTGCTGCATTCCTCGCGCGCGATCGGCGAAACCTTGAGCTGCATGGGCGTCCTCCTCGGCAGAGCTCGGCGAGTTTAGCAGGGCGCAAACAACGTTCGAAGGGCATTCGTTGCGGCCGCCCCGCAAAGGGCGCTAGTCTCTCATGCACTGATGAGGAGGCGCGCCGGGCAGGACGCAGATTTCCCGCGCGCGCAGGCGAACAACGGAAATGGGGAGGAACATGCTCGCATTTTGGCCGATCCTGCGCGCGCTGCTGGCCGCGCTCGTCACCGCTGCATTTTCAGGGCCGCTGGCGGCGCAGGGCTACCCGGACAAGCCCATCACGCTGATCGTGCCGTTTGCGGCGGGCGGTCCTTCCGACACCGTGGGCCGGCTCGCGGCGGACCATATTGGCCGCACTCTGGGGCAGCAGATCGTCGTGGAGAACGTGGGTGGCGCCGGCGGCACCTTGGGGGCCGAGCGCGCCGCCAAGGCCGCTCCGGACGGCTACACGCTCTTCACCCATCACGGCGGGTTGCCGGCCGCGGCGGCTCTTTATGCCAACCTGCGCTACGACTCCCGCACGGCCTTCGAGCCGCTGGGCCTCGTCAACACTGGACCCATGGTGCTGCTCAGCCGGAAGACCCTGGAGACGGCCAATGGCAAGGAGCTGTTCGACTGGCTGAAGGGCAAGGGCGACAAAGCGACGGTGGGCTTCGCGGGCGTCGGCTCGAACTCCTACATCTGCGCCACGCTGCTGCAGCAGCTGCTCGGCGTGAAGCTGGCCATGGTCCCGTATCGGGGCACCGGGCCGGCGATGATCGACCTCGTGGCCGGCCAGATCGACGTGCTGTGCGACCAGGCCACCACGGCCGTGCCGCAGATCCAGGGCGGGACGGTAAAGGCCTATGCGGTCACCTCCACCGACCGGCTCGACAGCATCAAGGACGTGCCGTCGGCCAAGGAGGCCGGCCTGCCGGACTTCAGCGTCACCATCTGGAACGGCCTCTATGCGCCCAAGGGCGTGCCCAAGGAGGTGGTGGAGAAAGTGAATGCGGCGATCGGCAAGATGGTGACCGACCCGGCCATCCTGGAACGCTTTGCGGCGACGGGCACGCGGCCGTTCCCAGCCGAGATGCGCTCGCCGGCGGAGCACGCGAAGTTCCTGAACGGGGAGTTCGCGCGCTTCGAGGCGATGTTCAAGGCTGTGGGCGTGACGCCGCAGGAGGCAAAGTAGAACGGGTGGCGAGCCAAGGTGAACTCGCCGGCAGCCTCCGCTAGGACGCGCCAGCGATCATCTTCACCCGTCATCCCGGCCAAGCAGTCGCGCCAGTGCGCGACTGCGCTGAGCCGGGATCTGCGGCAAGTCCAGCCGTCTGTGGCGGATCCCGGATAGCCTCCGCTGCGCCTCGGCTTCCGGGATGACGGGTAGGTCGTTTGGCGAAATCAGAGCATCGCTTGAAAGACCCGGCTTCCTCATCTGCCAGCTCAGGTGCGCTGCTGGATCGCCTCTATCGGTGGCCCAGCGTGCTGCTGACGCTGACCGCGATCTTTTGGGCGGGCAATGCCGTGGCCGGCCGGCTGGCGGTCGGTCACGTCTCGCCGATGATGCTGGTGTTCCTGCGCTGGGTGCTGGTGCTCGCGGTGCTGTGGCCGCTCTACGGAGCCCAAGTGCGCGAGCATTGGCCGCAGGTAAGGCCGACGGCTCGGCAGGATTTCCGTCATGGCCTTCCTCGGCTTCACCGGATTCAATGTCTTGTTCTACACGGCGGCCTACACCACGAGCGCCATCAATATCGGCATCCTGCAGGGCTCGATCCCCGTCGTGGTGCTGGCGGGCGCCTTCCTGATGTACGGCACGCGGGCGAGCCTCGTGCAGATCGCCGGCGTGCTGATCACCACCATCGGCGTCGTGGTGGTCGCCACGCACGGTGCGCCGCTCTCGATCCTGGAGATCGGGCTCAACCGGGGCGACCTCGCCATGCTGGCCGCCTGCGTGCTTTATGCCTTCTACACGGTCGCCCTGCGTGACCGGCCGAACATGCCGGGCACGGCCTTCTTCACGCTGCTGGCGCTGATCGCGGCGATCACATCGCTGCCGCTGCTCGCCGTGGAGGCGGCGATGCTGGGCTTCTCGCTGCCGACCTGGCAGGGATGGCTGGTGACCTTGTATGTGGCGATCTTCCCCTCCTGCCTCGCGCAGCTCTTCTACGTGCGCGGCGTCGACCTGATCGGGCCGGGGCGCGCGGGCGTGTTCGTCAATCTGGTGCCGGTGTTCGCGGCGATCCTGGCGGTGGCCCTGATCAGCGAGCCGTTCGCGGCGTTCCATGCCGTGGCGCTGGTGCTGGTGATCGGCGGCATCTGGCTGGCGCAGCGGACGGCGGGTGCCTGAGCCGCGTGCGCGCACTAAGCGGTCGCGACCTTCAGCCGATCGCCATGTTCGAGATCAGCGGCGGCGTATGGCGATTCGCGTAGATCGGCGAGGCAGGGTGCGGCCGGCCGCCAAGTTGAGACGTGGCCTGGGTCCCCGCCTTCGCGGCGGATGACGTTGGTGCAATGAGCGGTACGCACTTGCACCGATACGTCATCCCGTCATGTCGAAGCACATGCGCTCCGGCATGAAGCGCAAGCGGCTGACGCCTATTGTGCCCTACTTTCGGTGTCGCGTTAACGCTGATGGCAGATGGCGAACGTGGCCAACGGCGGGGCTTATCCCCGCTCTCGCCGCGCCGTGTGATGATGCGCGCGTCGCTTGTTGCGACGGGACGTGAAATGCGCATCCGTCCTTCACGTGCAAGCGACCGGCGCCTGGAAGGAAGGCTCGGATGGCTCGGAGATCCAGGAGGCCCGCTGCGACCGTTTCCGGCAGAGCACCAGCAATGGGCGCCGAGCCGGCGACCGCCCACAAGGCTCAAGGCCAACCGTGGCAGAAGCGGGACGCCAAAGCTTGCAGCGGGACACAAATCGCCGCACGCGGGTGCCGTAAGGCAACCCTCCGGGACCGCGAGGTCCCGGAGGACCCGCAAGGGTCCCGAGGAGGTCTCACGGCCTCCTGGGGCCGCAAGGCCCCGCGGTTGCCGACAAGGCACCCGCGTACCCGTCGCACCCTCGCCGGCGATTGCCGGCGGGGCTCGAGGTGCTTGGAAACATTGGCTCAAACAGAAGCGAGGCTCGTGCTCACAAATGCCCCTCCTTGCGCGCCCAGGCTTCCGTGCGGTCGAGCGCGCGCGCCACGCAGTCGAACAGGGCGTTGACCTCGGCCCCGTCGATGATCAGCGGCGGGCACAGCGCGAGGTTGTCGCCGCCGACCGCGCGGCACAGCACGCCCTCCTCCTCGGCGAAGCGCGCCGCTTTCGCGCCCACGCCCAGCTTGGGATCGAAGCTCTGCCTGGCGCGCTTGTCCTTGACCAGCTCGAGCCCGCCGATCAGGCCAACGCCGCGGGCCTCGCCGACGAGAGGATGATCCGCCAGCGCCTTCAGCCGCAGCTGGAAGATGGGGGCGACGCGCCGCACATGCTCGACGATCCTGATGCGCTCGTAGATCTCGATGGTCTTGAGCGCCACCGCGCAGGCCAGCGGATGGCCCGAGTAGGTAAAGCCGTGCGCGAACACGCCGTGCTTGCCGCTCTCCTCCACCAGCGCCTGATAGACGTTGTCCGGCACCGTGAGCGCCCCCATCGGCACGTAGGCCGAGGTGACGGCCTTGGCCATGGTGATGGTGGAGGGCCTGATGCCGAAAGTCTCGCAGCCCCACCAGTTGCCGGTGCGCGCGAAGCCGCAGATCACCTCGTCGGCGATGAAGGCGATGTCGTGCCTGGCGAGCAGCGCCTGCACCTTGTCGAAGTAGGTCGCGGGCGGAATGAGCACGCCGCCGGCGCCCATCACCGGCTCGGCGATGAAGGCGGCGATGGTGTCGGGCCCCTCACGCTCGATCAGCTCCTCGAGGCTCTTGACCAGCCGGCCGGCATAGGCCTCCTCGCTCTCGCCCTCTTGCGCACTCTTCCAGTAGTGCGGGCAGTCGGTGTGGAGGATGCCCGCGATCGGCAGGTCGAAATCGGCGTGGAACACGGAGAGCCCCGACAGGCTGGCGCTGGCGACCGTGGTGCCGTGATAGGCGCGCTGGCGGGCAATGATCTTCTTGCGCTTGGGCTGGCCGCGCGCATTGTTGTAGTACCAGGCGATCTTGATCTGCGTGTCGTTGGCCTCCGAGCCCGAGTTGGTGAAGAACACCTTGGAGGCCGGCACCGGCGAGATCGCCTTGATCTTCTCGGCCAGCGCAATCGCGGGCTCGTGGCTGCGCCCGCCGAAGAGATGCGAGAAGGACAGGCGCGACATCTGCTCGCGCGCGGTCTCGACAAGCTCGGCGTTGCCGTACCCGAGCCCCGTGCACCACAGGCCCGCCAGACCCTCGATGTAGCGCTTGCCGGCGGTGTCGTAGACATAGATGCCTTCCGCACGCTCCAGCACCAGCGGGCCTAGGCTGCGATGCGTAAGCAGGTTGGTGGTGGGGTGCAGGAGCGCCTCGACATCGCGGGCGGCAAAGTTGGAGATGGGACGCATGTGCTCTCCGCAGGTTCGTCGCAATTGGCGGCAATCCTACGCGACGGGCGCGGGATGTCATATCGGAACTCGCAGGTGCGACCGGCTGGGGCAGTGGAGGCACAACTGGGAGGCACAAACTGGCCGCGCCGGGCGAACCCTGATATGAGCGGACAGTGCTGCCGCATGGTTGGGGCATGACGGACACTTTGAAAGCAATGGTGGCTCCGCTGGCGCGCTGGTCGTGCCGCATCGCGCTGTTTTCGGTCAGTCTGCTTCTGGTTGGCCTGGTCCTGCACCGCCTGACCTCCTTTCCGACGCCCGTCGCGTTGAATTTGTTTCTCGTCGGCTACGCCGGCGCGGCTCTGGCGATCCTGACCGGGCTGGTCGCGTTGGTGCAGATCTGGCATACGGGCGCCGCAGGCGCCGGCGGCGCGGCGGCGGGCGTTCTCCTTCCGCTCATGGCTGTGGCCGGGCCGGTCGCCTACCTGGCGGCCTTCCACAATCTGCCCCGCATCAACGACGTGACCACCGACTGGACCACGCCACCGCAATTCGTTGCGCTCGCCAAACGCATCGATGGGGCCAATCCGGGCACCTATCCGGGCCAGTCCTTCGCCGACCAGCAGGCCAAGGCCTATCCCGACCTGCGGACCATGGCGCTGGACCGCCCCGTCGACGAAGCCTTCGAGCTGGTGGAGGAAGCGGCCAAGCGCCTGCGCTGGCGCGTGATCGCATCAGAGGCGCCAGGGTCGGGCCGGCAGGCCAGAAGTGGAACGCTCGAGGCCACCGACCATACGCTGATCGTAGGCTTCCCGGACGACATCGTCATCCGCGTCGAGGGCGGCGCCGGCCGCTCGCGCATCGACGTGCGCTCCGCCTCGCGCTACGGCACGTTCGATTTCGGCCAGAACGCCAGTCGCGTGCGCAAGTTCCTGGCCGAGGTGCAGGCCCGAGCGGAGGCCACCGGCCCCGTCGGCGTCGCCAGCCGGCTGCGCGCTGCCCGGACCCGGGCGCTGCTCAAGCGGCAAAAAGCGGGCAGTCAGCAGAAAGCGGAGAGTCGCAACGTACGAGATCGCGCGCAATCAGGTGCTCAACGTGGGCCAGGACCGAAAGAGTCGCTGCGTTGAGGAGCTTGGGGTTCAGGTCGTGGTAGATCACCGGCACGATCGCCTTCACCGTGTTGGTGCCGGCCCGGATGCAGTCGAGCACCGCCTGCTCGCGCATGCGGCGATGCAGGAGAAAGGCTTTGACCAGGCGCTGCGGGTCCTCGACCTGGCCGCCGTGGCCAGGATAGTACACGCGATCGCTGCGCCCTATGAGCAGCTCCAGCGCGCGCATGTAGTCGCCCATGTTGCCCTCCGGCGGCGCGATCACGCTGGTGTTCCAGCCCATCACGTGGTCGCCGGAGAACAGGACGCCCGTTCCCTCGAGCGCAAGGCAAAGATGGTCTGGCGCGTGGCCCGGCGTGTGCACGGCGGTAAGGGCCCAACCGTCTCCGGTCAGGCGGTCTCCGTGGGCCAGGGCCACGTCGGGGATGAAGTCCTGGTCGACGAACTCGCTGCCCGAGGGACTGGTGAGCTTGCTGCCGCGCTCGCGTGCGCGCCGCCCGAAGCCTGCGGTCTTGGACCCGGTGGCGGCGAGCAAGGCGGGCAGGCCGTCCGTGTGATCGCGGTGGGTGTGGGTGATGAGGACGTGGCTCAGACGCCGGCTGCCGATTGTCTCGAGGATGGCCTCAAGGTGCGCGGGATCGCTCGGACCGGGATCGATCAGCGCCAGCTCATTCTTGCCCACGATGTAGGTGTTGGTGCCCTTGAAGGTGAAATGGCTCGGGTTGTTGGCCACGAGGCGCACCACGCCGGGGGTGAGCTCGCGCGGCACCCCGTAGGCGAAATTCATGGTCGTCCTGAACTCGGGTCCTTCGGACATGGCGTCCTTGCAGTTTTGAGTGGACGGGGCGGCACCGTTGCAGCCGGCGCTGGAAGGCGCGACTGGCCACCTTCGGATGAAGGGGCTAGCGCGGGCAACCCATCAAATCAAGCACGTTGCGCGCCGGGCAACTCTGCGTCCCGCGCCTTGCGCTGCGTCCGTGGAACCCAGGCGGTCGATGCCCCATCCCCGCTCGCCAGCAGCCGACCACGAGCGACCGGCGTTGTCGCCACGTCCGCTACCGCCCTGGATTTGACCTTGCACCGATTGCTGACTAGGCTCCCGGCACGCCATCGACTGCGGGGAAACGGGTCCACCGACTGCGCGCGGACGCCATCGCGTGACGCGGCACGCGAGCGCAGGACGAGCAGAGGCGGGCGGACGATCGACATGCTTCCCTGTCCCGCAGGAAACCCATGGCCAGACACTCCGCCGCGGACCACGTTCGCCCGCTTCTGAAGGACAACACGCTTTTTGGCGGCCTTCCCGACGGCGCACTCGATGCGCTGATCGGCAAGGGGCACATCAAGAAATACGCGAGGGGCGACGTCATATACCGGCGCGGGGCCCCCGGCGACAGCCTGATGGTAATCCTCACCGGACGGATCAAGATCACGAACATCAACGTCGACGGCAAGGAGGTCGTGCTCAACTTTCTCGGGGCTGGAGACATCAATGGCGAGATCGCCGTCATAGATGGCAAGGAGCGCACGGCGAACGCACAGGCGCTGGAGGATTCCCAAGTCTTCGTCGTCTATGCTCGCGACCTCTTGCCAGCGCTCATCGCGCATCCACAAGCCATGCTGCAATTCTTTCGCGCGCTTTGCGAGAAGGTGCGGGCCGCATCGGCCATAATCGAGGATAATACACTCGACATGCGTGGGCGGGTTGCAAAAGGCCTCCTCAGGCTCGCAACACAGCATGGGACAAGAAACAAGGAAGGCATTCGCATACGCCTCATGGCTTCCCAAACCGAGTTGGGAAACTATCTGGGCCTGTCGCGAGCCAATGTCAGCCGACAACTCGGCCAGCTCAAGGATGCAAAAGTCATCAGGATCGAGGGTGCGGACATTATTGTCATCGACGAGGCTGGGCTGTCCGAAATTGCCGACGCCCCTTCGTCGGACGAGTGAGGCGCCAGCCCGTCGCGGCGGCCGGTGCGGCGCATGTGTATGATGCTCAATTGGGAGCCAGCGGGCCAAAACCTTGGGCTCGCGTGCGTAATTTCACGGAGCCCAAGGCCCCACTGCCAACGATCAACCCTGAAGGTTGGTGCGGAAAATTGCACCAGCCTTCGAGTCCCGCAGCAGCGGTTTTTTGGGTGCCACACCGCAATTGAGCCGCACCCCAAACACCAATGTCGCGTGTCCTTGCCGGCCTGATATGTCCGCATCGGCAACGGCGCGGTGTGCCGTGGAACACAAATGGCCGCAAATCTTTGTGCTTGATTGAGCCCATCGCTGCCGCAGGCTTCTTCGCGATGACGCCAGATGCTTCTCAGAAAATCATCAAGCTCCCGCAGCCGGGCAATTCACCTGTAAAAGCGGAATTGAATGCGCAGGAGATGCCGGCGGCGCGCCCAACCGCAGGAAGCGGACGTGACATGCACAGCCGATCGCATGGGGGCGCGCCAACTCTGCCGGCACGGCTCGTCCAGATGGTTTCCCTTGCCTGGCACTCGCTACTCTATCGCGGGTTCTGCTTTCTCCTCTCGCATCACTTGCCATTCAAGCTGATGTTCGCCGTGCTGAGGCGCACGCGGCCGATTGCAGTCGTTGGCAAGAACGTCATCGTCACCAAAGCGAACGACGTTCGCGAAGTGCTCGATCGCTTCGATGACTTCACGCTCAACGAGATCCTGGCCGAAGGCATGCCCTGGGGGCCGTTCATGATGACGGTGGACTGGCGCGTGCAGCACGGGCATGAACGGCAATTGCTGCAGAGCGCCGTGGTCCCGTCGGTCGACATCGAACGGATCCGAAACATAGCGGTACGCCATTGCCGCAGGCAGATCAGGGATGCGAGCAAGGGCGATGCGGGGCGAGGCCGGATCGATGTGGTCGCGGATCTCGCCAACCCCATAGCGGTAGCGGTTGTCGAGACGTATTTTGGCGTCCCCCCGATCCGCGGCAACCAATTCCAGTTGGCCAATATCATGGGCGATCTTGCCAGCTTCATCATGGTGAAGCCGCCGACAGGGTCGCGGCGTCGGATGGAGATACACGACAGCATTGTCACGCTGACCACGCATCTCGACGACCTCATTCAAACGCGTGAGCGGGAATTCGCGGCCGCACCGGGTCTGCCGCTGCCGCTGCCCGACGATCTGCTCACGCGC
Organism: uncultured Alphaproteobacteria bacterium; assembly: GCA_963827545.1. Classification (GTDB taxonomy): domain Bacteria; phylum Pseudomonadota; class Alphaproteobacteria; order Rhizobiales; family Hyphomicrobiaceae; genus AWTP1-13. Next base: position 26,811 of record CAWHBI010000029.1, read on the forward strand.
CTGGTACACCGCCTCGGCGGCGACGGCGTTCTGCCTCTGTGGTTCGATAAGGCTTGGGTTCGCCGCTATATCACGGGCCTGGTGGGAACGGGCGGGGCAACATTCGTGCGCGCCACGGTCCAGGCGGTGGATCGGCTCATCGCACATCCTGCCGCACTGCGGCGCGCGCGAGCCTTGGCGGCCCGGCTGGATGAGGCCGAGAGAGATGCGCGCATCCTCGCCGCGCAAGAGGCCAAGCCGAGGGAGAGGGAGGCCGCCAGGCTCCGCATCGAGGTGGCACGCGACAAATTCCGGCAGGTCGTTCACGAGGCCCTTCGCTTCCGGCCGATGCTACCGCTGTTGATCCGGTACAGCCCGCGGGAGACGATCATTGCCAAGGGCACGAAGCATGCACGCATGGTGCCCGCAGGGGCACGCGTGGTCGCAGGGCCGCTCGCGGCCATGTTCGATCCGGAAGCGATCGAGATGCCGTGGCGCTTCTGCTCCTCGCGGGCACTCGGAGACTTTCTCCATTTCGGACACGGAGAACGCGCCTGTTTCGGCAGGTACGTCGCAGACACGGCGATGATCGAGGTTGTCCGCGCGCTTGTCCGCCTTCCCGACCTGAAGCGCGCGGCTTGGCCGCAGGGTCGCATCCGCTATCACGGACCAGTCGCACGCTCGCTGGCCCTCACCTTCCGCAAGCCATGAAAGACGGGGACAACGACCCTTGAGGCCGAACTACACCACCATCGTCACCCCCATCGTTGCTGGCCGCGAAGGGCTACTCAAGCAGTATCTGCGCGACCATGCGGAGCCGCGGCCGGGCAGCCTTTGCGAGGATTTCCTGCGCTGCCGATCGCTGTTTGCCTTCGACAAGATCAAGTGTCTGCACTTCTGCAGCTTCTCGATACTGGACGAGGATGGCGAGTTCGGGCCTAGTCTCATCCTCGAGGCCACGTTCGATGGGTCGAGGGCGGACTTCCTGCGCGAGCTGTGGCGCGTGGCCCCCGCAGGCATGCATGCGGTCTACGGACACTGCGTCGGTTACCCGGCTACCGGGCTGGCAGTGCCGGAACTCATCGAGGAATACCTCGTGCGGCACGATGTGGGTGCCGACACGTTCTTCTCCGGCTGCCCTGGCCGCTGCGTGGCTCAGATCCAAGGGGAGAGCCGTGTCCGCAGCGAGATTGTCGCGTTCCTCTCCAGTCGGCAAGCCGCCGACGCCCCGCCGACGACGCTGGCGGCCCTGCAGCAGTCGATGCAGCGGGACGTTATTCGAATGAGGCCGGAGAACCGGTGGGCCGAGCAACCGGCCGTGACACCCTGGGAGGTCGCCAACAGGACCTGGGTTGTCCGCGCAGTGATCGTGGCAGCCGCAGCCGGAGTGTGCGCACTCGGTGCCCTCGCCGTCCGTATCCTGTTCGGCAAGGGACCGCTCGCCTTGCAGAGCTGGATCGACGGGCTGTTCAGCCAGATGTGGCAGGCCGGCGTGCGAATCGCTCGCGCGGAATACCCCGGGTTGGAGTGGCTCGCAGGCCCGACGCGAGAGCTGCAACTGCCGGTCCTCTATGCAGTCCTGGCATTGGCGGTGCTTTGGATTGTGGTGCGCGTTTGGGAGCTCATTTTCCGCACTTGGACAGTGAACCCGCACCGACAATATTTCGTGTGGCGTCTATTACTGCACATCATGGTGATCCTGAAATACTCCATCCTCGCTTCCATGGTCGCCATTGTCGTGCTGGGGCTCGTGACGGACAGGACCGCGCCCTCTCTCGAGACCGGGCCCTCCCAGGTCAAAGACCTCGTTCTGAGGCTCGATAGATCACTGGCAAGGCAGTACCCTTCCGATGCTCGCGAATCCAGCGTCGAGGCGCGTGCTCCTGAGCCCGCGGCTTTCGCAAGCATAGTCCTGCTCCTGGGTGTCGGCTTGCTATGGGTCCTGCTGCAGCATTGGGCGACATCGCTGAAGCTCGCCGTGCAGTTCCAAGAGCTCACGCCGACAAATGAAAATGTGCGCCGCTTCCTGCTCGACGTCGCCACATTCGCAAGAGTGGTCGCTGCAGTGTTCGCTGTTCTTATCCTCGCTCGCCATATCCCGGTTGACGTTGCCGCGACGTTTGCGGGTGGCGCTCGTCCGTGGGTCTACGGCTTGCTCGTGCTTGCCACCTATGCGCTGGCCGGCATTCTGGTCGTTTATGCCGTGGGGTTGGCGCTGCTGTTCATTGTGAAGGCGCTCGAGATCATGGAGCGCCGGCGCTTCGAAAGCGCCGAGGCACTGGTTACAGAGCCTTTGGACAACGCCCACAGCCATGCACGCGAGGAAGGCGGAATCAACCGGCACCAGAACCACCTGGCAAGCCTCACCTACGTCAAGCCCGGCGTCCTGCGGCGCTGGCTCCTGCGGTCGACCCTGTTCATCATCAATCTTCTGAGCCGCTTCTGGTTCAACCGCGGTGCACTCGGCGGCATACCGACGATCTTGTCGGCGCGCTGGGTCATGATCGACGGCGGGCGGCGGCTGCTGTTTCTGGACAACTACAGCGGCGCCTGGGACAGCTACCTCAACGAGTTCATCGACATGGGTGCAGTCAAAGGGCTCAACGCCATCTGGGCGAATACCTTTGTCAGGGCCCGCGCACCGGAGCGGCGCTACGCCTATCCCGAGACCAGCTTCTATCTCTGGAGGGGGGCGCAGGCGGAGCGGCCGTTCAAGGCCTACGTCCGCCAAAGCCAGGTCGAAACGCTTGTCTGGTACAGCGCCTATCCGACCCTGAGCATCACCAACGTCAACGCCAATACCAAGCTCAGGCAGTCGCTGTTCGAGCCGCTGGCCACATGCGACATCGATGCGGTCATCCAGCGCCTGTGATGCAGAGGTCCGACGAGTGATGACAGCCGTGACAGACAATGTCGAATGGCATGACGTGCAGGGACTGGTGCTGAGCGGGTACCCGCGGCTCAGGTATTCGGCCTTCCTCCTGTGGCGCTTCCTGCCGGATGGGCCGGACCAGCGCGCCGCCGCCAAGCAATGGCTCGCCCGTCTGGCGCGCCTGCTGGTGCGCGCCGACAAGGCCGACGCGGAAGCCGAGCCAGACGCCGTGCGCGACACGCCCTCACCGATTACCAACCTGACGGCCATGAAGACGCGCTCCGCAAGCACCGCATGGGCGATCAATCTGGCGCTGACAGCGCGCGGCCTGCAACGGCTCGGCGTCGGCAAGCACGAGCTGGCGCACTTCTCGCAGGAGTTTATCGAGGGGATGGCACCTCCGCCGAACGGGACACACGCGATCCCGCGCCGCTGCAACCTCCTGGGCGATGTCGGCGACAACTCGCCCGACTGCTGGCATTGGGGCGGATGGGAGGCGAACCGCGAGATCGACGGCGTGCTGCTGCTCTATGCCGGCACCAAGGATTCGCTGCAGGCGCTGATCGCCGCCGAGACGGCCCACATGCAGCCTGCCGCCCAGCCGATCATGTCGGACTCGCCGAAGCTGAAAGGGCCGCTCATCCTCCCGGGTCGCGTGTTTTGCGATGGCAAGGAGCACTTCGGCTTCAAGGACGGGATCTCCCAGCCCATCATCGAGGGCACGCGCATTGCGGCAAGAGCAAAAAAGAGGAACCCCAAGGAGTTTCGCATCTCGGTCGTCAAGGCCGGCGAATTCGTGCTCGGCTACCCGAATGAGCGCAATGCGGCGGTCTCGTTCGCCAACAATCCCGCCCGGACCTCCAGCGATTCCGAAGCAGATGGGGCGCCCGGTCCGGGATCTGGGGCGAAACGGCACCTATCTCGTGCTTCGGCAGCTCGAGCAGGATGTGCAAGCGTTCGACAGCTTCGTGACGAAAGCGGCCCAGCAGGTGCACGGAGAAGCCAATGCAAGGACCAAGGAATGGGTAGCCTCCCGGCTGATCGGCCGACGTCCCAACGGCGAGCCATTGATCGGGCCGGCAGCGGATGCCGCCGAGACTGCCGGCCCGCGGAACGACTTCCTCTATCACTTCGAGGACGGCCATGGTCTGACCTGCCCGATCGGCGCGCACATTCGACGCGCCAACCCGCGCGACACCATCGGGCCCAATCCCGACACCGCGCTGCGCCTATCGAAGATGCACCGCATCATCAGGCGCGGAAGGCCGTACGGTGAACGGCCGTCCGATGGCCTCGGTGCTGAAGGAAAGGCAGGGGCAGACAAACCTCGGGGCATCTATTTCATTGGCCTGAATGCCGACATCGCCGGCCAATTCGAATTGATCCAGCATTCGTGGCTCAATAACGTGCATTTCGGCGGTCTCTATGCGGGAACCGACCCATTGAGCCATTTCCGGGCCGGCGGTGATGTCATGACGATCCAGGCGCGTCCGGCAAACCTGCACATCGAGGGAATGGCACCATTCGTCACGGTGCGCGGCGGCGCCTACTTCTTCCTGCCGGGTATCAAAGCGCTGGAGGCTCTGGCACTGTGACGGTGCTCGCACGCCCGACTCATGCCCGCGCGGCCTTGGAGGGGCGCTTGCTGGATACGTCCTCGACGCGGTCCACGTAGCGTTGTGCAAGATCGGGCCGACCCTTCTGCGTCGCCATCTTGGCCAACGCGGCGCAGACGCTCCTGATCAAGGGTTGCATGCCACACTGCTCCGCAAGATCGAGCGCACGCTGGAAATGTCTTTCACCCTCCGCGCTGCTGCGATCGCCCGAAACAGCCGCTATGTCACCCAGAAGTTTGGCCGCATAGCCCTGCTGCGGTCGCTCGCCTCGGGCTTCGGCGAGCGCCAGGGCCCGCTCAGCCACAGCCCGCGCCTCGGCATGGCGATTGTCCGCCAAGAGTGCACGGGCTTGCGCCAGGAACAGGTAGCGCCAGCCGAATGCGTGCTCGGCCAGGGGCACGTCGAGTCGCTCAGGCACAGAGAGGATGTCGAGTGCGGCCTTGACGTCTCCCAGCCCGAGATGGGCCTCGCCCATCCGTGCGGCAAAGATCGGGTACATCTGGACCATTTCCAGATCGAGGCAGATTTGCCAGGTGTCCTGCAGGAGCGCCAACGCTTGAGCATGCCGGCCTCGCGCCATTTCGATGCGCGAGCGCACGTGGTCGATGTTGGCGCGCGAGTAGGCGTGGTCTGCAGCCTCTGCCCGTTGCCGCGCCTCCTCCGCAAACGCCTCGGCCTCATCGATCTCGCCCAGCTCCACCAGGGAATCGGCGAGGAAGGTGCGCAGCATCACACTCGGATAGGCCGCCCAGCCCGCGCGCTTCTTGTCGAGTTCCGGGGTCTCCAGGGCAAGGCATCGGCGATGTATCTCGAGCGCCTTGGCGAAGGCCCCGGTCTCATGATGAACGATGCCGAAATGGTGCAAGGATGCAAAGATGAGCGCCTTGTCGCCAATCTTGTTTGCAAGAACGCTCGCCGCTTCGGCGGCCGCCAGCGCACCATCGTGTTGTCCAAGTCGCCAAAGCGCGACGGCCAGCTGGCAGTTGACTGCCGCCGTGCGCCAAGGGTCACCGGAAGCCTCGGCAAAGCTGCGCGCCTCCCGCAGCACCTCCGCGATTTTGCGGTGCTTGCCGAGTGGCTCCAGCGCGAGGATGACGATCAGTCGGAAGTCGATCTGCGCCTTCGTCTTGGCATCGGATGGCGGCAGGTGCGACAGGGTCTCCAGGCCGCGCTCAAAGATGCTGACGGCATCCTGATTGGCGCCGCGGCGCGTAGCGCGGAGACAGCTGCGCAGCAGGTAGGGGACCGCCTTGTCCCACAGCTCGGCGTGAAAGGCATGATCGGCGAGGCGGTCGATGTGCTCGTCGAGGCGATTGCTGAAGCTCGATTCGATGATTTCGACAGCTCGGGCATGAAGCGTACGCCGCAGCCCCATAAGAATCGTCCCGTAAGCAACGTCGCGGGTCAGCTCGTGCTTGAAGGAATATTCCGGGTTGGCATCCGAAGACACCTTGTAAAGAAAATCGGCCGACTCGAGCGCGTCCAGGTGCAGCGCAAGCTCGCCGGCAAGCACCCCCACCATCCGGGAGAGCAGCGCAACGGGGACATCCTTGCCGATGACCGCCGAGGTTTGCAGCAACGATTTGGGCATGCCATCCAGAAGATCGATGCGGGTTGCCAGCACGGAATGGATCGTTTCCGGCATCTCGATTCGCTGGCCATGCTTACTGAGGCGGTGGTCGCCCGGTCGGCCCTCCAGAACCTTCGTATCCCTCAGGGCCTGCACCAGCTCTTCGAGGAACAACGGGTTGCCGTGCGCCTGCGCGAGAATGCGCCGCTTCACCTGCGCCAGACCGATGTCGGCACCCATGAGCCAATCGACCAGTTGATTGGAAGCCTCTCCACTCAGGGGGGACAAATCGAGATGAACGTGGCCGCCCCCGGGCAGCCAATTGCCGCCGTCTGGGCGTTGTGTCGCGATCAGCAGAATCCGGGCACTGCTGATGACCTCGACGAGGTTGTCCAGAATGAGCCTCGTCTCGGCGTCCGCCCAATGCAGGTCTTCGATCAGAATAAGCAGGGGCGCGGACCGCTCCCGGTCCAGCACGAGCGCCTTGATGGCCTCGATCACCTGGTGGCGCCGCTGCGACGGCTCGAGCTTCTTCCATTCGGGGTGGTCGCTGCCCACATCGAGCAGAGAGAGTATGGCGGGCAGGAAAGCCGACAGGCCCGCGCTCAGTCGCCCGAGCCCCTCCCTGGCACGGTTTTCAATGACATCCGGCCCGTCGTTGATCCTGATGTTGAACGAAGCGCGGATGAGCGTGCTGACGGGGTAGTAGCTGGAGTTCGTGCGCTGCGAAGCGCATGCCGTTTCGAGCACCACCCAATCGGCGGCCACCGACCGGATAAACTCGTGCACCAACCGCGATTTTCCAAGGCCGGCAGCACCTCTGACCGTTGCCACCTGCCCCTGTCCGGCCGCAGCACGCTCGAGCGCCTGGCCCAGAGCCGCGAGCTCGGACTGGCGGCCGACGATGGAGCTCAGGCCGCGCGCCGACCGGACTTGCCATCGCGTCCTTGCTCGCGCACCGGTCAGCTCAAAAGCGTCGATTGTTTGCGAGACGCCTCTGGGTGCGAGCGGTCCCTTCGGGGTGGCAGCAATGAACCCCTTGGCAAGCTCGCGCGTCGCCGCCGTCATCAGGATGCTTCCGGGCGTGGCGAGCTCCTCCATGCGCGCTGCGAGATGGACGGTCTTGCCTACCGCGTCATAGTTCATGGCCAGATCGCTGCCGATTGAATGAATCACGACCTGGCCGGAATTCATCCCGACACGAATTGCCAATTCACTCCCGCTCTTCTGCCGCAGGACGCCGATGGCGGCGCGCATTGCCAAGGCCGCACGGCAGGCCTGAACCGCGTGATCCTCGCTGGCGACGGGTGCTCCGAACAGCGCCATGATGCCGTCGCCCCGCGATTGGTTGGCAAATCCCTCATGCTCGTGAACGGCATCCATCAGGACCTTGAGGGCAGGCGCGAGGATCTCGAGTGCCTGTTCCGGATCGAGCTGGTCGATCAGAGCGGTCGAACCGCGGATGTCCGCGAAAAGAACGGTAACGTGCTTGCGCTCGCCGAGCATCGCGCTGCCGGAACCGAGGATGCGCTTGACAAGACTGGGCGGCACGTTGGACTGCAGGAATGAAAGTGCGTGCTGCCCGATCGCTGCTGGGACGGTCGTCGGCCGCCCACAGCCGCCGCAAAATCGGGCAGCCGGCTGGTTGGCGAAGCCGCAGCTGCGGCATCTGTTGTCAAATACAGAGCCGCAACCCCAGCATTGCTGGCCGACGCCAAGACCGGTAGTCCCGCACTTTGGACATTGCATGGCAACTCCCGCGTCCACTGTCCCGAGACATTGGTATCCAGTATACCTGTGGCAGGAAAAGCCTGGAAGTCGCCGTTCCTGAACAGATAATGTGTCCGGCGGGCCTCCAGCGCTGGTCCTGCATGCCGGGCGCTACCCCGCTTCTCAGGCCATTGCCCAACCGAACCCGAGGGGGCCGCCACTGGCGATGTCGGCGCGATCACGCGATCGTGCTGGCTGGTGTCCGTCCTTCGCCTACGTCCCAATAGAGGCCAGCCATCAGCTCGACGGCCGAGCGGGACAGCGGCATGAGGATGTGCTCGTCCGGCGCATGCTGCGAGCATGAGGCGTAGGAATGCGGGATCCAGATGGTGGGGATGCCCAGAATATCCGTGAAGACGTCGTTGCAGATCGAACCGCCCATCTGCGGCACGATGGCAGGCTTGGCATTGGCGGAGCGCTGCAGCGAGGCGGCGACGTACAGCGCCCACGGGTGATCCGGCTCGGTGCGAGTGGCAGCAAAGCGGCCGTCGTTGGCCGCGGGCGGTGGCATCACCTTGACGGTGGTGAAGCCCCTGGCATCGAGATGGCGCTGCAGCGCCGGGATGACCGCGTTGATGTCAGTGCCCGCGACAAAGCGCAGCTGGCAGTTGGCTATCGCCTTGGGCGGCACCGCATTGACCGGACGGCCCGGCGTACCAGCCGTGAACGCCAGCACGTGGAACACGTTGGAGCCATAGACACGCTCGGCCGGTGTGTGGCCTGGCTCGCCCCACCACGGATCGATTCCGGGTCCGCCTTCGCCGCCGCCGATCTCCACATCCGCCAGCGCATCCCTCACCGCCGCGGACATCGCCGGTGCCGCGAGGCTAGGGACCAGCAGCGCACCCGTCGGTCCCACGATCGTGGCGAGCGCATTGGCAAGGATCAGAGCAGGGTTGGCGATGAGGCCGCCCCAGTTGCCGGAGTGGTGCCCGCCCGCGCGCAGATCGCAGGCGAGATCGAAGTTGATGGCGCCGCGGCAACCGAGCGTCATGGTGGGTCGCTCGGGCGTCACACGCGGGCCGTCCGAGGCGATAAGCACGTCGGCGGCAAAATCGGTCTTGTGGGCGGCCACCAGCTCGGCCAAGCCCTTGGAGCCCGCCTCCTCGCCCATCTCGATGATGAACTTGGCGTTGAACCCGAGTCGGCCGTCGCGCTCGCTGCGCACCGCTTCGAGCGCGGCCATGTTGAGAGTGTGCTGGCCCTTGTTGTCGGCCGTGCCACGGCCGTAAAGCCGGTCGCCGTGGCGCGCGGTCACCCACGGTCCCCTGCCCACGGTCCATTGATCTTCGAGGCCCCGGATCACGTCGCCATGACCGTAGCCGAGGACGGTCGGGAGCCTGGCGTCCTCCGAGTAGGTTGCGAGCAGGACCGGAGCCTTGACCGGCAAGCGGGTTGTCGTAGATGCGCGTGGAGAAGCCAAGGCGCGCGAAGGCGGGCGCCATCTCCTCGTCCAGGTAGCGGCGCAACTCCGGCAAGCTGGCGGGCAGCTTCTGGCTCTCCGTCTTGAAGGCGACGCGACGGGCCAGGTCGGCTTCAAAGGCGCCGCCCTCGACGTAGGCACGCGCGCGCTCGACGGCGCCTGCACGAGTTCCTCGGGTTCCGGCATTGCTCATGCGGGCGGTCCTTGCGTGTCAGGTGGCGCCGTAGAGGTGGCACTCGACGAAACCACCGGCCGTGGCAACAGGCATCGGCGGTACAGCCTTGCACTTCTCCATCACACGCGCGCAGCGCGGATGGAAGCGGCAGCCAGGCGGCACCTCGAGTGGATTGGGATAGGCAGCGCCAAGGTGCGTATCCGGCACGCCGAGGCCAGGCTCCGGCGTAAGCACGGATGCGAGCAGCGCCTGCGTGTAGGGATGCTTGGGCGCGCGGAATAGCGTGTCGGTGTCGGCTTCCTCGACGATGCGCCCGAGGTACATGACCGACACCCGCGTTGCCATGTGCTCGACCACGGCCAGGTTATGGCTGATCAGCATGTAGGTGAGCCCGAGGTCGCGCCTCAGTTCCTGCAAGAGGTTGAGGATCTGCGACTGCACGGAGACATCGAGCGCCGACGTGGGCTCGTCGCAGATGACGAGGCGCGGGCGGTTGATGAGCGCGCGCGCGATGGCGACGCGCTGGCGCTGGCCGCCGGAAAGCTGGCTCGGGTAGTTGTCATAGAGACGGCCGGCGAGGCCGACGCGCTCCATCATCTCTTCCACGCGCGCCCGCCATGTGATGCTGTCGCTGTCGCCCTGCACGCGCAGCGGCAGCGCGATGATCGAACCGATCGACTTGCGCGGGTTGAGCGAGGAATAGGGGTCCTGGAACACGGGTTGCACGATGGACGCAACCGCCCGGCGCGGCAGAGCTGCGGTTGGCTGACCGCCGATGCGGATTTCCCCGGTGGTGGGGGGCAGCAGGCCCAGCAGCATCCGCGCCAGCGTGGTCTTTCCGCAGCCGGACTCGCCCACCAGCGCCACCACTTCTCCGGGCCGCACCGCGAGGCTCACGTCCTCCACCGCCCGCAGGGTCCGCTTCGGTTTGAGCAGGCCGACCGACACCCGAAATGTGCGCGAAACGTTGCGCGCCTCCAGCAGGGGAGCATTCGACGTTGCGCCTGCCGAAGCGCTCATAGCGCCGCCTCGGGCCGGCGCACCGGCAGACCCGCGGCGATCTCGGCCCGCCGGATGCAGCGCAACAGATGGTCACCGCGCTCCGCCGCTTCGAGCGGGATTTCCGTGCGGCGGCAGATATCGGCCGCATAGGTGCAGCGGCTGGCGAAATGGCAGCCCACGCTGGTGCCGACGAGCGAGGGCACCATGCCTGGAATGGTGCCGAGGGGATCGCCCCGCCGGGTGCGGCCCGGCACCGGAATGCAGGCGATGAGGCCCTGCGTGTAAGGATGCGCCGGGTTGGAGAAGATTGCCGCCGTCGTGCCGGTCTCGACCACCTCGCCAGCGTACATGACCACGACGCGCGTGGCGATGCGGGCAACCACACCCAGATCGTGCGTGATCAGCACCAGCCCCATCGCGAATTCACGCTGCAGCTCGGCAAGCAAATGCAGGATCTGCGCTTGAATGGTCACATCGAGAGCGGTGGTTGGCTCATCGGCCAGGATGAGCGCGGGCGAGCACATCAGAGCCATGGCGATCATGACACGCTGGCGCAGGCCGCCGGAAAGCTGGTGTGGGTATTGCTTGAGGCGGCTCGCCGCTGCGGTGATGCCGACACGCTCGAGCAGGTACACGGCGCGATCGCGCGCTTGCCGGCGCGACACGCGGTTGTGGCGCAGCAAGGCTTCCTCCAGCTGGTTGCCGATGCTGTAGGCCGGGTTGAGCGAGGTCATGGGCTCCTGGAAGATCATCGCCACGCTGGCGCCGCGCACATCGGACATGTCGCGCTCGCTGATGCCCACCAGATGGCGGCCTGCCAGCTCCAGACGTCTGGCCGTGCGTTTCGCGCGGACGGGCAGCAAATCCATGACGGCGAGCGCCATCAGCGTCTTGCCGCATCCGGATTCGCCGACGACGCAAACGGTCTCGCCGCGGTCGACATGAAACGAGACGCCCTGCACGGCATGCAGCGTGCCCGCTGGCACCGGCAGATCGACGCGCAAGTCCTCGATGGTCAGAATGCGCTCGCTCATGCCGCCTCCTCAGGAGCGCAGCGTCGCGGCTCCCCCTCGCCCCATGCGGCGAAGGGCGATGTCGTTCGACGGCATCAGGGCGGGGTGACGGCTGGGGTCGAACACCCACCGCGCGCCGACAGAGCGCGCTGAGTCGCTGATGAGCGCATCGGGATGGCTGGTGAGCCGGCCGCTACCGTGCGCACGACCCCTCCCCCTCGCGCCGGAGGCGTGCCTTCGGCACGACGAGGGGGAGGGAGATGGCGTGCGTGGTGTCGGGGAATGTTCAAACTGCGCGCGCATCGCACTACCCGCGATTCTCTGGGGCCGTGACGTCGCGCAGCCCGTCGCCCAGCATATTGATGGCGAGCACCAGCAGGAACAGTGCGATGCCCGGGATGGAAATCAGCCAGGGATCGAAGAACATCAGACCCTTGGCTTCCGAGATCATCAGACCCCAGGACGGCGTCGGCGGTTGCACGCCCAGCCCCAAGAAGGACAGGGCCGCCTCGAGCAGAATGGCGTGCGCCATCTCCAGCGTGGCGACAACGATCAGATGGTTGAGGACGTTGGGTGCCACCTCGGTGAACAGGATGCGCGGCGTCGAGCAGCCCAGCGCCTGGGCCGCCGTGATGAACTCGCGCGCGCGGATCTGTTGCGTGGCGCTGCGCATGACGACGGCAAAGCGGTCCCAGATCAGCAGGCCGAGCACCCAGATCACGACCGTCAGCGAGGAGCCGATGAGAGAGACGACGGCGAGCGCCACCAGGACCACGGGCATCGACAAGCGCGTGGTGACAATGAAGTTCACCACCATGTCGGTGCGGCCGCCGAAATAGCCAGCCAGCACGCCGAGCACGGTGCCGATCACACCGGAGATCAGCATGGCAGAGAAGCCGATCAGCAGCGAGATCTGCGCCCCGTAGAGGAGGCGCGAGAGATAGTCGCGCCCGAGGTGGTCGGTACCGAGAGGGTACGCCCAGGTGACCTTGGCACTGGCGTGCCAGATCGGCGGGATCAGCTTGCGGGCCAGCTGCTGATCGTAGGGATCGTGCGGAGCGAGCAGCGGCGCCAGCAAGGCCATCAGCATGATCACGATCAGGATCGTGCCCCCGATCAGCAGGCCCCAATGGCGGAAGATGCGCCGGCGCAGCAGCGCGCCCGGCGACGGCGCAACAATTTCTGCGGCGGTCGGCATGCCGGCTCGGGGGATGACCGTCTGCGCCATCTCAAGCCACCCTGAGCCGCGGATCGAGGAAGGCGTTGAGCAGGTCGGCGACCAGTGTCAGCAGCACATAGATCACCGAGAGCACCAGCACGATCGCCTGCATGGTCGGCAGGTCCTTGCGCTGGATCGACTCCCACGCAAGGTAGCCGAGCCCGTTGATCTGGAAGATGGTCTCGATGATGATCGAGCCACCCAGCATGAAGCCGAACTGCACGGCGGAAAGCGACACCACGGGGATGATGGCATTGCGCAGGGCGTGCTTGAACAGCACCTTGGCCGGCCTCAGACCCTTGGCGCGAGCGGTGCGGATATAGTCGGAGGCGAGCACCTCCAGCACCCCGGCACGGGTCAGTCGCATGACAGCGGGTGTCACGTAGTAGCCGAGCGCGATGGCCGGCATCACGAAGTTCTCCCAGCTCGCGGACCCCGTAATCGGCAGCAGCCGCCAGTAGACGCCGAGCCACAGCACAAGGGTGAGCGCGAACCAGAACGTCGGCATGGCCTGGCCGATGACGGCAAGCGTCAGTGCAAACCGATCGAAGATGCTGTTGGGCCGCACGGCCGCCAGCACGCCCAGCGGAATGGCGAGGGCAAGGGCGAACCCCATCGCCGCTGCACCGAGCATCATCGTCACCGGCAGTCGGTCGAAGATCACGTCGGCGACGGGTTGGCGCAACGTGTAGGAGCGGCCGAAGTCACCCTGGAGTGCGCCGAGCAGCCAATCGTAGTACTGTACGGCGATGGGCCGGTCGAAACCGTAGAACTTGCGGATCGCCTCGACGTCCTGCGCGCGGGCGCCCTCGCCTGCGATGGCAATGGCCGGATCGCCCGACACGTAGATCATGGAGAAGGTGATCAGCGAGACGGTGAGCGCCACGAGCAGCGCCACGCCGAACCGCTTTATTGCGAAGGCGAGCATCGGCAACGCCCCACGGCCTCACGGCACCGCCCGCTATTTCCACACCGCCGCGTAGAACTGTGGAATTTCGTCCGAGGTCGGCACGAAATTGAGATCCTTCGAGAACGCATAGTACTTGGCATAGGTGAACAGCGGCACCCAGAACACTTCGGCAGCGATGCGCGCGAGCGCCCTTTGCCAGACGGCCCTGCGCTGCTCGGGGTCGGTGAGCGAGTCCGCCTCTTCGATCAGCCGCTTGACCTCGGGGTCCTTGGTGAGATCGTCCGGCCCGTGCAGGAAGAAGTGCGCCGCCATGGCCGAGACGTCGGGGATCGAGTTGGAGCCCCAGGTGCCGTGCGCCAGCGGCGTCCTGCCCTTGCGCGTGGCCTCGAGGAATGCGGTGAACTGCACGTAGTTGAGCCTGGCTCTGAGGCCGACCTTGGCAAGGTCACCGATCACGGCTTCGGTGTATTCGCGATCACGGTAGGCGAAAAGATCGAACTCGAAACCGTCGGGGAAGCCGGCCTCCTTGAGCAACGCCTTGGCCTTGGCGGGATCGTAGGGGTACCGCGTGACATCGTCCGAGCACGCGAACTGGTCGGGATGGCAGGGAGAGTGCGCCACGACCGAGGCAGGCCCGACCAGATTTTTGGTGATGGCATCGCGGTCGATCGCGTGCGCCACGGCCTGGCGGATGCGTTTGTCGGCGAAGAACTTCTGCCCCGATTGACCGAGGGCGTCGAACTGGAGGTAGGAGACGCGCAGTGTCTTGGCGTTCTCGATGACCAGCGCAGGATTGGTGCGCAGGCGCTCCGCCTGATCCTTGGGCACATCCCAGATCCAGTCGATGGCGCCGGTCATCACCTCGGCAGCACGTGTGTTGGCGTCCTTGACCGTGCGGAACAGAATCTTGGAGATGGCGGGATCGCCCTTGTAGCCGCCCTTGAAGTAGGAGGGGTTCTTCACCATCAGGATGGACTGACCGGGCTTGACCTCGGCAATCTTGTAGGGGCCGGTGCCGTTGGCCGGAACGGCACCGAAGTCCTTCTTTCCGTCTGGCTTGGTTGGCGCGTTGTCGTAGTGACCCTTCTGCATGATGAAGCCGAGGCCGGCGAGATTGGCCAAGGCCGGCGGAAAGGGATGACGCAAATTGATGCGCACCTTGTGCTGCTCGATCTTCTCCGCACTCTTGATGAAAGCGAGGAGTGCGAAGTTGGCGATGGCATTCTCCTTGTTGGAGACGAAGTTCAGCGTGTAGGCGACATCGTCCGCGTCCATCGCCTTGCCGGAATGGAAGGTGACGTCCTTCCTCAGTTCCATCTCGAGCATCGTCGGATCGACCCAGGTCCACTTGGTGGCGAGCAACGGTTTGATGTCGCCGGATTTCGGGTCGATGACGACGAGCGTATCCCAGACGTGGTGGCCGATGACGACCAGCTCACGCGTGTTGAGAAAGAAGGGGTCGGCGATGGGGTTGTCACGGTCGGTGGCCCACACCAGCGTGTCGTCCTTCTTGCCAGCGTCGGCTGGGCCGATAGCAACGGCCAGCGCGACCAGAACGCCGACAACGGCCACACACAGGCGCTTCATCGATCGACCTCCTCAACTCGACAGCATGCAGAGAAGGCGATCTTCCCGCATGTCGGTGTCATTCATACAGCAAGTCCTGTCGCAAGTCCTGCAGCAAGTCCTGCAGTAAAACCTGGGCCATGCGATAGCTCCGGCCGGCTCGCGCCACCAGAGCAGGTCGGATCCGACGCTGTCCTTCAACGGATGTTTGCCAATTGCGAGCGGCGCGACCAGCTCGCAAGCTCTGGATTGACATTGCCGCCGCGCAGTCGGCGGTTCGTGGGCGCAGTTGGCGTATCGGAAGTCGCGCAGCAAGCTCGGCATAGGCGATCATCGGACTTCTCACGCGAACACCCCAGGCAAAGCGGCCCTCACTCCCCCCTTCCTGCCAATCCTTCGAGATGGATCAGCAAGCCCGCCACCGAAGCGATGGCACCTATCACCGCCAATGCCGGATAGCCTGTTGACAGCAGCGCCAGCGCAATCAGCGCCACGTTCACTGCGCTCGCTCGCGCGACCACAACCGAGGGACGGGTGCCACTCATCACGGCACGCTGATAGAAGTGCTCGCGGTGCGGCACCCACGGCTTCTCTCCGCGCAACAGGCGCTTCAACAACGTGAGCGTCGCATCCGCAGCGAAATAGAGCGGCAAAATCACAGCCGGCGCCCAATATCCCCTGCAAGCCAGCTGGATCATGAGCCAGCCGAGCAGAAATCCCAGCGGAATTGATCCGGCATCACCCATGAATACCTTTGCCGGGTGCCAGTTCCAAAAAAGATAACCAGCGGTGGCCGCAGCAACGATGAGGGCCAAGCCCTGCAGCGGATCATCGAGGCCGACCGCGGCAACAACGGCGACATAGCCCACGGCGACGGCTACGGCTTCGGCGCCAGCCAAGCCGTCGATACCGTCCATGAAGTTGAACAGGTTGATGAACCACAGCCATGCCAGACCGAGCAGGACTCGCTCGAAACCGAGAGGGAGCACAGAGAGCACGCGCAATTCGGGCTCGAGCGATGCCAGCATCGGTGCGATGGCCAGGATATGCGCCATGAAGCGCGCGGCCGGCGAAAGCCGGTAGCAATCGTCGATCCAGGAAATAGCTGCCAGCACGGCAAGGGCCGCGAGCAGCATGACGTGTTGTCCCTCGAATGCCAGCCCCTGCGAGATCGGCCACAGAATGAGGGCAGCCGCGACGATGGCAATGCCCGCTCCGGTAGGGACCGGCACCGTGTGCATGCCGCGCTCGCTCGGAGGCTCGAGCCGCCGTCGGGCGCTCATGGTGCGCGCGTACAGGCCGGTCAGCCACCAGGCCAGGAGCGCAGCCATAGCGGGGAGGACTATTGCGCGCACAAACGGTCACACGAAAGGCTTGTTGCTTCGCCGGTCTGGGGCCGCGCAAGCAAGGTGTCCCAGGCCAGAGGGTGTGTGGACGTGGCTACTCCGGCTGCGGTCGAGCACGAAGGAGGGGCGACGGCCTTCATGATTTGCAATCTTGTGTTGCAGAACGGCCAGCACCCCGCCTACTGCCGCATGGCCTGCCACTTGGCGTCGCTGCCCCCCGACTTGCTGATCCCTTCCATAGTGTTGCCGCTCACCCGGCCCGTGTACTCCGTGCCGGCGGCCGTGAAGGAGATATCGTCTCCGCGAAGCTTGCCATCGACCGGTGCAACGACGTTGCCGGCTTTCAAGGTGCCGGAAATCACCTGGTATTTCTGCTCGAGCGCAAGCTCGCCCTCCAGCAGTTTCCATTGCCTTGCACCCTTGCGGGCACGACCCAGAAGTAGGCCCGGCAGAAGGACGTGCAGCCTTCATTCGCGCCAACGGTGTCGTCGGCCTGCCAATCTCCCATGCTGAACGAATTCGACACCACGCGGGTGCCGGGCTTCATGTTCAGGATCGTGGGTCGAAGCTTGACGTTGAGATCGGGCAGCAGGAACAGGGTGAGGACCGTCGCCTGCGAGAAATCGCTCTCGAAGATGTCCCCCTTTACAAACGTGACCTTGTCACCGAGGCCAGCCTTGGCCGCGTTCCGCTTCGACAGCTCGACCATCTCCGGGTTGTATTCGATGCCGAGCGCCTTGGCGCCGCGCTGCGCCGCCGTGATTACAGTGCGGCCGTCGCCCGAACCCAGGT
This sequence comes from uncultured Alphaproteobacteria bacterium, assembly GCA_963827545.1. Lineage (GTDB taxonomy): Bacteria > Pseudomonadota > Alphaproteobacteria > Rhizobiales > Hyphomicrobiaceae > AWTP1-13. The sequence goes on from CAWHBI010000029.1 coordinate 44,064, forward strand.
CGATCACATAGTCGCTCGGCGTGACCTTGGCCATGTCGAGCATCTTGTCCACGAGCGCCTGTGCCGTCGGCACCCACACGACGTCTTTGCCCTTCTGCCCGACCTGTGGCTCGTACTCCTTCGCGGGCTGCGCCAGCGCCACGCTGCAGGTTGCAACCACCGCGAGCCAGAGCACCGCAAGCGACCGAGCAATCAAGTGCGACCATTTCATACGCCACTCCAATCAACGAACCATCGTCCTGGCGGCCCGCAAGGTATTGCGTGCCGGCAACAAGATCAATCAGTCAGCGCCGCACTGAGGTGAGGCAAGCGCAATCCCGAGGCAAGCGTATGTGCTGGCAATGGCCAGGCAGGCCATGAACCACGGCGCCCAGATGCTGAAGCTCGCAGCTGCCAGTAGTCCGCAGGCAGCGAAGGTCGCATAGAGAGGCGGTTGGGCCGCCAAAGGAGCCGCCGCGAGCGCTCTGAGGACGAGAAGGCCCAGACCGAGCAGGATGAGGGCACCCACCACACCCGTCTCAAACCAGATCTGAAGGTAGGCGTTGTGGCTGTGCAAATTTGTCGAGAGCTGAAAGGTCGACCCGGGTGCGTTGGGCAAATCCTTATTGTCATTATCGCTCAACGCACGCGCGGTGCTGACACCGACGCCCAGGAGCGGCGCTTTGGCCACCTGGTCGGCCGTGTATCCCCAGATCACGATCCGATGCTGCGCGCTCGAAGGCAGCCAGGCCTCCTGGTAGAACTGGGCGCCGTAGAGCAACATCGCCATGGGTACCACGAGCACGGACGCCGCCACCCAACCCGCGCGCACCAGCCATTTGCCGAGCATCGGAGAGAGCAGGAAAACACGTAGACGGCAGCAGCGCAGATGAACGCCACTTTGGAGGTACCGTGCGCGGAGCGGGCGATCGCTGCAGCAGCGGGAACCAGCGCGACCAGCAGCCACATTCTCTGGCGCCGCGTCAGACCGAGCCGGTCAATGACGAGCACCGCAGGCCAGAACAGGAGGGTGAGTGCGGTCATACTTCGATTGAGCAGATGGGGCTGAACCTTCGTGACCCAGCCGCCGTCCACTTGCATGTGCCGCGAGGCGCCCTGCAACGCCGGCAGGTAGGAGAGCACCAGCCGACGCAGTGCCTGACCGCTGAAAGCTTCGACGCAAATGATGACGCTGCCGGCCACCATTGCCACGAGAAAGCCCACCGCCATCGCGTGAAGAACAGCGCGGTCGGTATCGTACAGGGTGTTTATGAGGAGGTACGCGCCAACGGCAATGGCGGCGAAAAAAACCACCGATCTGTAAGCGGCCGCCGGGCTGAGCGACCACGATGCATTGATAAGGAGGTAGATGCTGGCCACAGCCAGGGCGAGAACCACGGCGGACGGCTGGCGCAGAGGCAAGCGTCGCTCCGCCGCCCAATACCACGCGAGCGGAGGGGCGGCACACAGCGGCAGGAGAGCCGGTGCAGCCATCGGAGCCACGATGAACGGGAACACGCAGCCTACTGTCCACCCTGCGATGAGGCGCATTCGCCGCGTTTCCGCCCCGCCAGTGTGCGCTGCATTCATTGATACGCCGCCCTGCTCAAGATCGTCGAACCATCTCTGCCAGCGCTGCCATGGTCTCAACGACGGGCGTCCAACGGAAGCATTGGCGGAAGTGCGCGTCCGACAGCTCCAGCGAGCCGTACAGGCGCCGCGCAACCGGCGCAAGCGGGCCCATCTTCCTGGCCATGTCCGTCACGGCCGCGCCGACTGGAAACAGCCGCGCGGGACGGCCGGCCGCGGCCCGCAGGGTGGCAACGATCTCCGTGGTGCTCAACGCCGGTCCATCGTGGACATGAAACACACCGTGCGCACTGTCCGGCCCGGATCGCACGATGGCGGCGAGCGCACTTGCGAAATTATCTACCGCCAGCACGCTGCGCTTGTTGGCAAGGCCGCCCAGGGGCAGCGGCAACGGTGTGTCGGCAAGCCTCATGAGGCGATGCAGGCTGCCGGCTTTGCCTGCACCGTACGTGACTGGATTGCGGACAATCACCAGGCGAGTGCCCGACCCCGCCAGGGTGCTTGTGATGGCCATCTCCAGGCGCAGTTTGGATCGGCCGTAGAGCGTTGTGCCCCGCGGCTCGGACGCCTCCACCAAAACTCGCCTATCCTCCTCGTCACAGAGCGCCTTGATCGAACTGACGTAGACAAACAGGGGCAAGCGCGCCTCGCGCGCAGCCGCAGCAAGCTGCTCAGATGCGACCACGAGGCGGTCGGCGCGCGCGGCATCGGCTGCATGCTTCCGGTCCTGAAGGATCGAGAGGCCATCGGCCAAATGCACGATCGCATCGACACCGGACAACTCGCGCCGGAACTCGGCCGAGCGAATGAGATCGGCATAGTGGCCCGTGAGGACGCGTTTGACGCCGGGTAACGCTGTGGTGGTGCGTGATACGACGGTAATACCGGGAGCCGGGCTCCCACGATTGAGGTGCCGGATCAGCGCCTGTCCGGAAAAACCCGTCCCGCCCAAAATCAGCACGTGCATCCAAGGAAACCTGAACCTGCAGCCCGCCTGCACCATGTGCAATCGGCCAAATCCCCGCTCCCAAGTCCCTACTCCAAGACTTCGATGGCTGGAACAGGCACCACCAACTTGTCCCCCGAGTGAGGATGTGGGAGATTTTCGCCAGAAAGGAGGTCGCCGTGCAGAAGACCTTGGCCCGTCCCATCTCCAACCGAATGATGGCCATCGAGAGCCCGAGCGAGGCGCGGCGCATCATTCGCGCCGGCGAGTATACGGGCCACACCGCGGGAATTGCTCCCGATTACGTGCAAGGCAATCTGTGCATCCTGCCCAAGGAGCTGGCGCAGGAGTTCGCCGCCTTCTGCCAGCGCAATCCCAAGCCGTGTCCTGTGATCGGCATGGGCGCGCCCGGCGATCCCTCACTGCCCGATCTCGGAGACATCGACATCCGCACAGACCTTCCCCGCTACCGCGTGTTCAAGGACGGCAAGCTCGTCGACGAGCCTACCGATATCGCCAAGTACTGGTCGGACGACCTCGTGACGTTCCTGCTCGGCTGCTCGTTCTCCTTCGAGTTGCCGATCCTCCAGGAGGGCATCCGCCTGCAGCACGTCGAGCGCAATACGGTCGTGCCCATGTACCGCACCAGCATCGAATGCGTGCCGGCCGGCCGCTTCAAGGGCCGGATGGTGGTGTCGATGCGTTCCTTCGCGCCGGCGGAGGCGATCCGCGCCATCCAGATAACCTCCCGCTTCCCTGCGGTGCACGGTGCGCCTGTGCACCTTGGCCTTCCCGAGGCGATCGGCGTGCACGACCTCATGCGTCCCGACTGGGGCGATCCGCCCGAGATGAAGCCAGGCGAGCTGCCGGTGTTCTGGGCCTGCGGGGTGACGCCGCAGGTGGCAATCGAGGCTGCGCGGCCATCGATCTGCATCACCCACAAGCCGGGCTCGATGCTGATCACGGACAAGAGGAACAGCGCGCTCGCGGCGCTGTGATCGGCTCCTCGCCCTACCGCGACAACTCCTTGCGCACGATGGCGGCGCCGGCGGCCATGGCCCGCATCTTCCCGAACGCCACGTCGCGCGGCAGATACTTGAGGCCGCAGTCGGGAGCCACGACGATGCGCTCGGCCGGGGCGTGCGGAAGGGCGCGGCGAATGCGGGCGGCGACGGCCTCGGGCGTTTCGATGCTCATGTCGGAGAGGTCGAGCACGCCTAGCAGGATGGTCTTGCTTGGGAGTTTTTCCAGCACGGCGCAGTCGAGATTGGCCTGCGCGGTCTCGATCGAAATCTGCTGCACCTTCGAGGCCTCGAACTCGGGCAAGAAGGAATAGGCTGGCGGGCGGTTGTGGATGACGGCGGCATAGCCGAAGCAGATGTGAACGGCGGTCGTGCCGGTTACGCCCTCGAGCGCACGATCGAGCACCTTCACGCCGAATGCCTTGGCCTTGTCAGCGCGCGCCTGCATATAGGGCTCGTCCACCTGCACGATGTCGGCGCCGGCGGCGAACAGGTCCCTGATCTCGTCGTTGACCGCCGCAGCGTAGTCCATCGCCAGCGCCACCTCGTCCTTGTAGTGGTCGTCCTGCGCCTGCTGGCTCATCGTGAAGGGGCCAGGGACCGTGATCTTGATCGTGCGGTCCGTGTTGGCGCGGAGGAACTGCACGTCGCGCACCTGCACCGGGTGCCGGCGCCTGATCGTGCCGACCACGCGCGGCACCGGATTGGGATGGCCGCTGCGGTCGAGCGCCGTGCCGGGATTGTCGATGTCGACGCCGTCGAGCGCCGTGGCGAAGCGGTTGGAGTAGCTCTCGCGGCGCATCTCGCCGTCGGTGATGACGTCGAGCCCGGCGCGCTCCTGGTCGCGGATGGCAAGCAGCGTGGCGTCGTCCTGCGCCTGCTCCAGCCATTCGGGCGCGACACGCCACAACTCCTGCGCTCGCACGCGAGGCGGAAACCGGCCGGCGAGCTTCTTGCGGTCGATCAGCCAGTCGGGCTGGGCATAGCTTCCCACCAGTGTCGTCGGCAGAAGGGGCAGCATGGGCTCCTCCATTTCCCCCTCTCCCCGTACTTCACGGGGAGAGGGCCGGGGTGAGGGGCGGAAACAGGCTACGACAGCACTTGGTGCCGCCCCTCACCCTAACCCTCTCCCCACTGAAGAGTGGGGAGAGGGAATTACAGCTCCTTGCGCACAATGGCGGCACCTTCGCTCAGCGCCTTCAGCTTGGCAAAGGCAACCTCACGCGGCAGGTATTTCATGCCGCAGTCGGGCGCCGGGATGAGCTTGTCGGCGGGAACGTGCTCGAGGCCGGCGCGGATTCGTTGCGCCACCACCTGTGGCGTCTCGGCCTTCGCGTCGTTGAGATCGAGCACACCGAGCAGGACCTTCTTGGGCGCCAGATCTTTCAAGATGCCGAGGTCGAGCTTGGGCTGCGCCGCCTCGATGGAGATCTGCTCCGCCACGCTGTCGGCGAGTTGCGGCAGGAACGAGTAGCCGACCGGTTTGGTCTCGCCCGGCACCAGCGCAGCGTAACCGAAGCACAGGTGCACGATGGTGGGCACCCTCAGCCCGTCGAGCGCGCGGTTGATGGCCTTCACGGCGATGCGCTTGGCGGCGTCGGGATCGTTGCGCAGCCAGGGCTCGTCCAATTGGACGATGTCGGCGCCGGCAGCGACCAGGTCGTGCGCCTCCGCGTTCACAGCGGCGGCGTAGTCCATCACCATCTCGTCGGCGTCCTTGTAAAACTCGTTGATCGCCTGCTGGCTCATGGTGAAGGGGCCCGGCAGGGTGATCTTGGCGGTGCGGTCGGTGTTGGCGCGCAGAAACTGCATATCGCGCACTTCGACCGCGTGCGTGCGCCTGATCCTGGACACCACGCGCGGCACCGGCGTCTCGTGGCCCGAGCGCGCCTTGACGTGGCCCGGCTTGTCGAGGTCGATGCCTTCAAGCGCGGTGGCGAAGCGGTTCGAGTAGCTCTCGCGCCGAATTTCACCGTCCGTGATGATGTCGATGCCGGCCCGCTCCATGTCGCGGATGGCGAGAAGCGTGGCATCGTCCTGCGCCTGCTCCAGCCAGGGGTCCGGGACGCGCCAGATGTTCATGCGCACGCGCGGCACCGACTTGGACAACATCTCGCGGTTCACCAGCCAGTCGGGCTGCGGGTAGCTGCCGACGACGGTGGTGGGCAACAGGTGTTGGGTCATGGCTTTACTCTCGACTGCTCATGTGCTGCTCCCTCTCCCCGTTCTTACGGGGAGAGGGTCGGGGTGAGGGGCGGCACAAAGCGCCGACGCGGCCTCTTTGGCCGCCCCTCACCCTAACCCTCTCCCCATGCTGAAGAAGCATGGGGAGAGGGAATCTTTGCTCACGCCGGCGCAGGAGCGCCTGCCAATATCTCCTCGCGCACGGGTGCTCCGCGCTCGCGCCGGCCTGCCGTCTGCCAAGCCAGCGTGCGCCGCTCCACCGCGCGGGCCAGCAGGTCGAACAGCACCGACAGCACCAGGATCATGAGGATGGCGGCGAACACACGCGGGCTGTCGAGCACGGTGCGGTACTTGCTGACCAGATAGCCGATGCCGGCGGCCGATGTGAGCATCTCGGAAACGACGACGCCGATGATCGCCAGCGCGCCGCCGAGCCTTAGCCCCGAAAGCACGGTCGGGATCGAGGCCGGGATGATCACGCGCGTGATCTGCTGGGGAAGGGTGGCGCCCATGCTGCGGGCGGCGACGAGGAGGTGCTGGTCGATGGTGCGGATGCCGGCCGCGGTCGAGAGCATGACGGGGAAGAAGCCGTAGACGCCTGCGAAGGCGATCTTGGATTCCGATCCGATACCGAACCAGGCGGTAAAGATTGGATAGAGGATGACAATGGGCACGGCGTAGAGGCTGGAGAACACCGGCAGCAGCAGGTTGCGCAGGAGCGCAAGGCCGCCGACCAGCGCGCCGACCAGGATGCCGGCCCCGCACGCGATCAGCATTGCCAGCGCCACCTCGTAGAGCGTCACCAGCAACGCGTAGGCGTATTCGTCCCAGTTCTGGAAAAGCACGGTGAGCGTCTTGGAGAGCGACGGCAGGAACAGCTCGGCCAGCAGGCCGGTCTGCGGCACCAGCTCCCACAGCACCAGGATGAGGACCAGGATCAGGCGGCGGACGGTGGCGGGAGATGGTCGCATGGGTCCTCACGTCGCCTTACGGATCTGCTGCCAGATGCGGTCGCGCAGGCGGCCGAACACATCGGTGGCCATCATCTCGTAGGTGCGGGGCCTCGGCAGCGTGATGTCGATGCGGTCGATGATGCGCCCCGGTCGCGCCGACATGACGAGGACCTCGTCGGCGAGATAGACGGCCTCGGTCAGGCTGTGGGTGACGAACACCACAGTCTTGGCCGTCTGCGACCAGATGCGCAGCAGCTCGTGGCCCATGGTCATGCGCGTCTGCTCGTCGAGTGCGGCAAACGGCTCGTCCATCAGCAGCACGGGCGGGTCCTGCACCAGGCCGCGGGCGATGGACACCCGCTGCTTCATGCCGCCCGACAACTCGTGCGGGTAACGGCCGCCGAAGCCCTGCAGGCCTACCAGGTTCAGCATGGCGTTGGCGCGCTTGCTCCGCTCCTCGCGCGGCGCATGGCGGATACTGAGCGGGAACTCGATGTTGTCGAGCGCGGTCAGCCAGGGGAACAGGCTCGCTTCCTGGAACACGACGCCGACGCGATCAGGGTCTGGGTCGGTGATGGGCCGGCCGGCGCACAGGATGGTGCCCGAGGTCTGGTGCCTGAGCCCCGCCATCATCATCAGCAGCGAGGTCTTGCCGCAGCCGCTGGGGCCGACGATCACGACGAAGTGCCCGGCGCCGACCGTGAGGGAAATGTCCTCCAACGCCGGCACCTGGCCCTCGCGGCCCTCGTAGATATGCGAGAGCGCCGCGACCTCGATGGCGGCTGCAGCCGTCTGCGCGCGCAACTCCTTCACGTCCGCCAGGTGCTGCATCGAGCCTCCAGCCAGCGGACGGTTTCGTTGAAGGCGATCGCCACGGTCGCCAGCAGGATCACGCCGGCGAACAGCTGCGGCATCTGGAAGTTCTCGCCCCAGCTGGCGATCAGGTGGCCGATGCCGGTACGCGAGGCATACATCTCGGCGATCATCACGCCCGTGAAATTGAAGATCATGGAGATGCGCAGGGTCTCGAGCAGGAACGGCATCATGCTCGGCACATAGACGCGGGTGAGCACCTGCGTGCGCGTGGCGCCGTAGGAGCGCGCCACCAGCACGTGGTCGGCCTTGACCGATTCCACGGCCGCCGCCGCGCTCATGATGACGATGAAGATGGTGGAGAAGGCCGCATAGGCCACCTTCTGGCCGAAGCCGATGCCGAACACCAGGATGAACATCGGCAGGAAGATCGATTTGGGGATGGAGAAGACGTAGAACAGCATCGGCCTGAAGATGGCGCCGAAATAGTCGTTCTCTGCCGCCAGCACGCCGATCGCCGCCCCGAGAGGGACCGCGACGATGAAGGCGAGGATCACCTCGCCCGCGGTGACCGCCACCGCCTCCTGCACCTGCGGCCGGCCGAGGATGTCGGCCAGCATTGCCAGCACATCCGAGAGCGGCGGCAGCAGCAGCGGGTTGACGATGCCGAGCCGCGGCAGCGCCTCCCACGCCGCCAGGACGAGGGCGAGGAGGGCGAGGCGCGTGGCGATCAAGGCGAGGCGGTTCATGCGGGTCTCCTCTCCCTCTCCCCGTTCTTACGGGGAGAGGGCCGGGGTGAGGGGCGGAACCAAGCTCCGGCGGCATTTGCAGCCGCCCCTCACCCTAACCCTCTCCCCGCAAGCGGGGAGAGGGGACAGGCGTGCGTCTCATTTCCTCGTCGGCACCGGCTTGAAGTCGGCGGTGTAGATCTCCTGCACGGGGGCCAGATCGGTCATGCCGACGAGCCTGGCAAGGTCGAGCGCCAGTGACAGCCACTCCTCGGTCATCTCGCCGGTGGCCGACACCTTGGCGAGGTTACCATCGAGCTCGGCCTCGGCCACCTGCGGCGCGATCTCGTCGATCTCGGCGATCAGCTTGATGGCTTCCGCGCGGTTGGCCTTGTCCTGCAGGAACACGACCGCGCCGAACAGGGCGTTGACGGCCTTCTGCACCACCTGCGGCTTCTCCTTGATGAACTTTTCAGACGAGATCCACAGCCCGCTCAGATGCGGCTTCACCTCCGCGCCGAAGTCGACGAGGCTGCGGCCCTGCTTCTCCTGCATGATCTTGAAGGACAGGGGGGAATAGAGCACGACGGCGTCGACGTTGCCCGAGATCAGGTTCGGGACAAGGCCGCCGCCGCCCAGGGGAACGGTCGTGAACTTCACCTTGCGGTCCTGCATCATCCAGCGGGCGAGCACGTCCGAGGCCGAGCCGGCAGCGGTGATGCCGACCTTCTTGCCTTCGAACTCGGAGATCTGCGCGACCTTGGAATCGGCTTTGACCATCAGGTACCAGCCGTAGTAGCCGAGCGCCGCACCCGCGACCGCTTTCGTCTGCACGCCCTTCTTGCGCCCGGCGGCGACGAGCGCGGCGGAGTTGAGCTGCAAGTCGGCGGCACCGGCCGCCATCGCCTCGAAGGTCTCCGAGCCGCTGCGGTAGATCGTCAGCTCGGCCTTGATGCCTTCCTTCGCAAAGAGGCCCTGGCGCTGCGCCGTCTCGGCGATGATGGTGGGGTAGTAGGTCTTGGTGGGGAGGCCGATGCGGATCGTCTCCTGGGCCTGGACCGACGCAAAGCCGCTCGCAGAAAGAATTGCGAAAGTGACCACCGTCAGGCAGCGGGACAGTGAATGAACCTTCTTCCGTTTGGAATTGCTCAGCATTTATCGTTCCTCCCCTATGAAAAGCTTACAAGCCACCCCTGGCGGTGACAACAAGCGAGGCGCGCAGACCAGCTCGTCGAGCTGTAGAGGAGAGAGTGGGACGCTTCCACGCACTGGACGCGGACGCTTGCGGCCGGCCAGATCTCAAAGACCGGTGCCGGCAAGCGCCGCGCTGTCCTTGGGCGCCTGCTCGCGGCGCTCTGTCATGGCGTAGTCGCGCACGACGCCGGCCACGCGCAGCCGGTAGTCGCGGAATACACCGGCGCGGCCCTTGGCCTGGGTGCGGCGGTGCTCAGCGTGGTTGCGCCAGCGCGCGACCGCTGCCTCATCACGCCAGAACGACAGCGAGAGCATCTTGGCGGGCTCATGGATGCTCTGGAAGCGCTCCACGGAGATGAAGCCGTCGATCTTCTCGAGCTCGGATCGGAGCTCCGCCGCAAGATCGAGATAGTCCTGCTTGCGGCCTTCCGCGGGCCAGACCTCGAAGATGACGGCGATCATTGGCGCTCTCCGGCGGCGAGGGATCAGCTCTGGGGTTCACGCGGCGCGGCGGCTGCAAGTCATCTTTTCTTGGCGACGTCGTCCTTGCCCACGGCCTCGGGGAACACCCACATGGCAACCACCGCGAACACGCCAAAGCCGATCACGAGCCAGAAGAGATGGCCGTTGCCTACTGACGACTCCCAAAAGGCGAAGCCGATCGCCACCACGAGCGCTATCAGGGACAAGATGGCCTTTACATCGCTGGGCATGAGAGCCTCCCCTGATCAGGCCGCACACCGCGTCATCCCCGTCCGCAGCGGTCGACAGCGCGAGGCGGGGTCGCGCAGAGCCGGGAATCATGCTGCGCAGAATCCGACCCTACCGCGGTCATTGCCCCGCATTGCACTCCGCCCTAGCGTCGCTTCCCCATGAAGGGTGGAGGGGACCTTGCGTCTGCGGCCTCAGTAGTTGCCGAGCGGTTGCGCCGCGGAGATGTCCGGACGTTTCGGCTGGCCGCGCAGGTTCTTCTTGAGGTGGCGTTCGTCGTAGCCATTGAACAGGTGGCCGAGGAGCCCGCGGTTCAGGTCCGAGGTGCCGAACAGCCAATCGGCGATGGGGAACGTGAGGTTCATGTTGGTTTCCATCATCAGCCGCGCGTTATGGTGGGCCGTGTGATGGCGGCGCAGCGTGTTGACGAACGGGCAGTTGCGCACGAACCAGCTCTCGTCCACGTGGCAGCAGAAGTGCATGAACTCGTAGATCAGGTACATGCCCGTGGTCACGCACATGAACAGCCAGCCGACATTGGGCGTGAACAGGTTGCCGAGAATAATGCCGCCCGGCATGGACATCAGAATGAACACGACCAGGGCGTAGGGCGGGAACACGGTGACGCGCCAGTCCTTGTGGTCGCGGAAGCGCATCTCCTCGTCGGTGAAGAACTGGTGGTGATTGAGCGTGTGGCGCTCGTAGATGGCGCGCAGGCCCTTGAAGGGCACCGGCCGATGCATGACGAAGCGGTGCACGGCCCACTCGAAGATATTGGTGAACAGGAAGGTGATCGGGATCGTCAGCCACTCCAGCGGCTTCACGTCATGGATGTGCTGCAGGTAGATGGTGAACGCGGCCGCGCCCATCGCGTAGATGATGACGATGTGCAGATAGCCGTCGTACCAGCCCATGATGCGCGAGCGGTACTCCTGGCGAAACGCCTTCTGCCGTTCGGTGACCATGTTGCGACCTTCCTGGCAATGCTCCGGTCGAGCGCCCGTGAGCCGGTGCGTCTGTGATATATCAGTGATACACCCATGCCGGCGGCGGCGTCAATTCCACCTGTCATCCCGGCCGCCAGCGATCGCGCAAGCGCGGTCGCGTGGCGAGCCGGGACCTGCCGCGACCGTCGTCGTTTGCTGCAGATCCCGGACAGCCTCGCTTCGCTCGGCTTCCAGGATGACGGGTGGAGTTTTTCGCCGGCCTCAGGGTCAAACCCGGGGCACGAGGACACCCGCGCGGCGGCGCACGAGGAGCAGCGCCAGGGCCAAGGTCGGCACCAGGATTGCAAGTCCCAGCGCCATTATCTGCACCTGCGAGATCGGCACGATGCCGCCGCCCGGCGTGGCAAAAACAAAACCACCGACCACCAGCAGCACGCGCAACGGCCACTCCAGGATACCGGCCTTGCGAAGGTCGCCGACACCCGCCTGATAGCCCTGGATGCCACCGCAGATGAAGAGCGTGCCGATGGCGATCACGATCGTTAGCCCGAGCGCTTCGAGGTAGGGGTTGCTCCCCTGCAGCAGGAGCGCCGGGTTCAGCACGAAGAAGAAGGGGATGAAATAGATGATGCTGCCGACCCACATGCTCTCCCATCCGGTCTTCATCGGCGGCGAGCCGGCGATGCCGGCGGCGGCGAACGAGGCGATCGCCACCGGCGGCGTAATGGCCGACAGCATGCCCCAGTAGAAGATGAACATGTGCACAGCCATCTTGTTGAGCCCCACCTTCTCGAGCGCGGGAGCTATGAGGATGGCGAGGAAGATGTAGCAGGCCGTCGTGGTGAGGCCGAGGCCGAGGATCAGGCTGGTGACGGCACACATCACGAGCAGCAGGAAGGCCTGATTTCCGGCGATGCGCAGAAGATCGTTGGCGAGCGATGAGATGACTCCGGTCATCGAGAACGCGCCGATCAGCAGCCCGCAACCGGCCAGGATCGCGATCAGCTCGACGAAGGTCTTGCCGTTGACCTCGAGGAACTCCACCCACCGGCGCCCGCCCCAGTTCTTGGAGGTCGCCTCGTTGAGCACGATGAGGGCGGTCAGACCCCACAGGACGGCATGGGCGATGTCGTACCAGAGCATGGCCCCGGTCAGGCCCACCGACGCAATCAGCGCCGCCGTGTTGAGGAAGCGCCAAGGTGCCGGCTGTGACCACTGGTGCAGAATGACAAGCAGGGCCGCCGAGTAGAACGGTGCGTGGCTCTCGCGCTTGAAGTGGAGCAGCATCACCACGAGCACCACGACTACCAGGAGGTAGTACCATCCCTCCTTGAGGGCATCGCCGAGGCGCGGAAGCTCCGCGCGCGGGATGCCTTGGAGATTGTGGCGGGCCGCGTAGCTGTCGACCTGCATGAACAGGCCGATGTAATAGAGCACCGATGGAATGGTGGCGGCCAACGCGACTTCGGCGTAGCTCACGTTCATGAACTGCGCCATGACGAACGCGGTTGCGCCCAGCACCGGCGGCGCAAGCACGGCGCCGGTCGACGCGCAGGCTTCGATGGCGCCGGCGTAGGACGCGCGGAAGCCCGTCTTCTTCATCACCGGAATGGTCATGGTGCCGGCTGTCAGCACGTTCGACACGATGCTGCCGCCGACGGTGCCCAACAGGCCGCTGGCAAAAATGCACACCTTGGCGGCACCGCCGCGGAAGGTTCCGCACAACGCGAACGACAGGTTGATGAAGAACTTGCCGGCTCCCGTCATCATCAGCGCCGTGCCAAACACGAGGAAGCCGATGACGGTCTCAGCGAACGCTTGAATGGGGATGCCGAGCAGGCTCTCGGCGGAGAGCACATGATAGGCGATCGCCTGATCGAGGGTCGACTGATTGCCCCTCAGCGGTCCGAGCCAGCGCAATTCGGCGAACAGCGGATAGACGGTGAAGGGCAGGACGCTCAGCAGCAGGCTCCAGCCGCCCGTGCGGCGCAGCGCCTCCATGAGGACGATCCACATGATGAGGCCGGCACCGTTGACCAGCGTGGGCGCACCGCCGAACTCCCAGCCGAGCTCCGCCGCCTTGCGGACGTTGAGCATGAGATAGATGGAGGCCGCGGCCGTCGCGACGAACAGCACCACGTCGTACCAGGGAACCCTGTCGCCGCGCGCGCCCCCGCTTCCGGGGAAGATCAGGAACGTGAACGGCAGCATGCACAGGACGAGAAGGTAGTAATACTCCGTGTTGAGCTGCGTGAACCCGAGGAAGAAGCGCAGGTTGAACTGCTGGTTGATGCACAGCCCAATGGTGACTGCGGTCATGGCGATGAGCAGCCACCGCCACAGCCCCCCGAGCCTGCGCACGTGCGTGACTTCGGCCTCGACCAGACCAGCCTGGGTGTGCGGATCAGGGAGTTCTGCTTTTCCGGCTCCAGAGCCGGCCTTTTCGGGTGCTGGCGGCACGGGGACTCCTGAAGGACACGCCCCAAGGTGTGGCCCCGAGTGGGCCGCGTATGGCGGCCGGGGGACCGGTGGGCCCGGGCGGCGCAGCAACGCGCTTTTGCTACGCCGAACGGCGCTGCCCGGAGGGCCTCACTCGAAGATGGCGTCCATGCCGGCCGATGTCAGGGCCGTCTTGCGCGCCGCCATCCAGGCCTTGGTGAAGGCATCCTTGTCGTCGGGCGGATTGCCTTTCAGGAACGTGCTCCACGCTGCTGCCAGCGTCGCCTGACGCTTGAGCAGCTTCTGGTTGTGCGCGTCGTGCTCGGGGTTCCACACCTCCGCCTCCTTGAGCGCCTTCACAGCGCCCTCGTGGTAGGGAACCACCCAGGCCAGGTTCTGGCGCTTGACATCGAGGCCGGCCGCGCCTGGAGCACCGTCCTTGTAGGCGTCGTAGTCGCCGATCATCGCCTTGGTCAGCCCATACACCAGATCGGCCGGCTGCTCGGCGTAGGCCATGAAGATCGGATAGGCGTAGGACGGCAGCTCGACCGAGCCGCCCTGCGGAATGCTGGCGCCGCATGTCGCCCTGTGCGGCAGAAAGTAGGGGCCGATCTTGTGGAGCCGGGCCCAGCCTTCCTTGTCAGCCGCCGGTGTCGGCGGATAGATAATGCCGCGCGGTGAAGTCTCGACTTCCTTGACCTGGCCCGAGATGTTGGAGGCGGTGGCCGCATCGACCTCATTGTTGAGCATCCCCTTCCACATGGCGCCGTAGCTGGAGAACTCCACCAGCTTCACATCCGCCTTCGTGAGGCCGCCGAAGGCGAGCACCGCGAAGGCATTCTGGTTGAGCGCCGGGGAGCCGACGACGATGCCGATGCGCTTGCCTTTGAGGTCCTTGATCTCCTTGACGCCCGTGTCCTTGGCGACGCCGAGCGAGATGGCATTGCAGTCAGTCGAGGCCAGCATCAGGCGCAGCGGCTGCGGACCCCACTCCTTGACGGCGAACTCGAACACGCCTTCCTGCGCAAAATAGGTACCGATGCCCATGGCCGAGGTCTGGGCGCGGCCGGTCTTCAAGGGGGTGAGGCGGGCGACATCGTTACCCGCGGGCAGTACGCGCACGTCGGCGTTGTGCTTGTCCTTGAACATCTTGCCGACAGCGACGGCAATGTTGAAGCCCGACGAGCCGGTGTCGTAGGCGGTGAACGTCAGAGTGGACGGAATCTTCGGGTTCTGGGCCAACGACATCGGCACCGCGCAGAAGGCGACCCCTGCTGCAGTCCCCGCGATCAAGCCCAGTCTGGCAAGTCTGTTCACGCGATCCTCCCTTCAACGGATGACGGTTGTTTGTCTTGCCGGCAGTGAACACCGGGACATGCCTGATAACATTTGGAAACTGTTCGAGCAATTGAAGGCTTGCCGGGGTAGTGCCTCAGTTTCAATTTCGGCTACGGGTGGGGTGCAGACGTGGCCCTTCGCGCCTGCTATGGACCCTCCAATGCTTGGCCAAGGTTCAGCCAACGTCTCGTCTCCAGGGCTCCTCCACGCAAAGGCCTGGGCCGAGGCCTATGAGCTAATTGACCTTCAGCTTTCTCCCTTGGGGCTGAGGGCCATCGAAGCCTTGGGTGTGGGTTCGGGAGACATTGTTCTCGATATAGGGTGCGGAGCTGGGCAGACCCTCCTCCAACTCGCCGAGCGGGTCGGAACTGAAGGGCAGGTGATCGGGGTGGACGTGGCCCCGTTGCTCCTTGAAATCGCCAAGCGGAGGACCGAGCCGCTCAGCCAGGTGAGGTTGATCCAGGCAGACGCTCAGTCCTTGGATTTGCCGTCTGAGAGTACGGATGCCGTGTTCTCTCGATTCGGTGTGATGACCTTCAACGATCCGGTCGTGGCTTTCGCCAACTTCCGTAGAATTCTGAGGCCGTCAGGTGCGCTGGCGTTTAGTTGCTGGCGTTCCCTCCAGGAGAACGAGTTGGATCACCTTCCGCTTTCCGCGGCGGGATTCCAGTCGGCTGTCGACGAGAGTCCTTTCAGCTTCGCCGACCCTGAACACATACGCCGCACACTCGAGGCGGCTGGGTTCAGCGAGATCATCATCCAATCGCACGATGAAAAGGTGTCGAGTGGCGATCTCGACGCGACGACTTGGGTGCTTCTGAAAGTGGGGCCGCTCGGAAAGATCGTTCGCGAGAACCCCGCGCTGCGAGCGACTGCCGAGCCTCTATTGCGTGAGGCCCTGGCTGCCTTGGGCGACCCCTCCAGGGTGCAACTCTTGGCTTCCGTCTGGATCGTGACTGCGCGAGCTGGAGCAGCGACCCGGTAGCGGCCACCCCAACGTCCACAAAGGGTCGTAGGCCGAAATTCACACTGCGACACTACCCGTGCCGGCAAGGTTCGGCGATCAGGCGGAGCCATCGACCACCCTGGCCACGGCCGCATCCTTGCGCACGCCGGCGGGTGGGCCCGCATAGATGATCTCGCCGCGCTCGATGACGTAGAGGCGGTCGGCAAAGTCGGGCACGTGATGAACGTTCGATTCCGCGATCAGCACGGCGTGTCCGAGCTGGCGGATCGAGGCGATGCCGTCGACGATGGAGGGGACGATGGCCGGGGAAAGGCCCTCTGTGGGCTCGTCGAGCAGCAGCAGCCTGGGGTCGACGGCGAGCGCGCGCGCAATCGACACCATCTTGCGCTCGCCGCCAGACAGCTGCTGGCCGCCCCGCGCACGGTAGCGCTCCAACCTCGGGAACACGCGGTAGGCGAGCGCCTCGCGCTCGGCCGTGGAGCGGGAGGTCTGCCGCGTCCAGGTGGGCAGCAGAATGTTCTCGGCAACGGTGAGATCGCCGAACACCTCGCTTTCCTCCGGTGCGAAGCCGACGCCGAGGCGCGCAATGGCGAATGGGCGCAGTCCCCTGAGGTCGCGACCATCCAAGGTGATGGAGCCCGAGACGGGCCTTCGCTGCCCCATGATGGTGCGGAAGGTGGTCGACTTGCCGGCGCCGTTGCGCCCGACGAGGCACACGAGCTCGCCGGCGCCGACGTCGAGGGAGACGCTGCGCAGGATCGGGCTGCCGTCGATATCGACGATGAGTTCCCTGACGGCGAGCATCTAATGCCTTCTCCGCTTGCCGACCACGGTCTCGATGATGAGCGGATCGGAGAAGAAGGGGCCGGGCGGCAGGTCGGCCAGCACTTTGCCTTCCGCGAGCGCAATGATGCGGTGCGAGTAGGCGGCCACCAGGTCCATGTCGTGCTCGACCAGGATGATGGCCTTGACGCCGGCCGCCTTGGCCGCGCCGATCAGGGTCTTCATGAGTCCGTGCTTCTCGGCGGTGGACACACCCGACGTCGGCTCGTCGAGCAGGATCACCTCGGGGGCGAGGGCGAAGGCGGATGCGACATCGAGCAGCTTCTTTTCGCCTTGGGAGAGCATGCGCGAGGGACTCTCGAGCCGGTGCTGCAAGCCGAAGATGCCGGCGATCTCGCGCACCCGGGCGCCCACGGCCACATCTTCGGATACGCCTGCAAAGAGCCGCCACTGCTTGCCTTGCTGGGATACAACGGCGGCGGCGATGGTCTCGGCCACGGTGAGCTGCGGGAAGATCTGCACGAGCTGGAAGGTGCGCGCCATGCCGCGCTTGGCCAGCGCCACCGGGCCGACGCCCGCGATATTGGCGCCTTTGAAGAACACCTCACCCTTGGTGGGCACCAGGAGGCCCGTCAGCAGGTTGACAAGCGTGGTCTTGCCGGCGCCGTTCGGCCCCACCACCGACACGAACTCGCCGTCGCTGACGGCAACCCATACGTCCTCGAGCGCGCGAAAGGCGCCGAAGTGCTTGGACACGCCCCTGGTTTCGATGAGCGGGGTCACGCGGGCACCTCCCGCTTGCGCCGGGTGAGCAGGGCCGCGATGTCACCGGCGATGCCGGCAAGACCGCGCGGGAAGAAGATCACCATGGCGGCCAGGATGGCGCCGAGCACGAAGCGCCAGTACTGGGTGATCGACTGCAGCTGGTCCTGCAGGAGAGTGAGGGCGAGCGCGCCGGCAATGGGGCCAAGGAAGCTCGTGAAGCCGCCGAGCACGGTCATGAACACGAGGTGACCCGAATGCGTCCAGTGGACCAGCTCGGGGTCGGCCAGACCGATACGGAAGCCCAGGATGGCGCCGCCGATCGCACCATAGACCGCCGAGATGACGAAGGCTGCCAGCCGGAACTGGCGCACGCGCACGCCCAGGTATTCCGCCTTCTGCGCGTTGTCGCGCAGCGAGCGCAGGTGCAGGCCGAAGGGGGAATGCACGATGCGCCACATGAGAAGGCCGGCAAGCACCAGCAGCGCCAAGCAATAGTAGTAGAAGGGGCCGGCCAGCAGCTCGATCTTGTTGTAGGCGCCAAACTCGAGGCCCAGGATGCGCATGCGCGGGACGCGCATGCCGCTGTCGCCGCCGGTCAGGTAGTAGAACTTGAACAGGATGGAATGCGCCAGCATGCCGAACGCCAGCGTCAGCATGCCAAAGAAGATGCCGGTATAGCGCACGCACAGAAAGCCGACCGGCAGCGCCACCACCAGCGCGCCGAGGGCAACGCCAATGAGCACCACCTCGAACTGCCTGATGCCCAGCACGCCGGCGATGACCGCGGCGCCGTAGGCGCCAAGGCCGAGGAACATTGCGTGGCCGAAGGACAGCAGCCCGGCGTAGCCAAACAGCAGATTGAACCCGAGCAGCGCAATGGCGTAGCCGAAGAACGGCACCAGCAGGTTGGCGTAGAACGGCGGCGCCAGGAGCGGGACCAGGGCGAGCGCGACGACAGCAGCGATGATGAGGAGCAGCGCGGGCGTGCGCATCACGTCGCCGGCTTTCCGAACAGCCCGGAGGGCTTAAGGAGGAGGACGCCGATGACGATCAGGTAAATGGCGAGGATCTCGAACTCGGGGTAGATCACCAGCGACATGGCCCGGATCAGGCCCACCAGCAGCGCCCCGACGAGAGCGCCGGTCATGGAGCCGAGCCCGCCAATCACCACCACCGCGAAGGCCTCGATCACGAACTCGATCGCCATGTCGAGGGATGCCGCCGAGGTCGGCACCACCAGCGCCCCGCCGATGGTTCCAAGCAGCGTGCCCAAGGTGAACACCACGGCATAGACGCTGCGCACGTCGACCCCCAGCGCCTCTGCCATGGTGCGGTTCTCGGCCGTCGCCCGCAGCAGCCGTCCGTAGTTGGTGCGGCGCAGGAAGAGGCCGATCAGGGCAGCAGCCGCAATGGCGGCGGCGATGACGAGCAGGTTATAGACCGGCACGCTGAAGTCGCCCGAGGCCACCTTGCCGTAGACCAGCAGCACGTTGCTCAGCGATTGCGGGTTCGCGCCCCACACGAAGCGCAGCACGTCCTGAAACATGAGCACGAGCGCGAAGGTCAGCAGCAGCTGGAAGCTCTCGTCGCGATCGTAGACGGTGCGCAGCAGGCGCTCGATGGGCGGCCCCACCAACCCCATCAGCAACCCGGCAACGATAAGGACCGGCAGCAGCATCCACGCCGGAAGGCCCGCATTCAGGGCCAAATTGACGAGGGTGATGCCGAAGTAGGCGCCCAGCGCATAGAAGGAGCCACAGGCGAGGTTGACGATCTTCTGCACGCCGAACACGAGCTGCAGCCCCGCGGCCACCAGAAACAGCACGGCGGCATGGAAGATGCCGCCGAGCAGAAGATTGGCGAACGATGCCATGGGGCCGCGTGCCGGTGACCGCGTGCCGGTCCGTCAAACCTTGAACTGCGCCGTCTTCAGCCAGTCCCAGAAGTTGGCGCCGGGTGGCTTCTGCAGGTCGGCGGAGAACATCGTCTCGATGCGCGCAGGATCGAGCGTGACGAAGTCGAACTTGTTGTTGTGGGTGGAGAAGCCCTGCACGAAGGTCTGGTCGGCGATGTGGTCCTTGCGCCAGGAGCCCCTGCCGCCCAGGCTCTCGATCGACAGGCCCTGCATGGCGCCGATGACCTCATCGACGCCCGGCCACTGCCCGCCCTTGGCCTGCGATGCCTTCTCCACCGCCGCCTTGTAGGAGCCAATGGCGAAGTAGGCGCGATCGGCCTCCCAGTTCGGGTAGTCCTTCTGCTTGTCGAAATACCAGGCGACGAACTCCTTCTGCATCGGCGTTGCCTGCGGATTGTCGAAGTAGAGCGTGTTGTGGCCGAAGATCATGCCCTCCGGCGTGAAGTCCTTCTTCATGAGCGTGTGCTGCCAGCCCGCCGCCGGGAACACGAGCTTCATGCCCTTCGTAAGCTCGGCCGTGTGTGCCTGCTTCATGAAGACGGGGAGGTCCGCGAACAGCAGCGAGGAGAAGATGAGGTCGGGCTTGGCGGCCTTGAGGGCGGCAACGTGGCTGGTGAGCTCCATGGTGCCGACCTTGGGCCACTGCTCGGTGACGACCTCGTGCTCGATGTTGAAGCGCCGCAGAAGCGCGACGAACGCCGCCATGTTGTTGCGGCCGTAGGAATAGTCCGGATTGATGCCGGCGATGCGCTTGAACTGTCCCTTCCAGTGCTTGATGGCGAGCAGCGAGGACATCACGGCCTCGCACTCGTTGTCGGTGCTGCGGAAGAGATACCTGGGGTTGGGCAGCTTCTCGTCGACGCCGTCCTGCGTGGTGCCGTCCCAGAAGATGGTGAGCGCGCGCGCTTCTTCCACCACGGGGCCCAGCGCCAGGCCGACGCCGGTCGACACGATGCCCAGCACGCAATCGACCTTCTCCTGCTGCACCAGCTTCTGGAAGCGCTCGATGGTGTCCTTGGCGCTCGTCTCCTCCTCGACTACCAGCTCGATCTTGCGCCCGGCGATGCCGCCGCCGGCGTTGAACTTCTCCACCGCCCATTCGGTGGCGCGCAGGCCGCTGATGCCGGCGCTGGCGGCAATGCCGGTGCGGGGTGCCAGGATGCCGAGCTTGACGGGCTTGGCCTGGGCGATGGCGGGGGCAAACACGCCTGGCGATGCGACAGCGGCGCCGGAGGCGGCGATCGATTTCAGTACGGTGCGGCGTGACAGCTTCATGGGACGTCCCCTCGCATGGGCTACGCCGTCTCAGGCGGCGTTGGGAGCATGATATATCACGGGCATGTCACGTGTCATCCCGGGCGTGGAACGTGGGCGCCGAGCGGGGTCAGACCCCTCGCTTCCACGTTGCAGAGGAACTCGAAACGCCGGCGCGAGGGGTCTGACCCTTTCTAGTGCCCTTCGATCTCCTTGATCGCGCGATCGATTTGGTCACCGCCCAGGACCCAATCATTGTCCATGTCGGCAACAACCTTTTTCATGAAGGGCTCGGAGAGGCGGATGGCGCGCTCCCCGTCGCCCAGGTGGTCGTAAAGGATGGCGAGCGCCAGCTGCTGGGGGCTCGCACCCTCGTAGGTCCACTCGAAGCCCCAACTGGTGAAGCGCTTGACGTCGTAGTGCTCAGAGAGGGCCCGACCATCGACCGTGACCACAAGGCCGTCGATGCTGCGCTTGCCCTCGTAAGTCTTCATCGGCCTTGCCCGGCACCGCGGATGCCCGCGCTTTGATATATCACTGGTATGCTATTGGCCGCGAGGCAGCCTGTAAAGGAAGGTACAGGCGCACGCCTCGGATGTCGGCTGCTCGCTCGTTAGGTGACCGTCTCCGGCTCGGCGAAGCTAGACCACGGGCTGGCGTGGCGGTGCAGGCGCACTGAATTTCGCCGCAAGGCCGGGAGACGGCACCGACACCTCGGTCGCCAGGCCGAACCACATCAGCAGACGAATGGCCTGCCAGGCGAAGTCGAATTCCCACCAATGGTGCCCATGCCGCGCCGACGTGGGATCGGCGTGGTGGTTGTTGTGCCACCCTTCGCCTGCGGTGAGGAAGCCGATGATCGCGTTATTGCGGCTGTCGTCAGGTGTCGCGTAATTGCGATAGCCCCAGATGTGGGTCACCGAATTGACAGACCAAGTCGTGTGCCAGACGACCACCGTTCGCAATGCCCCGCCCCAGACCACGAGACTGGAGCCGAATTGCAGCGCCTCTCCCGAGTTCCCGCCCGACGCCATGACCCAACCATAGCCGGCAGCGAAGTACACCAGCCACAATAGAAAGGAGATCTTGATCCAGTTCTTTCTGCGCTCGAGCATCGCATAGAGGGGATCACGCATGACATCCTTGGCATATCGCTCGATCAGCGGACGCGATCGCATATCGCCCGAGCGCATCAGCAGCCACCCGAAATGCGCCCAGAGGAAGCCTCTGAGCGGCGAATGCGGATCTTGCTCGTCATCCGCATAGTGGTGGTGCCGGCGATGGACGGCGACCCACAACGCCGGCGAGAACTGCAGAGAGAACGTGCCGAGCACTGCAAACGTGTGCTCGAGCCACAGGGGGACCGTGAAGCCGCGGTGCGTTATGAGCCGGTGGAAGCCGAGATTGATCCCAAGAACTCCAAACGCAAGCATTCCAAAGACTAGAAGGACGACACCGGTCCAGCTGAAGAACCAGGGGAAAAGCGCCAGCACGGCGAGCGTATGGCAGAGAACAAATCCGACGAGGGCGTCAGCCTTGAATTTCATCACGCGCTCCCAGATCGATGCTGCTGCGCGCGAGGATCGGACAGACCCGCAACGCCGGCGGCCGCACCCGGTAGGAGCGCGACATCGGTATCGATGAGCCCACGATTCCCCCCGGTGACCCCTTGCTGTTATCTACTGAACCAACGGCTTGGTCAAAACCTGTTCTCGGGCGGGTCAGCCGGTTGCTCAGATTTTCCGCAATTGGCGGGGGACAACCCTGACACGCTGCCCCCGTAATAGATGAAGGACGCTGGTTATGGGCATAGCGCCCGTTGGCACCCCTCACCCCGAGGCAGGCTCTAACCGGCGCCGCCTCGCGCCCGGCTAGCAGTAGCCGACGCGGCTGCCCCAGCGGTAGGGCGCAATAAGGCGGCAGCCGCATTGCGCCCTACCCCGCTGCACGGGCGCGGCCCGCTGAGCGCGCGGTGCGGCCCTCGGCGCCCACAGTGGCGCGGGTAAAGCTTTCGACGTAGTCGATCAGCTTGTCGCTGGCCGCCATGGCGCGCTCAGGCCTACCCTTGGCGATGGCGCGGGCCTCGTCGGCGTGCAGGCGCGCGATCTTCGGCAGATCGGCTGCTTGCCTGTAGTGCAGATACCAGAAGCGGCGGGAATGGCCGTTGAGGAAACGCATGGTGCGCGCGGCGTACTCGTTGTGCGCGGCCTCGGCCAGCAGCGCGTTGAGCTCGCGGTCCAGCCGCATGAAGGCGATGTCGTCGCTGGCCTCGGCAGCCGCCTCCATACCGTCGGCAATCGCCTGGAACTGCGCGCGCTCGGCCACCGATGCGCGCTCGGCGCCGGCGCGGGCGAGCAGCCGTTCCAGCTCGCGGCGTACCTCCAGCACGAGCAGCTGCTTTCTGGGGTCGGTGTCGGTGACCAGGATGGCCTTGCGCGGCAGCACCAGCACCAGGCCCTCACGGGCGAGCCGCTGGAGGGCCTCGCGGATGGGCGTGCGGCCGATGCCGAGCTCGGCCGAGAGCGCCTGCTCGGAGAGGATGGCGCCCGGCGCCAGCTTCAAGGTGACGACCATTTCCTCCAGCCGGTTGTAAGCCTGCTCGGTGAGGGTCTCCGCCTTGGCCGCGTCCTGGCGCTGGGCTTTTCTCTTGCTGGTCGGCATCAGTGGGGCGGTCTCGCGCCGGACGAGGAGGCGTAGGTTGGGTCGAGCGGCAGCGAAGACCCAACACCACGCAGCTCGTGGTCATCGATGTTGGGTCTGCGCTGCGCTTGACCCAACCTACAGTTGGCGACGCTTCTGTACCATCTTGGCGAACTTCTCGTACTCCTCGTCCTTAACGGCGTAGGAGTGGTCGTCGTCGGGGAAGGAGCCTTCCTTCACTTCCTTGATGTATTGCCGGATGCCCGTCACGGCGACCTCGGTCAGCTTGGCGAAGCGCTTGGTGAACTTGGGCTTGAAGTCCGTGAACACGCCCAACAGGTCGTGGCAGAGCAGAATCTGCCCATCGGTGCCGACGCCCGCGCCGATGCCGATGGTGGGGATGGTGAGCTGCTCGGAAATGAGCTTGGCGATTCTTGCCGGCACTGCTTCGAACTCGAGCATGAAGCAGCCGGCATCCTCGATCGCCAGCGCGTCCTCCAGGATCTTCATGGCGGCTTCCGCCGTGCGGCCCTGGATCTTGAAACCGCCGAACATGGCGATGGTGTGCGGCGTGAGGCCGATGTGGGAAGCGGTGGGGATACCGGCGTCCACCAACGCTTTCAGGATGTGCGCCTGCGATTTTCCGCCTTGCGGCTTGACCGCGTCGGAGCCTGCCTCCTGCATGAAGCGCGTCGCGTTGACGAGCGCGCGGTCAACCGTGTTGTAGCTCTGATACGGCATGCAGCCGAGCACGAAGGTATTGGGGGCGCCCCGGCGGATGGCCTGGGAATGCATCACCATCATGTCCATGGTGGCGGGGATGGTGGAGGGGTGCCCGTGGGCGATCATGGCCAGGCTGTCGCCAACCACGGCGACGTCGACGCCGGCCATCTCGGCCCATTTGGCGCTCGTGTAGTCGGGCACCGACATGTAGACCATTTTCTCGCCGGTCTTCTTGGACTCGCGGATCTCGGTGATGGTGCGCTTCTCGCGCTTCTTCTCGGCCGACGCGCTCGTCTTTGCCGTTTCCTTGGCCGTGTCCTGGGCCATGCCC
Organism: uncultured Alphaproteobacteria bacterium; assembly: GCA_963827545.1. Taxonomy (GTDB): domain Bacteria; phylum Pseudomonadota; class Alphaproteobacteria; order Rhizobiales; family Hyphomicrobiaceae; genus AWTP1-13. The sequence goes on from CAWHBI010000029.1 coordinate 68,286, forward strand.
ATCCCTCCCTGGGGCTGTCTGATATATCTGGCGTATGCTAGAGAGCCCGCCGCTCACCGGTCAAGCTGATCAAGCCGAGACAACTCCGGGAGGAATTCCGGCATGCTGCCGTACTGGCCACACCTGCTGCTGTTCATGGGCGTGGTGCTCCTCACCGCGCTCTACGGCCTGACGGCGAGCGGGCATTTCCCGCCCGAGTTTCGCGGCGAGAAGGTGAAAGGCCGCGCGGGCGCTGCCGTGCTCTGGGGAAGCATGCTGGCGACTTGCGTCGCCGCCGCGGCCGCGCTTGTCCGGGCTTGGGCTGAGCTCCCCTGGTACGCCACGGTGATCGGCGGCGGCGCCGTGTTGCTGTTCGCGCCGCTGCTGCTGCAGCCATTCCCGGACAACGTCGTCAACGGGCGATGGGGGCTCATCATCTTCAGCGCGGGCGCGGCGGTGCTGGCTGGCGTGATGTGGATGGCGTTGTGAGGGGAGTTCTGCTCCAATATCCGGCGCGGAAGACCCGGCATTTGGGCCGCGGCTCAGACGACATTGCTCGCTTCGCGAAGAGGGCTGCCACGACATGACCATTCTGGCGTTGATTGGATTCGGCGAGGTCGGTCAGACTTTCGCGAAGGGCTTGATGGCGAAGGAGGGTGTGCAAGTCGCCGCCTATGATCTCCTGTTCGACAAGCCGGTCCGCATTGCGCAAGCGCAGGCGATGGGTGTCAGGGTGGCCGCCGACGCGGCCGACGCCAGCCGCGACGCCCGCGTCGTCATTTCGGCGGTGACGGCGGCGGCTGCTCTGGAGGTGGCGCAGGCCGCCGCCCGCCATCTCCGGCCGGGGCAGATTTTCCTGGATGTCAATTCCGCGTCGCCGGGCACCAAGAAGGCAGCGGCAGGCCAGGTCGGGACGTCCGGCGCCGACTATGTCGAGGGCGCAGTGATGGCGGCGGTGTCGGGTCCCGGCCTCAAAGTACCGATCCTGGCCGGCGGGCCTGCCGCCGAGACCGCAGCCGTCATCCTTAACGGGCTCGGCATGAACCTCACGCCGGTGGCAAAGGAGTACGGGCGCGCCTCGGCCACCAAGCTGGCGCGCAGCATCGTCATGAAGGGGCTCGAAGCCATTCTTGTGCAGAGCGTGGCCGCGGCGCGCCCCTGGGGCGTCGAACGCGAAGTCCTCGCAAGCCTGTGCGACACTCATCCCGGAATCGACTGGACGCAGGTCGCGGCGCGCTGCGGGGAGCGCGTGGCCCAGCACGGAATACGCCGTGCGCAAGAGATGCGCGAGGCCAGCGAGATGCTCGCGGAGCTCGGCCTCGATCCCACGCTCTGTCGCGCGATAGCCGCCGTGCAGGAACAGGGAGCGAAACCGTGACGGCGCACGGCGCCTCACGCTGCGGCTGCAGAGCGCTGCGCACCACGCTACCGGCTGCCGCCCCTGGCATGCGACACGCACTGCCACGTGTTCGGACCAGCGGCGCGCTTCCCCTACGCTCCCGATCGCCGCTATACGCCCCACGATGCGCCCAAGGAGGCCCTCGCGGGACTGCATGCGAGGTTGGGGGTCACGCGTGCCGTGATCGTGCAGGCGAGCTGCCACGGCACCGACAATGCCGCCATGCTGGACGCCATCGCGGCGGCTCCGGAGCGCACGCGCGGCATCGCCATCGTCGACGACGCATTCGACGCCGATCGGCTCCGCGAGCTGCACACGGGCGGCGTGCGCGGCGTGCGCTTCAACTTCGTGCGTCACCTCGGCGGCGCTCCGGACATGCGCATCTTTCACCGCGTGATCGAGCGCGTAGCGCTCCTGGGATGGCACGTGGTGCTACACCTCGATGCTCCCGACATCGCTCCCTTGATGCCCATGCTGCGCGCACTGCCGCTACCGTTCGTCATCGACCACATGGGCAGGGTCGAAGCCGGGCTCGGGCCCGACCAGCCGGCGGTGGGAGCGCTGGTCGAATTAACCAAGCTCGACACCTGCTGGATCAAGGTGAGCGGTGCCGAACGCATTTCTGAACCCCCATTCTCGGCGGCCATCCCCATTGCCGCGCGGCTGGTGGCAGCGAGCCCGGACCGCGTGCTATGGGGCACGGATTTTCCCCACCCCAATCTCAAGATCGCCGTCGAGGAGGCCGATCTGGTCGACCTTATCCCCGCCTTCGCCCCCACCGAGGAGGCGCGCCGCCGCCTGCTTGTCGACAATCCGGCGCGGCTCTATGGCTTTTGAGCGCCAAGCGTCATGACCGTTGCGCCAACAGCGCTGCGATGCTGGGCAGAAGTCGCTGGCGCGAACGGGCTGCCGCCCGTACCCGCTTGGGAGGGAAACCCTCCCAAACCCGCCTCTTTTTGTGCAACTCGAAAAAGGCGGGTGGTCTGGCGGGTGTCCCGCCAGCGGGGTGTGGGGTATGTCGGAGACATGCCTCCGGCTTGGCCCCACTCGCGAAGCGACTATCCGCCTTCAACGGTCACCAACTGTCAGAGACATAGGACGACGTGAGAAATGACCAAACCCTATGCCGGCAGCAACATAACGGGCTCGAGCGGCCTGATCGCCGTCGACAAGGTGGCTAATCACATCCGCTTCTACGATCCCGAAAGCCTGCGCGAGATCAAAAGCCACCCCGTGCCCGAGCCCGCCGCGCACGAGCTGGCCATCTCCCACGACCGCCGCCTCGCCTTCGTGCCGCTCTACGGCGACGGCATCTACGGCGCCAACAGGAACCCCAACAACAAGATCCTGCTCATCGATCTCGTCGGTCAAAGCCTCGCCGATGTCATCGCGCTGGGCGAGTTCACCGCCCCGCACGGCATGGTGGCCACGTCGGCGGGCAAGCTCTGGGTCGTCTGCGACATCCCCAACAAGCTCCTGCTCGTCGATCCGGCGCGGCGCGCCATCGAGGCAGCCTACGACTGCCCGGCCAAGGGCGCACACCAGATCGCACTACTGCCTGACGAGTCCAAGCTCTATGTCTCGAGCAAGGAAGGTGACCTTGCCGCCTTCGACCCCGCCCGCGGAGCGTTCACGGCGAATATCCCCATGCGCGCGCCTGACGTCACGGGCGGCAACGGCAGCGGCAGCGAAGGCCTCATGCCCACCCCCGCCGGCGACCGCCTCGTCGTGATCGACAACATCCGCAACGACCTGCGCATCCTCGATACGAAGACCGACAAGGAAGTCGACCGCGTGCCGTTGACGATGTGGGCACTCTCCAACCCGAAGCGCTCGCGCCTCGCCAAGTTGATGTTCTCGCCGGACGGCCGGCACCTGGTCGTCACTTGCTACGCCGGCGGCCTGGCCTGGGTAATCGATGCTGTCGACTACCGTCGGCAGGCCATTGTCCCCGTCGCCAAGGGCCCCCAGGGCATGGCGTTTCCGCCGGATGGCGCAAGCGTGCTCGTGGCGAGTCACGACAGCGGCCTCCTCACCCGCATCGACCTCGCCTCCAAGCGCGCCCTCGCCGCCTACGACGGCGGCGCCGGCATCGAGGTGCTGGCGTACTATTGAAACTGGCCTCTTGGCTCCTTTCGCAAGAGCGGCGAGCTGCCACCTGGGTTGGCGCGTCGGCGTGCAGCCCAAAGATTATCGGTGCCGCGTGCCCTTGTGGCAGTTGGCGAAGGTAGAGGGGCGTCATGAACCGTGTACTTCGCTTCAAGCTTCTCTACGTCCTCGCGGTAGTGTTCGTTGGGCTGCTCGTTGTCGCGATCTATGTGCGCACGGGAATCGTCAGCCTGGTGGCGGCTGCAATCTTGCTGATCGTTCCGGGTCGGATCGGCGGCCATTACCTCGGCAATCTGTTCCGCAGCCGCAAGTTGATCAGCCTCTCCCGGTTCGACGAGGCCATAGAGGCCGGGAAGGCGTTTCTCGAAGAGCTGCGCCGCCAGCCGTGGCGTCGCCATTTCATCTACTGCTTTTTCGGTTTCTACACGTGGGATGTCGAGGCAATGGCGCGCAACAACATCGGCGCGGCCCGCATGCAGCTGGGTGATATCGAGCAGGCAGAGCGGGATTTCCGCGATGCCCTCGAGAAGGATCCAGACTTCCCGATTGCGTACTTCAACCTGGCCATCATCGCTTACGTTCGTGACGAAACGGTCCGGGGTGACAATTTGATCTCCGTGGCCGCCGAAAAGGGATATTCGGGCGGATCAATCGATGCTCTGATCTCCAGGGTTGGTGAAGCTTACGCTCGCCTCCAAGCCAGAGCGTAACGGCGGTGAGCTCCAGACCGGGCGTCTCGGTCAGAATGCGCCAAAAAAAGCGCTGCCCACACGATCGGTTCGATCATGACGCTACAATGATTGCTCGTTCTCATGCCGGCTCGGGTTGGCGCTCGAGGTCAACGACCGGCGACCTTATGATGACGACGGCTTGCACGACAAACCCGGCGACCGCCACCAGCAGGCAGGCATGGACCCCGTATAGTCCGCCGATCAGCGCCCCAAGGGCTGAGCCAATCGGGCGCGCTCCATAAGCCATGATGTTGATTGCGGACACACGGCCGAGCAGGTCCGGCGGCGTGACGGTTTGCCGAAGTGTCGTTGTGCTGATGACCCACAGGATCGGCCCTGCGCCAAGAAGGAAAAAACCGAGGCCCGCAAGCAATGGCACCGGCACCCAAATCGTCAGCGCCATCAGAACGGCCCCGAGCAGCCCCGTGAATGGCCCCGTGGCGACGACGGCGCCGAACCTGAGCCGGCGCATGATCCCGGGCGCGAGCAGGGCGCCAACCACCATGCCGACCCCGAACATTCCGAGCGTGATCCCAACACCCGAGGCGGCAAGGCCGAGGTTGTGAACGGCATGGGGCACGAAGACTGCCAGTATGACAAAGAAGGCCGTGTTGAAGACGAACTGCGTCACGAACACAGGGCGGAGCATGGCATGATCGAAGACGAACCGCGCGCCCTCCTTGATCTCTTGAACGGGGTGGCGTCGCGCAAATGTTTCCCGCTGCGGCTCTTGAATGCCGATGAGCAGCGCAGCGGCCACCACTGAGAGGGCCGCTGCGGCCCCGAATGCGGTCGCTGCACCTGTCCATCCGACGAGGAGTCCTCCCAGCGCGGGCCCGGCGGCAAATGCGGTCGTGCGTGCAAGCTCGATGCGAGCATTGGCTATGGGAAGCGACTGGACAGCCACCAGCGCGGGAACCAGTGCCGGCGCCGCCACGCTGAACACCACTGTGGCACACACGGCGATGAAACCGAGGACCGCGAGCAGCGGCCAGGTCAGCATGTTGGTCTGAATGAGAACAAGAAGGACGAGCAGGGACGTCGCACGGAGGGCCTCAGCGCCTGCCATCAGCCCCCGCCGCTGCAGGCGGTCCGTCATCAGGCCGGCGGGGATGGCGAAGAGCAGGAATGGCAGGGTGAGAGCTGTTTGAAGGAGCCCGGTTTCCCCTACCCCCGCGTCGAGCGCCAGCACCGCTATGATGGGTGCGGCAGCCAGGGCAATCTGCTCCCCGGACTGCGCCGCGAGATTGGACCAGGCCAGGCGCCTGAAGCTCGAGGGCAGCGAGGCATCATCGTTCGACGGCATACGCGTGGTCCTCGGGGAGGGGTCAGATGCGGCCGTCGTAGCTGGTCACGTTCCAGCCAGCGACCCGGAACCTGCGCTGCCATTTGCCGCGCCGGCGGCGCACGAACCGTGCGATGTTCAGCGACGCCGAGACGAAGCCGACGCCGTAGCAGACGATCTGGGTGGTGAGGAGAAGAGTGTTCATGATCGGAGCCCTCAGGTTCAACACTTCTTTGGTTCGGCCGTGCTCGCGGCGAATCCGCCCGAGCAGGCAGCTGCTTCAAAAGCCGGGCTTTCGAACGCTGTCGTTCGGCTAAACCCACGCTCTGCATTGACGACGAACGGCAGACCGCGAGATCGACACCACAGCCATTTTTTTTGCAGCGCGCTTGGAGCAGATCTGGCATTCGATCTTTGCGTGGCTCGCGTGCGGCGGCGTACGCAATCGAGACCCCATCGCCATGGCGCCGCCGCGCTGGCCCAGGCTTAGTTAGGCCGTGAACTCATAAAAGTAGAAGCGTCTGCATCGAGTTGCGCGCTCCGGGCTAGCCGTCTGGGGCGGTCGCAGCGATGTCTCGTGACGTCAGCGCTCTACGCTGACGCCGTCGAGAGGTGCCCGCGTACTGTGTCAACAAAAGTCTTGCGCATCTCTTCGTTGGAGAATGCCCGGCCAGGAACAAGAAGAGCCTGGGCTCGGTCGAACCAAAGGATGACGAGATCGCCGTTTTCCGAAACTTCGCTGAAAGCTAGCCAGGCATACTTGCTCCTCCTGCCCCGGTCCGAAGCTTCAACGCCGTCGGCGGCAAGCTTCAGCCGAACTTCGCTCAGCGACGGGCTATTGTCAGGCAGCCAGTTGTTCATGAACAAGCGTCGCATTGACCAACCACAGAGCCACATGCACAGAACGCCCCACATGTAGGCACATAGCGCCACGAAATATCCAAGCGGGCTGATCAACTCTGCGACCAAGAGATAGGCGAGCGGGGCGACCCCCAACAGCGCGGCTGCCGAGGTAACAACCACGGGCTGCGAGCCCCAGCCAGACACTTGCCTCGCGTGCTGCCTAACGCGGGCGACAGTAAGCCGGACGCCGCGCTGATGATCGTCGCGCGTCAGGTGGTAAGTGAGTTCCATGCGCCGGCCCCCAAGGCTTCAAGCGCCCCGCGCGCGCGCGAACCTGTGCCGGCCAATCTCGACACCTGTAAGGCAGCCCCGCGCGATCGGCGCGCGTAGTTCCTCGGGGAGAGTCGGAGGAACTCCACATCTCGGCGGGAACGTCAGCTTCCTTGCAGCAAGCCGACCAACTGGTCATTCAGCTGAACGGTGAGTTCGTTCCAGCTGCGGACATCGAGCCTAGATCAGATCAGCAAGCATGCGGGCGGCTCGTGCGCCGCCGTCGGCTTCGACAGGCTTGAACCCAGCGGGCGCGCGCACCGCGGCAACCATGGCCTCGGCAATCATATCCGGCGTCGATGTCGCGAACTCCATGCGCCTGCCCGCGCCATAACGATCGAGGCGGTGCGCGACGTGGAAGTTCTGCTCAAAGTGGTTCTTCAGCGGGAAATAGAGGAACGGCGTTCCGGCCGCTGTGAGCTCCATGCAGGTCGTGAGCCCGCCCTGCACCAGAGCCAGATCGCACGCGGCGAGATGACGATCGAGGTTCGGCACGAATGCGCGCATTTCGACTCCGGCAGGTGCATTGAGGGACTCGGGATCGATGCGCGGACCGGCAACCACGACCATGCGCAGATCGGGCAGCTTGGCGCGGACCATCGGGTAGCTTTGCAGAATACGCCGGATCAGATGCGCCCCGACGCCCGATCCGCCGACCGTGACGATGCACACGCGTTCGCCGGCCCGATAGCCGAGGCTCTGACGCAAGTCTGCGCGGCTGCCGAATGCTTGGGGATGCTCGCCGATGATATAGCCGGCGAACTCGAAGTGCCTGGGCACCCAATCGCGCATCGTCGGCAGGTCCTTGCCGAATGACATCGGAACGATGTCGTCGGGATTGCCCACAAAGATCGCGCGGTCGCGCACGCCTGGGGTGCCGCTCGACGTGCTCGATCATCTCGGCATTGTAGTCTGTTGTCAGGAAGGCTTCGTGCTCGCCGCCCGCCGGCATCGGCACGTAGCCCACGAAGTCGGTGAACCAGGCAAGCTCGGCTTTCTTGAGTTCCGGGTGCTCGTGCCAATAGTGATCGATGTCCCACGCTTCGTCGGCGATCACGAGGTCATAGCCGCCCTCCTCGACGGCATCCTGGAAGATCATGAAGTTGGCGATCAGCACCTCGTCCATGCGGCGAATGGCCTGGAAGGCGTTGAGGTCGTGCTCGCCCGATTCCAGCTCGATGTGGCGCGACTCGCTGGCAAGCCGCGGGCTCAGCGGATGGATGCGCTCGCCGCTCGCCTCCAGCAGGCGCGTGACGGGGTCCTGTGCCAGCCAGTCGACCTGCAAGTCGGGGTGCAGCTTGCGCAATTCGCGGGTGATGGCGATGTCGCGCCGTCCGTGACCCAGGCCGATCGGTGAAGAGAGATAGAGCGCCTTCTTGGCCTTGGTTGTCGGTTTGGCCCGCTTCCTTTCCGGAGCCGGAATGCCCAGCTTGCGGTCGAGGAAATCATTGATCAGCGCATTGCACTTCGCCGGAAAGCGGCCCAGCGGGTTGTGCCCGCCGCCTGGAATGGTGAACAGCTCGGCACCCGTGACCTCGGCCACCGCCTGCGCGCGCGCATAGGGCTGGATCTGGTCGTTGTCGCCGTGGATCAGCAGCAGTGGGCAGCGGATCTTGCGATACATGCCCTCGCCCACGTCGAAGTTCGGCGGGATCGTCCGTGCCTCAACCGTCTTGACCAGCACGGGGCCCATCGTTTCGCCCGCCCACTCGATGCCGTCCTCGATTTGCTTGGTGGAGTGCGGCTCGGAGCAGATGTTGCGGATGAAGTGCTCGGCGAAATCGGGGTAGTTCGCCAGCCAGTACGCGCGGTTGTACTTGTCCCAGCCTTCGAACCGATCGCGCTCGGCGAGGAAATGCCGCGGCGTCAAGTAGGGATAGCCTGGCCCGATGGTGGCCACGGTGCCGACGAGGATCGCAGCCTTCACACGCTCGGAGTGGTAGGCAGCGAGTACCGAGGCGTGCATCCCGCCTTGGGACAGGCCGACCAGGATCGCCTGGCCGGTATCTGTCGTGTCCATCACGGCGAGCGCGTCGGCCAAGACGTTGTCGAGCGAATAGGCAGCCGCGTCCGTCGGCCTGTCGGACTTGCCGTTGCCGCGAGCGTCGAAGGCGATGCAGCGGAACCGCTCGCTGAAATACGGTAGCTGTGCCTTGTAGACACGCGAATGCACGATGCTCCAGGGCGGCAGGAACAGCATGGTCTCCGGCCCTTCGCCGTAGACCTCGTAGTAGATCTTCACGCCGTTGCGCTCGGCGAACCCGTCTTTGCTCGGCAGCTTGGCACGCATGACATCACCTCGCCGATGGTTGGCTTTCGGCCATCCGAATGAGATCGCCCACGCGCCGCAGAGCCTGGCGCACCGGCACGCCTTTCTTCTCGCCGCCAAGCAGATAGAGGCTTTCCGCGCCCATGAACGCGCAGCCGATGAGGGCTGCAACCTCCTGGGCCGGCAGCGGACCGAGGCCCCCCAGCTCCCGCTCGGCCTTGCGCGCGAGCTCCGTGATGAGATCGAACCAGATGAGCAGACCCGTGCGGACGACCTTCGCCACCTCGGCATCGGCCCAGCTTGCGGCGATCAGCTCCTGCAGCACGCGCACGTAGCCGGACGCGATGTCGTCGTCGAGATAGTCGCACGCCCGGTCCCATTGCTCCGAAAGTTTGAGCGTCGGGTCGTGGAACAGGGCATTCTGCCGATCGAGAAGCTGGGCATTGAGGTACTCGAACAGCGCCAGCACCAGCCCCTGCTTGGACCCGAAGTGATAGTGGATCTGGCTCAGCGGCACGTCGGCTGCGGCGGCGACATCCCGGGTCGAGAGCCCGGAGTAGCCGTTCTGCCGCAGCACCTTCTTTGCCGCCTCGAGCAGCGTCGTGCTGGTCTCTGCCTTCTTCACCATTGCGCGAGCCATGCGGGCTCCAACCCTTCTCGTTCAGAGCATATTTGCGCCGCGTGCCAGCTACCGGCGCTCGAGCTCACCAGCCGCCATCGGCGGAGAGCCTTTCGCCTTTCGACCCGGCAGCGGGATCAGCATTGATACTTGCTCGCGATAGCGGCGGTACTGATCGCCGAACAAGGCGATCAGATCGCGCTCTTCGAGATAGATGCCGATCAGAATGTAGCCGGTGGTCGCGATCGCGAACAGCAAGTGGCCTACCGTCATGGTCGGCGTCGCCCAGAAGGCCACTAGAAAGCCCAGATAAATCGGATGCCGGACCTTCTTGTAGAACAGCGGCGTCTTGAACACCGGCTGCGGTAGCGTCTCGCCCCGCAGCCGAGCATAGACTTGGCGCAAGCCGAACAGCTCGAAATGATTGATGAGAAAGGTGCTCAGAAGGACGACGCCCCAGCCTGCCCAGAAGACAGTCTGCAGCGCGAGTGCGCCCACCGGATTTGTCACCGACCAGACGGGCTCGGGTATCGGCCGCCACTGCCAGTACAGGAGCAGCAGCACCAGGCTCGCGAGCAGCACGTAGGTCGTGCGCTCGACGGGCTGCGGCACGAACCTAGTCCACCAACGCTTGAACGCCGGCCGCGCCATCACGCTGTGCTGGATGGCAAAAAGCCCTAGAAGCAGGGTGTCAATGACCAGCGCCGCACCAACGGGCCCGGGGTCCCCACTGTCGACTGTCTTGGGCCCCGGCAGATTGCCGACGAACGCGATGGCGTAGAGAAAAGTCGCCAGGAAGACGAGATAGGCCAGGCCACCGTACAGAATAGAAGCGATACCGCCCATGGGTGTGTCCTTTCGTGGCCGTGGTTGCAGCTGTATGAGCCGGCTTGCACGTTGTTAATTCGGCCGACCGACCGAATAGTGTGACTGAACTTATTTCGGTCGACCGACCGAGTCAACGAGCAACTGGTTCACGTCGTCGTGAGGTCAGGGATGGGTCAAAACACCGGACAGTTGGCGGCGAACGCGGGGTAGTTGAACTGCCAAAAAGCTGCCAGACGTGCTGCAGCGCCGCAGTCTTCCGGACGGTGCCAAAGTGGTCACGCAAGCTTCAGGCTCGCTGGACGTCGCCCACCTGGCATCTGACCATCGTTTAGTAGAGTTGACGACTGGCGCGGGTGCCCAAGGTTGGTGGGGAGTGGCGGTTGGCCGGCGCTTGCCGGTGCCTCAATCCACGTCATGGTTCCGTTTCCAGTCGCCGCTCGTCGCACCGTACGTGCGGATTTCCCGCATACGGCGCTCGGACAGGGCATCACGCTTTCGCCCACGGAAGGTCGCGCGTGGTCAGCGACAGACGTTTGAGCCCCAGCTGCTGATAGAGGTGCTCGTCGGGGAAGCGTGCCTCTCCCCGACCTGGCGTCTTGTGCTTCTTGCACAACCACCGGCGAAGCCGCATGACCACGTGCGCGTCCACCCCCCGGTAGGCCTTGCTGACCGGACCCAAACAGAAGTAGTTGGCCCAACCGGTAAGAAGCCGATTGAGTCCTGCCACTTGCAGCTGAGTGTCGATCAGCAGCCTGCGCCGGCTGGTCAATTCGCTTATGGCGCGGCGTGCCTTGGCGATGCTCTTCTTAGATGGGCGCGTGCCGATATAGCTGCGACCCGTCCTCGCCGAATAGCATCGACCAAAGGTATAGCCCAGAAAGTCGAATGAGGTGTCCGGAACGCGGCAGAGCCGGGTCTTCTCTTCGTTCACCGTCAGCTTCAGCCGACCCATCATCTCCCGCATCGCGTGCATGGCCGCATCGGCCGTGCCGCGACATAGGATCGTTAGATCGTCAGCATAGTTGACGATGTGCGCGTCGAGACGAGCAGCGTGGCCCAGCACTTTCCAACCCAGTACAAACCGCCGCATGTAGAGATTGCTGAGCAGCGGCGAGATCGGCGCTCCTTGCGGAATGCCTCTCCTGGTGTGCCGTGCCTCTCCCGTCCGACGCTTTCCGCCCCTGCCATCCTCCTCCTCGACCGGCACCACGATCCACTGCTTGATCAGGTGCAGCATGTGCCGGTCACTCACGCGTCGTGCCACTGACGCCAGCAATTCCGCGTGCGGAATGCTGTCAAAGTAGCCGGATAAATCGGCGTCTACGACGTCCCGATATCCCGTGTTGAGCCGGCGATGAATGTGACGCACCGCGTCGTGCGCGTTGCGCCCCTGCCGGTACGCATACTGCTCCGGTTGCAGATCGGCCTCGAAGATCGGCGATAAAATGAGCACCGCCGCCGTCTGAGCCACCCGGTCCCGGATCGTGGATATCCCCAACGGTCGTTTCCGCCCGTCAGGCTTTGGGATGTAAACGCGCCGCACCGGCTGTGGCCGATACGTCTTCTTCCTGAGGTCTTCCGCCAGTTCACCCAACCACCGCTCGACGCCGTATTCCTCGATGTCCCGGAACTCTGTCCATCCACGCCGGCTGCCCCGCCATTGGCTTTGGCCAGCCGCCATGCATGAGCCAGTACATCATCCCGGAACAGCTTGTCGTACAGCGCATAGAAGCGGAAGGAGGGCACTTCCTTCGCTTTGGCATACAATGCCGCCTGAAGCTTCTGCACACTTTCCGGAGCTCGTAGGCTCACGCCAGTCTCCTGTGCCTTGCCTCGTCTTGCATTCACCCTGAACTGAGGCCCCTTCCCTCCACCGACATTACTCGGCTTCATCGGTACAACGGGCCTCCCGCCACCCCAGACGGCCCGGTCTGATCCTCGCGGATCTCCAGTTGGTGGGCACGTCCCACCACCGTTGGGGTTTCCCGCGTTGCGTTGGTCTCCCTATGCTTGCATGCCGTCGCCAATACCCCGGCGGAACCCCTGGGTGCGCATGTCGCTCGACTTCCCCAGCAGTGGCAGCCTTCCCTGTAACTCAGCCAGGTCGGCTTCCGCATTGGACGTTTCGGGGCCTGCTCAGCGTTCAGTCGTTACGGCCTGCAAGCTCGCAGAGTCACTAAATGACCCCTTTCATCGTAGGCTTCGACGATCTCGTTACCTCCTTCGTCGCTACAATTGCTACCGGCTGGAGCGACCCTTGCCGGATGGGACTACTTCCCCACTGAGAGACCGCGCCTTTCCGCGGCGCACTGAGTTCACGCCCTAGTTCGCCAACGGGCGTTCCAGCCTGAACATCCGCACCGCCCGCGCTCTTTAGAGCTGCGGCGTCCCTGGTGTGGGCCGCCAGGCTCAAAACAAGTTGGCCAGCTCAATCTGGCCGCTTCAATTCCTTCTGGTCTGTTCGTCAGGCGGGCTCGATCTCGACCCACGCATCTTCACAACCCCGCACGGCAAAGACTCAGGTTGCCTTCGGGCGATGTCAATTGCATGAATTGGGTCGGACCACATCGCGGCCTGGGTCAGGAGGAACGGATAATCCCTAGGGTGCGTTTCGGCAAAAATGGACAAGCCCAAGTACACGGCACAAATCGACAACATTTTTTTCCTGGCTCGCATCGGATCGTCTTTGCGATGGGCCACCCAGGACGTCGCGCGCGAGGAACTCCCAGCGAACATTCGGCAACTGCTCAACAGGCTGGACCGACTGGAGGCGCGAGCCAAGGCAAGGGAAGAAAAAGGTCCGGACACCGATCCCGCTGCCTAGTGTCCTGATCGCGAAACTCGTCTCATTGTGCGGCGAACTCGGAACGAATTTCGCGATCTGAAGGACACTAGCAAAGTTAATGATTCTAGTGTGATTCAGATCGAGAAGTCCGCTCACGAACCTAGCCCAGCGCGATGGTGCGGACTTCTCGATCATCACACTAGAGCAGGATTGCTTCGGATTGAATGACCTTGCCCGATCGAGACGTGGAGGCGGAAGCGTAAATTCTTGCTCTAGCGTCCACTGCTCCGAAGCATTCACCACGATGCGCGTTTGCAACCTGCGCTTGGTAGAGTGCGGCTTGCCTTCGCCTAGCCTGGGCGCATGGTTACGTTTCACGGCGATGCCTGCGACAAGTGCCGGCGCCGCAACCCGGTCAGCTTCACGGTCGAGCCCGAGCAAGCCTGGCGCGCGGTCGTGTTGAACCGCTGGCGCAATGTCTGCCCATCGTGTTTCGATGCCGAAGCCGAGCGGGCCGGGATCCGATACGAGTTCGTGAACGTCGATGCGGTGTCGTGGTCCAGTCGGCCGCCGCCTCGGCGCGGAAGATCAACGCGCAAGGGATAGGCATGGAAACGAGCCGACTTTGCCCACCCGAGGCTAGCGGTTATCCTCGGGCCTGCTGATCTGGCCACCCTTGCCTTATCAATCAGCCTGGAATGCTGCACAATTTAAAGGGACGACGCACCCAATGTGCCGTCTCGTTTCGTTTCGGGTCTGGAAGTCCGGTGGCAATGCCGGTGGCAACTCGGCACAACTTCAGCGCAAAGCCCCCAAGCTATGATCTACAGTTTGCGATGCGCGAAAAATCCCCGGTAGAAGGCGCGAAAAACCCCTTCAACTCCTCCAACAAGGCAATGGCTGCACGCCGCTCCTCCGGTGTGGGGTGACGGTCCCAGTCAGTGCGCTGCGCCATAATAGAGCATTGCGCCTCGCTGATGCCGGCCAGCTTCAGCACCGCCAATGCCAGATCGCAGGCCAGCCGATGGATGGCCCAAGGGGCGGCCCCTTTGTAGTGTCTTGGGTCTGCCCTCTCCGCCGTGATCCGGAATGCGATCGCGAGGTCCACCAGCGTTGAGGCTTGGTTGATGCGCTCCTGGATGAGCGTCCAGGTTGCGTCCTCCCAGCCCTTGATGGCGGCCGCATCGGCTTCACTATCGTCGGCCAGATCGTAGCAACGGTGCCAGAGCGCTTCCGCGTAAGCCGGCAGCAGCTCGATGATCTCCAGCCCCAGCCGCGTGGGCTTCAATATGTTGTCGTTGCCGGCGTCTCTTCTGGGCTTGCCGTTCTCGCCTGCCCGGGTTGGCGTCCACAAGCCTGCGTTGATGAGCGCCAGGATGGCGTCTGCTGCCGCGTCGCTGGCAGGGGAACGCAAGTCCGCAATACTAGCCATCACTGTACTTCCTCCAATGGCTGAAGTTGCGAGTGGTCGAAGGGGAAAGTAAAGCGTGCTTATCCGGATATCCCCAGCCGAGAGGAGCCCCATTGGGAGTATGTTATCTTTTAGTATTTATCTTATACTATAGAGTGGCGTGTTCCTCCGTGCAGAAGAAATACTTCCGCTTGTTTGCTGTTGAGCTTGCGCGCTCGCGATCCAGGTGAAATTCACCCATCCAAAAGTTCTGCACTGCCCAATCCTGTACCAATATTTTGGCGCTGCGCGTCGCGCCAAATCCCGCTCAAACGCGGCGTTGCGTGCAGCGCCCGAAACCACGGGACTCGGGCCAGCGCCCCTCTGCGCTCCGCCACGGTGGGCTCACGCCGTTAGCTTTCATCCACCGTCCCGTTCGAACGAAGGGTCTCAATGATGACGGCGTTGGTGCAAATGTGGCAGGCGGTCTTGAGCGTTGCTCGGCCATCATCATCCAAGCACCTGTCCACAGACCCCATGATGAACGCGGGCACGCGAGGCTCTGCCGCTCCGGCGTGCTAGTGTTCCCGGCTTTCATCGCGCTCGGGGATGCTGCCGTGGATTGGGTAATCGGCGTGCTCGGGGTGACCCTGGTAGTGGCGGTTGGCCTGCTGGCGGCATGGCTGGACCTAAACCCACTGTTGGCGATGGCGGCGATAGCGCTGACTGGGGTACTGATGGGGGCGGCACGGCCGGTGGTGCGGTACGTGCAACAATCGTTCGCGCTGCGGCAGCAGCGGGCGGATGACAAGAGGCGCGGCAAGTCATGACCGCAACCAACTTGCTGGGCCTGATCAACGTCGTGGCAGCTGTGGCCGCGCTCACCATCGTCGTGTGGTGGGACGAGTGGGAGTAGGCAGTTCCCAAGCGGACGCGAATCTGCGCGCGCCTGGCTACCTCCGCTCGGCGCCTTCGCTGTTCGACATCGAACGGTAAGTGGAACTGCGTGTTGCGCCTCAGACGCATGACTTTGTCGTTACGCGTGCCCCTCACCCTTTTTTCTAGCGCTGTTCGGGTTCCTTTGGGTACCCATGTGGCGGGCGGGAACGCGGCCTCAAGGGGTTGGGGGCGAGTGTGGATCCGTTGCGTAATCGCCTCCGGCGGGAACGGCGTCGTGCTACTCTCATGGAGTACGCACTATTGATCAGCCTCATTGCCTTGACAGGCTTGGTTGTGATCATTGCCTTCGGCAACTGGGCTAGCGGCATGTAGAAAAATTCGGTCTCCGGCTCATCGGCCTAATACCACCCTAATACCACCACTGAGCGTCGACACAGCGACCGTCTTTCCAGTAGAAATAGGTGCCGCACGTGCCCGGACCGCGATAGCCTCGTGGCGCCGCTCCCGTCTCCTCATCGACTGCGCCGGACCAACCATATACTCGTGGGCCACTGGTGTATGAATAGCCTGGGGAGTTGTAGTAACTGTATGAATAACCCGGCGCGCTATAGTAATAGGCTCCGGCTAGCGGTGCGACGCCCGCACCATACCCATACCAGCGTCTGCCGCCGCTCCAGTATCGTCCGCCTCTCCACCCAGCCACGCGATAGTCACGATAACCGCGAGCGCGTAACCCGCCGCGATAGGCCCCTGCCGAGACGCCCCGGACGCTGCCCGCTCCGAAAGCACCGGCGTGAACACCAACGCCTCGTCGCGCCGACGCCTCGTGCGCCAGGACGAAAGCGAACAGAGCTGCAGAGAACACGAGAGCCAACAATCGGATCATGACATGTCCTCCAGACGCATTCGAGTCTCCTTCAGGGTTCCAGTATTGTCGCTCTGTCGCACTCCGCAAAAGCTGCCATTCCCGAGGTGGCAACCATGTATTTCCTCGCAGGGTTTGGCGCGCGCCCATCCCCTCGGATGGCTCCCCCCATCCGACCAATCAGCCCCGTTGGCTGTGGCGGTGAGCCCTGCAAATCTATGGTCACTTTGTCCAAGAAGGATGACCGCGCGGCCGCCATGGCAATCGATGCGGTGATGCGGTAGGTTCGGTGGCAATCGGGTGGTAATTTCCGGGTTTGTTCCAGCCGCCTTGTGTTGCCAAGTGATTGATCTGAAACGGAAAGCCGGCTTAGCTCAGGGGTAGAGCAGCGGTTTTGTAAACCGAAGGTCGCGGGTTCAAATCCTGCAGCCGGCACCAACGATTTCAAGGCCTTGGGTGAGCGATGCGAGCACCGCTCACTACGTCTGCGTGAGTTTTGCGTGAGGCTGTTTGAAGCACACCGCGCAGGACGACCAATTCCGGTCTCTCCCCCTTCCCCTCGGCGACACGTTCGGCTGCTTCGATAAGCCGGGTGAGCTCAGACGCGGAATAGTGTGTCGTGATCCTCCCAGCGCGATGGCCCAAGAGGTCTTGCCGATCCTCAAAGCTCACCCCGGCCGCGCGCAGACGACGACCGAACGTGTGCTTCAAGTCGTGGACTCGCACCAGCGGGAGCCCGGCACGCAACCGCGCGCTCTCCCATGCCGAATTCAGCATGCTCTTCTTCGGCTTACCACGGTAGGTGAAAACGTGAGTCGCATGCTGACCACGCCGTGCGTTGATGACGGACATCGCAACGCGATTGAGAACGACCAATCGCTCGTCGCCGTTCTTGACCTGCGCGCCGGGAACGATGAAGACAGAGGTCCCAAGCTCGGGAACCTTGACTTCCCAATCCCAGCGAAGACCGCAGACCTCAGACGCGCGGCATCCCGTGTTGACGGTGAACAACGCCATCTCCGCCAAGTGCGCGGGCAGCTCACGAAACAAACGCGACTGCTCGTCCCAACTCAGCGGATATGGCTGCCTCCGTACCGGGTTCGGTATGAGCTTGATCTTGGCCGGGGCATGCAGCCAGGTCAGGCCCTGATTATCCATCCACTCGCTCGCCGCAAGGTTCAGGATGCGCCGAACAACCTGCAGACCGTTGTTGATCGTACCGGCCGCGATGCCGCCGCGGCGACGATCAGCGATCCAGGGCTGCAGTGTGCCCATATGGAGTTTGTCGATGTGCACGGCCCCGATCCAAGGCATCAACCCCTTCAGGCGGCTGATGTCATCGCTCAGGCTCCTCTTGTGCCCATGCTCCAGCACAAACTTTACCGCGGCCTCCTCGAACGTTCGAGATGGTCGGACGCCGTAGAGCTGTGCTTGACGCGTGGCTTCCATCAGTCTTGCGAGGTACCGTTCCGCTTCCTCGAGGTGAGCTGCGCCAGTGCTTTTGCAAATGCGCCGCCCGCCGATGTGCTTGTCGATGTGCCAGGTCCCGGCTCGCAGCACGAGACCGGGCAGTTTCTTGCGTCCCATGATTTCACTCCTTTCGATCGTGCGGGACGCCCGTTGCGGGCGACATAGTCATCTACCCAGGCGTCGAGTTCAAGGCGGTCGAAGGCAATCCCCTGTCGGCCGATGGGGATTTCAGTGAGCAATGGCCGCACCTCAGCATTGAAGCGGTGGCGGTCCATGCCGAGATAGCGCGGAGCGTCACGAAACCGGATCAATCGCGGGAGGAGTGGCACCGGCATCGGATCAGCTCCCCAACGGGAGGGTCGCCGGCAATCGCTGCCATCCCAGTCCGGCCCCCGTTCGGCGTGAATTGGTCAGCAACCGGTCTTTGTGTCGCGGATATTCCCGTTGTCTGTCGGTTTGTCGGGCTTGCCGTCTCGTGGCGGCACCGGTGGTGCCGTACCAGAGGACGGGCCGAAGCCTTGCTTGGCTGCCATTGTTAGCACCCGCGCGAGATAGCGCCGGTCGGCCGGCTTGCGCTTGGCGATCTCCCTGATGAACACGTCGAACCGCTCGCGGCCGATCAGCCGCGCCGGCTCTTGATCGGCTGCGGGAAGGGGCGGCGTAATGGTCAGGAAATAGCGCAGCCAGAGCGCGACGGTCTCGGCGACGATGTCGAGATCGCGGTGGACCTGCCGGATCTCGCGCGAGAGGTCCCGCTGTCCCTCGGCAATGGTCGCAGCAAGGTGCTGCCCACGCGCGGGGTCGAGGAAGCGGTCGAGCGCGTCGTTGACGATCTGCGATTTGCTTGCGCCGGGCCGCTTCGCAGCCATAGCAAGGCGCATCGCCACGTCGCCGGCCACATACACGGAAATCTTGCGCTTCACGGGAGTATTCAGCTCGACTGGGGTTCATGGTGGCGATCCGTCGCTTGTACCTCTCCAATGCTGGCGCGGGCGGCTTTAACCGCGGTCCGTCGCGTGGCATAGTGCAGATGATTGTTTGCTATTGTGAATGAGGAATCGCGGGCAATCGCGGGAACTTCGAGGATGCACCGGGAAAAGGATGCTGGGTGCGGCATGGCAGGCTCCTTTACAGGCGAGAACAACGTTCCCGCGAAAAGTGCCTTTGAAATAGGTAGGCGATCAAGGAGTTAAATTGTGCAGGATTGTGAAGGATCGTGAAAGAAGGGGGTGGGTTTGCGGCAAAATTCGGCAGGGTACTTCAATAGGTAGCGTAATGTGCGACCGGAATTGTGGGCCTCAAATCCACTCGGGAGGAAAGGACCAAGCAAACAAGCCGCTTTGAGTCTTATTGACCCGAGCAGCTCGGCAGTACCTTTGTCCCATCCTTTTGTTCGGCCCCTGCTGAGCCATCCGTCGTTCTCTATTCGCTGCCTCCTCACTGTTTCGAGTGGGCGATCTGCTGGGGCATCGACGAGTTCTGCCGGTGGCCGTTGCGCTCGCGCCGGCCCAAGCCGGCGCCCATCCGCGGGCCTCCATCCTTACTTTTGTTCGACCCCGCCGGAGGCTTACTTCCGTCCCGACCGCAGGATGCTGACGCCGGCGCGCGCAGGGCGTGTCAAGGCTGGCCGCTCTTCAGCGGCCACCCTCAGGCTCGGCCTTGACACGCGCGAGCACGACGGCATGCTCGTGCGATCGGGGCCTAGCTAGCGACCTCCTGTCGCTTTCCCAGGTTCTGGCGGGTACAACGTTCCTTTTGCGGCCGAGCCGGGCTCGCCAAAAGCATGGCTTTCGAGGGTTCGACGCTGCGATGCCCTACCGGAAAGCCCGGCGGTCGCTTGGCTCGAAGTCATCGTGTCTTGCGGCAGGGGGCGTTACCCGGATGGGACGAGACGCCGAAGGCGGCTCGGTCGCGCGGCCCTGTTCTGGCCGCGCGATAGCACCCGGTCGCGGCCGCTTGCGGCCGCGAGCCGCCCTACTGAGCTGGGACCGGTGGGAAACAATGGTGTCTCTCTTTCGCAACGGTCCGACGAGCGAAAGGCGAACAATTTCGCATAGCGCCAAGAGTCAATTTGATTCACATGAAAAATTCCGACTGCTACCGCCATGCCAATTTTGATGGCGTCATGCTTTGCGCGCCAACTACGATGTTTGGTGCCGAAATGACGCCATCTCTTTATCCTGATGTCCAGAAATGCGCGCCAAATGATCCCGAAAATTTCCGACGCATCTGTTGCGGTGCGACCACACGAAATATCGGACCCCCATCCGGGCGAGCTGCGGACTTTTGCCTTGGCTGCTCTCAACGCTCAATAGGCGCATGTACATGATGCGATACACACCAGCAGCGGCGAAGATAGGACCCGGAAAGGGGTGAAACGCCGCGAACCGGCACATCCGAATGGCCTGCCCCTCAAAGCGATGCCGGATGTATGGTACATGCGACAGCCAAGCCGAGTTCGTAGAGTTCCTGATGCGCGGTCGTCGAGCCTAATTCGAACGCCAAATTCCGTCGGACATTCGGGTTGGAAAAGCGAATGGCCAAAACCGCCAGCACGCCGCAGATCGGAACGATCGGGAGAGTTCTCCTGAACATTGACGATGGTGCTTTCGGCGCCCTGTATCGGGTGGTGATTGGATTCGCCACACTGCCGGCAATGTCGCTTCTGCTGGGAAACGATGGCTCGGATTGGACAGTATTTCCTTTTCTGCTGTCGATTTTGCTGCTGCTTCGAATAGTCCCGGCCGTGGTCCGCAAATTGGTGCCGTTTTCCGGGGCGATGCGGGAAGCCTGGGCGGCGAGACGGCAAACGGCGAAGCGGTACAATTCTTACCAATGGCGAAAGTTGATGTGGATCGGATTGGGGCTCGCCCTGTATACAGCGGTTTCGGGCCAGTTCTCACCGTCCCGGATCGTGGTTTGCTCAACCTGCCTCTTGGCTGGAGCGGCGGGCATGCCTGAACGGGCGAGCATAGCGTTATGGAAATACCTCAACGAACGGACATTTCGACATTTGCCGCGATGAGGATGAGCTCGCCGCCCCCGGCTGAAGATGGCCGGGGTCGCGCCCTATCGCGCGGCAAGCTGGCCGCGCGACCGAGCCCCGCTTGGCTGGAGGCCGCGGGTCTCGGCCATTCGGGTTACACTCTGGTTCGACGAACAGGTGCGCTCATCCCTGAGGGCCTCAAGCTCTACACCGAACGCAGCGGCAACAAGACCCAACCGCCAGCCTATTGACAGCGTACAGGGCTGGGTCGATCACTTCTGCGTGGCAACCGTCCCCACGGCGGATACCACATCCCGACCTTGAACGTCCCCCGCAAAGCTATGAGGATTGGTTCAATTGGCAAATTGAGGTGCGAGTGCACAGCTTGGTGATGATCCGCACCGCATGCTACCATCCTCACGGGCAAGAGTGATGAGCCGACGCGCCAGACAAGATTTCTCTGCCAAAGATGATCAAAACGCCGCTCAAGCGCGTCCGATCGTATTGTATGAGTTTCTGTGAGCGTGAGGACATGCAGTCATCATCACCCGACACTCGATGCCAGGCATAGTCGGAGTCATCAGCCAGAGGCCGGCAGCCGAGTGCCAGCGTCTTGTGGCCGTCATGGCCGCCAGCATGCTGCTCGAACCGTTCTACGAGTCGGGCGCACTAAGTATGCCAGAGATGGGCGTCTACGCTGGCTGGGTCGCGCACGCAGGTTCGTTCGCGCAACGCGAGTCCCTCATTGACCGGCGCGAAGACGTCGCGACGCTGATGGCCGGCGAGTGTTATTCGGACACTGGTTGGCCCTGCGTCGCGAATATGTACCGGCAGTTCGGAGAAGGTTTCGTTTCACGGCTAAACGGCTTGTTCAGCGGCCTTCTCATAGACCGGCAACGAGCGCAAGCCTTCCTCTTCAACGATCGATACGGCCTTGAACGAGTCTATATTCACGAGACTGCCGACGCCTTGTACTTCTCGAGTGAGGCGAAGGCCCTCCTTGCTGTGCTGCCCGAATTGCGTGCCTTCGACGACGAAGGCGTCGCCCAGTTCTTGACGTTTGGACATACCGCTGGCCACCGCACGCTATTTCAAGGTGTCAGCATACTAGAAGGTGGATCCATGTGGCTCGTCGATCGCGGCAGGCGCTGCAAACGGCGCTATATGACACCAGCCAGCCTGGAGCAGCAGCCCACCTTGAGCGCTGACGCATTCAAAGAGGAATTCGCCGCCACGTTCAAGGCTGCACTTCTGCGCTACTTTGTGGATGGTGTTGACATCGGGATTTCTCTGACTGGTGGTCTAGACACGCGAATGATCATGGCGTGTCTTCCAAGGACGTCGAGCCGCCATATTACCTACACGTTCAGCGGACTCCACGAACGCACGCTGGATGAACGAATTGCAGCCAAAGTAGCCGCAACATGCGGTTTGGACCATCATATCCTCAGAATCGGTGGAGACTTTCTGTCTGACTACGGACGATACGTTGACAAGACGGTCTACGTCACTGATGGTTGCTTCGGTGCCACTGGAGCCCATGAGGTATATCTGAATGCGAGGGCCAGAGAACTCGCGCCCATTCGATTGACGGGGAATTTTGGTAGCGAAGTTCTTAGGAGCATGTCCTCCGTTAAGCCACTCGGACTGTCGAGAGACTTGTGTTGCGAGGAATTCGACCCTGTCGTGGCCTCTTCGGCTCAGTCAGTAACGAGCGCCGAGGACCATCCGGTTACGTTTGCGGCATTCCGAGACATCCCGTCGCGCCTGTTCGGAAGTTTTTCCGCTAGTCGGTCGCAGGTAACGTTTCGTACGCCCTACATCGACAACGACGTTGTGTCGTTGGCCTACCGAGCGCCGGCGCAAGCGCGCCGGTCACCGGATTCGGCGCTTCACTTGATTGGGAAGAACGATCCTCGTCTCGGCAGCATTGCAACCGATCGCGACGTTGTCGTTGGTGCACATGGCCCTATCCACACGCTACGCCGACTGTTCGCGGAAGTGACCTTCAAGTTGGACTATCTCCACACCGAGGGACTGCCAGGTTGGCTTTCGTCTCTAGACCCCGCGATCAACAGCCTTGCGTTGGTCGGCATCCTCGGGCTCCATAAGTATCTGCCCTATCGACGTTGGTTCCGAAACGAACTGCAGGAGTACGTGCGCCAGATCATCACAGATCCGCGCACGGCCGCGTTGCCATACTGGAGACGAGCCTTTCTCACATCAGCTGCTGAGGACCACATCAACGGGCGGCGCAATTACGTTCGGGAAATCAATGCGGTGTTAACCCTTGAGTCGGTAGACCGACTGCTCATCCGAGCAACCTCCGCTTTGAAGACAGACAGCCGATGGGGGGACGCGCATGAATGACTTGGTTTTGATTCTTATTCCCGCCTATAACGCTGAACGTGGATCGCCGACACCATCCGTTCCTGCTTGGCTCAGACCTGGCTGCACGTGGAAATCATTGTAGTCGACGATGGATCACGTGACGCAACGTTGGAGATTGCCAGTCGGCAGATTGAAGCCCGTAGCCAGTAATTCGTTCACAAATTGACTGGTGTTGGCCGGCGATGACGTTCCTGCCCGACGGCCGCCTGCTGGTGGTGGAGCTCGCCGGTACCATCAAAGTTCTGTCTGTACCGTATACCCAGGTCAGCCCAACGCTGTTCTGCTCTCAAAACCTTTGACCTGGTCGGCGATGCTAAGGGAAAAGGCGCAAGTGGCTCCAACCGCGAGGCCGAAAGTACCGATACGTCGGAGAGGGGCGGACTACCTCGTAGTAGCGACGAAGGTCCTGTAATGGGGCTGGAGCGAAGGGGGTGGGTCATCGCCGCTGATTTGGGCCGACTGGTTCGCCGGGAGGAGCCCTTCGTTCAGTGGAAGGGGGCAGCCTCTGCGCAATGGCACGAGCCGGAGATGCGAGAGTATCCTGTCCGGATCTGTGAGGGGCTCGGGGTGAAAGTCCCCGGGGGCCTACTCGGCAGGAACTGTCATTTTTCGAGTGGTCTACGCGCGTACCTGGTGTCATTTGGGCACACACTACCTAGCGGCGCTGAGGTGGCGGAGCCGGGCGACAGCAATAGCCGATACCCCAGAGGCGGCGACGAGATCGACGACCCATGGGTACCCAGGGCACGTTCGCACTCCATGCGTCGACCTCGTGCAAGGAAATGAAGCGAACTATCCCAAAGCCCACGGTAAGTCCCGCACAGCCGATGGCGAGGCGATAGCGCTTGATGTAGTGCCAAGCCCACATCAGCCCCCAGACGACCAAGACCATGACCACGACTGTGACGGCGAAGCTCGCCGTGATCTGAACGATCCGCCGGTCTTCGTACCAGCCCCTCTGCTTGAAGATGTCGCGCAAGAAGCCTCCTAACCCGCGCAGTAAGCCGAGGCCGCGCGCCGTCTTTATCAAGGAGAGCATGAGAAACACGGCCGACAGCCCTACCCAAACCAGCGCGTCGGAGCCTGACAAATCGCGGAAATGGGCCCGTCGACAAGCAACGGCGGTCCACAGGCAGAGCACGCCAGGGAACAACAGTGCCGCGACGCGCAAGAAGTTGTCCGTCACTAGAGTTGTCCGTCGTCGGATGGAATCTCGCGGGCCGCCAAGGTGGCCCCCGCGGGGCGCAAGGTGTGCTCGCGCAGCGCACAGTGGCGAAATAAGCCCGTGGCCTATGCCGCGATCTGAGGCTCCGCCCGCTCTGCGAGGCGCTCCCAAACGGCGTCGCCCGGCCGCCGCAGATCGATCAGGGGCGACACTGCGCTACGCAGCCTGGAGCGGATCACCGCGCTGCGGTTGGCTGACCATGTCAAGCCCTCCCTGCTTGCAACTCACTACCGCGACGAAAATACACTAGGATGACACTGCCCCGCAACACCAATGAAATTGTCGTTAACGGCCCTGCGCCAAGTTCGACCATTGGCGGTTCCTCTCCTCGGCGTGCGAGGAGAGTAAGGTCCTTGTGTGCGCAGCACCCAACACGTACGTAGCGCGCGGCGAGGTCCGAAAGGCCAGAGGAAACAGCGCTCAGACTAAAGGGCACCCTGAGACACTTGGGCCGGAGGCCGCCCGCGCGCTCATCGCCCACGCTACGTACTACCGGTGGCGCAACGAGTACGGCGGGCTGAAGTCGGACCAGGTGAAGCGGCTGAAGGACCTGGAGACCGAGAATGCCCGGCTCAGGAAAGCAATCTCGGACCTGACGCTGGATAAGCTGATCCTGCAAGAGGCGGCGCGGGGAAATTACTGAGCCCTGCGCGTCGGTGTGCCTGTGTCGAGCATGTCCGTCGTGTTGTTGGCGCTCCGAGCGTCGCGCCTGCGCGGCGCTCGGGCAGCATCGCTCGACGCAACGCAAGCTGCCAGGGCCGCGACGACGAGGAGCGGCCGACGGCCGACATCATCGAGCTCGCCCGACAATACGGCCGCTATGGCTACCGCAAGATTGCAGCTCTGCTGCGTCACGCGGGCTGGTTGGTGAACGACAAGCGGGTTGAGCGGACCTGGCGACGCGAGGGCTGAGGGTGCCGAAGAAGCGGCATGTCCGATCCGCTTATCATCCAAACGCTCAAGGAGAAGCGCGCGAGATCAGCGGTGTCATCGCGGCCTACCAGGCCAAGATCGCCCAAGCCCGGCACGACCTTGCACACATCAACGCTGCGATCAGTCTGGTCGAGGGCGGCGAGCAGGAACGCGCGGCTTCTTCAAGAAAGGCGAGATCGCCGACATCTGCTTGCGCCATTTGAAGGCAGACGGCGAGCTCGACACGCGCCAGTTGGCCGAGCGCGTCATGTGCGAGCGCAAGCTCGAGGTGTCGGATACGCCGCTGCGCAACTCGGTTGTCTTCAAAAGTTGTCCAGTCTCTGCGCCATGCCGAGCGGCGCAGACTTGTCACCATGATCGAGAAACGGAAGGGTATCTGCGTCTGGTCAGCAGCCGGCGGGCTCACGCTGCGCGTTGCCAATACCCGCTCCAGGTCTCGCTGACCGGCGACCCCAAGACGCTTCGCATTAGCCGATCTGCGAGCTCGCCGTTGCTCCGCCAGCGATGATCTTCGAGCCAGCCGGCATGTGCGGCATAGGCATCGAGCTTGGTGGCTTCGACGCGATGATGCTGGCCGCGGATTATTCGCCTCAGCCGCGCGAAGTAGCTTTCTGCAAGATTGGTATGAGCACCGTCAAGGCTGTAGGCCTCGGAATGATCAATCCGTTCCATCGTGAAGGAGGAGGCGAGCACGTCCCAGTGCCGGACATCGTCGACGATGCGTTCTCGTGCGAAGGCAATGCCATCCGATTCCAGGGCGGCGACCACGCTGCCCTCCTTCGCCCGGCCGCCGCGAGGAGGCCGCGATCGCCGAGGAGGCGGCGGTCGTTGTTTCCTCCGCGGCACCCCTGTCCTTACCCCGGATTTACCAGTGTGACTCCCGGCCGCCACTTCGAGTACTAATAATACGTTTTCAGTCACAAACACGGAGCGGAACTGCTTTGGCCGGTACTTTTGGATCCGCGGTGGCACAGGAGTCTTCACTAATAACATTGTCAATGACGCATCCAACCCACGCGCATGTGGTTGTTTGCTATTGGGGACAATACGTCACCTCGCTCCTACCCAATGCCGATGCAGCCAGGATGGGGCTATGGCACTGCCGACATTCTTGAGCCCGTATATGATTGGAATGATACTGGTGCACAAGCCTATACATTCGGATTCCAAAACGGCTGGGATGCCATCGTGAAGGTAAACCGTGAGGTGTACGTGAATAGCGGCGCCAAGCCCGGCTATGCCACGGACACCTATCCTCACCCGGCGCGCGCTGAACTGGGCTTCGGTGGTAGCACTCCACCTCCTCCTCCTCCCGCATCCACCCCCACGGTTGGTGGAGCTCCATGAGAGCGTGACCGATTGACCAGAGGTGATGGATGAGGGAGAAGCCGAGAGAGAGACGCCGCCTCCGATAACGTACTGGTCTATTGCACAAGTGATTGGAGATTCGGGACCGGCGTTGACACTCCGCAAGAGCTCCGCTATGCGCTCGATCTTGGGGTTTCCGGCCAAGGCAAGATTTTGCAAAGTCGGCCGACGGTCAATGAGCCCGGGTCCTTGGTAAGGAGCAACGTAGGCTATTCTCATCGCGGAGTGGTCGTGTTAGTGAACCCTGAGGCTCGAGGCCGGGTGGCGTGCGAGCCTCTTATGTCGAGGAATTCTACGGTGCGTATTGCGGCCATCAAGCATTCTTTCCTCCGCCGAACTAAACGAGGTTTGCATTGTTGTAGGCACGGAAACCGATGAGTTAATCGGACAAGTCCTCGCAATTTTTCACCGATACCATTCGCGGAGATCTGCGCAAGAGATCGGTTCGCGGAGCGACCGCGCTTGCGCTCGGCGCAGGCGGCGAGATCGTCGTCCGGCTGGTCTGGATCGTTATCCTGGCCAGACTTCTGCTGCCCGAGGATTTCGGACTTATCGGGATCGTTACGGCCCTGGTAGCGATTGGCGGCATATTCAACGGGCTCGGACTATCGACAGCGACCGTCCAGCGTCTCGAGATCAATCACAGGCAGGTCACCAATCTGTTCTGGATAAATCTGGCAATAGGCGTAGGCCTGACGACGCTCTTTTGCCTGCTCTCTCCCCTAATCGCGGCGTTCTACGAGGATCGCCGCCTCGCGCCCATCATATTGGTGATATCGACGACCTTTCTTTGGGGAAGCTGCGCCGTGCAGCACGAGGCGCTGCTGATTCGGCAGATGCAGCAGGTCCAAACAGCGAGCATTCGGTTGACAGCGAGTTTTCTGAGCGTCGTGGTTGCGATCATCTTGGCTGCGATGAACTTCGGATACTGGGCCTTGGTGTGGCAGGAAGTCGTCCGGGCGTTCTTGGTGGCGCTGGGCGTCTGGCTGGCTTGTCCGTGGCGCCCCGGGCTTCCCTATCGCACCGAGGACGTTCGCAGCTTCGTCCGCTTCGGTGTCGACTTGACGCTCACTCAGCTTCTTTACGTGGTAACGAGCAACGTGGACCGGCTGATCGTGGGCAAGCTCTTCGGAGCAAGCGCGCTGGGACTGTATAGACAGGCCCAGCAGCTGATCATGGTACCCGTCGAACAGTTAAATCAGCCGGCCGCAAGCGTCGCGCAACCCGGTCTCAGCATCCTCCAGAGAGACCCGGAAAGGTATCGGAGATACTACGAGAAGATCGTCTTTCTGATCGGCTTGGGCACGATGCCCGTTAGCGCTTTTGCGACGGTGTACGCTGCCGAGATCACGAGCGTGGTTCTCGGCCCGAAGTGGACGGAAGCCGCTCCGTTCATCGCGATATTCGCAGCTGCCACGTTCGTTAGACCCGTCCTGGGCTCGGCAAGTCTGGTTTTGATCACGCGCGGGAAATCCCGACGCCTCCTTGCCATGACGACCCTCAGCAACTTGACGCTGCTCGCTCTCCTCGTCGTGGGCGTCGCTGGAGGCCCGGAAGGTGTCGCATTCGCCCAACTCGCCACACCGTCGCTTCTCTTGCTACCGAATTTGTTCATCTGCTTCGCGGGGAGTCCCGTGAGTGTCGGGGCGTTCTTCCGCGCTATTCGCACGCCCGTTGCCGCAAGCACGGTCATGATAGTAGGGCTGATGGCGTTTCGCACGATGCTGCCGGAGTACGACGGCCTTCTCGCTCTGTGCTACGGTCTGGGTGTCGGCGCGCTGCTGTACATCGCGACCTGTCTGATGCTGCCTGGAGGCCGGGCCGAGCTGACCGGCATGCTTGCCGATCTTGCGGCATCGATGCCCAGCGCGCCGCTGCGAGCCTGGAAGAAAAATCCCCACTAGCGTGCGGGGATGATATGTAGCAACCCTGAAAGCAATCCAGGCCTATGATGAAACGAGGGAGGAAGGATACGGAGGGGGCAAGATGGGAGGTGCCCATGGCGATCTTCAACTCAAGACTTCTGCGGCAGAGACGCGGGAAGGAGTTGCGCGATCGCGCTCGCTCCATGGTGCGCACGTCGCGCAACGCGCTGATGCGGACGCTGGCCCGGTCCGACTACCCACGGTGGACGTCGGAAGAGGGTCTGGAACAATGGTGGAGCGAACGGACGGACATGATCGTCCAGCTCGTTCCACGAGGTTCACGGGTGATCGAATTTGGTGCCGGCCGGCGGTACCTTGAGCAGCTTCTGCCGGATTGCACGTATACCGCACTCGATCTCGTGGATCGCGGACCGGGCACGATCGTTTGTGATCTCAACCACCGCCCGTTGCCGGATCTGCGCGACCGCGCGTTCGAGGTCGCGGTGTTCGCGGGCGTTCTGGAATACATCAAGGACGTGCCATCATTGATCTCGTGGCTCAGCTCGATCGGAATTGCCACGGCGATTGTCTCGTTCGATCCGATGCCCGAGCAACCCAACCTCAGGGGTCGCGTCAGGGAGCAACTCCGTCGCCTTCATTTTGGCTACATGTGCAACATGACCGAGAAAGAGCTGATTCGTTGCTTCGAGGAGCACATGCCGCACATGCTATGCGTCGAGAAGCGTCCGTGGATGCACCAGGTAATCCTTCGATTTGAGAAGCGGCCTTAATGCGCATCGTTGCTCCGTTCGGTTTCTATGGTTGGGGCAACGTCGGTGACGAAGCTACACTGAACGGCTTCGCGCGCCTGCTCGCCGCCACCGGCGTGCGCGCGCAGGCGTGGATCGGCAGCCGCAGTCCGGCGCACACGGCGCGGGTCGAACCGGGGTTTCGCTACTTCGATGTCTCCCGACGGGACCCCCGTCGATGGTGGGCAAAGCTGCGAGCGTCGGTCCATGCCGTCGTGGGCGGCACCCCGATTCAGGACGTGCTGGGAGACTGGCCGTTGCGCGACCTCGTGCCTCTGGTGCGCTCGATCGACCGTTGGAAGGTTCCCTTTGTCTTCATGGGTGTTGGAATCGAAAATCTTCGGCGCGATGAATCGCGGCGACTCGTCGTCTCCGAGATCGCGCCGCGAGTGCACCGGTGGAGTGTGCGTTCCGACCGCGACCGGCAGCGGCTCGAGCAATGGGGTGTCGCACCCGAGGCGATCACGGTCGCGGCGGACTTGGCCTGGTTGATCGAGCCGGTGACGGTCGACTTCGGACGTTCCCGACTGCTCAGTCTCGGTATCGGCCTCGATCGCCCGCTGATCGGCGTCAACCTGGTGAACGAGAACGATTGCTTCGATCGCGATCCCAGGATGGTCGATGCGCTGGCCCAGGGACTGGACATGCTCATCGATCAGTTGGATGCTCGGCTGATCTTTCTCGCGAACGAGGTGCGCGACGGCCCCTCCTTTGACAAGGCGGCCGCGGCAAAGGTCTTCGGCCGCATGCGGCTAAGCGATCGGGCCGTAATGGGGCCCGGAGAGTATTTCTCGCCTCGCGAAATGATGTCGATCGTCGCGAACTGCGCGCTCACGATCAGCATGCGATATCACTTCTGTACGTTCAGCGCGCTGCAGGGGGTGCCGTTCATCGCGATCGAGCGATCGACCAAGGTATCCGATCTGTGCTGGGACCTCGATTGGCGCGCAAGAGTGCTGCCGGAGGAACTCGATGCGCGCGGGATCGCGTCGCACGGAGAGCGATTGATGGAGACCGGGACGGCGGCCGGCGAGCAACTTCGGCAGCTCGTCCAGAGGATGAAAGCAAGAGCATTCCTCAACGTTGCTGCGTTGACGACCGAGGAGCGATCGGTGGCCCAGCCCCGTGGCGCCGAATCCCAAGTTTCCGAAAGATCATGACCGACACACCCCACAAGATTCGGATCGCGATCCATATCGACGTGACACCCGGAATCGCAGGCGGCACTGCCCAATCGACCCAAGGTCTCGTTAGCTCCTTGGGACAATTGGATGGCCCGGAAGAGTACTTGTTAGCGGCGCAGACGCCCGAGCAGGGTGAGTGGATCGACCAGTATCGAGGCCCCAACCAGGAGGTCGTCGTCCGGCACTCGAAGCGCCGTTGGCAGAGACCGAGCGGCCCCGGTGATCTGAACAGAGGCCGCAGCCGGATCAAATCTGCACTCAAGCCGTGGGTCGAAGAGGTCCGCCGGTTGGTGGGCCGGTTGATGCCTCAGTCGCCACGGGTCGACCTCTCGGACGGCTATTACGAGGGCCTGGGCTGCGACGTGCTGCACTTTCCCACGCAGCCTTTCGTGCTTTGCGCGATCCCGACCATTTACAACCCGCACGACCTGCAGCACCTGCACTATCCACAGTTCTGGACGGCTGAGGAGCTCGCCCGGCGGGAGACCGTCTACCGTGCGGCATGTCAATTCTCGAACACGGTCGTGGTAGGGTCGAACTGGATCAAGCAGGACGTTGTCCGTCAGTACGCGCTGCATCCGGACAAGGTGCAGATCATACCGTGGGCACCGCCGACCGTGCAATATCGGCCGATCGAGGACGCACAGATCGACGAGACGAGGCGAAGGCTCGCGCTGCCGGAGACCTATGCTCTATACCCGGCCGTTACTTGGCCCCACAAAAATCACCTTCGCCTGTTTGATGCGCTGGCGGAGCTTCGCGATCGTCGTGGGCTGGTCGTCAACCTCGTCTGCACCGGCGCACGGTTTGAAGGCTACTGGCCGCAAATCGAGCGACGCCTGACAGCCCTCAATCTCGCTTCGCAAGTGCGATTTCTCGGGTTCCTGCCGGAGGCGGACTTACGCGCGGTATACCGCCTAGCGCAGTTCCTCGTGCTGCCCACCCTCTTCGAAGCGGATAGCTGCCCGGTCTACGAAGCCTGGTACGAAGGCGTTCCAGTCGCGAGTTCGAACCACTCGGCCATGCCCGACCAAGTGGGGGATGCTGGGTTGCTGTTCGATGCGATGAGCGCTGCGGACATCGCGGACGCTCTCCAGAGAATGGTCACGGACCAACCGCTCCGGCGCGACCTCGTGAGTCGTGGCTACCGGAGGGTCAAGGATTTCGACTGGGCTCGGACGGCCAAGGCCTATCGGGCAGTCTATCGTCGCGCAGCCGGCGTTGCGCTCGACGAGGAGGACCAGTGGCTGCTGTCCTGGGACTGGATGCGAGAACCAAACAAGCCCCTCGGGCGTTTTGTCACTGCACAGGGAGGTTGCGCGCAACATTATGAACAGCACCACGAAACTTATCCCGCTTTCCTTCCCTTCGATAGGCGATAGGGAACTCGAGTACGTCGTCGAGTGCGTCAAATCGACGTGGATATCGTCCGCCGGCGCGTATGTCGACCGGTTCGAGCGTGCGTTCGCCGAGGTTTCCGGCACCAAGCACGCGATCACCTGTTCGAACGGCACGGTTGCGCTGCATCTTGCTCTGGTCGCGCTGGGTCTGCGGCCGGACGACGAGGTGCTCGTGCCGACCCTCACCTTTGTCGCCGGCGCCAATTCGGTCGTCTATTGCGGCGCCAAGCCCGTGTTCGTGGACGTGGACCGGGAGATCTGGAGCATCGACGCCACCAAGCTCGAGGCGCAGATCACGGGCAAGACGCGTGGAATCATCGCCGTTCATCTCCGGGGCCATCCAGCAGACATGGATGCCATCACAGGAATCGCGCGTCGCCATGGGCTCTTTGTCGTTGAAGACGCCGCGCAGGCTCACGGTGCGCAGGTTCGCGGGAAGCCGGTCGGGTCGCTCGGCGATATCGCGACCTTCAGCTTCTTCGGGAACAAGATGATCACGACCGGCGAAGGGGGCATGATCACGACCGACGACGACGAGCTTGCGAAGCAGATCCGATTGCTGAAGAACCAGGGGATGACGAAGGAGCATCGGTACTGGCATCCAGTCGTCGGTTACAACTATCGTCTCACAAACGTCCAGGCTGCCATCGGCCTCGCGCAGATCGAGCGCCTCAACGACCTTCTTCGGCGTCACCGCGAGGTCGCTTCCTGGTACCGGGAGGAGCTAGATGGTGTGCGCGGCCTATCCTGGCAGGAGGAAAAGGAGTGGGCCCGGCACGCCTGGTGGCAGTTCGTCGTCATTCTCCATGACGAGTTCGGCGCCGAACGGGATGCGGTCATCCAAACGCTGCAAGAGAAAGGTGTCGATGCTCGCCGCCTCTACTATCCGATGCATCAGCAGCCGATTTACCGGGAAAGTGCGCGGAACCGCGAGTATCCGGTCGCTGATCACCTCGCCGCGCGGGGGATCTGCTTACCCACGTGGAGCGGCCTGAAACGCGAGGACGTGCAGTACGTCTGCGAGCAGCTGCGGAGCTGCGTGCAGTGATGTTATTCCACGTGTGTGACCAGAGTTTACAGATCGCGCGCCATCGAGCGCATGTCCTTCGAGGTTTGGGACTCGACGATGGCAACCGCAGGACCGATCGAGTCTGGTGAGGGAACGTGACCTACCTGTCGAACGTCACGGCGGTCATCCTTGCAGGGGGACTTGGAACGCGACTGCGGAGTATCGTCTCGGATCGACCCAAGGTTCTGGCCGAAGTCGGCGGACGGCCCTTCATCGAGATCCTCCTGGATCAGCTCGCCATGGCGGACGTGAGATCGGTCGTACTGTGCACGGGGTATATGGGCAATCAGGTGCAAGACCGGTTGGGTACGCACTACCGGAGAATGACCCTGCGGTATTCGTGCGAACCGCAGCCACTCGGGACCGCCGGGGCCCTGCGACTCGCGCTCCCCATGCTGGATTCGGACCCGGTGCTGGTCATGAACGGGGACTCCTACTGTGACGCCTCGCTCGAGGCGTTCGCCGACTGGCACGCCGAGCGAAGAGCGCCTGCAACGATCCTGCTTGCTGAGACCGACGACACGCGCCGCTATGGGCGGGTACAGCTCGACGACGAATGGCGGGTACTCAGTTTCTCGGAGAAGACCGACGACACGGGTCCGGGGTGGATCAACGCGGGAATCTACCTGCTGTCGCAGCCCCTGATCGAGCCGATCACCGTCGGGCGCGCCGTGTCGCTCGAGCGAGAAGTCTTTCCCGCTTGGATCGGTCTCGGGCTATCGGGTTTCCGCAGCGAGGGGCGTCTGTGGGACATCGGCCTCCCGGAGTCCTACGCCCGCGCCGGCGCCGAGCTCGGCTCGAGGATCTCCCGATGAGCGCTCCGAGACGCTACGTCCTGCTCGACCGCGACGGTACGGTGATCGTCGAGCGGAACTACCTTTCGGACCCGAGCCAGGTCGAGCTGATCCCCGGCGCAGCCGAGGGCCTGCGGAGCTTGTCGCGGATGGGGCTGGGGCTTCTGATCGTGACCAACCAATCAGGCATCGGCCGCGGGTACTTCGACGACGCGCGCCTGGCAGAGATTCACGGACGAATGTGCGGAATGCTGGCTGACGAGGGTGTCGTGCTCGACGGCATCTACGTCTGCCCGCATACCCCAGAAGAAGGCTGCGACTGCCGCAAGCCCAGGACCGGCTTGATCAGCCAGGCCGCGGCGCGGCACGGTTTCGAGCCCGCTGAGGCGTTCGTGATCGGGGACAAGGCTTGCGACATTGAACTGGGGCAGCGGATCGGGGCTTGCACCTTGCTCGTTCGCACCGGCTACGGCGCACAATACGAAAAGGCCGAGGGAGACCAGACCCGACTACGTCGTGAACGACCTTCTCGAGGCGACGCAGGTCATCGGCTACCTTGTGCGCCAGTCCTCGGACACCATACCTTGCGGATAGTCTTCTCGCGCGAGCGAGACAGGAGTGCCTCATGATCATTGCGCAGAACACCGTTTCGGATTTCCTTCCTCGGCGGGCGGGACCGACTATCCGGCCTGGTACCGCAAGCACGGCGGCGCCGTGCTCTCGACGACGATCGACAAGTACTGCTACATCACCTGCCGATATCTGCCGCCGTTCCACGAGCATCGGATCTCGCTCGTCTACTCGAAGATGGAGCAGTGCAACACGGTCGACGAGATCAAGCATCCCGCGGCACGAGAGGTTCTGCGGTTCCTGAAAGTGGACCGCGGCGTCGAGATCCACACGGACGCCGATCTCCCGGGCCGCAGCGGCATGGGATCGAGCTCCGCCTTCACGGTCGGGCTGCTCCACGCGGTTCACGCGCTTCAGGGCCGCATGGTCGGCAAGCAACAGCTCGCGATGGAGAGCATCCACCTCGAGCAGGAGGTCCTCAAGGAGGCCGTGGGCTCGCAGGACCAGGTCAACGCGGCGTACGGCGGGCTGAACCACGTGCTGTTCCATCCCAACGGGGAGATCTCGGTCCGCCCGGTCACGATCTCGCCGCAGCGCATGGCGGAGTTCAACGCGCACCTGATGATGTTCTACACGGGCATCAAGCGAACCGCCGCCAACGTCGCCGGGACATTCGTCAACAGCATGGACGACAGAAGCGCCAGCTGCGGATCATGAAGGACCTGGTCGACGAGGGCCTGGCGCATTCTCAACTGCGGACACGACATCGCGGATTTCGGCGATCTGCTCAACGAGGCCTGGCAGGCGAAGCGCAGCCTCAGCAGCGACGGTGTCGAACAGCGAGGTGGACGACGCTCTATGCGCGGGCGCAGGCCGCCGGCGCCATCGGCGGAAAGCTGACGGGGGCGGGCGGCGGCGGCTTCCTGCTGCTCTTCGTGAGGCCCGAGCACCAGCAGGCGGTGCGCGACGAGCTGAGCGACCTGATCCACGTGCCGGTCAAGTTCGACTTCTCGGGCAGCCAGATCATCTACTACGAGCCGGAGCAGGACTACTCGGCAGCTCGAGCGGTCCCGCGCCGTCGCAGACCATCGCGCCCTTCCGCGAGCTCGAAGCTGACCTGACAGCGACAGTCACGAGCGATCAGACGCTGCAACCTGCAGGGAGTGCAGATTGATGAGGATTCTGGTCACGGGTGGCGCGGGCTACATCGGCTCGGTGCTGGTGCCGAGCTCTGCTCGACGATGGGCACGAAGTAACGGTCGTCGACATCATTCATGTACGGGCAGACGTCGCTGCTCGACTGCTGCGTCGATCCGCGGCTGACGCATCATTCGTGGCGACGCGCGGGACAAGAGCTTGATATCGAGCTTGGTCGCGAAGCGCCGACGCGGTGCTGCCGCTGGCATGCCTGACCGGCGCGCCGATGTGCGCCAAGGACCCGTGGGCGGCCAAGGCGGTCAACTTCGACGCCGTCCGCACGGTCGCCGAGCAGCTGAGCCCCGAGCAGATGCTGGTCTTTCCCTCGACGAACAGCGGCTACGGCGTCGGCGAAGCGAACATCGAATGCGACGAGGCCACGCCGCTGCGGCCGATCTCGCTCTACGGGCGACTGAAGGTCGAGCTCGAGCAGTACCTGCTCGATCGGGGCAACTGCGTCACGTTCCGGTTCGCGACGCTGTTCGGCACCAGCCCCCGGATGCGGCTCGACCTGCTGGTCAACGACTTCACGTATCGGGCAGTGGTCGACCGCTTCGTGGTGCTGTTCGAGCCGCACTTCAAGCGCAACTACCTGCACGTTCGCGACGGGGCTCGGGCGTTCCGCCACGCCTTGGCCAACTACGACGCGATGAAGGGCCGGCCCTACAACGTCGGCCTGAGCGACGCGAACATCAGCAAGTGGGAGCTCTGCGAGGAGATCAAGAAGCACGTCCCGGAGTTCACGTTCGTGGTGGCCGACGTGGGCAAGGATCCCGACCAGCGCAACTACATCGTGAGCAACAAGCGGATCGAGGCCACCGGCTTCAGGACGTCGATCGGCCTGAACGAGGGCATTCAGGAGTCTCATCCGGGGCTATCAGGTGGTCAGGAGAAATCAGCACGCCAACTTCGGCTAAAGAGGGTGAGTTATGGAGAGAAAAGCTGCACTCGCACACGTCGTATCGGGACTTCGCGAAGGGGCCGAGCTACGGATCCAGTTGGCCCAAGACTGGGGCCCGAACATCGTCGACGCCGCGCAGGCGATCGCACAATGCCTAACGGGCGGGGGCAAAGTCCTGCTCTTCGGCAACGGCGGCAGCGCGGCCGACGCGCAACACCTTGCCGCGGAGTTCGTCGGGCGGTTCGTCCTGGACCGAAACCCGCTTCCGGGCATCGCCTTGACGACCGACTCCTCGATTCTCACCGCCGTCGGCAACGACTACGGGTTCGATCAGATATTCGTGAGGCAGGTCCAGGCACACGGGCGGCCGGGGGATGTCGCCATTGGCATCAGCACCAGCGGGAACTCGCCCAACGTCATCAAGGCCGTTCAGGCTGCGTCAGAGAGCGGGTTGCGCACCATCGGCTTGGCGGGAAGGGACGGTGGCGCATTGGCAAAGGCGGTGGAGATCGCCATCACCGTCCCATCCAACAACACAGCTCGCATCCAGGAATGCCACATCGCCGTGGGACATGTGCTCTGCGAGCTGGTTGAAGACCACTTGTTCGGGCGACGCCCCCCCGAGCAAGGCAACCGCCGTTAGCTGCGACGCGTCGGCGACGACGATATGCGTGCGAACCTCTCGGTGTCCCAGTTCATCTTGTTCGCCAGCCTGGGAGGCATCGGGACGCTCGCTCATTACGCTGTCCTAGAGCAATTCAGCGTTAAGTGGAATCGAGGGGATTCCCAAATCAGCCGGGTTCTGATGCTCTGCCGCGATCTCGACGTGCAGTACAAGACAGCCTTCGTGCTCGCACACAAGCTGCGCGAGGCATTGGCGGCCGAGACGGCCAAGTTGAGGCTGAGCAACACAGTCGAGGTGGATGGTGCCTATTTCGGTGGCCATGTTCGCCAGGCCAACCTCAAAGCCGAGCGTGTCGATCGTCGTCTTCTCCAGAACCGGACGGACAAGCGGCGCGTGGTCGTGGCTGTACGCGAACGTTCCGGGCGGACGCTGGCTCGGTCGTTTCGCCTGGAATCGGATGGCATTGCCTTCGCACGAGAACGCATCGTCGACGATGTCCGGCACTGGGACGTGCTCGCCTCCTCCTTCACGATGGAACGGATTGATCATTCCGAGGCCTACAGCCTTGACGGTGCTCATACCAATCTTGCAGAAAGCTACTTCGCGCGGCTGACGCGAATAATCCGCGGCCAGCATCATCGCGTCGAAGCCACCAAGCTCGATGCCTATGCCGCACATGCCGGCTGGCTCGAAGATCATCGCTGGCGGAGCAACGGCGAGCTCGCAGATCGGCTAATGCGAAGCGTCTTGGGGTCGCCGGTCAGCGAGACCTGGAGCGGGTATTGGCAACGCGCAGCGTGAGCCTGCCGGCTGCTGACCAGACGCAGATACCCTTCCGTTTCTCGATCATGGTGACAAGTCTGCGCCGCTCGGCATGGCGCAGAGACTGGACAACTTTTGAAGACAACCAAGTCGCGCAGCGGCGTATCCGACACCTTGAGCTTGCGCTCGCACATGACGCACTCGGCCAACTGGCGCGTGTCGAGTTTGTTATCTGCCTTCAAATGGCGCAAGCAGATGTCGGCGATCTCACTCTGACGATGTACTGAGCGCGTTCCTGCTCGCCGCCCTCGACCAGACGGATCACAGCGTTGATGTGTGCAAGGTCGTGCAGGGCTTGGGCGATCTTGGCCTGGTGGCCGCGATGACACCGCTGATCTCGCGCGCGTCTCCTTGAGCGTTTGGATGATAAGCGGATCGGACATTGCCGCATTGCACCCTGACACTTGGGGCAGTGCCGGTTGCGGCAGCTGTTGAAGGCGATCACGGTGTGTCCGCACGCTCCGTTCTCGCAGCGCGCAACATGCCCGCCGAGCGCCGCTGTCCGGCAGCGCTCGATCGCACTCATCACCTTCATCTGGCCACGGCTGACGTGCCCCTTGTTGGCTTCACGCCACGCGGGGCCGTGATCGCGGAGAATGTCCGCGACCTCCAGAGCTGGACGCTCCACGATCCTCGGCCGCTACGCCGACGCCGGCTCCTTCTTCCTGGTCTTGGGCAACGTGCTCAGATCGTCGAGCGGGCTCACCACGCCGGAGATCATGCCCGCGGCCACGCGCGTGTAGCGCGCTGTCGTCTCCAACTTGTCGTGTCCGAGCAACGCCTGGATGGTACGAATATCCACACCGCGATCGAATAGATGCGTCGCGAAACTGTGCCGAAGCGAGTGCAGGTTCACCGCCTTCTTGATCCCTGCTGCATCCGCTGTCTCGTGGAACAGCCGGTTGAGTTGACGCGTCGTCAACGGCTCACCCGGCTTGCGGCCCGGAAACAGAAGCCGATCCTGCGACGACATCATCGCGTCCCAGCGTGTCGGCCGTGCCTTCCACCACTCCCGCAACATGCCGAGCGTCTCCGGCGACAGCATCACCAGCCGATCCTTCCGGCCCTTCGACTGCTCGACCCGAATGATGTTCTGGGCGCTGTCGATGTGCTTCACCCGCAGCCTGATCACCTCGCCCGCACGCAAGCCCGCGCCATAGCCCAGGCTCAGCAGCAGTCGGTCTCGCAGACAGCCGGCCATCGCCAGCAAACGCTTCGTCTCGTCCTGACTGAGGATCAGCGGAACCTTCTCCGGCTCCTTCATGTGAAAAACTTCGGACACCAGGTCCGGCCGCCGCAGCGTCACCCGGAACAGGAACTTGGCCCCGCTCATGATCCGATTGCGATTGGGGATGCTCAGACCACTCTCGATCAGGTCCAGCTGGAACAGGCGAACATCGTCCGGCGTGGCTGTCGCCGGCGAGCGCTTCAGGTACGCCGCGAACCGCTCGCAGCTCTCGATGTGGCTTCTCTGCGATGCCAGCCCGAACTTGCGCGCTGTCATGTCCTCGATCATGCGCTGACGTAGAGGATTGGTGGTCGTGGTGCTCATAACGATCTCCTGAGTGAGGTTGACGAGACCTCGATCCTCAGGTGTTGGCCTCAACGGCCCGTTATGACTTTCCTATCAACAGGTTGGAGACCTCGAAGAGGGCGCTATCGCGGTAGCGATTTCGTCCCTTGGCACATCTCGGACCTGGGTCCGTCTGCTGCGAAATGTCTGTTAGTTGGGCCAAAGCGGACGCGCGCACCAGCCAGCGAGAGATAGCGCGATCTTTCCTTGTCGAACTTGAAAGCGTGGACGACGGAGAGGGTGATGCCCGTACTTTGTCCCACCCAACGAAAACAATAAGCTATATCAACCGCTTATGAGGAATTCTTTGGTGCCCAGGAAAGGGGAGAGAAAATCGAAATATAACAATAACTTACGGAAACGATGGGACAGCAAAACCTTCCGTATCGTTCTAGGAGATTCTTCGACCGATTGTCCCACCTCAGAGCCACGCGATTTTTCGCGCCTGGGCGACCATTTGGTCCAGCTCTTGGGAGCTCAGCAGCCTTCGGCTGGGCGCGGCTGGACCGGACAATGTGAGGCGCCGTCTGCGGAAGAGAAAAGGTCACACCGGTGTGTCCCACGAGGATCGCGAACTAATAAGGTCGCGGGAGTTGCGTCAGGAACACCGCGCACCTACTTCACGCACCCAGATCCTTCACGCGCCCAGACCATCTCGGCTCTACGAACGTCGTGACGAATGCCGATCCGACATTCGGCTTGCTTGCTTCTGCCTGACACGACGAACGCTCTGGCAACGCATCAAAACCTGTCGTCGTGTTGCCCAGGAATGAAAGGCGTTGTAGGCTTCCCATTGGGTGTGTGTTTGTATCAAGCCACTGGCTGCTGCAGCCATTGATCCGGAACCGGTATGGCGTGGACCTAGACCTCTGGCGCGTGCCTGTTCCGAAAAATCGGCGGGCCGGAAGCATTTGGCCGAATGAAGTGGCTATGAGGGGGCAAGCATGGAGAACTGTAGTTCAGATGTACTTAATGTCAGATTCAGAGGGAAGACAACTAGCGTTCCCGCCGTGCGGGTGGGCGGTGTAACCGTTATCTCGACAGGGCAATTCCTAAGAATAGGCGAAATATTCGACGAATATTGGCTCCCACGTGAGTTGCTACCATCTTATGACCTTGTGATTGCGGAGCTAATAAAGAGGGGGGACAGACCCGATATCTTCACTTTTGCGCAGCGGGTGCCTGACGTTGGCCTTGCGTATAATTACTATCACGATTTCGACAATTATGCTGTTCTTTCTCTCCCGATTTATGACGAGTGGCTGCAGCGAAAGATCCCGCGGACGACCAGGCAAAACATACGCGCTAGTGCAAAACGGGGAATTGTCGTCCGCGTATCTGCCTACCATGACGATTACGTCGGAGGAATCATGTCAATATACAATGAGACCCCAGTTAGGGCGGGAAAGCGATTTTGGCATTTCGGAAAAAACTTTGAGACGGTCAAGGCCGAGACCGGGACATATGCGGAGCGTAGTACATTCCTGGCTGCTTTTAGGGGACAAGAAATGGTCGGTTTTCTTAAGATTGTTTGGGATGTGCACACTGCAGGAATAATGCAGATACTGTCGAAGACGTCGGCTCGTCCCTGTAGGCCGAACAACGCCCTATTGGCGGAGGCGGTCAGACAGTGCTGCCTTCGGAATGTAGGTTACCTGCTCTATGGGAATTTTGACTACGGCCAAAAATTCGGAGATTCACTGACGAATTCAAGCGGAACCATGGATTTATTCGAATGGATGTGCCAAGATACCATGTCCCGCTCACAAGACGGGGGTCTCTTGCTCT
Source organism: uncultured Alphaproteobacteria bacterium (assembly GCA_963827545.1). Taxonomy (GTDB): domain Bacteria; phylum Pseudomonadota; class Alphaproteobacteria; order Rhizobiales; family Hyphomicrobiaceae; genus AWTP1-13. The sequence goes on from CAWHBI010000029.1 coordinate 109,588, forward strand.
CCGATTGGGTCTCCACAAGAATCTCGCAGAAAGGGTGCCGGAGCCGATCGCGGCTCAACTTCGAGGCTTCCGGGCAAAGTGGTATAATAGGCTCGCTCGTGGGGCATAAGCTGCTGCGCGGTTATGCGTGGTGGGGCAGCGCTGAAGCCCCTGGCCATTCGCGGCTGCTGCGGCGTGTGTGCCCAGTCCCCGAGGACAAGGTCCACCGCCTTTGTAACTCTCGCTCTGAACCTGTGAGACTGTCGAGGGCCGGTGGGGGCAAGACGTTCGAACTCCGGGCCCGAGCCCGTCCTGCGCACTGTAGCGCCCGGCCGTTCAATTCGGCTTCAAGGCGCGCTCATAGATGAAGCTTGCTAACAAGTTCGCGCCGATCTCCGACCAGTGAACGCCGCTCTCGCCGAACAATGCCTGTCGGTCTCCCTTGTAGGACTCGATGATCTCTTGCGAGTCAAGCACCACTACGTTGAGTTGACGCGCAACCTCAGCGCCCTGCCGTGAGTACTGCAACAGCCGTCCGTTCACGCCAACCGCGGGCAGCCCCCCCATGATCACATAGATGGGCTTGGCTCCGTGCGCCCTGATCAGGACGATAAAATCTTGCAGCGTCGCATTGAAATTCTTGCTTACGACCGGATCGAGGCCCCCACTATCGGTCGTGGGTTGCGGAGGGGCAACGTGGGTCTCCAAGCCATTCGTGTTGCGGCGACTATGGAGCCATGGCATAGCGACGTGCTCCCAAAATCCGACAGTTACCGAGTTACGTCTAAGCCATTGCGCTTGCTTGAGGTTGCGCGAAAACAGCCCAGTCTTGCCGTCCTTCAAAGCCTGCTCGAGGCTCACACCTTCGTCCTTCAGCAGCGCGGCATTGGCTTCCTCGTTCACGCCTGAATAGATGATGACAAAATCAGGTTTAAGCTTGGGCAGATCACGCTTTGCCCGCGCGAGCTCGTGGCCGATCGACCACAGGATGGCGCCGCCGTTCAATACTTGGTCGGACGCATTGTGTTCTTTGCGCAAGATCTGCTGGAGTCGAATGGGCCAGGCTAGATCGGTCGGTAGATTGTAGCAGAACGTCGTAGAGCCTCCATACGCAATCATCCTGAGTGCATTCGCCGGCTTCGGCTCGATGACGTTTTCCTTGTTGCGGAACCCAAGACTGTTGGTTTCTGACTTCCTACTGTAGCTGTTGGCGGCGTGGATTGCCCCAAGCTCGCGATCGTACTTCCAAAGGCCCCAGGTCTTGCCAATGACGCCATATTTGAGATGCATAATGGCCCGCCCGACGCCTTCGACGCCAAGAATGAAAATGATCGGCAGTCCGACGATCATAAAGAAACCAAAAAGGATCTTCTTCCAGACTGGCAGATCAGGCATCTTCGCCGTGTCAGTCACCGATGCCATCCCCGATTTCAGCTGCCTTTTCGCTCGCTTGCGCCTTAGTAGCTGACGACGCGCGGAGATCAATCGCGAGCAGGGCCACGTCATCGCAGAATGCCACACACAAGCGGCATCTATCAAGCCACCGCCCAGCGGCGCGTCGGGTATTGGCAGATTTTGTTCTCTAATTCCGGGATGGGCGTCAAGCTCTCCGCGATCGTCCCTTGCCAGGCCCACTGTTCTCTCCGCGATGGGGTTGGCCCCTCGCATGATGGGTTGAGATGAAGCTGGCGGATCAATGTTGACAGTCGCGGTCGCCCGATAGGGGCGCTCGCATAAAATCTGTCGACCTCGCCATCTCCGTCCCGGCAGGGACATCATTTCCCGCTTCGCAGCAGGAACCTGATAGCCGTCGTGCCTATGCCGCCTTCTCCTTCGCGGACCAGTTAAACTGAGTGCCATCGACCCACATGCGGTGCAGGATCACGGCGAGTTTCCGCGCGACCGCAACCTTGGCTTTTTTGAGCCCGTTGCGTTTGGCATGCCGCATCCCCCACGCTTTCAGCGCAGACCATTTCGGCACGCGCGTCAGTAGAACGCCAGCCGCTTCGAACAGGTAGCTGCGCAGCATGGCGTCACCGCACTTCGAGATGCGACCGCTCCAGTCGATCTCGCCCGAAGCGTGCCGCCTGGTCGTCAATTCGACGTAGGCACCGACGCTTCTCGAGCGTTTAAAGCGCGTCGGGTCGTCGATGATGGCGCGGAAGCACAGCGCGGTGATTGGACCTATACCCGGAACCGTCATGAAGGCTCGAACCTGTGGGTCGTGGCGTGCCAGCCTCATGACCTTGCGGTCGAGATCGCCGATCTGTTGCTCGATGGACTTGCGCGCCTTGATGAGAGGTTCGACTGCGGCGGATAGCTGCGGCCGGTTGGCGATAAGCGCCTCGGCACGCACGGCAAAGACGTTGAATGTTGCCCGACCGATGACAAGCCCAAGGTTCTTTAAGAGACCGCGGATTTGGTTCTCACGATCGCGCTTCATCTCGACCAACAAGGCCCGACTCGCCAGCAGTGCCTTCATCGCATGGCTGTCGAAGCTCTTCACGCGCACCTCCTTGAACCAGCCGGTCTGCATGATGCGCGCGATGCCGATCGCGTCTTTGCGATCACTCTTGTTGATCTGCATCTTGAGCACGGCTTTGGCGTGTCGTGCATCAATGTAGACGATAGGGAGCCCAAGACGTTTGAGCTCGGTCCACAGCCACGTGGCCGTCGGTCCAGTCTCGAGGCCGATGCGAACAGCGCCCGGTGCCTTCGACATCACGAAGGCGGCAATGGCCTCCGGATCGGAGGCGACCGTCCTCTCGCTTACGATTCTCCCGCTACGATCCACGATGCAAATCGCCGTCTCCTTCAGAGAAACATCCAGTCCGACATAGTGCTCCATGCTGCCCTCCGTCCATGCGAGGTCCCATGAGGTCGACCTCAATCCTGGAGAGCTGATTCCCAGCACCTTGGTGCATTCGATCCCGGAATTACCCCATGTTGCAGAAGTCGGTTGTCGTGAGCGGCGAAGCGTGATTCACGGCGCAAGAAGCGACGCGGCAGCGGGGTCTGGCGATGATGGGGCGGCTCAATCACGATCAGGGGCAGTTGTTCTACTCGTTTTGCCTCGAGGAGGTTGTTCCGGACGATCATCGCGTGCGCGAGATCGCCGCCGTGCTGGACCTGTCCTGGGTGCACGCCGAGCTGGCACCGCACTACTCGCATCTCGGCCGACCGTCGATCGACCCCGTGCTCATATGCTTATCGTTGGCTACGTGTTCGCCATCCGCTCGGAGCGACTGCTGTGCCGCGAGGTGCAGGTGAACCTGGCATACAGGTGGTTCTGCGGCCTGAGCATCGAGGACAAGGTCCCGGACCACTCTGCATTCTCGCGCGCTCGCAACGAACGCTTCCGCGATAGCGACATCTTCCGATGTATGTTCGAGCGGATTGTGGAGGCATGCATTGCGGCAGGCCTCGTCGGTGGGAAGGGCTTCGCAGTCGATGCCAGCCTGATTGTCGCCGACGCCAACAAGCAGCGCTCGATCCCGGGCAAGGAGTGGGACAAAAAGTGCGACGCCGGGACGGCGAGCCGGGCGGTGAAGGAGTACCTGGCAACCCTCGACGATGCGGCCTTCGGCGCAGCCAGCGACGTAGTGCCGAAGTTCGTCTCGCCATCCGATCCGGCGGCGCAGTGGACCGGCGCCATGCGCGGACCGGCGTTCTTCGCCTACGCCGACAACTATCTGATCGACGTGAAGTTCGGCATCATCATGGATGTCGAAGCCTGTCATGCCATCCGGCAAGCCGAGGTGGGTGCCGCCAAGACCATGATCGAGCGTACCGAGCAGCGCTTCGGCATCAAGCCCGAGCGGCTCGCCGCCGATATGGCCTACGGCTCGGCAGCGACGCTCAACTGGATCGTCAATGAGAAGCGGATCGCCCCGCACATCCCGGTCTTGGATCGCTCCAAGCGTGAGGACGGCACCTTCTCGCGCGAGGACTTCACCTACGACAAGACGCGCGACGTCTACATCTGTCCGACGTTCAACACCCTCACCACGACCGGCAAGATCATGAACGGCGACATGCTGGCCTACCGAGCCAGTGTGCCCAATTGCGCTACGTGCGCTTCAAGGCGAGATGCTGCCCGAAGGAGCCGGCGCGCAAGATCTTGCGCAGCATCTATGAAGAGGCGCGTGACGTGGCGCGTGCGCTCGCCAAGACCGAGGCCTTCGAGCAATCTGCGTAATCCGAGCCAAGTCGGCCACTGATTCCGACGCAATCCGGCCACCCGTTCCGACGGAAGTCGGCCACCTAATCCGATCGAACCCGGCCACCCCCTTGCGGTGGGCCTGACGCTTTCGCTGCCGGCGAACGAATCGGGGCACGCGGCCTCCTTTGCGCTGAAGCAAGGGAGGTCCGATGCCCGCCGAGAGAGCGCCGATGCGGAAGATCCGCGAAGCCCTGAGACTGAAGCACGCGCTCGGCCTGAGCGAGCGGCTGATCGCGGTGTCGGTGAGCGTGAGCCGGTCGACGGTTGCGGAGTACCTGCGGCGAGCAAGCGTGGTCGGCATCACCTGGCCGGTGCCGGAAGCGATGGACGACGCGGAGTTGGAGCGGCGCCTGTTCACGCCGCCGTCGTTCGAGGTCAAGCCGGCACGGTCACAGCCCGATTGGAACCACGTCCACAAGGAGCTGAAGCGCCGCGGCGTGACGCTGCAGCTGCTGTGGGAAGAGTATCGCGGCGAGCACGTTGACGGCTATGGCTATAGCCGCTTCTGCGATCTCTATCGGGACTGGCTGCAAGACCGTCTCGGCAACGATGCGGCAGACGCATGCTGCCGGTGAGAAGCTGTTCGTCGATTGGGCGGGCGACACGGTGCCGGTGTTCGATGCCGCGACCGGCATAGAGCGGCGCGCCCACATCTTCGTGGCGGTGCTGGGGGCGTCCAATTACACCTACGTCGAAGGCCGCTGGAGCGAGGCGCTGCCCGAGTGGATCGGCGCCCATGTCAATGCTTTCTCTGCCATCGATGGCGTGCCCGGCGCCGTGGTGTGCGACAACCTCAAGGCCGGCGTCACCGCGACCTGCCGCTACGAGCCCGGCATCAACCGCACCTACCAGGACCTCGCCGCCCATTACGGCACGGCGATCCTGCCCACCCGACCGAGGAAGCCGCGCGACAAGGCCAAGGTTGAAGTCGGCGTGCTCATCATCGAGCGTTACGTGCTGGCGCGCTTGCGCAACCGGCGCTTCTTCTCGCTGTTCGAGCTCAATGCGGCAATCCGGGAGATTGTCGCCGCCCTCAACGTCCGCATCATGCGCAAGCTCGGCGTCAGCCGGCTCGAGCTGCTCGAGACGATCGAGCGGCCGGCGCTGAAGGCGCTGCCGAGCGAGCCCTACCAGTATGCCGAATGGAAGAAGTGCCGGGTCGCACCCGACTATCACGTCGAGGTCGAGCGCCACTACTACTCGGTGCCCTCGAGTCTGATCCGTGAACAGGTCGAAGCCCGCATCACCGATACGACGGTCGAGATCTTCCACAAGGGCAGTCGGGTTGCGAGCCATGCGCGCTCGAACGTGCGCAATCGGCATACGACAGTTCGCGAGCACATGCCGAGCGCGCACCGGCGCTACGCCGAGTGGACGCCGGCGCGGATGATGCGCGAGGCCAGGAAGATCGGCCCGGCGACCATCGCTCTCATCGAGGCGATCATGAAGGCCAAGCCGCATCCCGAGCAGGGCTTCCGCGCCTGCCTCGGCATCCTGCGGCTCGCGCGCAGCTACGGCTCGGCCAGGGTGGAAGCTGCCTGCAAGCGCGGCAACGATATCGGCACCACCACCTACGGCTCGATCGCCTCGATCCTGAAGAACGGGCTCGACCGCGCCTACGCACGCGAACCGACGCCGGACACCCCGCCGATCCGGCACGGCAACATCCGCGGCACCGGCTACTACCACTGAAGAGCCGCTGCCAGGGATGGAGCAATCCGGCGGACGAAGGAAAGAGAGGAGAGCAATGCTCAAACATCCAACCGAGGAGCGCCTCGGCGCGCTCGGGCTGACCGGCATGGCCAAGGCACTGGAGGAGCAGCGCAAGCAGCCCGACATTGCCGCGCTCGGCTTCGAGGAGCGCTTCGCGCTGCTGGTCGACCGCGAGGCGACGGAGCGCGACAACAAGCGGCTCCTGACCCGCTTGCGCTACGCCAGCCTCAGGCAGAACGCCGTCATCGAAGACGTCGACATGAAGGCGCCGCGTGGGCTCGACCGAGCGCTATTCCAGAAGCTGGCTGCCGGCGACTGGATCGAGCGGCATCAGAACTTGCTCATCATTGGCAAGAGCGAGCCCGCTTCATAATGCTCACCTCGCTATGCCTTTATAGATCAAGCTCTTTTTGGAGCGAATTGCCGGACGGCGGGCGCCGAAGACGACGGGCTGATGCGGCACGCTTGACGTCGTCGCGCTCAAGATCGCTGGCTTTGATCACCCAGGGCGCCCCCTTGCAAAGCTGATTCGCGGCGAGCTGGCCATCCTGAATGAGACGACGCACGCTCGACGGACTCACCAACAATGCTGCGGCAGCCTCGTCGAGGGTGACCTCGCCGCGCTCCCTCCGCTCGCCATCGCGATAGGTTGCAATGCCGTGATTGCTGCGCAGGCTGCACACGCGCGAGCTCGTCCAGCCATTCCCGCGCCCCGTCCTCTTGCCGGCGCGATTGAGCACCGAGGCGATCGCCTTGTCCGGCATCTGACGCGCGAGCACGTGCACGAGGTCGACAACCTCGGCCTCGGCGCTCCAGCGATGCTGCCCACTGCGGTTCTTTCTTACCCGGAGTGGAGAATGATCCCCGCCATGCCAGCGGATGGTGAGGGCCAGTGCGTTGTCCTCGACACGGACGACGATCTCATCGATCAACGTCCGCACGATGCGTTTCTTCGTCTCGTTGGCGACGCCAGGACTGTTCCAAGCGCGCTCGAGATCGGAACCAAGGGACATCAGCCGCTCCCGATCGAGCGGGCTCAACGTGCCGGACGGGGCAACCGTCAATCGATCGAGTTCGGCCTCGATAGCGCGCACCTCCATCAGCCGCTCGTTCCATCGCTTCTCGAGCTCGCTCGCGACGAGACGGTTGTCGGGATCGATGGCGTCATACTGGCGTCGCGCGCGGGCGGCTTCGTAGCGCGCCTGCTCGAGTGCCAGTTCGATCTGCCGGCGCTTGTCCGATGTCTCGCGATTGCGCGCTTCCTGAGCAGCAAGCGCCGCCTCGATCCCGAGCGGCTGCAGTCGCTCGATCACCTGGGCCGCCACGTCGCGGTCGATGCGCATGCCGCCGAATGAGATGCAGCGGTCGCCACCGTGATTGAAGTGGCCGCCCCGGCAGTGGTAGCGCCCGGTGTTGCCGTCGGTGCCGGAGTAGGCGACATGCAGCTTGCGTCCGCAGTGGCCGCAGCGCAGCAGGCCTGCAAGCAACGCTTCGCCTCGGCGTAGCGCGCCTCGGCTCATCGGGACCATGCCGTTGGTGTTGTCCGCGATCAGGCCCAGGTTCCTCTCGTAGTCCGTCCAACTCACATAGCCCTCGTGGTGATTCGGGATCAACACCTCCCAGTCCTTGCGCTCCTTCTTGAAGCCGCGTGTGACCTTCTTGCGGCCGCTCTCGATGGTCACACGGCTGCCCGTCCGCCCGAACGCATAGGCGCCGGCATAGATTGGGTTGGTCAGGATGTGCAGGATGGTGTTGTAGACCGGCAGCTTCCACACGATCCCGCGGCCTTCCGCCCCGTGGGCGACCGCGGGCAAAGCCACGCGCTCGTGGCGGAACCACAGATGCACCTGACGAACCGATTGCATCTCGTCGAACTTAGTGAAGACGAGCGCAATGGCTTCCTGGATGCGCCGATCAGGGTCCTTCTCGATGCGATTGTGGCCAACCCGCACGTAGCCGATGGCAACTGTCATGAACAGCTCGCCACGACGCGCTTTCTGCTTCAAAGCTTCGAGCGAACGCTGACGCAGCACCGACAGCTCCATCTCGCTCATCGTGCCCTTCATGCCGAGCAGCAGGCGATCGTTGGGATGGCGCGGATCATACACGCCGTCCTCGTCGACGATCAGTGTGCCAACGAGACCGCAGAACTCGAGGAGCGTGTGCCAGTCGCGCCCGTTGCGGGCGAGCCGCGAGGCCTCGATCGAGACCACCGCGCCGACACGTCCTTCACAGATCGCGGCCAGCAGCTTCTCGAAGCCGGGCCTGGCAACGCCGCCGCCGGAACGGCCGAGATCGACGTCGATGACGGCGACGTCGCCCCAGCCGAGCTGTCGCGCACGATCGGCGAGGCCGTATTGGCGGCGCTTGCTCTCCAGGTTGTTGGCGACCTGATCGGCTGTCGACTGGCGGATATAGACGACAGCCTGGCGGGCGAGGTGCTCAGGCGTGATCTTGCTCATGTCCCGCCCCGCTTGCTGTGTTGTCGCCTATCCTTGCCTTGACGCTGCCGTCCCCGATCGCCTCGACCAGAAGCTCGCCGATGCGGCGAACGAGGGTGGCCGTCAGGGTGGTGGGGACTTGTGCTGTTGGTTGCTCCTCCTCGAACAAGTCGCGCTGCCGGCTCGGTCTTGGGCACATGATCGCCTCCTGCTTGCGGGGCCGATTCCCCACGGGAGGCTTGCAGCGAGTTGAGCTGCCGGCGCAGATCCATGAGCCGATCGACGGACAGACGAGGGCACGCCGTGAGAGCGGCTGAGCATGCGGTTTCCTCGCTCATCCATGCCGGGATCAGCGCGAGTGTACCGTCACGCTGGATGATGACCAGATGCTCGCTCCCAGCGAACCGCCTGCGGTGCACAACCTCGACCGACTGCCCAAAGCGGGGATGGAACGGGTAGTGAATGACCACCTCCCCCGCCAGACACCCGGCATTGCGACGCTGCCTCGACTGGCGTGGGGAAAAGTTGGATCGCCTGTGCCCTTGGCCATAAGGCGTGCCGGGACAATCGCTCCGTCCTCTATCACCGGGTGCCGAGGCTGTTCGATGCGCTGGCACTTGCCCGCGGCGATGGACGCCTCGACCGGCTGCTCAGGAGCCTGGCGCGTGTCGAGCTGCTGATCCTCGACGACTGGGGCCTTTCCCCCATGACGGCCGAGCAGCGCCGCGACCTGCTGGAGATCCTGGAGGATCGGCACGGGCGCGGCTCCACCGTGGTGACCAGCCAGCTGCCGATCGAGCACTGGCACGAGATCATCGGCGACCCCACGATCGCCGACGCCATCCTCGACCGCCTGGTCCACAACGCGCACCGGCTCATCCTCAAGGGCGAGAGCCTGCGCAAGGCTGCCGCCAAGCGTCAGAAACTTGACGCCGAGCCCGTCGAATGACCTGATGCGAACGCCGACACGAGAGCAAGGCCCAACAGGCGGCCGGGATCATCGCAAGCCCTGGCCGGCTTCAATTGGAATGGGTGGCCGACTTCGCTCGGAATCCCCGGCCGACTTCGTCGGAATACGCAAGCAATCCTGCCGAGACCGCAAGCGCATCGAGATGCTGTTTGCTCACCTGAAGCGCATTCTACGGCTTGGTCGGCTACGACTGCGCGGGCCGCGCGGCGCTCAGTTCGAGTTCACATTGGCAGCCCTTGCCCAGAACCTGCGGCGGCTCGCCAAGCTAATGGCGCGACCACCGCCCATGGTCGCCGCGCGTGTTGCGTGAGCGTCGGGGTAGGGGTCCAAGTTGCGTAGCACGCGTCAGTATCAGGGCGTCACAGACGCTCTCCAGCTGGAGCGAGCGGCAAAAGGGCGCCGCAGCAATCCTTACAGAACCCTTTGCCGATCTCGCCACCGACTTTCGCGACAAAATCGGCACTCTTTCACCGGACGTGTTCGGAGCAATGCAGGGCGAATGTCAGGTCAATAGCTGACGTCGCGGCCCGCCCGTGAGCCAACTCTGATGGCCGCGTCGCTGAGCGTGCCGGTTGTCATGCGTAACTGACGTGCTCCGCCCCGCTCCCTTAACTCATAGCTCAGATCAGGACGCGGGGAGTGACGCGGCTCAAGCCGACGGACTCAGGCCAGGGTAGTACCCCGACCCTCCGCACAGAACCATCTAAGCTATTGATAACGTGCGCTTTCTGCTTTGTTTCTTTGGTGCCCAGGAAAGGAGTTGGCGGTGGCGTCACAGAAACTTTCGAGAGGAAGTCTTCAGCACTCCAGCCGTCGACGCCGGTGTCGTAGTTGATCTACCACCAAGTGAAGCCGCCTTGTGTGGTGGGGCCGCCGATGACGGTGCCCGTGTTCCCGGTGGCTTGGTGCCGAGGAATGTGCCGGACGTGTTAGCTGTCGCGCGGACTTTGAGGGGGCCGGAGGAGACTTGCACGCGGTCGTTGATCGACTATTTGGTGGATGGTGTTGGGGTTGGCGTAGGGGTGGGGGTGGGTGTAGGAGTTGGAGGCGCGCCGGTCACGACCGGCCCTATATAAGAACGCGCGACCACGACATTGTCGTACCATTTTTTGTTCTCTCGGCTGCTACTGTGAGAATGGAGGCCAATGTCCACATTGTTTATCTTTAGACTGCTTGTATCCCGCAGTCGGAGGTTTTGCCAGTCGGCTATAAGTGTGCCGTCTATCCAGATAGCGACGCGACCATCGCGCTGGCCCGGCGTGTTCGCTTTCACCATCAGCTCGTAGCTGTACCAGCGGTCGAGCCTTGGCGTTACATTCGGTCCAGGTACGAAGTACGGACCAAAATTTCCAGGCGTAAGAGTAAACGGCGAGATGGTGCCGTCGGAGTAGAAATGGTCCCCCCAAATGTCTCGCTGGTCGGGATGATAAATGTAGGTATGTGTAATGCCCGGCGTGGTTTCTGTTGTGTCCCCTCGGCTGTTTTCAACATTGACGTAGAACTTGTTCGTACCGTTCGCGGGTACCCCCGGACAACAATACTGCGCCGAAATACCAAGCCCATTGTGTCCCGAACCGGAAATGTTGAAACCGGGATCGAATTTCGTATACGCGCGGAAGAATACGACGTCTTCGGTCGGGCTAAGAGTTTTCTGGACCGCATTGGCCACTTCAGTGCTGCTCTGGGGAAGTCGGAATTCAAGCCCCTTGCTCCCGGCGTAGAAATTCCCCGCTTCTGTTGCAATACGAGTATTACCCCGTTGGAAATAGTTGTTCCACCTGGTCGTCAGTTGACTTGCTGATGTGTACGATTCGAAATTATCTGCGAAGATTACGTCAGGATGATTTTGGATGTTGGTATCGTTCGGATAGAGCGCGGCGATGCCGTTGTTGCCTTGCGGCAGAGCGGCCGGTGCTCCTGGTAGAGGCGGTGTAGGGGTTGGTGTGGGTGTTGGGGTTGGAGTCGGAGTTGGCATGGGGATGGGTTTAGGAGTTGGACTAGGTACGGTGCCTAAAGCAGATCTTGCTGGATGAGGATAGGTGTACTTACTATAACCGGGTTTGGGGCCAGAGTTTACAAAGATGTCACGGTTTAACTGAACCATGTTGGTCCAAGCGCTTTGGGTGCCCCAACTGTAAGCGCGTGCTCCCGATTGATTCCATATATAGATAGGGTCTGAAACATGATTAGTGCCATTGTGTCCCCAACCCGGCTGGCGTTGTTGCGGATAGCTTGATGGAGATGTATTGTCTCCGATGTCTAATTGCACTGGGCTTCCATAGGCACTTGGGTTGGCAGCGTCGTTGACTATGTTGTCGGTAAATACAACTGTGCCCGCCCTAAGCCAGAAATACCTACCCGCCATATTTTTGTCTGGATGACTAACTTTAAAAGTATTGTTGTAAAACTCCATGTGTCGGCCACCAGTTACACTGGTAAAACCATGCGTTTCAGCCCAACAACCATCAAACTCGCTGTAGCGAACCACTACGCGCGCATTATCATCTGCGTCCGGCAAAATTCCACCGTTGTAACATGTTGAATCCCAACGTAGAAATTAGTATTTCCATTGGTGTCTAATGAACCCATTGTAGAAGCAGTGTTCCATGCTCTTGGTGACATTACTCTCATCAGTCCTTCACCTACAAGACCAGAGCTTACATCATAGACGCCTCGAAAATGGGTATTCCACATAACACCTCCTAGCGCGTTCCAATTCACAACAAACAATACTGGCCAATGGCGATCTCTTGATTCAAAATACATGTCACTTATAAGCGCGACTTTGGAGCCAGAACCAGAGACCGTCAGAGCTGAACCATCACCAGTGCCTTCGTTGATTCGGATACCCGACAGCGCCACGTGGAAACTGTTGCCTGTAGTCAACCTGAAAAGAGGCACGCTGGAGTTGTTGGTAATAACAACATTTCTGGTTGCGTTTCCTCCTGTTGTGGGTGTGTAGTTTTGTGCTCTGATCCAGATTTGTTTGGTAGTGGAGATGCCAGTAGACCAGGCACAAGAACCATGGGGGATCATGACAGTCCAGCCATTTTGAGCTTGGTTAACGGCAGTTTGAACTGCAGCTTGAGAGCAGGAAGCAGCTGTCACCGTTCCGCCCGAGGGCGTCGGTGTCGGCGCGGGAGTGGAGGTCGGTGCGGGTGGCGGGGTCGGAGTCTGCGTGGGAGTTGCGGTTGGTGTGGGAGGTGGAGGTGTGGGAGTCGGTGCCGGAGTCGGTGGGGGTGGAGGAGTCGGAGAAGGTGCGGGGGTACCGGAAAGTCCGAGGAACTTCTCCGTGCTCCAGCCGTCTGCCCCGGTGTCGTAGTCAACCTGCGACCACACATTGCCGTTCGCGGATGAGGGGCCGGCAAGAACAGTGCCGGCGGCATTCAGTTTCTGCGAGCCAAGTTTTGTCCCGGCAGGTGCGGCGCTGACCCGATGCCGCCGTCGTTCGTTTGCACACGATAAAGGGCGACGAGCGCAATTGTGCTAAAAAGCAGTACAGGCAATGAAACACGGAGTGTTTTATTCATGGCGATAAGGCGAAGATGGATATCGCACTAGCATACCACACCTGCACCGTCTACCGCGCTGACGATCTCGTCGGTCTGGAAATTTTCAGGGATGGAGG
>CAWHBI010000030.1:0-44748 GCA_963827545.1 uncultured Alphaproteobacteria bacterium
TACCCGGTATCTGAAGTGACTGAGTGACGTTTTGCACTATCTTCAGGAGTTGCGTCGTAATTCAACGTCGAGATAATTCCTGATGCAATCGAGCTTCGGCTGAAGCCGAAAGAGCGCGCGGAGCTTGAGGCTCGGCTGCGCGCCGCGACCACGGAGCAGCGGCAGCTGTTGAGGATACGGATTGTGCTGGAGGCAGCCGAGGGGTCGAGTACGCGCGAGATTGCCCGCGAGACGATACCACGCCCACCACGGTGAGCCTGTAGCGGGGCGCTTTGCGCGCGAAGGGCTCGCCGGGCTCGAGGACCTGCCGCGCTCCGGTGCTCCACCGATCTACGGCGAGGTGACCGACGAGCGCATTCGCGCGGTGCTCGATGGGCCACCTCCCGCGGGCTTTGCCCGTTGGAACGGGCCACTGATCGCGGAGGCACTTGGCGACGTCGACGTGCAGTATGTTTGGCGATCTCTGCGCAAGCAGAAGATCGATCTCGGCGGCCGCAAAAGCTGGTGCGAGAGCAACGACCCCGAGTTTGCCGCCAAGGCCGCAGATGTCGTCGGCCTCTATATGACGCCGCCCCACAACGCGGTCGTCCTGTGCATTGACGAGAAGCCGTCGATCCAGGCGCTGGAGCGCGCCCAGGGCTACCTCAAGCTATCCTCCGGGCGCGCACTGACTACAAGCGGCACGGCACGACGACGCTGTTCGCGGCGTTCTAGGTAGCCACCGGCAAAGTCCAGGCTGCGCACAAGAAACGCCGGCGCCGCAAGGAGTTCCTCGACTTCATGGACGAGGTCGTCGCGGCCTATCCCAAGAAGAGGCTCGAGGTCATCCTCGACAACCTCCAACACGCACAAAAGGAACGACGAATGGCTTGTCGCCATCCGCTCGTGACATTCCACTACACGCCGACGCGAGCGTCGTGGTTGAACCAGGTCGAAGGCGGCGTCGAGCAGAACCCGCTCGCTGCTGCGCTCGATGTGCTCAAGGTTCAGGCATGAGCTTTTGAGGGCGCGGGCGGGCAGCACCAGAAGCAGACGGTTGCGGGGAACGTCGAAGTAGCATTCATATCCTCTAAACGGCGCTCGTTGCCTCGGGTTCACTCGCAGTTGGCCAGAGAAGCCAAATGGACAAGGGGGTTTGCGTGACACTGTGAGGCCTTGCGCGGAGGTAGGCGGATGCGGCCCCCTGCCGGTTTGCGCTAGTGTTCGACGTTGCGGCACAGTGTGACGAACTTCGCAATCGGGACACGAGCCTGCGCGAGGCGCGCGTCACCGCGATCGACCGCCAAGGAAACAGGAATGTCCCTCGATTTCTCATCCCTGCTTTGGATTCTCCTTCTCGTACTGGCTCTGCAGCCCATGCTGATGGGGCGGTGGTACACGGTCCGACGCGCCCAAGCGATCCGGGCGATTGAAAGGGCGCACGGCACGCGCGTCATCACAATGATCCATCGCCAGGAGAAGCGCAGCCTGTTTGGCTTGTCGGTCTCCCGCCATATCGATCTCGAGGATGCCCAGACCATCATTGCGGCTATCAAAGAAACACCGTCCGACGTTCCGATCGATCTGGTGCTGCACACGCCGGGCGGAATCGTGCTGGCGGCCATGCAGATCGCCCGTGCCGTGGAGGCACACAAGGCCAAGGTGACCGTCTATGTCCCGGTCTATGCCATGTCCGGGGGAACGCTGATCGCACTTGCTGCCGATGAGATCGTGCTTGGCGAGTTCTCCGTTCTCGGTCCGATCGACCCGCAGATCGCCGGGTTGCCGGCCGCAAGCATCGTCAAGGCACGCGATTCCAAGCCGGTCGCCGAGGTGTTCGACCTCACGCTGGTTCTGGCTGACGTGAGCGAGAAGGCGCTCGCGCAAGTCAAGCGAGGCGCGGTCGAGCTATTGACGCCGCGAATGGAGGCGGCCGCCGCCGAGGCGCTAGCCGCGAAGCTGGCTGGGGGACACTGGACGCACGACTATGCATTGACCGCGAGTGAAGCCGCGGCCCTTGGCCTCCCCGTCAAAGTTGGCATGCCGAACGCGGTGATGGACCTGATGAAGCTCTATCCGCAGCCGATCCAGCGGTCCGGGGTCGAGTATCTGCCGATCGACATCCCCCGGCAGCGACGCCCCTGAGCGGTTTCCTCTCGTCGACATTGCAGCGTTGCGGCACCAGCCGAGGGTCCGCAGCACCCGTCGTCATGCCGAGCGGAGGACGTCGCCCAACGCGAACCGTGCGGTTCTGCTTCACGATGAGCGTTTCCCGCTATGGTAAGCCGGCAGGAACGAATGCGTTCCCAAGCGGCGTATGGCCGGACGCTTCGCGACCAGATCGGGGCGGCATGCTGACGACCCTCATCGTCTTTCTCATCATCGGGCTGGCTGCCTACGCCGGTACCCCTTGGTGGTTCGTGCTCGTCGGGGCGGCAGGCCTGACACTCGACAGCTGGTGGATGAAGCTGAAGCTGCTGCGCCAGGAACCGCGAGTGGCATGGAGCTCCAAAATCACTACTTACTTCGTCACTGGTATCGTGACCAACATCGGGTTTGCTACCTTCGTCTATGGCTTGGGGAGGATGCTGCGGATGACCCTTGGTTAGCGAGGCGTCCTCAGGGGTGCGCGAGCGGTCGATGTCGCCAACGGAGCGGCCGAGCCGATATGCCCCGGTTCGGCACCCACGTGCGCTATCAGGGCGGGAGCGAACGTCCGAGCAGGAAGAACGCCTGTTGCGGAAGCCGTGGCCCGCGCGTCTCAGTTCTTTCCGCGCTGCTGGGCAAATGCGGCGTGCACCACGCGGTCGCCCGGCTTAAGACCAAGCTTCTCGGCCGAGCCTGCCACCATCTCCAGCACGGCCACGACATCGCCCCTGGAGGGTATGGTGGTCTGGGAGAACGGCTCGGTATGGGCCTCGATGCGGTGCACCACGCCGTTGCCCCTTATGAAGACCATGTCCAAGGACACGTAAGTGTCCTTCATCCACATGGTGATTTCCTGAGGCCCCGGATAGAGGAAAAGCATGCCGGTGTTCTCGGGTACGCTCCTGCGGAACATGAGCCCCATCTGCTGCTCGGCAGGGGTCATGGCGATCTCAATGTCGATGACGTGCGCGCCTTGCGCGGTTTGAAGCGTCAGCTTGCTTCGGCGCATGGCAGCATCAGCCGGCTGTATGAGCAGTCCCGCCAGGAGGATGAGCCCAACAAACCACGGGGCCGCCCAGCGGGCAGCCCCGGAAAAGGTCGCAACCTGCTTCACCGCGCCGGCATCAGTGCGGTGGGGGTAGGCCGGGCTGCACTCCGTCGGGCTTGAGCTCGGCAGCCATGCAGCCTTTCTCGCCCATGCCCCATCGAACCAGTACGATTTGCTGGGGCCGCAGCTCGGTGAACCCAAAGCGGCGCAGAGTCTCCATATGCACGAAGATGTCCGGTGTGCCTTCGCCACGTGTCAGGAACCCAAAGCCGCGGACCCTGTTGAACCACTTCACCATGGCCCGCTCCCAGTCGCTTTCGGCTTGTACCACGACGTGGGTGCGCTGAGGCAACTGGGAAGGATGGATCGCCGTGCTCTCGTCCATGCTGAGCACGCGAAAGGCCTGCAAACCTCTCGGACGGTTCAGCACCTGGCAGTGGACACGAGCGCCCTCGTATGCCGTCTGATAGCCGCCGGCCCGAAGGCAGGTGACATGCAGGAGCACGTCTGGCAGGCCGTTGTCAGGAACGATGAAGCCGTAGCCCTTGGAGACGTCGAACCATTTTATCGTGCCGGCAATTTCAAAGACTTCGAGCCCCCCAGCCGCGTCCGTGCCAGCCGTTTCAGCCCCCGGTTGTGGAGGGAACTTGTTGTCACCCATAAGCTTACCCCGCTAACTTAGGATTCTACATGGATTTACCCTTTTACTGGCCGCCAGAGCCGCATCCGTGGGGTCGAAATTGCCCTCTCAACTCACCGCAAAATGCCTGACAGCGAGGGGAGCCTATAGTGATTGGCGGCGCTGTGTCCAAATGATTTTGGGCACTGGGAGCACCATCCATTGCGCAATTTTCTCAGCAACTCGCCCTCCAAGCGCACCTAAGTTGCTGAAAAGCTTGAAGCGTAGCTTTTTTGCAGCAGTGGACGAAATTACTACTTGGGGAAAAACTGACAACTCACTTCCTTATCAGTTGAACACTTGCAGCTATTTTGCGTTCTGCCCTTGCAATACTGATTCGTGTTGTAGCCGCAAACGTTAGCGGCGTATCCTCCGACCACGTTGCAAAGTTATGCGCGGGTTGTCCACCGGTAGTGCTCAAGTTTGCAATTTGCCCCGCTTCTCCGCTGCATTCGGCAGCCTTCTGGTACGCCGAAACGGCCGCCAGCGAGCTGGTGTTGCGGGCTGGGCCAGAGAATCCGGCCCCACAGCCCGGCTTTGACCGGCTGTCCGGAGCCAGCCCAAGGAGGTCCCATTGCGCTATCGCATTTCCGACGTCAACAAGAGCCTGGACTTCTACTTCAACAAGCTTGGGTTGCAAGAGCTCTTCCGCAGGGAAGACCAGGCAGGCCGGTACACGCTGGTGTTCCTGGCCGCCCCAGAGGACAAAAGCCGCAGCGTCGCCGAGCATGCACCCCTATTGGAGCTGACTTACAACTGGGACCCGGAAAACTTATGGTGAAGGCCGCAATTTCGGACATCTTGCGTTCGAGGTGGACGACATCTACCTGCAATCGCATGATGAAGGTCGGCGTCACCATCAACCGCCCGCCGCGCGACCGCCGCATAGCCTTCATTCGCTCACCCGACAATATTCCATCGAGCTGCTGCAGAAGGGCAATGCGCAGCCCAAGCAGGAGCCCTGGACCTCAATGCCGAACACCGGCAAATGGTGAGCGCCGCCGGCAACCTGCTGCGCCCGCGCCTGCACATATTGCCTAAAAACTAGCGCCGTGAACGGACCGAGTTGTTAAGTCCTGGTGCTTACAAGGCACGGCCGGCTGCTCATGCTCGGGCGGCCCGTGCAGGATCGTGCCAATCCGTGAGCGGCTTTCGATGCTAGCGCGCCTAGGCCTGCCCGCCCCAAAGCTCTCGACCAAGCTCTACGGCACCATCGCGCTGTTCCTGGCGGTGGTCTACGGGCTCGCGATGGCCACCATCCAGTTCGCCACCCACACCGAGGAGGCCGCGAATAGGTTCCATCAGGAAGTCGGCGGCGAGGCCACGGTTTCGGCCCGCCTGCAGGTGCTGCTCGAGCAGCATCGTCGGCTGGTGGCGACAGCGCCCTTCCCTGCCGAGAGCGCCGATGCCGAGCAGTACGAACGCACCGTGCGCGAACTCAACGACGCGATCGCCGACCTTATCGACCGCATCACACCCGATCGGAGTGAGATGCTCTCGCCAAGGTTCGCTCTGCTCGCTACCCAAGGCGCCTCGATCCTCGACCTCGCACGTGCGGGCCAGCACGAGCTGGCGACCGCTGCGGCCGCACGCTACGCGAGGGCCGCCGACAGCCTCATGCTCGAGGTCCTGGCCGAAGGGCACAAGCGCGTCCGCGGCGTGGCGGAGGGATTGGAAGGCCTTTCCGCACAGGCACGTTCGTTGGTAACCTGGGTGTCCGCAGCTGCGGCCGTCACAGGTGTGCTGATCGGGCCGCTTGGGCTTCTGCTACTGCGGCGTGTTCTGGCGCGGCTTGAGGGAATCGGCTCGGCTCTAATCCGGCTGGCACGCAACGATACGTCCGTCGATATCCCAGGCGTTGCAGAGACGGACGAGTTCGGCCAGCTGGCTCGCTCGGTGTCCGTGTTCAAGGCCAAGTCGATCGAGCTCTTGACGAAGAAAGCCGACTTCGAGCGCCTCAACCTGCAGCTTGACGCGGCCATCAACAATATGCCGCTGGGCTTGAGCATGTTCGACGCGCAGGAGCGTCTGCTCGTCTGCAACAAGCGCTATGCGGAGATGTACGACGTACCGAGCGAGCTGACACGGCCAGGCACCGTGCATTGCGCACTCTGGGAACATCGCACCAAGAAGGGGGCGCGCCATTCCGAAACGAGGGAAACCGCGCTCTATGGCCGCCCGTCCTCACCCTCGATGCTGATCGAGTTCGCCAACGGCCGCATCATCTCGGTCTCGCGCCAGCCCCTCAGGGGCGGCGGCTGGGTGGCCCTGCACGAGGACATCACCGAGCGCCGGCGTCAGGAGGAGGCCATCACGCACCTGGCGCGTCACGACGCACTAACGGGCCTGGCCAACCGCGTCCTGTTCCGCGAGCAGCTGGAGCAGAGCCTGCAGTGCCTGGTGCGCGGCCAGGGCTTCGCCGTACTGTGCCTCGATCTTGATCACTTCAAGGCCGTCAACGACACGCTGGGCCACCCGATCGGCGACACCCTTCTGAAGCAGGTGAGCCAGCGCCTGCTTGGGTGCGTGCGCCACGGCGACCTCGTCGCCCGCCTGGGTGGCGACGAGTTCGCCATCATCGAGGCCAGCGTGCGCGACCCCAACCAGACCGAGTCGCTCGCGACCCGCATCGTCGAGACGGTGGGCGCGCCCTACGAGATCGACGGCCATCG
Source organism: uncultured Alphaproteobacteria bacterium (assembly GCA_963827545.1). Taxonomy (GTDB): domain Bacteria; phylum Pseudomonadota; class Alphaproteobacteria; order Rhizobiales; family Hyphomicrobiaceae; genus AWTP1-13. Next base: position 6,527 of record CAWHBI010000030.1, read on the forward strand.
CGTCGAGATCGGCACCAGCGTCGGCATGACGCTGGCCCCGCGCGACGGAAGCGACGCCGACCAGCTGATCAAAAATGCCGACCTTGCACTCTATCGCACCAAGGCCGCAGGCCGCCGCGGCTATTCGTTCTTCAAGGCAGAGATGAGCGAAGAACTTCGGAGCCGCCGGAGCCTCGAGCTCGACTTGCGCACGGCACTGCACGAGGAAGAGCTGGAGCTGTCCTACCAGCCGCTCGTATGCCTCAAGACGGAGCGGGTTGCGGGATTCGAAGCGCTGCTGCGCTGGCATCATCCGGAACGGGGCGTGGTCCCTCCCGACGAGGTCATCGCCATTGCCGAGGACATGGGTCTGATTGCACAGATCGGCGAGTGGGCGCTTGCGCGGGCCTGCGCCCAGGCGGCTCGCTGGCCGGACCCAATCAAGGTCGCGATCAATGTCTCGGCCCAGCAGTTTGCGAAGCGCACCCTGATCGAAGGCGCGCTGCAGGCCCTGGCGCGGTCGGGACTGCCGCCGCACCGGCTCGAGCTCGAGGTCACCGAAACGACCCTGCTGCAGGGGGGCCAGAGCACGCTCGCCATGCTGCACCAGCTGCGTCAGCTCGGCGTGAGCGTCGCCATGGACGATTTTGGCGCCGGCTACTGCTCCCTGTCCAGCCTGCGCACCTTCCCGTTCGAGAAAATCAAGATCGGCAGGGCCTTCATTGTCGACATCGAACGCAGCGAAAACTCGCGCGCGATCGTTGAGGCGGTGATTGCGCTCGGCACGAGCCTCGGCATGACCACGGTGGCCGAAGGGATCGAGAACCACGAGCAGCTCAGCAGGGTGCGCGCATGGGGCTGCGCGCAGGCGCAGGGCTATCTGCTGGGTCCGCCGATGACGGCCGCCGAAGTCGAGGGCCTCCTGGCGGAAGGTTCCGCGCGGACGCAAAGCGCGGCTTGAGAAGCGCATGTTTGCAAAGCGCGATGCGCCGAGCTGCCTGTACCCACCCAGGAGGCAATGCAGCAGGGATCAATGATCTAAGTCCCGACCACGCGGAAGCCGCCTTCTAACAGCGCCAGCGCGTCATCCTGCACATCGCGAGACGTGACCACCTGGGCGCCTCTGCGGGCAGGATTGTTCGTGGGAGGGGCTGTCATGCGCCGACAACGGGGCCTATTCTAGCGGAGGACGTGGTCGAGGCCGTGGCGCGGATAAGGTCGGCGGCCTTCTCTCCAACCATGATCGAGGGTGCATTGGTGTTGCCCGACGGCATGGTGGGAAAGACCGAGGCGTCGGCGATGCGCAAGCCCTCGATCCCGTGCACGCAGAGCCGCTCGTCGACCACGGTGTTCGGTCCCTGGCCCATGCGGCACGTGCCGATGGGATGGTAGGCCGTCTGCGAGTTGTTGCGGATCCAGGTGAGAATCGCCTCGTCGCTCGCCACGTCCTTGCCGGGCGAATACTCTTCGCCCCTCAGTCCATCCATGGCGCGCGTCTCGACGATGCGACGCATCATGCGGAAACCGTCGACCATCGTCCGCTGGTCGATGCTATCGGTCAGAAAGTTGAATCGGATCGCCGGGTGCGCGTCGGGATCGGCAGAGCGGATGTGAACGGAGCCAAGGCTCTGCGGGCGCAGCTGATAGCAGGCCACCGTCATGGACGGGAAGTCTTGCAGCTTGCGCCGCTTCGGGTCCTTGATCGAGTAGGGGATCAGGTGCATCTGGACATCCGGCGTGGCAAGCTCCGGCCGCGTCTTGAGAAAGGCGACCAGTGGCGCAGATGGTAGACTGAAGAACCCGCCGCCGGTCGCCAGGTATTTCAGCGCCTGGCTTGCGGCGCCGATGCCACGGGCCCTGTAGTTGTAGGAGATGCGGGGATCTTTCACGCGCCAGACGATGCGCGCGTTGATGTGGTCGCGGAAGTTCTCGCCGACGGCCGGCAAAGCATGCGCAACGGCGATGCCATGCGCCTTCAGGACCTCGGGGCGGCCGATGCCCGACAGCTCGAGCAGCTGCGGCGTGGCGATGGCGCCGGCCGAGAGGATGACCTCGCGTCCAGCGCGGGTCTCGATCTTCTGGCCGCGGTGCTCGTAGCCAATTCCGACGCAACGCTGCCCGTCGAGCAGCACGCGGCGCGCTGACGCCTCGGTGACGATCCGCAGGTTTCGGCGCCGCATGGCCGGCTCGAGGTAGCAATGGGAGACGCTCATGCGCCGGCCGCGCCGGATGCTCGCCTGCGTCTTGCCGATACCCTCCTGATCCTCACTGTTGTAGTCGGGATTGATGCGATATCCGGCCTCGGTGGCAGCCCGGAACAGAGCGTCGTAGAGCGGATTTTCGTCGGGCACGATCGACACGTGCAGCGGCCCGCCGTTGCCGCGCCCTCTGGCGCCCCGCGTCTCGAAATCCTCGATCCGGGAGAACAGTGGCGCCACGTCCTGCCAGCTCCAGCCGCGCGAGCCCATCTGCGCCCAGGTGTCGTAGTCGAGCGGCTGTCCCCTGACCCAGACCAGCCCGTTGATAGCGCTCGAGCCGCCGAGCAGCTTGCCACGCGGCACCGGAATGGCCCGATTGGCGGTGCCAGGTTCGGGCTCGGACTCGTAGAGCCAGTTCGCCGCCGGATGATGGATGAGGAGGCCGAAGCTGATCGGCAGCCGCGAGTAAATGTGACCAGCCCGGCCCGCCTCGATCAGCAGCACGCGCGTGCGCGGATCCTCGGTGAGTCGCGCTGCCAGAACCGCGCCGGCAGACCCAGCGCCGACAATGACGTAGTCGTAGTGCTCCACAGCGTCACCCCGCCCTTTCCTTTTAGGGCCCTGCGCCCACAACGGATCCCAAACTTAATCGCGGATGCGAGGGACTGCACCAATCTTCGCAATCGTGTCGACGGGTGGCAGACATTGGAACGTGGGCGCTCAGTCCAGCGTGCGCCGGAAGCGCCGCACGGCCAGCGTCATGGCGAAGAGCATCAGGGCGGAGAGCGCGAGGGCCTCGCCTTGCAGGTCGTAGAGCGTGGCACCTTTGAGCATGATGCCGCGCACGATGCGGATGTAGTGCGTGAGGGGCAGCAGCTCGCCGATCCACTGTGCCCATTGAGGCATGCCGGCGAACGGAAACATGAAGCCGGACAGCAGGATGTTGGGCAGGAAGAACATGAACGACATCTGGATGGCCTGCAGCTGGTTCTGCGCCACCGTGGAGAAGGTATAGCCGATCGACAGGTTGGTGGCGATGAACAGGGTGGAAAGCGCCGCCAGCAGCGGCATGCTGCCCATCACCGGCACCTCGAACAGCACGATACCGAGGGTGATGATCAGCGCCGCCTGGATGAAGCCGATGACAATGTAGGGCGCGATCTTGCCCAGCATGATCTCGATGGGCTCGATCGGCATGGCGAGCAGGCTCTCCATGGTGCCCCGCTCCAGCTCGCGCGTGACGGAGAGCGCGGTGAAGATCAGCATGGTCATGGTGAGGATGGTGCCGAGCAAGCCCGGAACGATGTTGAGGCTGGTCACGGCGGCCGGGTTGTAGCGGCGGTGCTGGCGGATCTCGAAGGCGGCCGGCTGCTCGGTGGCCTCGGGCAGGCCGCGGTCGCGCACGAGTGCGGTGCGCACGATGCCTTCGAGCGAGCCGAGCGCCGTTCCGGATGCGACCGGGTCGGTCGCATCCGCCACCACCAGAAGGGCGGGACGGTCGCCGCGCCGCACGCTGCGCTCGAAGCCCGCCGGGATCTCGACGCCGAACAGCACGTCGCCGGAGCGGATCCAGTGATCCATCTCGGCCTCGGTGCGGGCGAGCCTGGTCACCCGGAAATACGAAGTGTTGTCGAGCGCGGCCAGGATGGAGCGGGCGAGATCGCTCTCCTCGTGCACCAGCACGGCTGTGGGGAGGTGGCGTGGAGTGGTGTTGATGGCGTAGCCGAACAGCAGGAGCTGCACCACAGGAATGAAAATCATGGTCGCGAACGTGATGCGGTCGCGGCGGAGTTGCACGAACTCCTTGATGAACATGGCGAGCGTGCGCGAAGCGATCATCGGAAGTTGTCCTGCGAGCGGCTCATGAGATCGATGAAGACGTCCTCGAGCGACGGCGTCGACAAGGCCCAGCCGAGCTCGGACTGGCCCCGAAAAGGCTCGATGGCGGCGTCGAGCGCCTCGGCGTTGCGCCCTGCCACATGCAGGCTGGCCCCGAACGGCGCCACCATGTCGATGCCGGGGATGCCCAGCAGTTTCTCAGACAGCGACTGCAGATCGGGCCCGCTGACGGTGTAGGTCTTCAAATGGGAGTTCTCGATCACCTCCTCGATGGTGCCCTGCGCCAGCAGCTCGCCATAGGCGATGTAAGCGATCTCATGGCAGCGCTCAGCCTCGTCCATGTAGTGGGTGGAGACCAGCACCGTCATGCCCTCGGCCGCGAGCTTGTGGATCTCGCCCCAGAACTCGCGCCGCGCCTTTGGATCGACGCCGGCGGTGGGCTCGTCGAGCAGCAGCAGCTTCGGCTTGGGCAGGATGCAGGCGCCGAGCGCGAGGCGCTGCTTCCAGCCGCCCGACAGCGTGCCGGCGAGCTGCTTCTCACGGCCCTGCAGGCCTAGCCGCTCGATGGCGAGACGGGCCTCCTTATCGGGATCGGCAAGGCCGTAGACGCGCGCGACGAACTCGAGGTTCTCCTTGATAGAAAGATCCTGATAGAGGCTGAAGCGCTGCGTCATATAGCCGACGTTGCGCTTGATCTTGTCGCGCTCGGTCAGAATATCGTAGCCGAGCGCCGTGCCCCTGCCGCCGTCGGGTGTGAGCAGCCCGCACACCATGCGCAGCGTGGTGGTCTTGCCGGAGCCGTTGGGGCCGAGGAAGCCGTAGATCTGGCCCTGCATCACCCGCATGGACAGGTTGCGCACCACCACCTTGCCGTCGAACGACTTGGTGAGGCCTTCGACTTCCACGGCGACGGCGCCATTGGCGTTGTCATTTTTTCGCATGGCTGACCCCGGCCGGGCCCTGCAGCGCCACCGAGACGGGCTGGCCGACACGCAGGTCGGCAGGGCGCTCGGGCGTCGCCTCGACGCGGAACACGAGGCGCGCGCGCTCCTCCTGGCTGTAGATGATGGGCGGCGTGAACTCGGCCTGGGCGGACAGGAAATTGACGCGCGCCACCAGATCGCTGGCGCATCCGTCGCAGCGCACCGCAATCCTATCGCCGATGCGCACCGTGGGCAGCACTGCCTGCGGCACGAAGAAGCGCACCCTGGTATTCTCCGGCGGAAGCAGCGACACGATCGGCCGACCGGGCTGCACCAGCTCGCCCTCGCGGAAGTAAACCTCCTGGATGCTGCCGGCGGCGGGGGAATACATGCGACGCCGCTCGAGCTTGGTCTTCGCCGAGTTCAGGCGCGCCTCGGCGGTGCGCAGCGCGGCTTCAGAGTCGTCGAACGTCTTCTGCGAGCCGACCGCGCCCTTGAGCAGGGTCTTGGCTCGCTCGTAGGCGGCCCGCGCGTTGACGACGGCTGCCTCGTTCTCGGCCACCGCGGCTTGCTGCAGGTCGGCGTCGAGGGCGAACAGCAGGGCCCCGCTCTGAACCGTATCGCCTTCCCGCACGGCCAGCTTTTCCACACGGCCGGTCTCGTCGGGGCTGACGAAGACGAGATAGGCCTCCACCCAACCCTGAAACTCGCGCTGCTCGCTGCCATTGCGCAGATAGGCGTAGGCGCCGGCGGCGATGCCGGCGGCGGCGAGCACGGCGACGATGACGGCGCGCCTCGTCGCGGTCATGGCACGGCCCTCCCGAGGACGGGCGGTCAACACGCTCGCGATGCGCGCGCAGGAGGCCGGCGACATCGAGCGGATCGGTCTTGGAGAACAGGGCATCCCAGATCACCGCTAGCAATAGCGGCGCGAAGATGAGCTGCGGGAAGTGGGCCGGCCCGTCGCTTGCGAACTCGCGGCGCGCCACGGCGCGCTCAGCCAGCATGCGCATCAGCTTGAGCCCCCGGGAGACCACCTCGCGGTGGTAGAACTGGGCGAGGGCCGGAAAGCGCGGTCCCTCGGCGATGATGAGGCGCAACAGCAGCTTGCGCTCGGTGCCCAACACTTCCTTCTGGAACAGGGCAAAGGCGAAATCGAGAACGTCAGCGGTCTTGATGTTGGGATCGCCCGCGGCCTCGCCGACCCGATCCAGGATCGGAGACACGGCGCCGCGCACCAGCGCCTCGAACAGCGCCTCCTTGTCATTGAAGTAGAGGTAGAGCGTGCCCTTGGCAACGCCGGCCCTCGCTGCCACGTCGTCGAGGCGAGCGGCGTCGTAGCCCCGCTCGGCGAAGACGGTGAGCGCCGCGTCCAGGATCGCCTGGCGCCGGGCGGCGGTGTGGATTTTTCGTGAGCCGGACGCGCTTTGCGCGCGGCTTGCCGCCCGCCCGCTGGCGGATTGGCGGCGCGCCGCCGCCGGCCCCGCCGGCCGTTTCCGCCCGCCGGCAGAAGCCTTCGCCCGCCCTTCCCGATCATTGCCCATCGCGCCACCTCTCGTCAATGACTGACCAGTCAGTCATATGCGCATTCGGCGCGGTCCATTCAAGCCTCGGCGCCTGCAACTCTGTTATGACTGACCGGTCAGTCATGTGAGAAACGATGGCGATCTCAGAAACGACCCGAGATGAAGGTCTGAGCAGCCTACGAGGAGCAGAGCCGAACGAGCCACTGGAACGAACGTGGTACCTACCAGAGCGCGGAACCTCACAGCATCGTCATCCCGCCGGAGGGCGGGACCCAGGTCACTTCGCGGGAGGGGTGCGGCTGAGAGAGGTCGCGCTCATTGCACTCCGAAGGTCGTGTCGCTAACTCACCGCGGCGAGTGGGTGCATCGCAGCTGCCCTCACCGGGCGGCTCGGTGAACTGCGTGCCGGCCTTCGCCGGCATGACGTCGGTCGAGAGCACACAAGACGCTAAAACGTTGTGCCAGCCGAGGCCGGCGTGCCGCGTTAACGCTGATGGCAGGTGGCGAAAAGAGTCCCGCGGCGGCGCTTGACTCCGCCCTGTCAGCGCCATGCGATAATTCCCGCGTCGTCTGTTGCGACGGGACGTGAAATGCGCATCCGTCCTTCCGTGCACGCCACCGGCGCCTGGAAGGAGAGATCGGATGGTTCGAGGTCCAGGGGGCTCGCTGCAACCGTTTCCGGCAGAGCGTCAGTAATGGCGCCGAGCCGGCTCTGCCAAAGGCTCAAGGCCGACCGACAAACGGGACGCCAAAGCTTGCAGCGGGACCTGGAGATGGCCGGGCTTCGCCAGTCAGGGTCAGAGGACCGAGGAATTTCGAGGGATGGTCAGCGCGGTCATGATGAAGCGTGATGGCAGGTGGTTGATCCGGGCGTTCCACAATACTGTCGCGGAAGCAGCCGAGTGACGAGTGCACGAGCTTCGGACGCGGTGGGCTCACGGATTTGGATGGGGAAAGGCGCGGAATTCTGGGTTGGGCGGTTTAGTCGGTGTCGGTTGCGGGTCTGATTTGTTCCTCCGCGACGCGCGCAACCGAACATACTCCTAATCGCCTATGCGAAGACCGCGTACCAGCGCATGGTTGCGGCCACGCGTGTCATCCGAATCACTTGAGATCGCGATCGCTAACAAATCGGGAGGTTGGTGGCCGAAAAGCCGAGTGTAGTCGACGGCGATATCGATGCTTTCGTCCAACCATTGGTGCCGCGGCCCATTTGCGGGCCAGAGTATGAGGAACCTGCCGCGCTGTCCCATGTGAGGGCTTGGTACAATCGAGCCGCGCGGCCTATCACCGCCAAAGACATAAACAAGCGCCTTCACCGAACTGGATGATAGAAGGGCCATCGGGCCCATGGCGAGATCGGACTTCCGCCCAAAGACAAAATAGACGGCCAGAGCGCGGTCATCGTTCCCCCGCTGGGAGAGATCGGTGGGCACAACACTCCTATCTACTCTCCAGCTCCAGTGTGCCGTGCCGACGGCCCGCTTTGGCTCCTTGATAGCGTGCCACAACAAGCCTGCGGCAGCATCTGTCACGACATCGAGCGTGTCGGCGCTCGTTGCCTTGAACGTGGCGGGCGCAACGCCGGGGAAAGTAACGACGCTCCATCCCGCGGCTGCGAGATCAGGACCAAAGTTGATGGACTCGCCGCAAGCGGGGTTACCTAGCATTAACGCGAGCACCAATGCAGTGAAGTGGCGCATTGATCTACACACGGATCAGACCAGCCTGAGGCGCCAAACTCTATCATGCACGGAGGTTCAACACGGAATTATCTCGGATTTTGGTGAAGTGAGAGCGCGCTGAGCGCGGGATTGGGCGGCCATCGTTGGGTCAATCGCACGCTGTCGGTTGCGAAGAGTTGATCTGACGGGTTGGAACTAGGGGTCTACTGTTATGTCCTCGTAGAGGAGTTTTCTTCAGGAGGAAACCACATGCCCATCTACATTTCGCGCGGGAAATTCACGACAGAGGCAGTCAAGGGTATGCTGGCCAAACCCGAGAATCGCGAGGAAGCGGTTGCCAATCTCTTCAAGACCGTTGGAGGTCGGCTAGTCGGCTGGTACTTGACCTTCGGTCGTCACGATTGGCTGGTTATTGGCGAGTTCCCTGATGAGAAGGTGGCGGCCTCTGCGGTTCTGGCAGCTGCAGCAGGGGGCAGTCTGTCGGATATCGAGACCACGGTCGCCATGACAGCGAAGGATGCTGCAGCTACCTTCGAGGCTGCCGGAAATGCGGCGAGGAGCTTCAGAAGCGCTGGACGCTCGTAACCCCCCGCCGGCTCGGAACAGGCGATCAATTCCGATTTCCGCGCCCATGGCACCGTCCGCGCGGACCTTGCTGCCTCCTCGGCGGTATGGAAAACAACGCGCTCATTTGTTTCCGCCGATTGTTCGAGAGTGCGGTGCCACGGTGTCGCGGTCTACTCCGTACGCTTCCAAGTCGAGTTGAAGTTCCGATGCGTTTGCGGGACGCCGACAGCGCCCATCGAACTCCGCGCCCTGCTCGATGGCGAGCGACATGTGGTGGATGTCACCTTCCACGCGTGCCGAGGATTGCAGCGCAACGCTCATGGCGCGAATGACCCCTGAGGTCCTGCCCCGCACGATCACCCGGTCGGCGGCCACAGTGCCTGTCACATTCCCGTGCTCGCCGATGATGATCTCGGCGCCGGCTACGTTGCCTTCGACCTCGCCGTCGATCTGAAGCGTGCCCCGACTGATAATCTTAAGGTCCTGTCCCACGATCTTTAGGTCGTTGCTGATGACGGACTTGCCGGCCTCGACAGAACCCGAGCGAACTTGAGGCGACCTATTGAGACCGGGGCTCGGAGTTGGCTTTATCGGCTCGTCCGCAGGGCTGCGCGTGAACATGAACACCATTCCTTTGTCGAGAGCGACGAACGAAGTCAGAAGCTCGAACGTAACCCATTCAGCACCGCATGGGCCTGCTGGTTTGCCTGTCACGCAGCGGGGTCAGGGGGAAGGACCGGCCGTCTTGTCATTCGCCAAACCCGAACCATCGAAACCAAACCGGTGAGCGCGAACGCTGCGCCAGCGGCCAGGAAGGCAAGCATACGGTCGCCGGTCAATGCAGCTGCGACAAACCCCGAGATGACGCCGAGCGTCGCCATGATGGCAACTGCGATCGTGGCATCGATATAGCGCTGAACGGTGTCGATCACGCAGCTCTCCTTGTTGGCACTGATCCGGCAGATCGCATCGCGACCAATGTTTGGATTCGACCCAGCTCTACTTGTCGTTCCCCAGCGCGATTCATCGTTCCCGTCGGGCGAGCTCGCGCTCTTTGGCAACGCGTTCGAACACCTCGCCAACTGATTTGATCCGATAAAGGGGATCGCTACCGTCGGCAGGAAGCAGGCGTAAAATCTTGTACTCCCTCGCCGAGGCCGACATGCCCAGGCGCCCGGGATTGTAATCGACGACTTGACCGACCCTGAACTTGTGCTGCGACATCGTACCTCGCATCATTGCGCGCGCGACTGGCCTAGCGGCCCTTCTTTGCCCGGTCTGTTGTTGTTGGGGCGTCCCACTTGCGCCGAACCAACGGATAGCTGGACAACTCATAGAGCCGGCGCATGTCCACGCTGTCGAACCGCTCTTCACCAACTTCCAAGAAGGCGCCCGCAAGCGACTCAGGCGCAAGCTCCTCAATAGCGAAACGGATGGCTTCGGCGGCCCTCGCAAATCGTCTGTATCCGACAGGCTGCCGGCGGGAGGCTCGCGCCGCGCTGGGAAACAGCTCTGCCTCAGCGCTGTAGTCGAATTCGTCCATTTCAACCCCCTTCGCCGACCGGGACTGGTTGCCGCGCCTGCAGTGCCCGCGCGATGCGCGCTCCGGCGCCTTCCCGTGTTCTATGGAGATTGCGTGCAGGGCCAGGCTCGTTGACCGCCACAGCTGCCCGGCGCGCACGTGTGAAACAGCTCAATACCTGGTCCTCGGCGCACGGCGACGCGCATCAACCGAAGGCACCTGACCCAATGACGGTGGCTAGCCGCGATCCGATCGCGATGTCTCAAGCCCCGATCACACCCAGAGATGCAACATGCAGTGAACGGGCCGGGGCCAATCGCTATGCCATGAGCGACAGGCTGTTGCATCAGGCGCCCCGAAGGCGCATCACCCACCTTACGCCGCCAGCGGGGTCCCAGTCACTACTTTTCCATTCCCCCGAATTTTTTCCAATAGCGATCAGCCTCACGAACCCGCTATATGCACCACGAACGCCAGTGGCGTCTGCTGGCGAGCTTGTAAGCATGCCCCCTCGAAATCCTCAACAGCAACGGACCTCGTTCTTGAAAATCGAAGCAGCGCGCAACAGCGCCACCCCCGCACGAGACTGGGTACGGCTTCTGAACCTCTATCGTGCTCCCAGCCACAGTCGCAGCTTGATCGAGATCATGATCACGGTTGTGCCGTTTGTCATGCTTTGGATCGCCATGTGGGCATGCCTGCGCTGGAGCTACTTGCTCAGCCTCGTCATCGCCGTGCCAGCAGCAGGCTTCCTAGTGCGGCTTTTCATGATCCAACACGATTGCGGACATGGCTCGTTTTTCCGCCAGCGGCTGGCCAACGACTGGACCGGGCGCGTCATCAGCGTGCTGACCCTCACGCCCTACGATCACTGGCGACGCAGCCATGCGGTGCATCACGCAAGCTCGGGGAACCTCGAGCGCCGGGGAATCGGCGACATCGCCACGCTGACGGTCTGCGAATACCTCGCACTGTCCCGTTGGCGGCGCATCGCCTACCGGCTCTACCGCCATCCGCTCGTGATGTTCGGCGTAGGCCCGGCCTACCTGTTCCTCGTGCAACACAGATTTCCGGCCAGCGGCGCACTGACAAGCTGGCGATCGTGGCTGAGCCCCATGGCAACCAATGCTGCTATTGCTCTGCTTGTCGTTGTCGCCATGTGGCTTGTGGGCGTCCGACCCTTCTTGCTCGTGCACCTGCCGATCACCCTGCTTGCCGCATCGATCGGGGTTTGGCTGTTCTACGTGCAGCACCAGTTCGAGGAAACCGTCTGGGCCAAGGCTGGCGCCTGGACCATGCACGAGGCGGCGCTTCACGGCAGTTCTCACTACGACCTGCCCGCCGTCATGCGCTGGTTCACGGCCAACATCGGCGTGCACCACGTGCATCATCTGTGCAGTCGAATTCCATATTATCGGCTTGCACGAGTGTTGCGCGACCATCCCGAGCTCAAAGGGATAGGGCGGCTCACGCTGTCCCAGAGTCTTCGCTGTGTACCCTTGGTGCTTTGGGACGAAAGATGCCGGCGCTTGATCTCGTTTACTGAATTGCGGCGGTCCCAGAATGCGCGCGGGTCTTGATCGAGCGCGCCTGCGCTCCGGATCGTGCGCCCCCATGGTTCTGGGAATTGCTTGCATTTCGCCCCGGCGCAGCCCATATGTCGATGGCTGGTGCGGCCCGTGGTGGGCCGTGTCCTCCCTTTTTGGTCGAGCCACTCGCCGTTAGCGGCCAAGTGCCCTTTCCCAAACGAGAGCTGCCTGGGCCGAGCGTGGGTCCATCGTTGGGTTCTCAATTAACGCGCAACGGGAAAGGTTTCTCACTATGAGAATCTCCGGAACAGTCAAGTTCTTCAACAGCGCGAAGGGCTTCGGCTTCATCACACCTGAGGACGGTTCGAAGGACGTCTTCGTCCATGCGACTGCCCTCGAGGCGGCGGGTATCCGGTCGCTCAACGAAGGCGATAAGGTCTCCTTCATGGTCGAGGACGACAGAAAGGGCCGCGGTAAGCAGGCCGGGCAGATACAGAAAGCCTAACTGAACGCAGCGAGCGGGCCTGAGTTGCGGCCGTCGGGACTTCTCCCGGCGGTGCTGTGGCGCTGGTCCGATGAACATTGCGAGATCACCCATCAACACGGCCTCCCAGGACAAGGCGCTCCGCGGCACCAAGCGCCTGTGCCAAACGTGCGAAATCCCGTTCTACGACCTGCTGCGGGAGCCGATCGTGTGCCCATCATGTGGTGCGCACTACGCCCATGCACCCCGGCCAATTATCGAGGCCCAGGCACGCGCCACATCGCTGGCCGCCAAGACCGGATGGCGCAGCAAGAGTTTCAAGCGCCCAGGCCCGACGCTGCCCGCGGTCGACGCCGGCGCGTCCTCTGAAACTTTGGCGGGCGAGGACGCGACTGAGGAGATTGCAGGCCCGGTTCCAGAGGACGATATCGTCCTCGAGCAGGAGCCCGATGACGCGGACGTATCCGGCTTGGTCGACCATACCGTGGCCAATCCGAAGGAACAATGAGGCAAGCCTCGTGGCTGTGACCCAACCCTTGCCTCATATCACCTCATGTAAGGCGCGAATACCAAGCGGCTTGAGTCAGTTCGCGCCTGGTCTCACTGCCGCTGTGCCCGACTTGGTCGGGGTGCTGATCCTGGGAATGTGAAACTCGACGAGAAGATTCCCGGGCCCTTGCAACGTGACCGTTGCGGAGGCAACGGTTTCATGCGCTTTTTTGCGCGGACGTCTCGAGGAGCACAAAAGGCGGTCGAGCGTCTTGTCGGTCTGACAAAGGTGATAGGCAATATACACGGCGGCATTGGCCATGCGACGGTCGACCTGGATCAGCGTGTCAGGTGAAGGCTCAGGAAGGAAGTCGGCCTCCATATCTGCTCTAGTGCGCTCCTTGCTGGACTGGCGTTCTCGAGTGAGCCTCGGACAAGCGCGGCGGCCCCGCTCGTGCGCTGTGCCGCCTGGCGTTTGGTAACTCTAGAAGCTCGGGCCCTCAATACATCAAGGCAATGCTTGGATGGCGTCAGCGCAACCTGCCGTCGTCGCAGCCACTGCGTTTCGTACCGCCCTCAACGCAGAGCCAAGTCTCCGGCGGCGGTGCTATTCATTGCCGGCCGATGCTGGCTGGGATGCACGTTGCCCGAGCATCGGCGAGTTCCCGTCGTAGCGGGTCGGCCGGATGGTGTCGAGCGGCACCCTAATCCTGCAGGCAAAGCCGGCTGGTGCGAATTCGACTATCGGCTCGGCCGTTGGGTTGCTCCCCATGGCGCCAATAAGAGAGAGGCCGAAGCCCTCATGCGAGGCCGGCTCCACTGGTGGGCCACCGTGTTCCTTCCATGCGAAGTCCATGTAGCTGCCGCCGCCATTGCCGCCGAGCGTCCAGCTCGCGCGGACTTCGCCGCCGGCGTTAGAAAGCGCACCATATTTGGCAGCATTCGTGCACAGTTCGTGCACGATGAGCGCAAACGTTTGCACACCCGAGGGACTGAGGCTCACGGACGGGCCAGAGATGCGCACGCGCTCGGAAAAGCCTGCAATCTCCGCCGTGACGACGTCGCGCAGTTCCGCACCGTGCCAGGACGCCTCGGTCAACAACTCGTGCGCGTGGCCGAGTGACTGCAACCGGCCAGTCAGGATCTCGCGAGCATCCTCGATGCTCCGCCCGGCCGTGAGGGTGCGCGACGTGATCGACTGGAATACCGACAGCAAGTTCTTGACGCGATGCGCCAACTCCTGCACCAGGATCGTCAGCCGCTCCTCAGCTCGTTTGCGCTCACGCACCTCGGCGCGCAGCCGCTCCGCTGCTTGCTCGAGTTCGGCGGTGCGATCGGCGACCCGTTGTTCCAGCAGCGCATGCGATTGGGCGAGCTGCGCGCGCATGCGATAAAGCTCGACGAACACATTGACCTTCGCCCGCAGGATCTCTGGAACAATCGGCGCGAGGATATAGTCAACCGCGCCCAGCTGGTAGCCTTCCACCGTCTGCGCGTCGTCGGCGAACGCTGTAACGAAGATGATCGGCGTGTGACGCGATTTCCTGCGCTGCCGGATCAACGCCGCGGTTTCCAGTCCCGACATGCCCGGCATGTTGACATCGAGCAGGATGACGGCGAAGTCCCGCTCCAGCAGAACGTGAAGCGCGTCCTCCCCAGACGTGACGGCAACGACATTCTGCCCAAGCTCCTCCAATATGACCTGATAGGTCAGATGTTTCTCGGGAAGATCGTCCACCACCAGGATGTCAGCACGCTGGGCTTTGCTCATGGGTCTTGGATCCCTCGACCTATCTCGCGCTCGCTCAGCGATAGAGCCAGGAACGCAGCACGGCGAGCAGATGGTGCGAGTCCACCGGCTTCGACAGATAGTCCCAAGCGCCGGCCTCGATGCACCGCTCACGGTCGCCCTTCATCGCCTTAGCCGTCACGGCGATGATGGGCAGATTGCGGCAGGACGGGATCTTACGAGCCTCGCGCATGGTGGCGATACCGTCCATGTCCGGCATCATGATGTCCATAAGCACGACATCGATGGGCGACTGTTGCGCCAAGATGCGCAGGGCATCGCGGCCGTTGCCCGCTGACACGACAGCCATGCCGCGCTCCTCGAGCACGCTCGCGAGCGCAAAGATGTTCCGGATGTCGTCGTCCACGATTAGCACCTTGCGCCCCTTGAGAGCCGCATCCGACTGATGCAACTCTTCCAGCAGGCGATGCTGCGGCTCAGGCAGGCGTGTGATGCGGCGGTGCAAGAAGAACGCGACCAGATCGACCAGCCGCTCCCGGGAATGGACATAGCGCACGGTGAGTGCGTCGTTGCTTTTCAAGATGGGATCGCCCCGGCGAACCGCGTCCCACACGAGCACGGGAAGCCGTCCGAATCGCGACTTGGTCGCGAGTGCGTGGGCGAGGTTCGTGAGATCGACCCCCGCCCGGCTGTCGATGATTAGGCAATCGACACCTTGCGCGAATCCTTCCAGCATCGTCGCTGATCTCTCCTTGGAGACGATCACATCGTCGCCGGCGATCGCCTGGCCGATCGCATCGAGCTCGCTACCATCCGTCTCGACCACCAGAATCCGCTTGGTTGGCCGCTTCACGCTGGCGAGCAGGTCTTGCAGACCCTCGTCGAGCACCGCCTTGGAGGGGATGGGCTTGGCGATGAAGCCGCGCGCGCCGGCGTCCAGCGCTCGCTCGCGGGCATCTTCGGTGGACACGACGCAGACCGGGATGTGACGGGTCGACAGGTCGTGCTTGAGGCGGTCCATCACACGCCAACCATCCATATCGGGCAGCACGATGTCGAGCGTGACGGCGTCGGGCATGTAGTCACGTGCCAGCGCCAGGGCCCCGGCACCTTGTGACGTGACGAGGCCCTTGCAGCCTTGTTCGCGAACCGCCTCCAGCAGAAAGCGGGCAAAGACGATGTCGTTCTCCACGATCAACAGCACAGTGTCGCCAGGCTGGATGGCATCGCGGTCGTCTTGCGCCTCGTTGGCGAGCAGGGTCGGTTCGGGTCCGTGCTCGGCCAGCACCTGCGGCCGCTGATCCACCGGGGCCACGTGCCGCATCTCGTCGCTCGGCGCACCGTCGAAATCGGTTGCGCCCGCCTGCGCGGACCGGCGCGACACCCGCGGCGGCGTATATGTCATGGGCAGATAGAGCGTGAAGCTCGAGCCGCCGCCCGGACTGCTTACCAGCCTGATCTCGCCCCCGAGCAGCTTCGACAGCTCTCGGCTGATGGCGAGTCCGAGCCCAGTGCCGCCATATTTGCGGCTGGTGCTGCCGTCTGCCTGCTGGAACGCCTCGAAGATGATTTGCTGCTTCTCGCCCGAGATGCCGATACCGGTATCGGTCACAGTGAAGGCCACCGCCTCAGGCGCGCGATTGAGGTCGTCGTTCTCAGGATCCCAGCCGGCTTTGGTCGCTTCGATGGTGAGCGTCACCTGGCCGTGGTGGGTGAACTTGAAGGCATTGGACAGCAGGTTCTTCAGGATCTGCTGCAGGCGCTTGCTGTCGGTCACCATCGACTTCGGCAGGCGCTGATCGATGCGCAGCATGAAGTCGAGGTTCTTGGATTCGGCGATATGGCGGAACGTGCGCTCCACGTAGTAGTGCAGCTCATCGAAGCGCAACTCGCTGACGTCGACCACCACGGTGCCGGACTCGATCTTCGACAGGTCGAGGATGTCGTTGATGAGGGTCAGCAAGTCGTTGCCCGAGGAGTGTATGGTCTTGGCGAACTCGACCTGCCGCTCGGTGAGATTGCGGTCGCGGTTCTGGCACAGCTGGTCGGACAGGATCAGCAGGCTGTTCAGCGGCGTCCTGAGCTCATGGCTCATATTGGCCAGGAACTCGGATTTGTACTTGGAGGTGCGGGCCAGCTGCACCGCCTTGTCCTCGAGCGCCTGGCGGGCCTGCTCGACTTCCTGATTCTTGCCCTCCACCTCCTGGTTGCGCTCCGCCAGGAGCCGCGCCTTATCCTGCAATTCCTCGTTGGTCTTCTCGAGCTCCTCCTGCCGGCTCTGCAGCTCGTTGGCGAGCGACTGCGACTGCTTGAGCAGGTCCTCCGTGCGCATATTGGCTTCGATCGTATTGATGACGATGCCGATGCTTTCGGTCAGCTGGTCGAGGAAGGCCTGGTGGCTGGAATTGAACCGCTCGACCGAGGCCAGCTCGAGCACCCCCTTGGCCTCGCCCTCGAACACGATCGGCAGCACCAGGATGTTGCTGGGTGTCCATTCGCTCAGGCCGGTGACAACGCGGATGGTCGGGCCTGACAGGCCCTCTAGAAGCACCTTCTGCTTGTTTATTGCCACTTGGCCAATCAGGCCCTGGCCCAGCTCGACTATCTTGCCGTGGGCGCTTTGCCCGCCCGAGGCGTAGCTTGC
The DNA here is from genome assembly GCA_963827545.1 of uncultured Alphaproteobacteria bacterium. Classification (GTDB taxonomy): domain Bacteria; phylum Pseudomonadota; class Alphaproteobacteria; order Rhizobiales; family Hyphomicrobiaceae; genus AWTP1-13. The sequence continues at coordinate 23,662 of CAWHBI010000030.1, forward strand.
AAGCAGCTTGAGGCGCGGCTCGCTCGCGGAGCTGTCACGCACGTAGAACTCGGCCTGCTGGGCGCCGACCACAGGCGCCAGCTCGGACAAGATCATCTGGCCGACGGCCACCTGGTCCTTCTGGCCCTGCAGCAGGCGGCTGAACTTGGCGAGATTGGTCTTGAGCCAGTCCTGCTCGGTGTTCTTGCTGGTGGTGTCGCGCAGGTTGTGGATCATCTCGTTGATGGTGTCCTTGAGGACAGCCACCTCGCCCTGTGCATCGACCGTGATGGAGCGGGTCAGGTCGCCCTGCGTCACGGCCACCGCCACTTCCGCGATGGCGCGCACCTGGGTGGTGAGATTGGCGGCAAGCTGGTTGACGTTCTCGGTCAGGCCCTTCCATGTGCCCGCGGCGCCGGGCACCTTGGCCTGGCCGCCGAGCCTGCCGTCGACGCCCACTTCACGTGCCACCGTCGTGACCTGCTCGGCAAACGTGGCCAGGGTATCCGTCATGCTGTTGATGGTGTCGGCCAACGCGGCGATCTCGCCCTTGGCTTCCACCGTCAGCTTGTGCTTGAGATCGCCGTTGGCAACCGCCGTCACCACGCGGGCGATGCCGCGCACCTGGTCAGTGAGGTTGCCGGCCATCGAGTTGACGCTGTCGGTCAAGTCCTTCCACGTGCCGGCCACACCCTGCACGGCAGCCTGGCCGCCGAGCTTGCCTTCCGTGCCCACCTCGCGCGCCACGCGCGTCACCTCGCCGGCGAACGTCCGGAGCTGATCCACCATGGTGTTGATGGTGTTCTTGAGCTCCAGGATCTCGCCCTTCACGTCGACGGCGATCTTCCTGGAGAGGTCGCCGGCCGCCACCGCCTTGGTCACGTCGGCGATGTTGCGTACCTGGGCTGTCAGGTTGCCGGCCATGGAGTTGACGCTCTCGGTGAGGTCCTTCCAGGTGCCGGCAACGCCCTGCACGTCAGCCTGACCTCCCAGCTCGCCCTCGGTGCCGACCTCGCGCGCCATGCGCGTCACCTCGCCAGCAAACGTCCTGAGCTGATCCACCATGGTGTTGATGGTGTTCTTGAGCTCCAGGATCTCGCCCGCAACGTCCACCGTGATCTTCTTGGACAGATCGCCCATGGCCACGGCTGTCGTCACCTCGGCGATGTTGCGCACCTGGGCCGTGAGGTTGCCGGCCATGGAGTTGACCGAGTCGGTCAGCGTCTTCCAGGTGCCGGCGACACCGGGCACGTCGGCCTGGCCGCCCAACTTGCCCTCGGTGCCAACCTCGCGCGCGACGCGCGTCACCTCGGCCGCGAATGAGCGCAGCTGGTCCACCATGGTGTTGATGGTGTTCTTGAGCTCCAGGATCTCACCCTTCACGTCCACCGTGATCTTCTTGGACAGGTCGCCGGCCGCCACCGCCTTGGTGACGTCCGCGATGTTGCGCACCTGGCCGGTCAGGTTGCCGGCCATGGAGTTCACCGAGTTGGTCAAATCCTTCCAGGTGCCGGCGACGCCCTGGACGTCGGCCTGGCCGCCGAGCTTGCCGTCCGTGCCGACCTCGCGCGCCACGCGCGTCACCTCGGAAGCAAAGGAGCCCAGCTGGTCCACCATGGTGTTGATGGTGTTCTTGAGTTCGAGGATCTCGCCCTTCACATCTACCGTGATTTTCTTGGACAGGTTGCCATTGGCGACAGCCGTGGTCACGTCGGCGATGTTGCGCACCTGGGCCGTGAGGTTGCCGGCCATCGAGTTCACGCTGTCGGTCAGGTCCTTCCAGGTGCCGGCGACTCCCGGCACGTCGGCCTGGCCGCCGAGCTTGCCGTCGGTGCCCACCTCGCGCGCCACGCGCGTCACTTCGGAGGCGAAGGCGCCCAACTGGTCCACCATGGTGTTGATGGTGTTCTTGAGCTCCAGCAGCTCGCCCTTCACATCTACCGTGATCTTTTTCGACAGGTCGCCACGGGCCACGGCGGTGGTCACGTCGGCGATGTTGCGCACCTGACCGGTAAGATTGCCGGCCATGGAGTTCACATTCTCCGTGAGATCCTTCCACGTGCCCGAAACGCCCTGGACGTCGGCCTGGCCTCCGAGCTTGCCCTCGGTGCCGACCTCGCGGGCGACGCGCGTCACCTCGGCGGCGAACGAGCGCAGCTGGTCCACCATGGTGTTGATGGTGTTCTTGAGCTCGAGCAGCTCGCCCTTCACGTCCACCGTGATCTTCTTGGACAGGTCGCCACGGGCCACCGCTGTCGTCACGTCGGCGATGTTGCGCACCTGAGCCGTGAGGTTGCCGGCCATCGAGTTCACGCTGTCGGTGAGATCCCGCCAAGTGCCCGAGACCCCGCGCACATCTGCCTGGCCGCCGAGCTTGCCCTCGGTGCCTACCTCGCGGGCGACCCGCGTTACCTCCGCTGCGAACGAGCGCAGCTGGTCCACCATGGTGTTGATGGTGCGCGCCGTACGCAGGAACTCGCCTTCGAGCGGCCGCCCTTCGATCTCGAGCGCCATGCTCTTGGAGAGGTCGCCTTGCGCAACGGCGCCGATCACGCGCGCCACCTCGCTCGAGGGATGCACGAGGTCCTCGATCAGAGAATTGATGGAGTCGACCGAGTTGCGCCAAAAGCCGGTGACGTCGCCAAGCGAAGCGCGCTGCTTGAGCTTGCCTTCCTTGCCCACAACGCGGCTCAGGCGTGCCAGCTCCTGCTGGTTGCGCCAATTGAGTTCCACCAGGTCGTTGAAGGCGTCGGCCACCTTGCCTGCAAGACCCGGCCAGTCGAGTGGAAGCCGAATGGACGCGTCACCCTTCTTCACGGCCAGGAGGGCGCCGAGAACAGCCACGCTCTGATCGTTGTTCAATTGGCCATCCGGTGCCGGGCGGGGCACACGATGTCCGTTGCCTGCGCACCGCTCTGCGCTTTGACCTGCACCCTGGACAGCTATTTGGTTAATAATCTTGGCGATAGCGCCCGCCGTGCCCGTCCAATCTTCTGGCAGCCGGACCGGTTCGTTTCCGGCATTCAATGCTTCAAGCGCGCGCAAAACGGCGCGAATTTCGTTGCCGCCTTCGGCCAGCTGGCTACGCAAGAGATCCCCCAATGCAGATCACGACCTGACCCCAAACGCGTTACCCCTCGGGTTTGTTCCATGCAGCTAAATGGCCACGTGAGAGTTCGCGAGGCAGGACCACCCAAGGCCGCCGCCCGCCAACTGGCGCACTGGTTAGAGCGCGGCCAAAGCGATTAGATTATCGCGCCGCAGCAAGCGGCCCCTTCAGGACAGCCCCGGGATGGCATAGAACAGCTGGCTGAGCATGTCCGGGCCAAAGCCGCTGATGCGGTGTGGATAACAATGCACGCGTGGGTCGCTTCTATTCCTCGCGCCCAGGTGCGAGCAGGAAGCACACACATCGTGAGCCTTGATGCTGCTAGCCTAGGCATGGAACTGCAAAACCAGGCAGATCTAGTCTTTGACTCGCGACATGGCGGGCTGTCTAATCCGACGCTGGCAGGCCGTCAGGAAACAGAACTCTGGCAATCAACTTCCACCCAGAGGAGCCGACGATGGGCACTTTGCGCCGAGAAGCGTTTGCAATCGTAGCAGCGGCCGTCGCTGCGATAGGCCTCATTGCGCCCGCGCACGCAGAGAAGACTCTGCGGGCCGTGATGCACTCGGACCTCAAGATCCTCGACCCGATCTGGACCACAGCTTACATCGTCCGCAACCACGGCTACATGATCTACGACACACTGTTTGCACAGGACGACAAGGGCGGGATCAAGCCGCAGATGGTCGACAAGTATGACGTGTCGGCCGACAAGCTCACATATACCTTTACGCTGCGCGACGGTCTCGCGTGGCACGACGGCCAGCCGGTCAAGGCCGACGACTGCGTGGCCTCCATCAAGCGCTGGGCCGCGAAGGACTCCACTGGGCAGAAGTTGATGTCCTTCGTTGGCGGCGTCGATGCCGTTGACGACAAGACGTTCACCATCAAGCTCAAGGAACCGACCGGGCTCGTGCTGATCGGCTTGAGCAAGCCCTCCTCCAACGTTCCCTTCATGATGCCCAAGCGTGTGGCCGATACCGACCCCAACGCGCAGATCTCGGATTTCACCGGCTCCGGCCCCTTCATCTTCAAGCGTGAGGAGTGGAAGCCGGGCGACAAGACCGTCTACGTGAAGAACGAGAAATACAAGCCGCGGCCCGAGCCGGCCTCGGGCCTCGCCGGCGGCAAGATCGCCAAGGTCGATCGCGTCGAATGGCGCGCCATCTCGGACCATCAGCAGGCCGTGAACGCGCTTCTGGCCGGCGAGATCGACTTCGTCGAGGCGCCCCCGCATGATTTGCTGCCGCTCGCCTTGGCCGATCCCAACATCAAGTCAGTGGAGTGGAACCCGCGGGGCAACCAGTATACGTTCCGTCCCAATTGGCTGCACAAGCCGTTCGACAACCCGAAAGTGCGGCAAGCCCTCTTCTACGCCTTCAACCAGGAAGACTTTCTGAAGGCGGTGATCGGCAATCCCGAATTCTACAAACCGTGCAACTCCTACTTCCCGTGCGGGACGCCGCTCTTTCCAGCGAGAAAGGCATGGAAGGGTTGCTGAAGTCCGATTTCAAAAAAGCTCAAGCGCTGTTGAAGGAAGCCGGCTATGACGGCACCCCGATCGTGCTGATGCACTCCACCGACTTGCACGTGCTCACCAATCTGGCACCGGTTGCAAAGTCGCTGATGGAGAAGGCCGGCTTCAAGGTCGATATGCAGTCCATGGACTGGCAGACGCTCGTTGCCCGCCGCGCCAAGAAGGATCCGCCGAACGCCGGCGGCTGGCATGCGTTCCTCACTTCCTGGGTGGCCGCCGACATCACCAATCCCATCTTCACCGGCTTTCTCAATTCGGCGTGCGAGAAGGCGATGTTCGGCTGGCCCTGCGATCCGGAGATGGAGAAGCTGCGCGACCAATTCGCGCGCGAGACGGACCCTGAGAAGCAGAAGGCGATTGCAGAGGCGGTGCAGGTACAGGCCACGAAGATGGTTTCGCACCTGCCGCTTGGGCAGTGGTACCAGCGCGGGCTGGCGCGCAAGAATGTGGTCGGAACGGTGCAAGCGCCCGCGCCTGTGTTCTGGAACGTGACGATCCAATAGGGCGCAATAGGGCGCTTGAAGTGCAGTGACGTCGGCTGTGGCTTGCACGGCCGACGTTCCGGGTGGATCAACCCCCCAATGTTCGCCTATGTGCTCCGCAGGTTGGCCGCGACGATCCCAGTGATGCTGATCGTCGCAGTGCTCGTCTTCCTCATGCTGCGCCTGACGCCATCCGATCCGGCTGCCATCATCGCCGGCGACAATGCAAACACGGAGCAGGTGGCGGAGATCCGCAGGCGCCTGGGCCTCGACCAGCCGATCCTCACCCAGTTCGTCATTTGGATGAGCAAGACGTTGCAGGGGGATTTCGGCGAGTCCTTCTTCTTCAAGAAGCAGGTGGCCGAGCTGATCCTCGACCGGCTCGAGCCGACGCTGTCGCTGGCGCTGTTCACCATCGTCCTTGCGGTGCTGATCGCAGTGCCACTCGGCGTGATCGCGGCCTACCGCCACGGCGGCTGGCTCGACCGCATCGTCATGGGCTTTTCGGTGCTCGGCTTCTCGGTGCCGGTGTTCGTGATTGCCTACCTGCTGATCTATGTTTTCGCCGTAGAGCTCAACTGGCTGCCGGTGCAGGGCTATCAGCGCCTCAGCCTGGGGATCGGCGGCTGGCTGCAGCGGCTGATCCTTCCCGCGCTCACGCTGTCCGTCATCTACGTGGCCCTGATCGCGCGCATCACGCGCACGAGCGTGCTCGAGGTCATGAACGAGGACTACATCCGTACGGCGCGGGCCAAAGGGCAGACCGAGGGGCGGGTGCTGGTGCGGCACGCGCTGGCCAATGCCGCCGTGCCGATCGTCACGGTGATCGGACTAGGCGTCGCCCTGCTCATCGGCGGTGTGGTCGTGACCGAGTCGGTCTACACCATCCCGGGCCTCGGCCGCCTCACCGTCGATGCCGTGCTTGCCCGCGACTATCCCACCATCCAGGCCGTCATCTTGCTGTTCTCCCTCGCCTATGTGCTCATCAACTTGCTGGTGGATGTCACGTACACGTTCCTGGACCCGAGGATCCGCTATTGAGCATCGAGGTTCTACCCGGCGAAATGGTCGAGCGCGCGCCTGCGGCGCACCGACAGGGAATGGTGCGCACGCTTGCGCGCAACCCGAGCGTCGTCATCGGCGCAACGATCGTGGTGTTCCTCGCCTTCGTCGGTCTGCTGGCACCGCTGCTGGGCACTATCAACCCCTCCGAGATCAACCCGGCCTTCCGCAACAAGAAGCCGGGCGTGGAGCGCGTGATCCGCGACGAGGACGGCAAGGAGATGGTGTTCGTGCATCGCTTCGGCACCGACTCGCTGGGCCGAGACGTCTACAGCCGCGTCGTCTATGGCGCGCGTGTGTCGCTGATCATCGGCTTGACGGTGGCTGCTCTCGCCGTCACCGTTGGCCTCACCATCGGCCTGATCGCCGGCTACATTCGCTGGCTCGATGGCATCATCATGCGCTTCATGGATGGGCTGATGGCCATTCCTGCCATCCTGCTCGCCATGGGCGTCGTCTCGTTATCTCGTGCGGGGCTAGTGGCAGTCGTCATCGCCATTGTCATCCCCGATATCCCACGCGTCGTGCGCCTTGTGCGCTCCATCGTGCTGTCGATCCGCGAGGAGCCCTACGTGGAGGCGGCTATCACCGTCGGCACGCCGACGCCGACGCTGCTCGTCAGGCATGTCCTGCCGAACACGGTTGCCCCGCTGATTGTGCACGGCACATTTACCTGCGGGTCGGCGATCCTGGTCGAGGCGATCCTCTCGTTCCTGGGCATCGGCATCCCGCCAGAAACGCCGACCTGGGGCAATATCATGGCCGAGGGGCGCTCGCTGTTCCGCATCTATCCCCACAACATCTTCTATCCGGGCGTGTGCCTGGCGTTGGCGGTGCTGGCCATCAACATGTTGGGCGACGGCCTGCGCGACGCGCTCGACCCTCGCCTGGCCAAGCGGGTGTGAGAGCCAAGGATGGCCGAAACAGCTTTGCCCATCCTCGCCATCGAAGGCCTCACGGTGGGCCTGCCGGCCGGCTCGGACCGCACCAACGCGATCAAAGAGATTTCGTTCTCCGTGGCCGCCGGCGAAATCGTGTGCTTGGTGGGCGAATCCGGCTCCGGAAAGTCCGTCACGGCCCAGTCCGTCATGGGTCTGCTGCCGCCCGAGTTACGGACCAAAGCGGGTCAGGTGCTGCTCGAGGGCGAGGACGTGCTGAAGGCCACGCCCTCGCGGTTGCGCCAACTGCGCGGCACGCGCATGGCCATGATCTTCCAGGAGCCCATGACCGCCTTGAACCCAGTCATGACTGTAGGCAATCAGATCGCCGAGGTGCTGGAGATCCACACGCCCCTGTCCGAGCCCGACCGCCGCCAGCGCGTGCTGCAGATCATGCGCGCGGTCCACCTGCCCGAGCCAGAACGCCTGATCGACGTCTATCCGCACCAGATCTCGGGCGGGCAGCGCCAGCGCATCATGATTGCAGCGGCGCTGGTGCTCGATCCCGCCCTGCTAATCGCCGACGAGCCGACGACGGCGCTGGACGTGACGACACAGGCGCAGATCCTGCGCCTCATTCGCGAGTTGCAGGAGCGGCGCGGCACCGGCGTGCTGTTCATTACCCACGACTTCGGTGTGGTGGCCGAGATCGCCCACCGCGTGGTGGTCATGCAATCGGGCCGCGCGGTGGAGATGGGTGCACGCGGCGATATCCTTCGGCGCCCCCAGTCCGACTACACGCGCATGCTCATCGCCTCGGTTCCGAGCCTGAAGCCCCCGCCGCGCGCGCCCAAGACCGGCCCCGTCGCCCTGGCGACGGAGCGGCTGTCCAAGACCTACGGCACCATGCGCCTGCTGTTTTCCGGCCGCGTGGTGCGCGCAGCCGAGAACGTCGACATCGTGGTGCGGCGCGGGGAGACGGTCGGCATCGTCGGGGAGTCGGGCTCGGGCAAGTCCACCGTCGCGCGCTGCGTCGCCCGCCTTGTCCAACCGACTTCCGGCGCGATCCGCATCGGCGATGTCGATGTGGCCCGCCTGCCCGAGAGCCGCCTGCGGTCACACAGAAGGCACGTGCAGATCGTGTTCCAGGACCCATATCGCTCGCTCAATCCGCGCCGCACGGTCGGCGCGTCGATCATTGAGGGCCCGATGAATTTCGGCCTAACCGAGGCAGAGGCCAACAAGCGCGCCAGCCGCCTCATGGCACTGGTGGGGCTGTCGCCCGACGTCCTCGACCGCTACCCTCACCAGTTCTCCGGCGGCCAGCGCCAGCGCATCGCCATTGCCAGAGCGCTCGCCATGGAGCCGCAACTGCTGATCGCCGACGAGCCGGTCTCCGCGCTCGATGTGTCCGTGCAGGCGCAGGTGCTCAAGCTCTTGGACGATGTGCGCCAGCGCTTCGATCTCGCGGTCCTGTTCATCACACACGATTTGCGAGTCGCCGCCCAGATCTGCGACCGTATCGCCGTCATGCAGCGGGGCATCGTCGTGGAGCAGGGACCAACAGCCGAGGTGTTCGGCGCGCCGAAGCACGAATATACACGCGCGCTGTTCGAGGCGGCTCCGGGGCGAACGACGCAATTCGGCCCCGCAGTCGCATCGGCTTGACGATCGGGCGCCCGGCCTGCAACGACACAGGATCGAGGAGGAGCCGCGCCATGAACCTTGCCGAATATGCCAGCTACGACGCCCTGGGCTTGGCCGAGCTGGTGGCCAAGAAACAGGTGAACCCCAAGGAGCTTGCCGAGGCCGCGGTCGCTGCCAAAAACAAGATCGACGGTGCCATCAAGTCGGTGGTGGAGCTTTATCCTGATCGCATCGAGGGACTCGACGAGAAGACGCTTGGCGACGGCCCATTCCGCGGCGTGCCGTTTCTCATCAAGGACGTTTTCGGCCACGAGAAGGACCGCAAGATCGAGTTTGGGTCCCGTCTCTGTGAAGGCATGACGGTCGAGGCGGGCACCTATTTCGCCGACATGCTCAAGGCGTCTGGCGTCAACATTCTGGGTCGCTCGGCGGCGCCCGAATACTCGATGGCGGCGACCACCGAGAGCGCGATGTTCGGCAACACATCGAACCCCTGGAAGCAGGGCTATTCGGCGGGCGGCTCCACCGGCGGCGGCCAGGCGGCGGTGATCGCGGGCATCGTGCCCATCGCGCACGGCTCCGACATCGGCGGCTCGATCCGTATTCCGGCGAGCTGGTGCGGCGGCGTCGGCCTCAAGCCCTCGCGCATGCGCGTCTCGGTCGGTCCCGTGGTCGACGAAGGCGGCTGGGGCTACTCGATGAACTTCGTGCAGGCCAAGACCGTGCGCGATGCTGCGGCGATGCTCGACTGCGTGTCTATACCCCAGCCGGGCGATCCCTTCATCATCCCGAAGCCCGACGAGGCCTACGCCTCTCTCGCCACTAGGTCGCCAGGCACGCTCAAGGTCGGCATCGTGCTCGATGAGCTGGTCGGGATAAAGATCGACCCGGAAGTCGCCCACGCGGTCGAAGCGACGGCGAAGGCGCTAGCAGACATGGGCCACATCGTCGAGACGGCGAAGGTCGACATGGGAGGCGACGAGGTCATGCGCGCCACCACCGATATCTTCTTCTTCGGGTTCGATTCCCGGCTCGACGGCTATGCCAGGCGCAGCGGTCACAAGGTCGGGCCCGATACGCTGGAGCCAGTGATCCTGTCCGTCTATCAGGCAGCGAAGGAGATCACGCCAGCGCGTTTCACTGCTGCTTGGAATACAACCAATACAGCCCGCCGCAGGCTCGGGCAGTTCTTCGCCAGGTACGACATCTGGCTCTCACCCACGACCTCCCGCGTCTCGGAACCTTGGGGCCGCTATAACCTTTCCAAGCTGGGCGTCGGCTGGCACAACCTGATCGAGGAGCTCTTCAAGCCGCCCTGCCAGTTCACCATTCCGCACAACATCATGGGCACGCCGGCCATGTCGCTGCCGCTCGCCATGCATTCGACCGGCGTCCCGATCGGCGTGCAGATTGCAGCCAAGCCGGCGGCCGAGCACCTCCTGCTGCAGCTGGCCACCGCGCTCGAAGGCGCCATGCGCTGGCGCGACCGCGCGCCGCCGCTGCACGTCTCGAGGCTCTGAGGGTCGCAATCGGCGCCGGATCGGGTGATCTCTGTTACGCCAAGGGCGCAGGCGGGCACGTAAGGAACGCGTGGATGATATGCCAGAGCCGGTGACGCTGGCTGCCGACCATGCCGCCGCCATGCGTCATGCCCTGCAGGCGGACGAACTGCTTGTCCTTGCTAGCAAGGGCCCGGAAAAAACGGAAAAGCTCGTCCTCGCTGGCGTTGCCGTCGTGCTCGGGACGCACGAGGAGAACGGGACAGTCGAGGCGTGCGGGATCGACCATCGGCAGGTTGACAGCCATGTCGAGATAGGTGCCGCTGGGCACGCTGTCGCCGAACTGAAGCTCGAACGCGGCGAGGGCATCGACCAGGGCGGGTTCAGCCTTGCCGCCGACATCGCGGTCGAAAATGTTCTGGACCTGGGCCCTGCCGAACGGGCGGCGCGGGTTGGCCCTGTAGAAATCCGCCTGCTTGCGCCGACGCTCGATCTCCGGTGCGTTCTCTCCGGTATAGGTGAAAGCGTGCAGGATGAGCCGCTCGACGCGCTTGGGTTCGGCCATGGCGAAGGCAGCGGCGCGAATGGCACCGGAGGAGGCCCCGAACATCAGCACCGACGGCTTGCCCGTCACCTGCTCGACGAGCGGCAAGGCAGCCTTCAGGTCTTCTACACCGGTCACAATGCCCGAGTTGCCAGCAGTGCGAGAGGAGAATCCGTAACCCTCGTGATCCATGGTCCACACGTCGTAGCCGAGCCCGGCAAAGTGATCCATGGCCGAGTTGCCGGTGCGTCCGGGCACCTGGAGGTCGAAGCTCCCGCGACTGGAGAACGTAGAACCGTGGACCAGGAACAGCACCGGCTTGGCGCTCATGTCGCCGGTCGTGTCGCGCTTGCGGTAGACATAGAGCCTCACGGCTCCTCCCTTGGTGACCCAGTGCTCCTGGGCTTCGATGCTCCGCGTTTCGGCCGCCGCCGCTGGCGTGACCAGGCTCGTAGCCAGAACTCCGGCAGCTGTAGCTGCAGAGGCCTTGATCAGATCGCGCCGATGAATGGTGCCCTGAAGGAACATGCGGGACCGCTGCGTCATGGCAAGCCTCCTCGCGAAATGGCTGATGCTCGGGTCCGTCGTGTGGACCCCAACCCGCCCGGACTCTACGTCGTAGCGTCGGCGTGAGCCAGAGCGAACTGCTTAGCGAGGTTCAGGCAGGCCGAGAGGCGTGACTGTCGCTGGAGATCTCGTTGCCGCGCCAGCTGAAGCTGTCTATCAGCCAGCCTTGGGCCCACAGCACCGGCAGCATGAGATCCCTTGTCACCCAGGCCATCGGTGACAGCAGGGTCAAATGCCAGCCCGCCCGCAACGCCAGCAGGGCCTCGCACCCGTACCAGAGTGCGGCGAGCACTGCGACTGCCGCGAGCGCCGGGAAATCGAGCGCGTCCGCGACTACCACACCGGCTGTCAGGGGAAACAGGCTGCTCGACAAGACCTCGGGCAGAAAGAACCCCGGGAAGGTCATGCGCCTCAGCCGCGACCACCTTGCCTGCCGCTCCCAGACCTGGCGCGCCGTCCGCCGCCCCAGCGGCTGCCTAAACGGCGCATCGACGAGTTGCGCCTTGAGCTGCAGCCCGCGGACCACCTTGGTGGCGGCCGCATCCTCGGCCACCTCGACCCCGAGCGCGAGCAATCCGCCAGCCGCTTCCAGGTCGCGCCGGCGCCAGGTCATGGTCTTGCCCTGGGCAAAGCCGCAGCCCACCGTGTCGGCGGCGTATTGCCAGCGCGCCTGATACGTGTTGAGAAATGCGCATTCGAGCTCGGCCCAGAAGCCCGTGGGCAGATGGCCGATGGGCGGGGAGCACACGATGCCCGTCCGGGGTCGCCAAGCCGACAGCAGTCGCTGTACGTAGTCGCTGGGCATGAGCACATTGCAGTCCGCCATGATCACCCATTCTGCGCGGACATGCGGCCACCCCTTGATCAGGTTGTTCAGCTTCGGATTTGACGTCACCGGGTCTCTGCCGATCAGAAGCTTGGCTCGCACAAGCGGGTACTCCGCCATCAGCAAGCGAACGACCGGGACAGCCGGATCGTTCGGCTGATCGCAACAGAAGATCAACTCCACATGGGGGTAGTCGAGCTCGAACGTCGATCGCAGCGTGACATGGTCGTAGGTGTCGAGCCCGCAGATAGGCCGCAGGATGACGACCTCGGGCGAGCCGGCTATCGGGGGCACGGGCTGCGACGGCTGTCTGCATCGGCGCATCGCCATTGCCGTCGTGAGCATCTGCAAGGTGACAGCAAGAAGGCAGAAAGTGGCAAGCAGCCAATCGATCGATGCCATGGTCAACTCTGGTTCCCTCGTTGCGGGAACGTCGACCGCTTCGGTAACAGCGCAATGACACGGGCGGCGAACACGATGCGATGATGGATTCGGTGTCGCACTCCTGCCAGCGCGAGGGTGTCGGAAAGCTCCTGGAGTAGCGAGCCCCGTCAAGTGTGGAAAACGCGCGACGACTTCAAACTGTCACACAACTGAAATAGCCGCGTCACCATTGCCGACATAAGGCTCCGCGAACGCCACCGAGAACGGGCTTCGCCGCAGATGCGTCGCAACTCGCCACCGCCAGACCTGCCGGACACGCGCCTCCCATCAATATCTCGGTTGGCCTTCTCTTCTGGGTGCTTGAGGCGGGAGGCCCCGCGGGTAAGCGCTACCGAAATCGAGGCGGCCTGATGCACGTGCTCGTGGCGACCGACGCTTGGCATCCGCAGGTCAACGGCGTGGTGCGCACATTGATGTCGCTGGCCGAGAGCGCTCGCCGGCTGGGTGTCACCACCGAATTCCTGACGCCTGAGGGCTTTGCGTCAATCGCGGTGCCGACCTATCCGGGTCTGCGCTGTGCCATCCCGAGCCCCTTCGAGATCGCGCGGCGCATCGAGACGGCGGCCCCCGATGCCATCCACATCGCCACCGAAGGGCCAATCGGACACTTGGTGCGCCGCTACTGCCTGCAGCGCCGCCTTCCGTTCACGACGAGCTACATGACGCGTTTCCCCGAGTACATCTCCGCACGCTTCCCCATCCCCGAGGCTTGCACGTACACGCTGCTGCGCCGCTTTCATGCGCCCGCCACCATCACCATGGTGTCGACCGCGTCGCTGATGAAGGAACTCGCCAGCCGAGGCTTCGAGCATCTGGGACTATGGACGCGGGGAGTTGACACGGACCTCTTCCATCCGAATCGCGCAATCGATCTCGACCTGCCGCGGCCGCGCTTCGTCAGCGTCGGACGGATTGCGGTCGAGAAGAACCTCGAGGCCTTCCTGGCGCTCGATCTGCCCGGTTCCAAAATCGTCATCGGTCACGGGCCGCAAGAGGCGGACCTGCGCCGCCGCTTCCCCGACGCGAGATTTCTCGGCCAACTCGAGGGCCGGGCTCTGGCCGCGCACCTGGCCGCAGCGGACGTGTTCGTCTTTCCCAGCAAGACAGACACGTTCGGCATCGTACAACTCGAGGCGCTTGCCTGCGGCGTGCCTGTGGCCGCCTATCCGGTAACGGGTCCCCGCGATGTCATCGGCAGCAACCCCATCGGCGTGCTGGACGACGATTTGAGCAAGGCGTGCATGGCCGCGCTGCGGGTTTCGAGGGCCGCCTGCCGGGCGTTCGCGCTCACGCTCACTTGGGAGCACAGCGCACGTCAATTCCTCGCCCACGCAAATACGGTCGTAACAGATGCGTTCCGCACGCGCCGCGTCGTCTACGCGTGAGGGCGCGCAAGGACGAACGTTCACGGAAACTCGAAACCTGGCATTGAAAGCACGATGATGGCTCAAAGCGCAGACGTTCGACTGCAGAAGACTGGGGCAATGGGGTCACAACTCGACAGGGAATCGATCGCCAGGGCCTACGCGCGCTGGGCGCCGGTCTATGATCTCGTGTTCGGTGCGGTTTTCGCGCAGGGACGCCGCGCGGCGATCGCCGCCAGCGAGCGCATCGGCGGGCGCATCCTCGAGGTCGGCGTCGGGACCGGCATCTCGCTCCCCTACTACAGGCGAGCGAGCGGGGTCGTCGGCATCGATCTCTCCGAGCCGATGCTGCGCAAGGCGCGTGCGCGGGTGGCCGCGCTGCGCCTGAGCAATGTTGAAAGCCTGGCGGTCATGGACGCTGAAAGGCTCGCGTTCTCCGACGCGTCTTTCGACGTCGTGATGGCGCAATACGTCATCAACACGGTCCCGCACCCGGAAGCGGCGCTCGACGAGTTCGCGCGCGTGCTGAAGCCGGGCGGCGAGATCGTGCTCCTGAACCGCATCGGTGCCGACGCCGGGGTGAGGCGCATGTTCGAAGCAGGGTTCGCGCCGGTAGGGCATTGGCTGGGCTGGCGGCCCGAGTTTCCATGGGCGCGGTTCGCGGCCTGGCTGGACCGCACGCAGGACATGCACCTGGTCGAGCGCCGACCGGTCCCGCCGTTCGGGCACTTCTCACTCATCCGCTTCGGCAGGAGTGCCGCCACCAGCAAGGTGTCGAGTGAACGTTATGCAGCTGTCACACGTGCTGCGTAGTCTGGTCACAAAGAATCGGGAGAATCGACGATGGGATTTCGCGAGGCGCTGCACGCGCAGCGGTGGGACGATCACCGCTACTATCACCACAGTCGCATCAACCAGGCCTTGCACCTGGTCAGCGCGATCAGCTTCGTGTGCGCGTACATTCTGGTGTTCACCAATCCAGTCGCGGCGGTGCTGCTCGCCTGGCTCGTCGGAATGACCAGCCGCCAGATCGGGCACTTCTTCTTCGAGCCGACGGACTACGACGAGGTCAACCAGGCGACGCACGAGTATAAAGAAGATGTCAAGCTCGGCTACAACCTGCGCCGCAAGGTAGTGCTGATGGCGGTCTGGGCGCTATCGCCCCTCGCCCTGCTCGTCGACCCGACGTTGCTCAGCATCTTCGCGCCCCACACCGATGTCTCCACGTTCGCGCATCACGTGGCGCTAATGTGGATAGCGATCGGCGTCGGCGGGCTTCTGTTCCGCACCGTGCAACTGTTTTTCATCAAAGACGTACAGACCGGCTTGGTGTGGATGACAAAAATCGTCACCGACCCGTTCCACGACATCAAGCTCTACTATAAGTCGCCGCTCTATCTGCTGCGGGGCGAGCTCATTGATCCGATGACGCACGCGCGGCACTAGCGGGGCCAAACCTGCGGGGCTCCGGCCTCCACGGTGCGGCATGACGGGTCCAGGCAAACCGGTGAGCGATCATCTCGCGCAGGATGGTGCGTCTGATCGACTTGTTAGTGGCCGACGGGCTGCACCACCACCAGCCGTCCTGCTGCATGGCCTTGGCGGCGGCCACGAACCGATCGGCGACCGCCGCAAAGTCCGCGTCCGTGTAGTTCAAGCTGAAGATGATGCGGCCGGTGCCGATCCAGCTCAGCGCCAGGCCCTCGGCGCGCAGATAGTACTGCAGCATCCAGTTGTAGCGGGACGGCCGCGTGTAGCAGACGGTCCAAATCGAGGACATGTTCGCCACTTGGAGCGGCAGGCCTTCGTCCCGCAGGCGTTGATTCAGGTGATTGGCTCGCTCGTTCCAGAGCGCGTCCAGGTCGCGATAAAGCTCGCGAATTTCTTGCGTGTCGATCCGCTCCAGGAACTCGTGCATGGCTCCCATGACGTGAGGGTGGGAATTGAAGGTGCCGCGGGCAAAGCAGACGTCCACCGGGCGATCGTCGCGGAAGCGCTTCATCAGGTCCTTGCGGCCGCAGATCGCGCCGACGGGCAGGCCGCCGCCCAGCGTCTTGCCGTAAGTGACCATGTCGGCGCGAACGCCGAAATATTCCTGTGCCCCGCCGAGCGCGAGGCGGAAGCCGACGAACACCTCGTCGAAGATCAGCACGATGTTGCGCTCGGTGCAGACGGCGCGCAGGCGCTTCAGCCAATCAGCGTAAGCCTCCTTGTCGAAGCGGGTACTGCGGGCGCTGTCGACCAGCGCGGAGTCGGCCGCCGGGGCCGCGTTCGGATGCATGGCCTGCGACGGATTGACGAGCACGCAGGCGATGTCGCGGCGTCGGCGCAGCACGCGCAGTGCGGCCTCGGACATGTCCTCCAGGGTGTAGGTGTCGCGCGCCGGCACGGGGTTGCCCACGCCCGGCTGCACGTCTCCCCACCAGCCGTGATAGGCGCCGCAGAACCGCACCAGGTGCGATCGGCGCGTGTGGTAGCGTGCCAGCCGCACCGCCTGCATGACGGCCTCGGTGCCCGACATGTGAAACGACACCTCGTCGAGCCCCGAGATCTCCCTGAGCCGCCGCACGTTGTAGGCGATCACCGGATGATAGGGGCCGAGCACGGGCCCAAGGTCGCGCACGCGCTGGTAGCCTCGCTCCATGCACTCCTTGTAGAAGTCATAGCCGAAAACGTTGACACCGTAGGAGCCCGTCAGATCGTAGAACCGGTTGCCGTCGAGATCGGTGAGGGTCACGCCGGAGGACGACTTGACGAACGTGCCGGCGCCAAGGCGCTCGCGCACGATCCGGCTGTACTGGAACGGCACGCGGTACGCTGCGGTGAACTGCATGTCGGAGATATCGGCCTTGACCTCGGCCGCCTGCCGGCTGGTCTCCGCGAATCGGTCCTGGTAAAGCTGCGAGAGACAGTCAAACCCGGCCTGGCGACGCCTGGCGATCTCCTCCGGTGGATGGTCGGAGCGGAAAAGCTCCTCTTCGCTGTAGTCGTAGAACGGTATGAGCGACGCGAGACGCCGCGAGATGCGGGCATGCCCGGCCAACGATCCGTGCTTGGCACGCGACAGATCGAGGCGGCTCTTCAGCTTCGTCAGAGAAACCGTCAGAGCGGCCGCCCCGACCGCGTACAAAGCCAACGTTGTGTATCGGAAATCCATCGACCCCCTGCCTATCCACCCACCTTTGCAGTTTCATGACACTTCGAGCACTGATCGCAAAAGTCTCCCAGCAAGAAAACCTGAATTTCCTGCTGACTAATCGCATCCCCCGGCGTCTCCTGACCCAATTCATGGGCTGGTTCAGCAAGATCGAGCGCCCGCTGGTGCGCGATGCATCGATCGGCCTATGGCGCCTCTTCTCCGGGCTGGACCTCAGCGAGGCGAAGAAGACGCAGTTCCGCAGCATGCACGACTGCTTCATCCGGGAGCTCAAGGATGGGGCCCGGCCCGTCGATGCGGGTCCGGCCGTGCTGGTGAGCCCGTGCGACGCCATCGTCGGCGCATCAGGCTCGGTCACCGGCACCGAGCTGCTCCAGGTCAAGGGCTTTCCATACACGCTGCAGGATTTGCTCGTCGATTCCGAGCTGGTGGACCAGTACCGCGACGGGCGCTACGTCACCTTGAGGCTGACCTCCAGCATGTACCACCGCTTCCATGCTCCCCACGACTGCCGCGTGGAGCAGGTGACCTACATCTCGGGCGACACATGGAACGTCAATCCCATAGCGCTCAAGCGCATCGAGAAGCTCTTCTGCAAGAACGAGCGCGCGCTCATTCGAACGAGGCTGGCGGCGAGCGGACACGCGGTCACGCTCGTGCCGGTTGCAGCCATACTGGTTGCGAGCATCCGGCTGCACTTCCTCGACGTCATGCTCCATCTGAAGCACCGGGGCCCCAACGTCATTGCCTGCGACTGCGCCATTCCGAAAGGGCGAGGAGATGGGCTGGTTTCAGCACGGATCGACGATCATCCTGTTTGCGCCCGACGGGTTCGCCCTGTGCGAGAGCGTGCAAGAGGGAACCGTGATCCGCATGGGCCAACCGCTCATGCGGCTGCCTTGAGCAGGAGGCCGACCGCTTGTGCAGCGCCCAGCCCACTTCAATGCGCGAGGCGACGAAACCAGCGCCTACTCTCTTCTGAGCACGTTATCGACCAGCCGGTGCGCCCAACCCGAAGCGCGAAACGAGCGCCTCAATTCGTCGGGATCGTAGACCTTTTCCACCCATTCGAGGAACGACATAGGCTGGCGTCTATCGTCCTCTAGGTAGAGATCGAAGAAGCGATCGAGAATGCCGGTGTCGGCCTGGCGGAAGTGGCCAAAGCGAAAAGACAGCTCCCGCTTCGCTTCGGCGATCGGGACGCCCTCCTTAAAGAGCCGGTAGAGCACGCTCATCAGTCCGACCCGATCGGCGCCGGATTTGCAGTGCATCAGCATGGGGTACTCGATGCCCTCGAACAGGTCGCGCGCCGCCTTGATCTGCTCCCAGGTCGGTGCGGCACGCGAACGGATCTTGAAATTGACCAGCGTGATGCCGTGCCGCTCGCACACCGCCTGCTCCAGCAAATAGCTGCCGCACAGGCGCTCCCCGCGCAGGTTGACAATCGTCCTCACACCTTGCCGCGCGAGCGCGCGGATGTGGTGCGGGGCCGGCTGCGCCGAGCGCCAGGCGCTGTCGCCCAATCGATGCCGATTGAGGTAGAAGAGCCGAAAAACCCCATGGTCGACAAAGATCATATCCAAGCGAAGGACGATCGGCGCAACGAGTAGATGCAGCCATGGGGGCGTGCGATCGACAAGCAGCTGGCGCCATCCGCGGGTCGCGTCCTTGTACCTCTGCCAAAGGGGCCTCTTGGGGACCGTCCAGCGAACCCGCTCGCGACCGGGCGCGACCATAGCGTCCGACTTGGCGCCATTTCCGCCCATGCCGGGACCCGACATCCTGCTGCCTCCCCACCCCTCCACACTCTTGGCGGAGGCCTGCTCTGCTCAGACAGGCTGACGGCACTTCATGTCAGTCCGTTGCAGGTTGGATTGCATATTTGTGACGATCGAGACTTGTGGTCCAACTGCCTCACCAAGAGCATTGACGGACTGTTTTGCCGTATCCGAACATGTCGCGGCGGATGATGATGCTGGTCGCCGACGAATGACCGTCGCGACGGACCTCGCCAGATCGGAACGGCCTTCGAACATGCAGCATGCTCCGAGCCCTCTCGGCGAGAACACGGCATCGAGGCTTGAGAAGAGGGGGTGGAGCTGGCTCTGCCAACCGACAACCACTCTGGTCACCGTCATCGCCGGGTTGACGCTCGTGCGCGCGCTGGTGGCCGCGAACACCGGTCTTACTGACGACGAGGCCTACTACCGCCTATGGGCGCTGGCACCTGCCATGAGCTATCTCGACCACCCGCCGATGGTCGGATGGATGGTTGCTGGCGGGCGCTGGATTGCCGGTGACACCTCGCTCGGCATTCGCCTCGCTGCGGTCGTGGCTTCGCTGCTTGGCCCTTTCGTTCTGTGGCGCACGACGGAAATCCTGTTTGGTTCGAAGACTGCGATGCGCGCAGTTTGGGTTGCGCTGGCGATGCCCTTGCTGGCCGTGGGAGGGGTGATCGTCACGCCGGACACCCCCTCCGTTCTCTTCTGGGGCCTTGCCGCTTGGGCGCTTGCCGAGTTGCACGTCTCACGCAATGCGAACTGGTGGCTGGCGGTGGGCCTGTTTGCCGGGCTGGGCCTGCTCTCCAAGTATACCAACCTCTTCCTCGGCGCCGGTATCCTGCTGTGGCTAGTGCTGGTCCCCGCCAATCGATCCTGGTTGCGCACGTGGCAGCTCTGGGCCGGTGGCGCCGTCGCGTGCCTGCTCGCGCTTCCCGTCCTGCTGTGGAACGCCCAGCATAATTGGGCCTCCTTTGCAAAGCAGTTCGGGCGTGTCGCGCATGGGCAGCAGCTGGCCTTGACTTATTTGGCCGAATTCGCTGGAGGCCTCCTGGGCCTCATGAGCCCTGTCATCGCCGTTGTCGCCGTCTTCGGTCTCTGGAGAGTGACGCGATCAGCACTTTCCGGGAAGGACCCATCGAGCGCATTGATCGCTGCGGGCACCCTGCCGTTCCTCCTCTATCTGGTGGTGCATGCGTTGCACGATCGCGCTCAGCCCAACTGGGCGGCTCCGCTTTATCCTTCGTTCGCGGTCTGCGCCGCGATCGCGCTGGCCGATATGGAGAGCCGGCCAGGGTTCGCACGCTTGTTCGGGAACGCGGGGATGAGCGCGCTGGCAATCGGCTTTCTATCGTCGGGCCTTCTGTACTTGCACGCCATTAGTCCACTCCCGCAGATGCCGCGCCCCAAGGACCCCACAGACCAGATGCGGGGCTGGCACGACTTCGCCGCAGAGGTCGAACGCGTGAGAGCTCGACCGGCGCTTGCTGGGTTGCCACGTCGAGCTATGCGACGACGGGCCAGCTTGCCTACCAGCTCAAGCACAAGGCACCGGTCCTGCAGCTCACAGAGCGGCTGCGATATCTGCACCTGCCGCCCGTAGCGGATGCCGTGCTCGCCTGTCCGGCGCTCTACGTCGAGCTCGAGAGGCGCAGCTCTGCAGCGTTACTGCGCGAGCACTTTCGTTCTGTCGTTCCACTCGGAAGAATTGCGCGCAAGCATGGCGGTACCGAGGTGGCCGCGTATGCCATCTACCTCGCAGCGGATCCGCGCACTAACGCCTTGGCCCGCTAACAGGGCACCGGCGCCCCCTGAACCCCGCGGCGCCGAATTCGCCAGCGTCACCCAACTGTCAAGGAACTGGCGAAGAGCATTCACAACATCCGGCCAGAATTGGCCTCATCGGCGTGCAGGCGCAGAGGAGGCTGGTCACGGTGTCGAACCTCATCAAGGCCCTTGTTGCAGTGCGACAGTCGTTGATCGATGCGGTCGTCTCGATTCTCATCGTCACAGGGGGCACGCTGCTGATCGGTGGCTGCGCTTATCGTATTTTTGTTCGTCCCGACCTGACATCGCCGGAGGCGATGGGAGCGTTGTGGCCCTACTTCCTGGCCGGCACAGTTGCCCTGCTCCTTGGCTGGTTCATGGACCGCACCGATGGCTGAGAAGCTCGGTGACGCCGATCCGCCGGCTCAACTGTTCATCAGGGCTTCG
>CAWHBI010000031.1:0-131383 GCA_963827545.1 uncultured Alphaproteobacteria bacterium
ATGATGCAGCGCCTGTCGCTTAAGCTAGGCGAAGGACGATAAGCGAGCGGAGCCAAAACAACGTCGGGGCTTAGAAGCCCTTGCGTTTCAGTACGACAAACCACTTGTGCGAGCGGTCGGCGATCAAACCGGCCGCCGTCAATGGAATTGTCTTGCGCGTGACTGAATCCAATACGTTGGCGCCAACCACATCAATCTCGCGCTCTCTTCGCGCAACCACGATATCTGTGTGAGAGGGATAGCTTCCCGTCCTGTCAAAGAAAGCTTGAGCCTGCTCGAATGTTATGCCCTGCGCGTAGGTATACCCCACCATATCGCCAACCTGCGGCGAGGCCTGAGGCTCGTTAAGTCTGAAAGCGTGGTAGAGCGCCGGTTGATTCTCCTTGCGGGCTTTCACGAACTTCCTGATCCACGTTGAATGGGCCTGGGAGAACGGAAAGTCATTTCGAGTGAACCCTGCGCCTGCGAAGATTGCCGATATTCCAACAGCCGACCAAAAGTAGTGATCGTTGGAGATGTCTATCAGGGATGGCGATCCGCCACCGACTGAGCAATAGTGGTCGAGCACGTACTTCGCAAAGGGCCTCTCATCGTCTGTGTGCCCAATCGTGCGCCTTCCGCTTGAGAGGTTCCATTTGGATTTTCCCCAGTGCTCCCATTCCTTGTTCGCTGATTCGAGCAGATCCGCTTCCGTTTTTGCCATTTGCATTCCTCCCGTCTCATTCAGCGGATTTATGTGCGGGACCGCGCCACTCGACCCCTGTCTCCGCATCAAACAAAATCGGCTTGTGCCCGATTCCAGCGCTTTGCTGCGATCTGCGGTCTGGCATCAATGGCCGCTTTGAGCTTGCGCGTGCGTTCCCTCCACCTGGGATCGCCAATCGAGACCAGGGCCTGATAAGGGGTCGAGGACCGCAGCGCCTGCTCGATCATGACCCAATTGCCGCGTCCCTGATGCAGGATGTCAGCGATGACGCAGCACTGGTTTGCCGGACGCTGGTCGATGCCGACGCGCTGGTCGGCCCTTGCCATGAACGACTTGAACACGGCAATCATCTGCGCCACCTGCGCGGCACGCGCATCGACGGAGTTGCTCGTCCAGTGGATCAGCTTGGCCGCCGCGATGACCTCCGCGTCTTGAACCTCCCGCAGGCCCGGATTGAGGTAGCGCATAAGGCCACTGGTCGTCGTGTCGCTTTCCAGCGCTATGGGTGAGCCGTCCGTTTGGGAGATCCGCCCGTTAACAACGCCAAGATGAGGAAAGTAGTCTGGCGCCTGCGGCAAGGCGAGCATCGCGCGCAAATACTTGACGAAGTCGCCGTTCGGCACATGAGCGGCAAACTGACCGAAGCCGAATGTAAATGCCGCCCTGTCGTACGTGTTCAGAGTGAGAAAGTTGCGCCCTTCGCAGATTGCGGTCGGCTCTATCAGCGATGCCCACAATCCGTACTTTTGTTCGAAATCGACGACTTGATAGTCGAGACGTTCAAGCCTGCTTCTCGGGAACACGTTGTAAAGGCCGATGTTGCCTTCGTAGGGCACGCGGCGGCCGACGAAGAACGCGGTTGCGTTGTCGGGTTTGCAGGAAAAATCGGAGCCATTTCTCAGGATCGTAAAAATAATCGCCATGACCGCTATCCATCCAACAATGAGTACACGATAGCGTGCTTTGAGCTTCGATACAACTTCCGCGCGCAAAACAGCGTAGGCAGCATTCCCGGGCGGAGAGAGCGGCACACACACCTCAATGACGCGGAAGGCCCCCGACCGCCAGAGGGGCGGCAGCGCGGCCGTCTTGCGTCCCAACTCGTCATCCGGCAGGTTGCTCGCTCCATCCACCGCACAAAAATGCACTGGACCCCTGCATGGCCACGACCAAGCAATACCCCGTCACCCGCACCGACGCCGAGTGGCGCAAGCTGCTCACCCCCGAGCAATACGAGATCATGCGCCAGCATGGCACCGAGGCGCCCGGAAGCTGTGCGCTCAACTTCGAGAAGCGCGCCGGCACCTTCACGTGTGCGGGGTGCGATCAGCCGCTGTTCGTATCCAAGAAGAAATTCGAGAGCGGCACCGGCTGGCCTTCCTTCAACGATCCGGTGCCAGGGTCGGTGGAGACCACCGAGGACCGCAGCTACGGCATGGTCCGCACCGAGGTGAACTGCAGCCGCTGCGGCAGTCACCTGGGCCACGTCTTCGACGACGGCCCGCCCCCGACGGGCCTGCGCTACTGCATCAACGGCGTCGCCATGAAGTTCCTGCCGGAGTAATGCCCGAACAACGTGGCCGCTCAGCCAAGTGCATCTGCCTTGATGGTCGCGATGCCGAGGGACGCGAAGCTCGCGAGCGTTGCCTTGATCGAGCCGTCGACTTCGATGCCGCGGCAGGCGTCTTCGACGACGATCACGTCGAAGCCCTCGCGTCGCGCATCCTCGGCCGAGTAGCGCACGCAGAAATCGAGCGCCAGGCCGGCCACGAACAGGCGCTTCAGGCCGCGCTCGCGAAGGTAGCCAGCAAGACCGGTCGGGGTCTTGCGGTCGTTCTCATAGAAGGCGGAGTAGGAATCGGTGTGCGGCCGGAAGCCCTTGCGGATCAGCAGCGCCGCATGCGGAATGTCGAGGTCGCTGCGAAACTCCGCCCCGCGCGTGCCCTGTACGCAGTGGTCGGGCCACAGGATCTGCGGTCCGTAGGCGACCTCGATGGTCTCATACGCCTTCCTCCCGGAATGGGAGGAGGCAAAGGATTGGTGCCCTGACGGGTGCCAGTCCTGCGTCAGGACCACATGCTGGAAGCGCCGGGCAAGCGCGTTGATGACTGGCACCACCTCATCGCCCCGCGGCACCGCAAGATTGCCGCCGGGGCAGAAGTCGTTCTGCACGTCGACCACCAGGAGGATGTCGCTGTCGCCGATGCTGATCGTCATCTACGCTCCTCCGTCCGAGGGCCAACTGGCTCTTGCTTTGCTCGCCGGGCAGCGCTCACGCCGGCGGCGCGATGGAAAGGCCGCGCACCTTGTGGCGATCGATCAGGCCCTGAACGAACCCTGACGCCTTCACCTGCTCGACGAAATCGCGCAGGTACGCGGCAGCCGCAGAGTTCTTGCGCGCCGTGCCGATGGCCTGCTGAACGGACATGAACTTGCCGTCGAGGATGCGCGCGCCCGGCAGCTTCTCGACGTCCGTCAGCAGCCGAGGCCTCAAGCCCGCGAGAGCATCGAGCTTGTCGGTCACAAACTGCTCGCAGGCGGCATCGAGCGTCCCCGACTTCACCAGCTCGGCCTGTTTGATGTTGCGGTCGAGCCAGAGGCCGTAGGCGGCGCGCCCGGTGACAGCGATGCGCACGCCGGGGTTGTCGACGTCGGTTATCGTTTTCAGCGCCGAGCCTGCCGGCACGAGGTAGGTGGCCTCGATCTCAACGTAGGCTGGAGAGAACGCGATCTTCTCGGCGCGCTGCGGCTCCGCGCCGATCAGGCCGATGTCCCAGGCGCCGGTCTCGGCCGCGTCCGCCAGCTCGCCGGGCGTCTTGTAGGTCACGTACTTGACCGGCACGCCCAGGCGCCCTGCGATCTCGCGCGCCATGTCGGGCGCCACGCCCACGGGGTCGCCGGTCTCGGTTTTCCCCGTCACCAGCAGGAAGTTGGAGAGATTGATGCCGGCGCGAAGGACGCCGGTCGGCGCCAGCTCGGCCTTGACTTGTTGCGACACCTGCGGTTGCTCCCGGTTTTTTGCGTGGCTCAAGAGAGCCAAGACCTTATCGCTTCGACAGCACGACGCCAACGTGCCGGAGCCACGCGCCGACATCAGGGCTGCGGGCGCGGCTCCAGGACCTGGCGGACACGCAGGTGCAGATCATTGATCGCCGGATCGCTGAGGCCGAGCAAATCGAGCCGCTCGGCGACATTCTCCAGATACTCGAGGCTGGTACCGCGGAAGCCCCGCCCGGTCGCCATGAACCTGGCCGTTTCGTCGATATCGAGCTGCACGTAGCGGTCCGACTGGCGGTTGATCTCGAAGGTGAGCGCTTCGACATTGCCCTGGGGCGTCTCGATCGGCACGAGCATCGGCACGTAGCTGCCCGTTACCATCTCGCGCATCCACAGGAGCTCGGTCTCCCGGTCGACGTGCTCGGCGGGGATGCGAAGGGCCAATCCGTTGCAGGTTCCGCCGCGGTCCAGCGCCGCCATCAGCGCGGGGTTCTCGGCAGAGCCCCGGCCGATCCGGCTCTTCAGGCAGAAGCTGCGATGGAAGCCGTGCAGTGTTGCCGTCCGGATCTCGACGATGTGGATGCCCGGGTCCCACATCAGCGAGCCATATGCGAACACCCACAAATCCGCGCCGCGCCCCGCCAGCACGGCGGCCCGCGTCGCCTCGCGCTGCTCGTCCGTGAGGCGCCAGTTCGCCGGGTAGCCGTTCTGTTGCGCGACCCGGTCGAACTCCTTCAGCCTGTCGCGGGTGAGGCGATAGAAGGACTTCTCGGGCTCGACGATCTTGCCCGCCAGCGCGGGCACATGCGTGAAGGCTTCGGGCGGCAGGAGCATCGAGTTATCGGATTGGCAGTGTGGCGGGGCGGAACTGAGGCCCCGACCGTCTCTCCCCGAAGACCACCTCTGCTCGAAGAGAAGTATCGAAACCTGACCCCGACCATTACTATTGAAGCGCGCCAGGTTGGCAAGGTCGCCGGCGCCACATGTCGGCGACGTCGGGAGGCCTTGGAGGGTGCCATGAGTTCGACGCAGGCGAGAGTTGCAGACGATCCGGGCCTGGCCGGCAAGGTTGCCGTCATCGCCGGAGGGGGCGCTGCAGGCGACGGCATCGGCAACGGCCGAGCGGCGGCGATCCTGCTGGCGCGCGCGGGCGCACACGTGTTGGTGGTCGATCGTGACCTACCCTTGGCCGAACGCACGGTGGCCATGATCGCGGCAGAAGGAGGCACCGCGGCCCCCCATCAAGCCGATCTCACCGACAATGCCCAGTGCCGCGGCATGATCGCCGCCGCGCTCGATCGCTTCGGCCGCCTCGATTTCCTCGACAACAATATCGGCATCGGCAGCCGCGGCTCCGTCGTCGACGAGGACCCGGAAGCCTGGCGCCGCGTGATGCAGGTCAATGTCGAGACCATGTTCCTGGTCGCCAAGCACGCCATCCCCGCCATGATCAGGACGGCAGGCCGCGGCGCCATCGTCAACATCTCCTCGATCTCGGCCCTGCGCCCGCGCGGTCTCACCGCTTATTCCGTATCCAAGGGCGCCGTCATCTCCCTCACCCGCGCCATGGCGGTCGACCACGCTGCCGACGGCATCCGCGTCAACTGCATCGCACCTGGCCCCGTGTACACGCCCATGGTCTATGCCCGCGGAATGAGTGAGGAGGCGCGCGAGCGACGGCGCCGGTCGTCGGCCCTCGGCATCGAAGGTACGGGCTGGGATATTGGCCACGCCGTGCGCTTCCTGTTGTCCGACCACGCGCGCTACATCACCGGCCAGACCCTGGTGGTCGACGGCGGCGTCACGCTGCAGGCGCCGCCGCGCGACAACCAGTGATACGCCGATCGAAACGCCCAAGACTGAACCGAGGGAGACCCCGACGATGGCCCGCGTGCCCTATCTCGACCTGAAGGACCTCGCTCCCGAGCACCAGGACCTGCTGGCGCGAAAGGCCAACATCTATCGCGCCCTGGCCAACAGCCCCAACGGCCTGCGTGCCTTCACCGGGCTCGGCGGCTTCATCCGCTTCAAGAGCAGGCTCGACCCGCGGCTGCGCGAGCTGGCGATCCTGATGGTGGGTTATCTCACGCGCTCGCCCTACGAGTGGTCGCATCATGTCGAGATCGGCAAGAAGTTCGGCGTATCGGATGACGACATCCGCGCCCTGGTCGATCAGGCGGAGGGCCGCCCGAGCAAGCTCGAGCCGCTTGCCAAGACGGTGCTGAAAGCAGTGCGCGAGATGACTGAGCAACTCGCCGTCTCGGATGCGACATTTGCTCACCTGCGCGAGAGCCTCGACAACGAGTGTACTGTCGATCTGGTCCTCACCATCGCCTTCTACAACGCGGTAGTCCGCGTGCTGGCGAGCTTGCAGATCGATGTCGAGGACGAATACAAGCGCTATCTCGACGAGTTCCCTCTACCGGCCGGTGGCCAAGGCAAAACCTGACATGAGCAGCAAGGACTCCGCTCCGGTCCCGGCACGCCCGGCGGCGACGGTCGTCATCCTGCGCGATGGAACCGATGGCATCGAAGTCTTCATGGTCGAGCGCCATCGCGAGATCGAGTTTGCCTCCGGCGCGCTCGTGTTCCCTGGCGGCAAGGTCGATCCGGAAGATTCCGATGCGGCATGGGCAGAGCTGGCAGCTGAGACACCCGCAGCACCCGACCGCTCCCTCTTTGTCGCCGCGGGCCGCGAGACCTTCGAGGAAGCCGGCCTCGTGCTCGCGCGGCGGCGCGGCACGCAGGCAATCCTGGACGCCAATGACGCGCACCGGCTGGTCGAGGCCCATCGGGCGCGCCTGCTCAATGGCGAGGTGACCTTTGTCGATATTGTCCGCAGCGAGGGCCTGGAGCTCGCTGCCGACCTGATGGTGCCGTTCGCCCACTGGATTACGCCGGAGCGTGTGCCCAAGCGCTTCGACACGCATTTCTTTCTGGTCGCGGCCCCCGTCGTCCAGCTGGGCGCCCACGACGGTGGGGAATTGGTCGAGGGCCTGTGGATCGCCCCGCAGCACGCGCTGCGCGATGCGGGAGCGGGCACGCGCACCCTGGTATTTGCCACGCGCATGAACCTGTCGAAACTGGCCCGCTACGCCACGGTGGCGGAAGCAGTCGAGGTGACGCGCTCCAAACCGGTCGTGACCGTGATGCCCAAGGCCAAGCGCACACCCGAAGGCCGCTGGCTGCAAATTCCCGCCGAAGCCGACTATGGCGTGACCGAGGTGTTCGTCGAGGAAGGGTCGCGCCTCGGCATGCCGGCCCATCGCGGCTGAAGCAAATGTGGTGAGCAGCTAAGCAAGTTTGCGTCGCGCCGTCGACGCTCGCTCGATCGTCATCCCGGCGCCGCGAGTGCCCGAGAGGGCACGAGCGGGAAAAGGCCGGGACCCATGCACCGCGCAAAAAGCGCTCTTGGTCAACGCGTGCGGCGCGACACATTCGCGGGGGCCGTCGGCGTCAGTGCTCAAGCTGCTTGCCTCGAAACAGCATGGGGGGCAATGCCAGGCGAGCTGAGGGCGCATCGTTGTGCACTCTAGCAGCCGAGAGCTGGCTGTCAGCTGCATGGGTCCCGGCCTTGTCCCCCTCGCGCGCTTCGCTTGCGAGGGGCGCCGGGATGACGAAAGGCTCGAGTGGCCCAGCGCTGGACTCGGCAGCGTGCTTAACCCAGCTCTTCCGGCGCACCGCCGAACTTGAGCAGGTTGCCGTGCGGATCGCGAATGTAGAACTCTTTCATGTTCCACGGCCGGACGGCGAAATCCGAGAGCCGCTCGACGCCTTTGACCCGGTACTCGTCGTACAAGGAGGCGACCTGCCCGCCTCGGATGTAGCACGACGTGTTCTCGGCATACTCGCGCCGATCGGTCAGCCAGAAGTGGATTTCCATCTCGTCGCGGCGGGCGATCAGGTAGTCGCCCAGGCGTGCGGTTTCGAAGCCGAGCTGCTGCTCATAGAATGCCGCGGTGTCGTCGAGGTTCAGTGACGCGAGGATGGGAATGCAACGCGCCTTGTCGTTCGAGCTGTGCATGGTCGGTGGGGCCCTCCGAATTTGCAGACGGCATGCCCACCCTCGATTCATAGCCGCATCGCGGCGCAAGCTAGTAGCTCCCGAGTTAAGGAGTCAACAACGCCGGCCTCGGCGCTCGATTTTTCAGACGCTCGTGGTCTTGATATCCACGAACTTGATCTCGGGGTTGCGCTCGGCGGTCCATGACAGGTTGAACGCGGAGGTCGCCAGGAACACCTGGGCACCGTCGAGGTCGGTTGCGATGGCCGATCTGTTCTTCTCGATGAAGCGCGATAGGGCAGCGGGATCATCCGCCGTGATCCAACGAACCGTGTCGCAGGGGGCAGGATCGAACCCCGTCTGCAGGCCATATTCGTGCAGCAGCCGGTCGGCCAGCACATCGAGCTGCAGGGCGCCGATGACGCCGACGATAGGCTGCGTCCCGTCCAGTGGGCTGAAGAGCTGGACTACGCCCTCTTCCGCCATTTCCCGCAGCGCCTCTCGGAGCTTCTTGGCACGAATCGCGTCCTCGAGCCTGATCCGCCTCAGGATTTCCGGCGCGAAGCTCGGGATGCCCAGGAACGTGATGTCCTCGCCCTCGGTGATGGCGTCGCCAATCCTGAGCGTCCCGCGGTTGGGAATGCCGACCACGTCGCCAGCATAGGCCTCCTCCGCCAGGGAGCGATCCTGGGCGAAGAAGAACTGCGGCGCCGTCAACGCCATGGTCTTCTCGGTGCGCACGACCTTCACCTTCATGCCGCGCGTCAGGCGGCCCGAGCAAACGCGCATGAAGGCGATGCGGTCGCGGTGGTTGGGGTCCATGTTGGCCTGGATCTTGAAAATCACCCCCGTCATCGCCCGCTCGGCCGCCTCCACCACGCGGGTCGCGGCCTTCTGGCTCCTGGGCGGCGGCGCATGCGCGATCAGCGCTTCCAGGATGTCCCGTACGCCGAAGTTCTTGAGCGCGCTGCCGAAAAACACTGGCGTAAGGGTGCCGTCGCGGAATTTCGCCAGATCGAATTTGCCGCAGGCGCTCTGCACCAGCGCGATCTCGTCGCGCCACGCGGCGGTTGCGTCCGCATCGAGCAGGGCTTCAAGGGCAGGATCATCCGGGCCCGACACCGGCTGGCCTTCCGGCTCATGCTCGACGCGGCGAATGCGGGGCTGCAGGAGATCGTAAGTGCCCTTGAAATCGCGCCCCCGGCCGATGGGCCAGACCATCGGCGCGGTGTGCAGGGCCAGCGTGCGCTCGATCTCGTCCAGCAGGTCGAGCGGATCGCGGCTCTCGCGATCCATCTTGTTGACGAAGGTGATGATCGGGATGTCGCGCAGGCGGCAGATCTCGAACAGCTTGAGCGTGCGCGCCTCGATGCCCCTGGCGGCGTCGATCACCATGATGGCCGAATCGACAGCGGTGAGCGTGCGATAGGTGTGGTCGGAGAAATCCTCGTGGCCCGGGGTGTCGAGCAGGTTGAACACTGCGCCGCCGTACTCGAAGGTCATCACCGACGTGACGACCGAGATGCCGCGCGCCCGCTCAATCGCCATCCAGTCGGAGCGGGTGTTGCGCCCGTCGCGCTTGGCCTTGACCTGGCCGGCGAGCTGAATGGCGCCACCGAACAGCAGCAGCTTCTCGGTCAGCGTCGTCTTGCCGGCGTCGGGGTGGGAGATGATGGCGAACGTGCGCCGCCGCGCGATCTCCCGGGCCAGGCCATCGGGTGCGGCCTTCGGCGCCTCTCGGGCGCGCTTGGTTGCGACGCCGGCGCTTCTGTCAGGGTGTGATCGTCCATTGCTCGCTCTCGGCCTTCAGCGGGGGGCCTCTATAGCACTGTTCGGGCTCTGTGAGTGCAACCGCCCGAATATGGGAGTTGGCGGGCGGTGATACCACCCGCCAATGCACACACACCCGTCATCCCGGCCAAGCGGTCGCGCAGGATGCGCGATCGCGGAGAGCCGGGATTCTGCAGCGGGCTCAGGCGCGTGCGGCAGATCCCGGATAGCCTCGACTGCGTCTCGGCTTCCGGGTCATGCTGGAAGCATGCCTCCGGCATGACGGGTGGAGAAGCTACTTCCGTTCCTGGGCGCGGCGCAGGGCGGCGGCGAGAGCGCTCTCGGCTGGCGCTGAGGATGCTTGCGTCGGCGGGGCGCTGCTGCGGGGGCCTGCAGAAGGAGCCGACGGGCGGGCGCCGCCGGCGGCTGAGGTGCGGTCGATGGTGCCGGACCGCATGGTGAGCGCGATGCGCTTGCGCGCAACGTCCACCTCCTTGACCCGCACCTTGACCACGTCGCCGGCCTTCACGACCTCGTGCGGGTCCTTGACGAAGCGGTCGGCCAGCTCGGAGACGTGCACCAGCCCGTCCTGGTGCACGCCCACATCGACGAAGGCGCCGAAGGCAGCGACATTGGTGACCACGCCTTCGAGCTGCATGCCGGGCTTCAAGTCGGTGATCTTCTCCACGCCCTCCTTGAAGGTGGCGGTCTTGAACTCGGGGCGCGGATCGCGGCCCGGCTTCTCCAGCTCGGCAATGATATCGGTGACGGTGGGAATCCCGAACGTGGCGTCGGCGAAGGCCGCGGGCTTCAGCGACTTGAGGAATGCCTTGTCGCCAATCATCGATTTCACGGGGCGCTTCGTCGTTTCCGAGATCTTCTCGACGACCGGGTAGGCCTCGGGGTGGACGGCTGAGGCATCGAGCGGGTTCTTTCCGTTCATGATGCGCAGGAAGCCCGCCGCCTGCTCGAACGCCTTGGGCCCCAGGCGCGGCACCTTTTTGAGCGCGGTGCGTGACTTGAAGGCGCCGTTCGCGTCGCGATGAGCGACGATGTTGGAGGCCAGCGTCTTGTTGAGGCCCGAAACGCGCGTCAGCAGCGGGGCAGAGGCCGTGTTCACGTCGACGCCCACCGAGTTGACGCAGTCCTCCACCACCGCATCCAGCGATTTGGCAAGGCCGCCCTGGTCGACGTCGTGCTGGTACTGGCCGACGCCGATCGCCTTGGGCTCGATCTTGACCAGCTCGGCCAGCGGGTCCTGCAGGCGGCGGGCGATGGAGACGGCGCCGCGCAGGCTCACATCCACCTCGGGGAACTCCTTGGCGGCCAGCTCGGAGGCGGAATAGACCGAGGCTCCCGCCTCCGACACCATCACTTTGGTGAGCCGCAGGTTCGGCATCTTGGCGATCAGCTCGGCCACCAGCTTGTCGGTCTCGCGGCTGGCCGTGCCGTTGCCGACACTCACCAGGTCGACCTTGTGTTTCATGCACAGCGCGGCGAGCGTGGCGAGCGCACCGCGCCAGTCGTTTTTCGGCTCGTGCGGGTAGATGGTGTCCGTGTCGACCAGCTTGCCCGTCTGGTCCACCACCGCGACCTTGACGCCGGTACGGAAGCCCGGATCGAGGCCCATGGTGGCGCGCGGGCCCGCCGGCGCAGCTAGCAGCAGGTCCTTGAGGTTCCTGGAGAACACCGAGATCGCCTCGGCGTCGGCGCGCTCCTTGAGCCGTGCCAGCAGGTCGCTGGCGATCGAGGCCGCCATTCTGCTTTTCCAGGCCAGGTGGGCAGTCTCGGCGAGCCAGGCGTCGGCTGGCCGGCCGCGCTCGGCAATGTTGAAGGCCACCTTGATCTTGCCTTCGGCAGGATGCGGCTTGTCGGCCTCGTGCGGCACGTCGAGGTCCAGGTCGAGGATGCCCTCGTTGCAGCCGCGCAGCATGGCAAGCGCGCGGTGCGATGGCATGTCCTTGATGCGCTGGCCGAAGTCGAAATAGTCGGAGAACTTGGCGCCTTCAGTTGCCTTGCCCTTCATGACCCTGGACGCGAGCACGCCGTCGCTCCACTCCCACTCGCGCAGCGCGCCCACCAGCTTGGGCTCCTCGGCCATGCGCTCGATCAGGATGTAGCGGGCGCCATCCAGCGCCGTCTTGGCATCCGCGACGCCCTTGTCTGCGCTTATGAATTTTGCCGCTTCGGCATCAGGCATCAACGCAGGATTCTTGAGAAGCGCGTCGGCGAGCGGCTCCAGTCCCGCTTCGCGGGCGATCTGCGCCTTGGTGCGCCGCTTGGGCTTATAGGGCGCGTACAGGTCCTCCAGTGCCACCTTGGTCTCTGCGGTGTTGATGGCGTGTGCCAGGTCCGGTGTGAGCTTGCCCTGCTCCTGGACACTCTTCAGCACGGTGGCGCGGCGGTCTTCCAACTCGCGCAGATAGGACAGGCGCTCTTCCAGCTTGCGCAGCTGCGTGTCGTCGAGGCCGCCGGTCTTCTCCTTGCGGTAGCGGGCGATGAACGGCACGGTGGCGCCTTCGCCGAGCAGCTCCACGGCTGCAGCCACCTGGCCGACGCCGACGCCGAGCTCCGTCGCGATGCGCTGATTGATCTTGTCCATCTTGGCCTCTTGCGATTTCCAACTCGTGCGACGCGTCGCTTCATCAACGATTCCGCGCCGCTTTGGAAGCTTGGCTTCTCCCTGCGGCGGCCTGATGGTACTAGAGCAAGATCGTTTCAGATCGAAGCGTTTCGCTTCGATCACGGAACGTGAATCTTGCTCTCAAATCTATGAAATAGAGCAGGATTCACGCTTCGGCCGCCACGTTGCAGTTGAGGCAAAGTGATTCAATCCGAAGCGATCCTGCTCTAGGTCGGACGGGTGCTGGAATAGCTGCCTCGATCCTGTGGAATGGTGGCAAGATGCACGGTGATGCTTCGGCCGGACCGGTCTCGAGGTTCCTGCCCCGACCTTAGGCGTGCTAGAACGTCATGAGACAACCATGAGCAAGAGAACCACACACCGTAGTCCGAAGGGCACCAAGCTTTATGCTGTCCGCGACAAGAAAGGACAGCGTGCGCACGGAGCAGACATCAAACGCCCAAGTTCCACCGATAAGCGCACGAGTTCGACCGACGAGCTCCGCGAGTCCTCGGAGCGGTTTTCCCAGGCAATGAAGCGACTTGCCAAGCGGTAAGCGACACTATCGGGTCACGATGAGCGATGCGCATGGAGCGCATGATCTGGCACTGGAATATGGAGGTCGACCCGGCGTCCTGGACGCTGGTAGGATCGAGGCAGCCATCAATAGACCCTACTCTGGCTACTTCCGGCCGATCGCTTCAAAGGCCGCTGCCTTGTTCGAGGCGATGGCGAACAACCACGGCTTTGTTGACGGCAACAAACGTACGGCCATCCTCCTAACCGACCTTCTGATAAAGAGAAGTGGATATAGGCTGATGGCCTCGGATACGAACGAGGATTTGAATTGGGCCCTTGAGGAACTTGCCGTATCGGTTGCCCGAGGTGACCTTCAGCTAGCTGACATCACCGATTGGTTCAAGCAACGATTGAGACGACAGTCCGAATTGTGACGAGCAGACCAACCGCTGCCAGCGCGACCGAACTCAAGCCGCCATCGCAACCAGCCGCGCCTTGATGATGGCCTCCGCCTCGCCGACGATGCGCTCCACAAGCTCCTTGCAGGTCGGGATGTCCTTGATGAGGCCCATGCTGGTGCCGGCCGACCAGATGCCGTGCTCGAGGTCGCCGGTCTCGTAGACGACGCGGCCCTTCTTGCCGGCGACGTAGGGACCGATCTCGTCGATGCCCTTGCCCTCGCGCTCCATCTCGATCGCCTTCTTCGCCACCGAGTTGCCGAACACGCGCGAGGTGTTGCGCAGCGTGCGCAGGATCAGCGCGGTGGAGCGCTCGTCTGCGCCGACGATGGCCTCCTTGACGCGCCTGTGGATCGGCGCCTCTTGCGGTGGCCATGAAGCGGGTTCCCATGTTCATGCCCTCGCACCCGAGCGCCAGCGCCGCCACCAGCCCGCGCGCATCGGCAAAGCCGCCCGAGGCGATGATCGGGACCTTGATGACGTTGGCTGCGGCGGGCAGCAGCACGAGGTTCGGAACGTCGTCCTCGCCCGGGTGGCCTGCGCATTCGAAGCCATCCATGGAGATGCAGTCGACGCCGAGGCGCTCGGCGGTGACGCCGTGGCGCACGGATCGTGCACTTGTGGATCACCTTGACGCCGGCGGCCTTGAACCTCGGCAGGAACGTCTTGGGGTTGTTGCCCGCCGTCTCGACGATCTTGATGCCGGAGGAAATGGTGGCGTCGATGTATTCGTCGTAGGGGCGCGGCACCAGGGTCGGCAGGATCGTCAGGTTGACGCCGAACGGCTTGTCGGTCATGTCGCGGCAGCGCGCGATCTCCTTGACCAGGTCTTCCGGCGTCGGCTGCGTCAGCGCGGTGAGGAACCCGAGCGCCCCGGCATTGGCGACGGCGGAGGTGAGCTCGGCGCGGCCGACCCACTGCATGCCGCCCTGCACGATGGGGTGCTGCACCCCGAACATCTCCGTGAATCGCGTGCGGATCATCGCAGGTTGCCCTATCCTTGTTGCCGTTTGGGGGCACCATACGGGCTCGGCACGGCAAAGGCGATGGTGAGATCGTGAGTGGTGAGTGGTGAGTGGTCAGTGGTGAGATGGTGAGTGGTGAGATCGTTAGATGGTGAGTGTGGGTCGAGATTGAGGCTGGCCTTGGTTTCCATCTCAATGGCAAAAGCCGAAGGCCGCCGCTGGCGCCGACCCAAATCTCACCACTGACCACTCACCATCTCACCACTCACGATCTCACCACACAAGCGAAGACGGAAGGACACAAGCAATGGGCTGGCAGGAAGTTCTCTACGGCGTGAAGGATCGGGTCGCGACCATCACGCTCAACCGCCCGGACAAGCTCAACGCCTACACGCAGGTGATGTCGGGCGAGCTGCGCGAGGCGTTTGCCAAGGCCGATGCAGACGAGGGCGTGCGCGCCATCGTGCTGACCGGCGCGGGCCGCGGCTTCTGCGCCGGCGCCGACATGGCGCGCCTCTCGTCGGCAGCTGCCGGCAAGTCGAACCTGAGGAACGATGGCGACTGGCCGACCGAAGGCCTGGCCGCCAACTTCGCCCAGCGCTGCAGCTATATCCTGGCCGTGAAGAAGCCGGTGATTGCGGGGATCAACGGCCCCGTGGCCGGCATCGGCCTGGTGCTGACGCTCTATTGCGACATCCGCTACATGGCGGCGGGTGCCAAGCTGACGACGGCATTCGCGCGGCGTGGGCTGATCGCGGAGCACGGCATCTCATGGATGCTGCCGCGGCTGATCGGGCCCATGAACGCGCTCGACCTGCTGTTGTCGGCGCGCACGCTTGCCGCCGAGGAGGCGGGCGCTCTGGGGCTGGTGCGCGTGCTGCCCGCCGAGGGCTTCGCCGCGGCCGTGCACGAGCGCGCGGCGGAGATCGCCAACCTGTCCTCGCCGCGCTCGACCCGCATCATCAAAAGCCAAGTGTACGAGGCGCTGTTCCAGTCGCTGGCGCAAGCCACCGCCACCGCCAACCGCGAGCAGGAGATCTGCCGCGACACCGAGGACTTCCGCGAGGGCGTGGCGCATTACGTGGAGAAGCGGGAGCCGAACTTCACGGGTCGGTGAGGATGGTGTCAGACCCTGTGGGTCTGACACCGTTGCTCTGGCGCTCATGTGGGTGGCCCATCCAACATGGAGGGGCCTGCCATGGTGTCAGACCCGGAGGGTCTGACACCGCTATTGCGCCCTACGCTGCCGTCCCCCTGGTATGGTACTCGTTTACGCCTCGCGCACTTTTGAGGGACAGGTTGCCCCAATAACGGGTTATTGTTTCCATAATACAGGTCTTGCGGGTCGCGGCTCGGCGTGACCTCGGTCAAACCGGGCTCTTG
Source organism: uncultured Alphaproteobacteria bacterium (assembly GCA_963827545.1). Taxonomy (GTDB): domain Bacteria; phylum Pseudomonadota; class Alphaproteobacteria; order Rhizobiales; family Hyphomicrobiaceae; genus AWTP1-13. The sequence goes on from CAWHBI010000031.1 coordinate 15,425, forward strand.
GATCACGCGCTGTCGTGGCCCTTGGACCTGTGTTCAGGAGGACCAGCCATGGCCCAAACAGATGTCATTCTCCCCACGGAACCGGCGCGCGAGCTGCCCGTTGTGCGCTCGATCTGGCCCTCGGATCTCATCGACGTGCTGGCAAAGGGTCTGGAGGACTTCCGGGCAATGCCGACGCATGTGTTGTTCCTGAGCCTCATCTACCCAATCGCCGGCATCGCCATCGCCCGCGCGACGTTCGGATACGATGTCGTTCCCCTCCTCTATCCGCTTGCCGCCGGCTTCGCGCTCATCGGCCCCTTCGCCGCCATCGGTCTCTACGAGCTGAGCCGACGGCGCGAGCTTGGACTGGACACATCCTGGAAGCATGCCTTCGACATCATTCATTCGCCGCTCGGTCTGGTCGATCGCCGCGCTGGGGTTGCTGCTGCTCGTCCTGTTCGGCGTCTGGCTTGCTGTTGCGAACGGCATCTATGTGGCGAATTTCGGTGAGCCTGAGCAACCGATCCCGTTGACGGCGTTCGTCAGCCAGGTTCTCACGACGCCGCACGGGCACAACCTCATCATCGTCGGCAACGTCGTCGGGTTCCTGTTCGCGGTTGTTGCGTTCTCGCTCAGCGTGATCTCGTTCCCATTGCTGCTCGACCGCAACGTCGGCGTTCCGGTGGCGATTGCCACTTCCATCAAGGCGATCCTCAGAAATCCAGTGACGATGATCTTGTGGGGGCTGATCGTGGCGTTCGGACTGCTGATCGGCTCGCTGCCATTCTTTCTCGGATTGGCGGTGGTGATGCCGGTGCTCGGGCACTCGACCTGGCACCTGTATCGCAAGGTCGTGGCCCCGGATGCGAGCCCCCGGCCGGAATACCATCCCCAACCCAAGGGGCAGCGCTACGCGGCAGATTTCCCCTCGTCACTGTTCTTCCCGATTTCCAAGAAGGACCAGCCATAACGCGCAATGCAATGGCTACGCGGGGATGACGCTTCTGTTGAATTACGCGCTCTCCACGGACGTCATCTCCGCGGGTTTGCGCCTGTATGACGCAGGCAATCGCTCCCAACTGGCGTCACCCCCGCGAAGGCGGGGGGCCAGTGCACAGAGCAGCGGGGGCTGGTGTCAATAGAGCAATGCGCGAGCATGCCAGCTCTTGCAGTCGGGCGAGAGACTCCCGCGGATATCGCGCGGCAGGGTGTCGACCGAGCGCAAGTTGAGACGTGACCTGGGCCCCGCCTGCGCGGGGGTGACGTTGGTGTTGAGCGATGCGCTCTCCGCTGGCGTGAGCACAGGTTTGGGCGGCGGGGATAAGGAATCAATTTCATAATGTATGTGTACGGCACATGACGGGCGGTGCGCCGTGTGTCACGATCAGCCTGCCTCGGAGATGAGATGGCGGTTCCCTGCAGGGCCACGTCTCGATGCAGGAGCCGGGGGCCGCAGTCCGGATACCTCGCCTGGTCGGTGGACAGACCATCCAAGCGCTGGTGCGGGGCCCGGATGCGGGCGAAGTCATCTTCGGTTCCCTCGTCCGGTCGGTGGTTGGCCTCTCCAAGCGCCGGGCGAGCCCGGAGGCGACCGAGCAGGGCGTCTTCGCGCCCACAACCGGATACAGGTCGCAGGCCAGCGGGCGCGAGCCCCGACGCCCTGCTCCTCCTATCCTCCCAACCCCTCGGGCGCAGGCGCCGCGAGGCCAAAGGTGCAGGAGGGGTCAGACCCCTCGCCTCCAACGTTCGATGGCAAAATGATCGGTCGGCGCGAGGGGTCTGACCCCTTCCCCTCACGCCTCGACAACGCCGCGAAGAGACGGCATAGGTCCGCCGGACCAGGATCGAGGCCAGGAAGCGGTTGATGGCGACCAGGAAATCAAAACCCACAGCGTCGAAGAAAGCGGCCAAAGCCGGCCGGAGCAGCGGAAAGGCGGCACGGCAGGCCGGCAAGACGCGCGCGGGCGCCAACCCATTGCTGGCGAAGTGGACGACGCCGTTCGAGATGCCGCCGTTCGACCGCGTGCGCGACGAGCACTTCATGCCGGCGTTCGACCGGGCGTTCGCCGACAACGTCGCGGAAATCGAGGCCATCGCCAAGGACCCGGCCACGCCGACGTTCCAGAACACCATCGACGTGCTGGAGCGCACCGGGCGCAGCCTCGAACGCGCTGCGAGCGTTTTCTACAACCTCGCGGGCACCGACACCAACGAGACGATCCAGGCGATCGAGCGGAAGGTGGCGCCGCGCTTCGCCAAGCACGGCATGCGCATCTACCAGAACGCCAAGCTGTTCCGGCGCGTCGATCGGCTGATGCAGGAGAAGGGCAGCCTTGGCCTCACCGAGGAGCAGACGCGCGTGCTGGAGCGCTACCGCCGCGCCTTCATCAGGTCGGGCGCCGCGCTCGACGCCAAGGCCAGGAAGCGCCTCGCCGCCATCGCCGAAAGGCTGGCTACGCTGGGCACCAGGTTCAACCAGAATGTGCTCGCCGACGAGCAGGCGTTCCTGTTGGTGCTGGAGACAGAGGACGAGCTGGCGGGCCTGCCGGAGGCTGTGCGCGCGGCGGCTGCGCAGACAGCCAGCGAGCGCGGCCACAAGGGCAAGCACGTGGTCAGCCTGTCGCGCTCGAGCATCGAGCCGTTCCTGCAGTTCTCGTCGCGGCGCGACCTGCGCGAGCAGGCCTATAAGGCCTGGCGCCAGCGCGGTGCCAACGGCGGCAAGACCGACAACCGCAAGATCATCGCCGAGATGCTGAAGCTGCGGGCCGAGCGCTCGCGGCTGCTCGGGTTCAAGACCTCGGCCGACGCGGCGATGGAGTTCAGTATGGCCAAGACGCCGGCCAACGTGCGCAAACTGCTGATGGACGTCTGGAAGCCGGCCAAGGTGCGCGCCTGCACCGAGCGCGACGACCTGCAGGAGGCGGTGCGCGCCGAAGGCGGTAACTTCGAGGTGGCTGGCTGGGACTGGCGCTACTACGCGGAGAAGGTGCGCAAGTTCAAGTTCGACGTCGACGAGGCCGAGGTGAAGCCCTACCTGCAGCTCGACAGTGTGATCGATGCGGCCTTCGACTGCGCCAACAAGCTGTTCGGCGTCACCTTCAAGGAGCGCAAGGACCTGCCCGTCTACAACCCCGAGGTGCGCTGCTTCGAGGTGACGGGGCCTGACGGGCGCCATGTCGGGCTTTTCCTGGGCGACTATTTCGCGCGGCCCTCCAAGCGCTCGGGCGCCTGGATGTCGGGCTGGCGCGACCAGCACAAGCTCGACGCGCAAGAGGTGCGCCCGATCGTCGTCAACGTGATGAACTTCGCCAAGGGAGCGCCAGGCGAGCCGGCGCTGCTCAGCATCGACGACGCGCGCACGCTGTTCCACGAGTTCGGGCACGGCCTGCACGGGCTGCTGTCCAACGTGACCTATCCGACCGTGTCCGGCACCAGCGTGGAGAAGGACTTCGTGGAGCTGCCCTCGCAGCTCTACGAGCACTGGTTCATGCATCCGCAGGTGCTCAAGAAGTTCGCCAGGCACTACAAGAGCGGCAAGCCGCTGCCCGAGGCGCTGCTCGAGAAGATCAAGGCGGCGCGCAACTTCAATATGGGCTTTGCGACCGTGGAGTACGTTGCTGCGGCAATCGTCGACCTCGACCTGCACGTGCTGGAGGACACGCACGACCTCGACGTCGACGCCTTCGAGAAGGAGACACTGAACCGGATCGGTGCGCCAGCCGAGATCGGCATGCGCCACCGCATCCCGCACTTCCAGCACATCATCGGCGGCTATGCGGCGGGCTACTACAGCTACATGTGGTCGGAGGTGATGGACGCCGACGCCTTCGGAGCGTTCGAGGAGGCGGGCAACATCTTCGACCGCGTCATCGCCAAGAGACTTTACGAGAACATCTATTCCGCTGGCGGCAAGCGCGACCCGGCCGACGCCTACAAGGCATTCCGCGGGCGCCTCCCGACCACCAGGGCGCTGCTGGAGAAGCGGGGGCTCGCTGGGGCCGCGAGGGCGTGAGCAGTCACCGGGCTGTCACATTTCTGGTCGATGGCCACTTCAAAACTTCTCAGGCTCCATAGACAGTTGCACGCGTCTCTTTCATGCCGAACTTAGTGTTTACCATGCCCGCATAAGGTGGAGCGCATGAAGTGTGTCCGGGCTGTCGACCGGTCGCGGGCGCAAGAAAGTTGCATGAGGAATCCATAAAATGACGGTTTTCTTCGTGGGGTTGCTGCTGGGAGCGATTCTTGCGGTCCTCGGCCCTTCGCTGGTGCCGCAGAGCATGAGGAGCGGGCTGACCGACACCGCATTGCGCCTCATCGGTGCCGCAGCAATCCTCGTCTCGATTGCGTCGACCTCGTTCGTTCACGTGCCGGACGGGCATTTGGGTCAGCTGTTCCGCGTTTACGGCGGAGGGCCGCTCACCGAAGGCCGGATCGTGGCTGTGCGCAGCGAGAATGGCCCGCAAGCCAAGGTCCTGACGCCCGGCTTCCATCTTTGGCTGCTGGTGAATGTCCTCTACAACGTGGACACCACCAAGACCGAGGTGAGCATCCCGAAAGGACGAGTGGGCCTTCTCACCGCCAAGGACGGCGCGGCGCTGCGAGCTGGCCAGGCCTTCGCCGACCCGTTCGGCGCCAAGTTGGGCAACCAGATGCTCGACGCCGAAACGTTCCTGTTGAACGGCGGTCAACGCGGTCCGCAATTGACCGTACTCACCCCCGGCAAATACCGCCTCAATCAGTATTTGTGGGACGTTACGGAAGTGGGTGCAAGAGAGGTCAAGGCCGGGTTTGTCGGTGTCGTGAAGTCAAACGTACATGCCGACGTGGACTTCGGCACGCTGAAGGCCAGCAAGCCGGCAAGCTGCGAAGTCGTATCGGCGGGCAAGGCCGATGAAAAAGGCAGGCTCGAAGCGCCGATCGTGCCGGTCGGTTGCATTGGCGTCTGGGACAAGTCTCTGCAACCCGGACAGTACTACGTCAACCCAGAGGCGTTCTTGGTCACCGAGATCGACACACGCGCGCAAGTCTGGAGCTACGCCGGCGGCTACCGCCGGGCCAACATATCGCTCACCGTGGATGCCAAGGGCGACATTGTGCAGAACCGGACGGAAGTGGAAGTTCCTCAGGAAAAGGACAACGCCGATCGGGCAATCTTTGTAAGGATGGAAGGTTGGGATGTGCCGCTCGAGCTGCGTGTGGTGACCCAGGTCGCCCCAGCAGACGCCTCGTGCGTCGTTGCGGGCGTCGGCAGCTTGAAGCAGGTCGAGGAGCGCGTCCTGACCCCCTCCATTCGTGCGATCACGCGCGATGTCGCGGGCGGCAGCTACGAGATCACCGAAGCCAGGGTGGATGAAAATGGCAAACCCATCCTCGACAAGGACGGCAAACCGGTCTTTGTCACGGTCAACCGGCCAACGAAGGTCCTGGACCTGATCAATCAGCGCCCCCTGATCGAGGGCGAAATCGAGCGCCGCATTCGTCCGGAAGCCCACAAGTCATGCGTCACGATCCGCGGCATCCGCCTGGGCGAGCCGGCAATTCCCCCGGAGCTGCTGGTCGCGGTTCGGCGCGAGCAGCTCGCGATCCAGCTGGCGAGGGCTTTCGTCCAGGAGAAGGCCGCCCAGGAAAAGCGGGTCAACTCGGAGAAGGCGAAAGCAACGGCCGATCAGCAGGCCAAGCTCGTCGAGGCGGAAATCAACGTGCAACGTTCCGTGCAGAACGCACAGGCGGCGCGCAACGAGGGGCAAGGCGAGCGTGACAAGCTGTCCCTGATCTCCGAAGGCCAGCAGAAGCAGGTTAGCGTGCTGGGACCCGAGGCGACGGTGCGGTTGCGTCAGTTCGAGCTGGCGCTGGACACCACCTCCAGGTTTGCCAACGCGCATCCGGAAGTGTTCACGGCAGCCCTCTCCAACGCCCAGAAGTTCGTCCCGAACGTCCAGGTGGGTTCCGGCGGAGCCGATGGCATTGCCGGCATGCTGATGGCGATCCTCGGACAGTCGCTCACCGGGCCACCAGCGGCTGATCCCAAGCGGCCCCCGGCATCGCCGGCAGGGGCTCAACGATGAGATCAAGACCCGGCGGTCGCGTTCTGGCTTGAGTCACCGCCTTGCCGCACGCGAAAGGCGCGTGGCATACACGGCGCTGGACCACTTTTCCCAGAGGGTGGGCGGCCATGAACGAACGCGCACGGACCTTGGAGAACTTGCTGGAGCGGCTGCTCACTGCCAGCCGCTGGTTGCTCGCCCCGTTCTTCCTCGGGCTGGCGCTCGGCATCGTCATCCTGCTGATCAAGTTCGTGCAGGAGTTCTATCACCTGGCGGTGCGCGCGCTGTCGATCAGCGAGACGGAGGCGATCCTCGGCATGCTGACCCTGGTCGACCTGGCGCTGACGGGGGCGCTGGTGCTGATCGTGATCTTCTCGGGCTACGAGAATTTCGTCTCCAGGATCGACCACACCACAATTCGCAGCTGGCCCGCATGGATGGGCTCGATCGACTTCACTGCGCTGAAGATCAAGCTGCTCGGGTCGATCGTCGCGATCTCGGCGATCCAGCTCCTGAAGCAGTTCATGGCGGTGAAGACCGCGTCGGACCGCGAGCTGATGTGGTACGTGGTCATTCATGTCGTGTTCGTGGTGTCGAGCGTGCTGCTCGCCCTGTCCGACCGGCTGAGCGGCGAGACCAAGACGGCTGCCGCGGAGAAGGAGGCGCCGGCAAGCCCGGCCGCCGACACAGACCGGCAGGGGCGCACATAGGTTCCGGAGTGGGGATCAACCTTGCAGCGCGTTGTCGTGCTCGGCGGCTATGGGGCCTTCGGTGGCCGGGTTGCGGAGCGACTGGCGCGCGTGGCCGGCATCGAGCTGATCATTGCCGGCCGCCGCGAGGAACAGGCGCGAGCCTTCGCCGCACGGCTCGCAACGCGAGCGCAGGCGAAAGTTGCCGGCATGGGTCTCGATGCCGCGGATATCCCCGCAGCCGTACTCGGCGATATCCTGCCGGCGGTGTTGATCAATGCAACAGGCCCCTATCAGGACCAGGACTACAGCCTGGCACGGGCGTGCATCGCCGCGCGCGTGCACTACCTCGATCTCGCCGATGCTCGTGGGTTCGTGAGCGGCATCGGCGCACTCGACGCAGAGGCACGAAACGCCGGTGTGCTGGTCGTGAGCGGGGCGAGCACGATGCCTGCCGTGTCGGGGGCGGTGGTCGACGCTCATGCCGTGCAGTTCGCCCGGCTGAGTGCGGTTAGAACCACCATTGCGCCCGGAAACAACTTCGACCCCGGTCTTGCCACGGCGCAATCGATCCTGGGTACGCTCGGAAGGCTGTTGGAGGATCCCAGCACGGCCGGTGGTGGGCATCGTTACGGCTGGCAGGGGCTGCAGCGCCAGAATTTGCCCGGTCTCGGCGCGCGCTGGCTGGGCCTCTGCGACGCACCCGACCTCGATCTTTTTCCCGGGCGATATCCGGGCCTCGAGAGGATCAACGTCTACGCTGCCCTGGAGGTCGGTGCGTTTCACCTCGGCCTATGGAGCCTTTCCTGGCTGGTCCGCGGCGGCTTGCTTCGCCACCCGCAAAGACTGGCGGGCCCGCTGCTCGCGGCCAAGCGCCGGCTGGGCTTCCTCGGCTCCGACCGGGGCGGCATGCTCGTCACGCTGGAAGGCCTGGATCACGGCGGCGGCCCCAAGAAGACGGAATGGTCCCTCGTCGCCGGCAGCGGTCACGGGCCTCACGTGCCCGCGACGCCATCGGTATTGCTTGCCAAGCAGCTCATCAGCGGGGAATTGCAGACGCGCGGGGCCATGCCTTGCGTCGGGCTCTTCACGCTCGCCGATTTCCTCGCGGAAATCGCCGACCTCGACATCACCGCAGGCACCGCATGACGCTGCCGCTCTATCGCCGCCTTCTCGGCGCTCGCTTTGACCAGCTTCCGGCGCCGGTCGCCGACCTGCACAACGTAACCGCCACCAGCGTCTGGACCGGCCGCGCCGACGTGGAGCGGGGAAATTCGCTGGCAAGCCGAGTGGTGGCGTCGCTGTTCGGGCTTCCGCCGGCGGGCCGCGATCAGACGCTGCAGGTGGTATTCGACCCCATCGAAGGCAGGGAGATCTGGCAGCGCAAGTTCGGCAGCAAGGTATTCCGCTCCGTGCAGTACGAGCGCGCCGGCCTGCTGCGCGAGCGGATCGGGCTGGTCGTCTTCGTCTTTGCACTCGACGTATCGGCCGATGGGATGGCCCTGAAGCTCGACGGCGTTTGCATCCTGGGCGTGCCGCTGCCACGCTGGCTCAACCCGTCCGTGCGCACGCTCGAGTGGGCCCACGGCGGCCGCTACCATTTCCAGGTTGAGGCGAGCCTGCCACTGCTGGGTCCGGTGGTGCGCTACTCCGGCTGGCTGGAAGGAGCAACCGACAGCGCTCGACCAGAAGATGCTTGATGCGGCGGCGAAGATCTCTGTAGCATGATCGTCAGTCGGGGTAACCTTGACGCAATATTGAGATCGCACGCCGCTTTCGATTGGGCTTAGCTGCCTTCCCTCGACAGTTTTCGAGCGCCTGAGGTTTCCTGCATGCGCCGCACAATTATTCCGATCACAGCTGGTCCGATCACGGCTTGTTCGATCACGGCTTGCGAGTATCGTGCCTCTTGTCGGCTCGGCGCTGCTGCTCTGCGCCATCGTCGCATCTGCCCAAGAGCGCACACCAGAACGTTCGGCTGCTGCATCACACAAGGTCGCCATTCACGTCGACGACAACGATGCCAAAGTGATGAATCTGGCGCTCAACAACGCCAAGAACGTCCTCGACTACTACCAGAAGAAGGGTGAGACGGTTGCGATCGAGATCGTCACCTGCGGTCCAGGCCTGCACATGCTGCGCGCCGACACGAGTCCCGTCAGACAGCGGATTGCCGAGATGTCCGTCGCCGCGCCGGAGGTCTTGTTCTCCGCGTGCGGCAACACGCAGGCCGGCATGTCGAAGCAGGAAGGCAAAGATGTCCCTCTCATGAGGGAAGCCAAATTGGCTCCATCGGGCGTGGTGCGCCTGATCGAGCTGCAGGAAAAGGGCTACGCGTACATTCGTCCGTCGGGGCGCTGACGGCTTACTTTCAGGTGTGTGGGGAAACATGACGCCAGGCAAGAGCCGACCAATACATCACGCTGCTGTTTGGATCAGCAGCCTGTTGGTCTCGATTTTCTTTGTTGCAACAGAGACCAACGCCCAGCAGCAGGCCAAGCGCAAGCCGTACGACGCCGAGATGCGCGGCAAGCTCAATGCATCGACGATCGGGCTCGCCGCCGGTCAGCTCGAGGGTGCGCCCCTGCGCTTTGCCACCGAGCTTGCTCGCGTCGTCGACGACGGCGGCAAGATGCGCGTGTTTCCCATCGTGACGCGCGGGCCTTTTGAGAACGTCTATGATCTTTTGTACGTGCGCGGCATCGATGCGGCAATCATCTACGGCGACGTGCTCGAGCACTTCAAGAAGGACACCAGGATCTCGAACATCGAGCAGCGCATCCACTTCATCACGCACCTGTTCCCGTCCGAGCTGCACGTGTTCGTCCGGCCGGAGATCAAGAGCCTGGATGATCTCGCCGGAAAGCCGGTGAACTTCAATACGCATGGCACCGCCGCTGCGTATTCCGGGCCCATCATCTTCGAGCGGCTCGGCATCAAGGTGGAGCCGCATTTCAACCCCCATCCCGTGGCGATGGCCGAAATGGCCAAGAGCAACCAGTACGCCGCCGTAGTTTTCGTCTCCTCGAAGCCCCTGGATCCGTTCGTGAAGCGCAAGTGGCCGGAGGGATTCAAGTTCCTCCCGGTTCCACTCACCGAAAAGCTGGAAGAGTACTATCTGCCGGCTCATCTCGAGGCGACCGATTATCCGGGCCTCATTCCAGACGGAGCCAGCATTCAGACGATAGCGGTGCCAGCCGTGCTCGCGGTCTACGCCTGGCCCCAAGGAAGCGAGCGGTACACGCGCCTCACACGCCTGGTCGACTACATGTTCGAGCGGTTGCCCAAGCTGCAGACCGAAGCAGGCTATCACCCGAAATGGAAAGAGATGAACCTTGCGGCGAACGTGCCAGGCTGGCGGCGTTTCCGACCCGTCCAGGAGAAGCTCGTCGCTGCAGCTGCCGCAAAAGCTGACACCTCGGCAGATGGCGGCGCGGCTCTCAAACAGGCTATTGCGCGTCTCGTCCCAGGAGACCCGTCAGAGCAGAACAAGCTGCTGCAAAAGTACCTGCCTCAGGTTGGAGGCGATCGAAAGGGCAGGCCCCAATCCGGCCGGTGATCCTCATGTCTGCGACGGCAAGAAGATCGGATCGCTGCAACCGCCTCGCCGTTGGCGGCTCGAGAAGGGTGCTGCGGTGGGCCTGCTGCTTGCTCCTTGTAGTCTTGGCCGGACACGACGCAGCTAGCGCCAGTGAACCCAGGCTCGTCATTGCTCCCCAGATTGCGGCGGAGGCCGCCACGGAATCGGACTTTCATATCAAAGTGGAGGCGACAAGTTCCGTTCCCACTGGCAGCACCATAATGATCACTGGTCTGCCGAAGTCTGTCACCTTCTCGGCGGGCAAGGCGATCACCACCGGAGTATGGGAGGTGCCGTTGCCGGCCTTGGAAAGGCTCAAGATGTCGGTATCGGCCAGCGAATCGAGCACTTCCAGTCTCATCATCTTCCTCACGATCACGAAGAAGGATCTCGTCATCCTCGCATCTGCACGCTCGGTTCTGGTTATTCAAGGACCTGGCGAGGCCGCTCGCCTGCGAGCTGCGGCCAAGAAGGCCGAGGACGAGCGCCTGGCCGAAGCCAAGAGAGCCGAGGAAACGAGGCGAGCCGAAGAGGCGAAGGCCGAGGAGGCGCGACGGCAGGCTGCGGCCAGGAAAGCGGAAGAAGAGCGCCTCGCCGAAGCCAAGAGAGCGGAGGAAGCCAAACGAGCCGAAGAGGCAAAGGCCGAGGAGGCGCAACGGCGGGCTGCAGCCAGGAAGGCCGAGGAAGAGCGCCTCGCCGAAGCCAAGGGAGCCGAGGAAACGAGGCGAGCCGAAGAGGCGAAAGCCGAGGAGGCTCGACGCCAGGCTGCGGCCAGGAAGGCTGAAGAAGAGCGCCTCGCCGAAGCCAAGAGAGCCGAGGAGACGAGGCGAGCCGAAGAAGCGAAGGTCGAGGAGACACGACGACAGGCTGCGGCCAGGAAAGCGGAAGAGGAGCGTCTCGCGGAAGCCAAGAGAGCCGAGGAAACGAGGCGAGCCGGAGAGGCAAAGGCCGAGGAGGCGCGACGACAGGCTGCGGCCAGGAAAGCGGAAGAGGAGCGTCTCGCGGAAGCCAAGAGAGCCGAGGAAACGAGGCGAGCCGAAGAAGCGAAGGCCGAAAAAGTACGGCAAGCCAAGGTTGCGACGGATCAGGCCATTGCTGCGAGCCAGCAGCCCACGCCCGCCACCACCCAATCCGAAAGGCTGGTCAGCATGGGTGACCAGCACCTGAGCCAGGGCAACATCGTCGTTGCCCGGCAATATTTCCTTCGCGCAGCCCAGGCTGGGCTTGCTGCTGGTGCTTTCAAGCTCGCCGAAACACACGACCCGCACGAGCTTTCACGCCTGAGCACGCACGGCTTGATGCCCGATGCGGCCGAGGCCAAGAGATGGTACGCACGAGCGCTCGACCTCGGCGCCACCGACGCGAAAGCCAGGCTTGCGCGCCTGGGCCAATGAGGGAGCGGAGGCGCTGACCGGCCTGCCGGCCTTCCTCTTAGGATTGCATTCCCCACCGGCGCACGGTCGCGGCCTCGATGTTGCGGAACATCAGGTTCTCCACGATCAGGCCGATCAGGATCACCGTGAAGAGGCCGGCGAACACGGAGGGGATGTCGAGCGTGTTCTTGGCCTCGTAGATGAACCAGCCGAGCCCGCCCTTGCCGGAGCTGGCGCCGAACACCAGCTCGGCCGCGATCAGCGTGCGCCAAGCGAACGCCCAGCCGATCTTGAGCCCAGTCAGGATGCTCGGAAACGCTGCCGGGATCAGGATCTTGATGACGAACGGCAGGCCGGTGAGGCCGTAGTTGCGCCCCACCATGCGCAGCGTGGTCGAGACTGCGCGGAAGCCGGAATGAGCGTTGAGCGCCACCGCCCACAGCACCGAATGAACCAATACGAAGATGATGCTCTTGTCACCGAGCCCGAACCAGATAAGCGCCAGCGGCAGGAGCGCAATCGCCGGCAGCGGGTTGAACATCGAGGTGAAGGTCTCGAGCAGATCGTTGCCGACGCGGGTGAGCATGGCCAGCGCGGTGAGCAGAAAGGCAAGGCCCAGGCCCAGCGCATAACCCTGCAGCAGCAGGCGGACGGAGTTGGCGGCCTTGCCCGGCAGCTCGCCGGACCTGATGGCATCGATGAAGGTGACGAAAGTCTCGGAGAAGGTCGGCACCAGCAGCGCATTGTTGAGGTGGCGCGCGTACCACTCCCACAGGCCCGCCAGCAGCAGGAGAAGCACGGTCTTGCGCACCGCGGCGTTGTTGTAGAGCCGCTCCCACACGTTGAGCGGCTTCTCGACGACGCCGAACTCCTTGGCGAGTGCCCCCTGGCGCACGAACTCGGGCCGGAAGGGCGGAACCGGTGCGGTGATGGACGCGTCGGTCATGGGACCGCTCCTGCGGGTTCGATCTCGTCTGCGAACAGCATGGCGTGAATGCGCTCGGACAGCTTGCGGCCTGAACCTGGGTCGGGCTCGTCGGTGCCGGAGCTGTTGAGCTCGGCGATGACTTGTCCGGGATGTGGAGAGAGCAGCAGGATGCGATTGCCGATGCGCACCGCCTCGGGAATGGAGTGCGTGACGAACAACATGGTGAAGCGTGTATCCTCCCACAGCTGCAGCAGCTCGTCCTGCATGCGGTGGCGGGTCAGCGCATCGAGCGCGGCAAACGGCTCGTCCATGAGCAGGATGTCGGCCTCCATGGCCAGCGCGCGGGCGATGGCCACGCGCTGCTTCATGCCGCCCGAGAGGGTGTGCGGGTAGCTGCCCGCAAACTTGCTGAGGTTGACTTTGGCGATGCTCTCCTTCGCCTTCTCCGCCGCCGCCTTGCCCCGAAGCTTGCCGGAAGATTCGAGCGCGAACATCACGTTCTTCATCACGGTCTTCCAGGGGAGGAGCTGGTCGAACTCCTGGAACACCATGACGCGATCGGGGCCAGGCCTGCGGATCGATTGCCCCTTGAGCTTGATGGTGCCTTCGGTAGGCGCCATGTAGCCGCCGACCGCCTTGAGGATCGTCGATTTGCCGCAGCCGGAGGGCCCGAGCACCACGAAGCGGTCGGCGAGAGCCACGTCGAAGCTCACACGGTAGGTCGCCGTTACCAGGTGATGTTGGGTCTTGTACTGCAGGGTGACGCCGTTCACGGCCAGGAGCGGCATCGACCCTTGCTTGGTGTCGTTCACCGGGTTCTCCTCTGTTCCCTCTCCCCATGCCTCTTCCGGCATGGGGAGAGGGCTAGGGTGAGGGGCGGCACAAAGCACCGCCGGAATCTGTTCCTGCCCCTCACCTCATGCCGGAGGCATGGCTCTGCCATGAACCTCTCCCCGCAAGCGGGGAGAGGGAGAAAAGGACTATTGCTGCGCCTCGGCGAACAGCAGCTCGGAGGCGCTTGTGGGCTTGTTCTTGAAGTTGCCGGTGCGCGCCATGAACTGGATCATGCTGTCGATGGGCGTGAGCTTGGTCGTGAACTGCACGTCCGGCCGCAGGATGATCTCCATCAGCTCGTCCAAAGGCATCTTGTCCTTGGAAAGCCGCAGATAAGTTTCGGCCGCCCACTTTTTGTCCTTGTTGACCATCTCGGTCGCCTCCTTCAGCGCCGCCAGGAACGCCGCGTAGAGCTTGGGATTCTCGGCGCGGAACTTGGTCGTCGTGGAGACGATGTTGAAGGCCACCGGCGCACCCAGGATGTCGGTGGAGGTCATCAGCTGGCGGATGCCGGCCTGCTTCTGCTGGCGATACTGGAAGGGGACGGAGGAGAAGTTGGCCGTCACGTCCTTCTGGGCCGTCAGCATGGCAATGGTGGCGTCCGGATGCGACATGGTGATCACGATGTGATCGAGCTTGCTGTGGCTGCCCGGACCGAACTCCTTCTCGCAAGCCATCTGCAGCAGGATCGCCTGCATCGACACCTTCGCCGCCGGTACCGCGATGCGATCCTTCTCGCCGAAGTCCTTGAGGCTCTTGACGTCGGGGTTGCGCACGTTGAGGGCCAAGGGAATCGAGTTGAGCGCCGTGACGCCCTTGACGTCGATCGTGCCCTTGGTGCGGTCCCAGATGGTCATGAGGCCCGGCACACCCAGGGAGACGAAGTCGACGTTGCCCGACAGCAGCGCGTCGTTCATCACGTCGGAGGAGCGAAACGTGCTCCACTCCACCTTGATGTCGCCCAGGCCCGCCGCTTTCGCGTGCTTCTCGGTGAGCTGCAGGTCCTCCATGATCATGAACTGCACGTAGCCGAGGCCGAACTGCTTGGCGGCCCGCAAGGTGGTGGCCTCTGCAGCGGCGGGCTGAACGTGTGCAAGGGTGAAAAGGGCGGCAGCGGCGGCGGCGACACTGCGGATCATCTTTGCCTCCCAGGGAACTCTTCTGTTTCTTCCGGAGGTCAGCTTCGCCCCCGCCCGGGCAAAGGTCAATCAGCTGCGCGGCCTCGCGCTTGTCGCGTGCGACTGCAGGCGGGCGCCGCGCAATCGTAATCCACCAAACCGTGCCGCCTCAGCTCCCCGGCAGGGCGTGCACTTCCGGGAAGAACAGCTCCTTCCAGTCCGCCGGCATGGCCTTGATACTGCCGACGGCGTGCATGAACTCGGCATACTTCATGGTGCTCTCGGGCACCATCGTCCATTTCACCTGCTTGCCGGACGCGATCTCGGCAACCTTCTCGACCGTCAGCTTGGATTTGACATTGTCGATCCAGTACTGCGATGCCTGCCTCACGTCCTTGTTGAGCATCTGCGTCGCCTCCTCGAAGGCGGCGATGAGCGCCTTGTAGAGGGCGGGATTCTTGTCGCGGAACTGCGATGAGGTCCAAGCAACGGTGAACGTGTGCGGTCCGCCGAAGACGTCGTAGGAGTTCAGCACGGTGTGGATGCCGGCCTTCTCCAGCTGTTGGAACTGGAAGGGCGGCACACTGAAGACGCTGGTAATGCCCGGGGTATCGCTCAGCAGCGCGATGGTGGCATCCGGCGGCGACATGGTGACGGTCAGCGCATCGAGCTTGGCAAAGCTCGCCTGCCCCCACTGCCTGGCGGCCGCCATCTGCAGCATCATCGCCTGCAGGGAGACCTTCACCGCCGGCACTGCAATCTTGTCCTGCTCGGTAAAGTCGGTGATGCTCTTCACGCTCGGGTTGCGCGTGTTGAGCAGGATCGGCTGGGAGGAGAAGGTCGCAACGCCCTTGACCGCGTTCGGCGTGCCGCGCGTACGCGCCCAGATGGTCAGTAGACCCGGCACGCCGCCGGAGACAATGTCGATGGAGCCGGACAGCAGGGCATCGTTCATGGCGGCGGGGCTGTTGAAGGTGGCCCACACCACCTTGACCTCGGGAAGGCCCGCGGCCTTGGCATGCTTCTCGAGCAGCTGATGGTGCTCCATCAGGTTGAACTGCAGGTATCCCATCGAGAATTGGCGGGCGAAACGGATCTCCGGCGCCTGTGCGGCCGCGGCCCCTGCCAGGGCCACAGAACAAGGATCGGCACCGCCAATAGGGATCGTACCAAGGGCATTCCGTTTCCTCCTCGTGAGTTTCTTTTGGCCGGCCCAGGTGGCGAGGCAAGCGTGTTCACCTCGCACCGTAGCACCGGCGGGAATTGTTCAGAAGCCGGGGCGCAGCACGCAAGAGCGGCACATGCGGCACATCAGCCTTGCGCGCCGGCGGCAACGAAGGGGTTGCGCAGGGTGCCTATGCCGGTGATCTCCACCTCGACCACATCGCCCGCCTTGAGATCGGGCGAGGTCCCGTCCGTGCCCATCCAGATCATGTCGCCCGGATAGAGCGTGACGTACCGGCTCATTGTGCTGATGTAGGTGGCGACGCCGAACAGCATCGCATTGGTGCGAAAGCGCGTGGTCTCGGCGCCGTTGACGCGCACCCGCGTCTCCAGCGCATCGAGATCGACATCCGTCTCGATCCATGGCCCCATCGGCTTGAACGTATCAGTGCTTTTGGCACGCCACAGCGTGCGGTCCGACTTCTGCCAGGTTCGCTCGCTGACGTCGTTGCCGATGGTGTAGCCGAACACGCAGGACAGCGCTTCCGCCTCGCTCAGATGCTTTGCTCGCTTGCCGATGACGACGGCGAGCTCGCCCTCGTACTGGATCTGCTTGGCGTCAGCGGGAATGACGACCGGCTCCTCGTGCGCGACGAGCGCATTGACCGCGCGATAGCCAACGTCGGGCTGCTTCGGCAGATCCGGCGCGACCCCCCGCCTGGCGGCTCCCGCCCTGATGTGCTCCGCGTAGTTGAGGCCGACACAATAGAAGGTCGGCGGGATGACCGGCACCTCGATCTTGACGGCGCCCAGATCGTGCCCGCGCCCGGTCTTCTCGTAGCCTTGGAAAGGATCGCCGGCGACCTCGCTGATGCTGTCGCCCTCCAGGATGCCGTAGGCCGTGCGACCCCGCTGCGAGAACCTGATCCAGCGCACTACTGCTTCCTCCCCCAAAGCAGGCCGGACAGCCGCCAGCCCCAGCCGAACCTAGTCCCGATCCGCCTGCCTAGTACACCCGCGGCTTGGGCGGGATATAGGCGACCTCGTTGGTCAGGGTGTGCGTGTGCACCGCCCGATAGCCCAGATGCACGCTCTTGCTCGCATAGTCGGCCCAGGCCAGCGTGTGCTTCATCCAGTTGTCGTCGTCGCGTTTGGGGAAGTCCTCGCGCGCGTGGGCCCCGCGGCTCTCGGTGCGGTTCCTGGCACCGACCACGGTCACCGCCGCTTGGCCGATCAGGTTGTCGTATTCCAGGGTCTCGACGAGATCCGTGTTCCAGACCAGCGACCGGTCGCTGACGCGAATGTCGTCTGAGCCCTTCCACACTTCCGTGATCTTCTGCACGCCTTCCTCGAGCACCGGGCCGTCGCGGAACACGGCACAGTGGTCCTGCATGATTTTCTGCATCTGGAGGCGCAGGCTCGCGGTCGGCGTATCGCCCTTGGCGTTGCGGAACTTGTCGAGACGCGACAACGCGAGGTCGGCCGCATCGCTCGGCAGATCCGCTTGCGCACTCCCCTGCTCGACCGTCCTGGCGCATTGCAGGCCTGCAGCGCGGCCGAACACGACGAGGTCGATCAGCGAGTTCGAGCCCAGCCGGTTGGCGCCATGCACTGACACGCAGGCACCTTCGCCAAGGGCCATCAGGCCCGGCACCACGAAATCGGGGTTGCCGCTCTTGGAGGTCAGCGTCTCGCCCATGTAGTTGGTCGGAATGCCGCCCATGTTGTAGTGCACGGTCGGCAGCACTGGGATCGGTTGGCGACGCAGGTCGACGCTGGCGAAGACCTTGGCGTTCTCGGAAATGCCGGGCAATCGCTCGGCCAGGACCTTCGGGTCAAGATGGTCGAGGTGCAGGAAGATGTGGTCCTTCTCGGGGCCGACCCCGCGCCCTTCCCGGATCTCGATGGTCATCGAACGCGAGACCACGTCGCGGGAGGCGAGGTCCTTGGCATGCGGGGCATAGCGCTCCATGAAACGCTCGCCGGCGCTGTTGGTCAGATACCCGCCCTCGCCGCGCGCGCCTTCGGTGATGAGCACGCCTGCGCCATAGACGCCGGTCGGATGGAACTGCACGAATTCCATGTCCTGCAGCGGCAGGCCGGCACGCAGCACCATGGCATTGCCGTCACCCGTGCAGGTGTGGGCTGAGGTGCAGGTGAAGTAGGCACGGCCGTAGCCGCCGGTGGCGAGGATGGTCTTCTTGGCCCGGAAGCGATGCAGCGAGCCGTCGTCGAGCTTCAGCGCGATGACGCCGCGGCAGGCCCCGTCCTGATCCATCATCAGGTCGATGGCGAAGTATTCGATGAAGAAGTCCGCCGAGTGCTTGAGCGACTGGCCGTAGAGCGTGTGCAGCATGGCGTGCCCGGTGCGGTCGGCGGCGGCGGCGGTGCGCTGCGCGGGCGGGCCCTCACCGTACTCGGTGGTCATGCCGCCGAACGGGCGCTGGTAGATGCGCCCGTCCTCGGTGCGGCTGAAGGGCACACCATAGTGCTCGAGCTCGTAGACGGCCTCGGGCGCGTTGCGGCAGAGATATTCGATGGCGTCCTGGTCGCCCAGCCAGTCGGCGCCCTTGACGGTGTCGTACATGTGCCAGCGCCAGTCGTCCGGGCCCATGTTGCCGAGTGCGGCAGCCACGCCACCCTGCGCGGCCACCGTGTGCGAGCGGGTCGGAAATACCTTGGTGATGCACGCCGTCTTGAGGCCCGCCTCGGCGCATCCCAACGTTGCCCTAAGGCCCGCCCCGCCCGCGCCCACGATGATCACGTCGTAGGTGTGGTCGGTCAGGGGGTATGCCTTGCCGTTGAGGGCGGGCTTGGCGACGCCGCCGGTGTCTCGAAGGTCTTGCGGCATGGTTCAGGCCCCGAAGCTCAGCTTCAGCACGGCAAACACGCTCGTCGTCCCGATCAGGATGGCGAAGAAGGAGTTTAGCATCAGGGCGGCGATCTTGCGCCCTTCGGAATGCACATAGTCCTCGATGATGGTTTGCATACCCAGCCGCATGTGAATCACGCCGGAGAGCACCAGCAGGAGAAGCGGGATGGCATTCTGCGGCTTGGCCAGCGCGCGCTTCACGGTGGCGTGATCGGCGCCGGCGAGCTTGACCAACAGCACGAGCAGGAAACAGACGAGGAAGATGTTGGCGACGGCCGTGAGCCGCTGCTTCCAGAAGTGATCGGTGCCCTCCTTGGCGGAGCCCAGGCCGCGAACCTTGGCAAGCGGCGTTCGCTGGCCCATCTCACAAGCCTCCCCGCATCGACACCCCGACGGCCCAAACCGCAGCCGTCAGCGTGAGCGAGCCGAGGATGGTCAGCCACCCGAGCACGTCTGCGGAGCGGGGCTGCAACGCGCGGCCGGTGTCCCAGATCAGGTGCCGGATGCCCCCCAGCATGTGATGAATGAGCGCCCAGGAATATCCGAACAGCACCAGCTTGCCGACCGGATGGCCGAAGAGGTCGTTCACCACCACGAACTGCCGTTCCCCCATCGCAGCCGCGAGGAGCCAAGCAGCGAGCAGCACGGTGCCAAAATACAACGCCCCACCAGTGATGCGATGCAAGATCGACATCAGCATCGTGATCGTCATGCGATAGATGCCGAGGTGGGGGGAGAGCGGACGCTCTGTCTCTGCCATGCTGCTCATTCTCCCGCTGCTCAAGCTTGCGACGCGTGCGCTTTTAACGCCGTGCAGCATAGGCGGCAATCGGCCGATTGTCCCAGCGCGCGGGCTGACCAGGCGATCGACTGGATAGGTGTATTGTATGCCAGAATGCCGCCGCCCTGAACGAGCGTGCACCGCCCTCTTACCGCGGCAGCACCAGCCACAGGTCGAGGTCGAGAATGACACCCTCCTCGTAATCACTCGCGGCGTTTCGCAATGGGAAGTCCCCGCAGGAACGGTTCTTGACCGCGACCAGCCGCACCCGCAGCGCGCCGATGTCGCGCCGTCCGGCGATGTCGGCCGTCTCCAGCACCTCCGACCAGGCGTAGACGGTGTCGCCTGCGAAGCAGGGAGCCACGTGCCGGCCGGCATTGATGGCGGCAACATGGAAGGCGTTGGCGAGGCCGTTGAAGGAGAGCGCCCGCGCCAGCGAGATCACGACGCCGCCGTAGATCAGCCGTCGCTTGAACTGCCCCTGAGCCTGCTGGTGCTGATTGAAGTGGACCTTGGCCGTATTCTGATAGAGGCGCGTGGCAATCTGGTGCTCAGCCTCCTCCAGCGTCATGGCATCGATGTGATCGATCTTCTCTCCGACGGCATAGTCGCCCCAACGGTGAGGCGTCCCCGCCAGCGTGAAGTCGTAGCAAGCCGTGTCGATCTCGGGCACCGCGCGGCCCAACGCGGCCGGATCGACCCGCTCGGCGAGCTTTGGGACGACTGGCTCAGGGGCAGGCGAGGCCTCGCCGCGCTTGCGCACCATCACCCAGCGCACGTACTCCAGCACCGCCTCGCCGCTCTGGTTGCGGCCCGTCGTGCGCACGTAAACGACGCCCGACGCGCGATTGGCATTCTCGCGCAGGCCGATCACCTCTGAGCGGGCGCTCAGCGTATCGCCGGGATAGACCGCCGCGAGAAAGCGGCATTCGGCATAGCCGAGGTTGGCGATGGCATTGAGCGAGATATCGGGAACGGTCTTGCCGAACACCGTGTGGAACACCAGCAGATCATCGACCGGTGCCCGCGGGTAGCCAACCACCTTGGCGAAGGCGTCCGACGACTGCACGGCAAAGCGCGGGCCGTACAGGCCATTGTAGAGCGCCACATCGCCGGTGGTGATCGTGCGCGGCGTGGCGTGGTTCAACACCTGACCAACAGAGAAGTCCTCGAAATAGTTGCCGAGTTTCGCCTTGGCGCTCATGAGCCGATCCTCCAGCACATCGATGATGCTGCCCTCACTGCTCGGAAAGCTTGATCCCAGGGCGGTATTCTCCCGGCGCTTCCTTGGTGATGACCTGGCCACAAATCACGCGCTTGCGCTCCTGGTCGTAGGTCAGGGTCGGCGGACCATAGAGCTGCCATCCCTTGTTGAGCTCCGCCGTGACACGATGGCAGAAGCTGTCGTCGTCCGGTCCGGTCAGATAGCGATAGAGCTTCACGGCTATGCCCTTTCGTTGATGGCATCGGCGATCGCCACCGTGCGCCGTGCCATCTCGGCGTGCAGCAGCTCGACCATGCGGCCTTCGACCGTGATCACGCCCTTGCCCTTGTTCTCGGGCTGATCGAAGGCAGCGATGATCTTGCGCGCGAAAGCCACTTCCGCTTCCGGCGGCGCGAACACCTCGTTGGCAATGGCGATCTGGTCGGGATGAATCAGCGTCTTGCCGTCGAAGCCGAGCGCGCGGCCATGCACGCACTCGCGTCGGAAACCTTCAGTATCCTTGAAGTTGTTGTAGACGCCGTCGAGCACGTCGAGGCCATAGGCGCGCGCCGCGGTGACGGTGGCCGAGAGCCAGTAGAGCGCCGGCCGCCTGTTGGACGAAAGGTCCGCGCGCGTCTCCTTGACGAGGTCGTTGGTGCCCATGACGAGACAGGCCAGCCGCCCGCCGCCCAGGCGCGAGGCGGCGGCGATATCCTGGACGTTGAGGATGGCGAGCGGCGTCTCGATCATGGCCCACAGCCGCGTCTTTGCAGGCGCACCTGCGAGTGCCTCCGTTGCACGCACAATGTCGGCACCGCTGGCAGGCTTGGGCACGAGAACGGCATCGGCCGCCGCGGCCGCTGCTGCTTCCAGGTCCGCCTTGCCCCACGGCGTGCCGAGGGCGTTGATGCGAATGATCAGCTCGCGCCGACCATAGCCGCCCCCCTTCACCGCCGCGCACACCTGGTCGCGCGCCGCCGCCTTGGCGTCGGGCGCGACGGCGTCCTCCAGGTCGAGGATCAATGCATCAGCTGGCAGCGACTTGGCCTTTTCCAGAGCGCGTACGTTGGAGCCCGGCATATAGAGCACGCTGCGGCGCGGGCGGATTTGCATGAGTGCTTTCCTTGGCTGTGTAGGCCCAGCCTAGGCAAAGCTTGTGCCGTTCGCCAGCCCGGCGGCATTTGGGCAGGTCTTGGCATGGGCCGAGCGTTCCGCCAGATTCAACCGCAAAGCCGAACCATCGGATTGAAGCACGTGGAAACTGCAGATGTCGTGATCGTTGGCGGGGGCATCGTGGGCAGCGCCGCCGCCTTTTTTCTGAGCACGGACGCCGCTTTCCGCGGCCGTCGCATCGTCCTCGTTGAGCGCGATCCGAGCTACCGAGACTGCAGCACCGCGCGGTCAGCCGGGGGCCTGCGGCAGCAGTTCTCCACACCGGAGAACATCGCCATGTCGCAGGTCACGGTTGCGATGTTTCGCCGCCTCAAGACGGTCTTTGGTGCCGAGGCCGATGTGGCCTTTCGCGAGCAGGGGTACCTCATCATGGCCGCAGCTGAGGGCCAGGCGCTGCTCGCAAAGAACGTCGCCCTGCAGCAATCCATGCAAGCCGACATTGCGCTGCTCGACGCCGCAGACCTCGCCAGGCATTTCCCCTGGCTCGCGACGACATGCGTGGCCGCTGCCGGCTTCGGCCGCTCCGGCGAAGGCTGGTTCGATCCCATGAGCCTCGCAACCCTCTTCCGCAAGGCCGCGCTCGCCAATGGCGTGACGATGATCAAGGACCGCGTCACTGGCATCCAGGTCGTCGACCGCGTCGATGCCATTTTGCTCGCGAGCGGAAACAAGCTCCTCTGCGGACACGCCGTCAATGCGGCAGGCGCATGGGCTGGTGAGCTCGCTGCACTGGCTGGCATCAGGCTGCCGGTCGAGCCGCGCAAGCGCTACGTCTACGTTATCGATTGTCGCGAGGCGCCCGGGGCGCTACGCCATGCCCCTCTTACGGTCGATCCCTCTGGCGTGTGGTTTCGACCCGAAGGGCAATTCTTCATTTGCGGCAGATCGCCGGAGGAAGCTCAGGAGCCGCCGGCTGCCGATCTCGATCAGATCGACCACGGCTTCTTCGAACAGCAAGTCTGGCCGCATCTTGCCGCGCGCGTCCCCGCTTTC
The DNA here is from genome assembly GCA_963827545.1 of uncultured Alphaproteobacteria bacterium. Lineage (GTDB taxonomy): Bacteria > Pseudomonadota > Alphaproteobacteria > Rhizobiales > Hyphomicrobiaceae > AWTP1-13. Next base: position 38,160 of record CAWHBI010000031.1, read on the forward strand.
GAGAGCGTCAAGGTGGTGAACGCCTGGGCAGGCTACTACGACTACAACACCCTCGATCAGAACGCAGTGATCGGTCCGCACCCCAGGATGGCGAACTTCTACTTTGCCAACGGCTTCTCTGGCCACGGTGCTCAGCAGGCAGCAGCCGCAGGCCGCGCGGTCGCCGAGCTCATCGTGCACGGCGCATTCCAGACCCTCGATCTGTCGCGCCTCGGCTACGGCCGCATCGTCGACAACGCGCCCCTGCGGGAGCGCAACGTGATTTAGCAGCACGAGTTGCGGACTTCTCGATCACCACGCTAGTAAAGTGCATGGCGACCGTTCTGGCGATTTCTTCGCATGTCGTGCGGGGGCATGTGGGCCTCGCCGCCACCGTGCCGGCGCTGCAGTGGCTGGGTCACGAGGTGTGGGCTCTGCCAACCGTGCTGCTTGCCAGCCGTCCGGGCCTTGGCAAGCTTGTGCGGTTTGACCTCCCGCATGACGACCTGGGCGCGATGCTCTCCGCGCTCGAGGCTGATGGCTGCTGGACTTCACTCGACGCCGTGCTCACCGGCTATTTCCCTTCCGAGGCGTCGGTGACGGCTGCGGCAGCCGCGATCTCACGCATCAGGCAAGCCCGACCCGCGATCCCAGTGCTCGTCGATCCCATCCTCGGCGACGAGGGTCGCCTCTATGTCGCGGCAGAGACAGCAACGGCCATTCGCGACGAGCTCTTGCCATTGGCGACCATTGCGACCCCCAACCTGTTCGAGCTGCAATGGCTGACCGGAGTCTCAGCCGAGGCAAGGGAGGAGATCGTGCAGGCGGCGCAGCGCCTGGGGCCGCCGACCGTGGTGGTGACATCTGCCTTGAAGTCGGCCCAAGGCATCTGGACGCTGCTGGTGACCGCTGCCAAGCACGCAGGCCGTTCGGCTGCCACATGGGCCGGCATCCCCAACGGTGCCGGCGATCTATTCGCTGGGCTGTTTCTTGGATATCTGCTGAAAGGCCAATCCGTCGAAACCGCCTTCGATGCCAGCTTGACCGATCTCGACCGTGTATTGGCCGCGAGCGCGGGCCAGGAAGTGCTGCAGCTATCGGCCCTGCTGCGTTAATCGCCAAATGACGGTAAAACCTCCCGCCCGAGCAGGTCCACGCTGCGCATCGCTTCCGCAAACGTGATATCGCCGAAGGTTATGTCGCAGATGAAATAGTTGGCGCTGGATACTTCCAGCTGCTCGGCGATGAACCGCGTTGCGTCGGCTGGCGTGCCCGCGAATGCGCTACCGTTGGCGAGCAACGGCCCGATCTCGCGCGGCAGCGCCAGCGGCAGCTCGCGCCCGTGCTGAACCCAGAGGATCTCCATGTGCCGGCGCCAGCGCCGATACGCCCGCTCCGCGATGCTGAGCGCGTCCTGCGCGCTCTCGGCGAGGACGATATGCCGAATGAGACCGATGAGTGGCGTCGCGTGCGGAGGGTGACCGAGCGTGCTCCACTCCTGGCGGAAGCGATCGCAGATCAGCCGTGCCGCGGGGGCCGGCTGCAGGGTGGCGATGTTCGCCCCCTCGCGCGCCGGCCATACGGTCGCGTCGGGCGTCTGCACGCCGTACCACAGCGGTGGATGGGGCCTCTGCAGCGGCCTCAAGACCATCGGCACGTTCTTGAAATTGTAGAACTCGCCCGCGAAGTTCAAAACCTCTGACGTCAATCCCTGCCTGATGACCCGCAGCGCCTCCGGGAACTGACGGGGCGCGTCGGCCGGATCGATGCCGAAGAAGCCGACCTCGATTGGCGACACGCCACGCCCGACCCCCACCTCCAGGCGACCGCCGCTCATGTGATCGAGCATGCAGATCTCCTCGATCAATCGCAGCGGATGGTAGAGCGGCAGCAGATAGACAAGGGGCCCGAAGCGCAGCCGTTTCGTTCTCTGCGCCAGTGCGGCCAAGAACACATTGGGCGAGGGAGCAAGGCCCAAAGGAGTTCCGTGGTGCTCGGCGAGATGATAGGCATAGAAACCGTGCCGGTCGTAGGCTTCGGCCAGCTTCATGCGGTTCTCAATCTGCAGGCCCAACGGAACGCCGCTGTCGTCCATGTGCTCGAATACGCCAAATTTCATGCTCTCCCCCCTTTTGATCGTTGCGTTGATCGATAACTGGCCGGCGGCGCCTCCCCATGACACTCGTCCCTGAGGTCCGCGACAAGCTCAAAGGTGCGCTGGCGTTCTTCCATCATGAGGCGGCAGGCGGGCTGGTGCTGCTGGCCGCGGCAGTCGCAGCGCTCATCGCCAGCAACTCGCCGCTGGAGCGGCTCTACGACGGGTTTCTCGATACACCGGTTGGCGTGCGGGTTGGCGCGCTCGCGCTCGACAAGCCGCTGCTGCTATGGATCAACGACGGCCTGATGGCGATCTTCTTCTTCCTGGTGGGGCTGGAGATCAAACGCGAGCTGCTCCTTGGCGAACTGTCGACCTTCGGGCAAGCCGCCCTTCCCGCGGTAGCCGCAGTCGGCGGCATGGCTGTGCCAGCGCTCATCTATGTCGCCATCAATTGGGGCAATGCGGCGGCCCTGCGGGGCTGGGCCATTCCATCCGCCACCGACATCGCTTTCGCCGTCGGCGTTCTCGCATTGCTCGGAGCCCGGATTCCCTCCTCGCTCAAGATCTTCCTGCTGGCGCTCGCCATCCTGGATGATCTCGGATCCATCCTCGTGATCGCCCTGTTCTACACAGAGCATCTGTCGTGGCTTTCGCTGGTGCTCGCGTCCGTGGGCATGGTGGTGCTCTGGACCCTCAACGCCCGCGGCGTCGCGCGGCTCGCACCCTATGCGCTGACCGGGATATTCATTTGGGTATGCGTGTTGAAGTCGGGCGTTCACGCAACGCTGGCCGGTGTGGCGGTCGCGTTTGCCATTCCGCTGACGAGCCCCACCGACGGCCAAACCTCGCTGTTGGAGCAGCTCGAAGAGAGCCTGCACCCCTGGGTCGCGTTTGCCGTCCTGCCGCTTTTTGCGTTCGCCAACGCTGGCGTCTCGCTGCAGGGTCTGACGCTAGCGAAACTGCTCGAGCCAATCCCGTTCGGCATTGCCGCCGGGCTGTTCCTCGGCAAGACGGTGGGCATCTTCGCGGCAGCGTGGATCACGATCGCGGCCGGCGTGGTGGGCAAGCCGGAAGGGGCGACCTGGGCCCAGATCCTCGGGGTCAGCATGCTGGGCGGCGTCGGCTTCACCATGAGCCTGTTCATCGGCATGCTCGCCTTCCCGGATCCCGCGCAGGCAGCGCCGCTGCGGCTCGGCGTGCTGGCAGGATCAGTGCTCTCCGCGGTGGCGGGCTACCTGGTGCTGGCAGCATCGACCCGGCCGCCGCAGCAAGCCTCGTAGATCAGCGCGCTTCGGCCGCGCGGATGGCCGGGATGATCCGCGTCTCCAGCGTCTCGGCCGAGATCGGGCCTACGTGCTTGTAGGTAATTTCGCCCCTGCCATTGAGGACGAACGTCTCGGGCATACCCGTAACACCCCACTCGATGGCAGCCCGGCCGTTGGCGTCCACGCCCACCGCAACGAAGGGGTTGCCGTAGCGGCCGAGGAAGCGCCGCGCGGCCGTCGATTGGTCCTTGTAGTTGACCCCGTAGAGGCGCACCCCCGTGCGCTCCTTCAGGGCCACCAATTGCGGGTGTTCCTGCACGCAGGGCGCACACCACGAGGCCCAGAAGTTCACGACCGACACCTGGCCATTGGCGAGGTCGGCGCTGGCGAAGCCACTGATGGAGCGAGCGCCGTCGCTCAGACCCTCCAGCGCGGCCAAGTCGATCACTGGTGCCGGACGGCCGATCAGCGCCGACGGCAGCCTGGAGGGATCACCGCTGCGCAGTGCGAAGGCAAACAGCAGGGCCAGAACCGCAAAGATCACCAGTGGCCAAACGAGCAAACGCGATCGCTGCGGGCGCCCTTCGGCAGTAGCGATGGTCTTCTCCTGCATGATGGTCAGCTCGCATCCCCGCCGCGGCCTGAACGGCGCCGAACGCCGCGCGTCTCCAGCTCGCTGATCAGCTGCTGCTGCCGGCGACCGTCGAACAGCAGCCAGCCCACGAGCCCCGCCAGCACCAGTGCCACGGTCGCATAGGAGGCCCAGATGTATGCGGCGTGCGGGCCGAGGTCCATGGCGCTCACTCCGCCGGCTGGTGCGCGAGGCCCGCGGCGGACTGCACCTCCATCAGCCGCAGCGCCTTGACGCGGCGGCGCAGGATCTCGTTGCGCATGGCCTTGAGATGCAGCGCCAGGAACAGCGCCGTCATGCCCGCCGCCATCACCAGCAGCGGCCACAGGATGGAGGGGTGGATTGCCGGCATGCCCAGCCTCGAGACGCTGGGCTGCTGGTGAATGCTGTTCCAGTCCACCGAGAAACGGATGACGGGGAGAATGACGATGCCAACCAGGCCCAGCACCGCCGTCAGATTGCCGGCCAGCAACTCGTCCTCGATGGAGGAGCGCAGCACGATCAGGCCGAGATAAAGGAAGAAGAGAATGAGCACCGATGTGAGCCGCGGGTCCCAGGCCCAGAACGCTCCCCACATCGGCTTGCCCCACAGGGAGCCCGTAACGAGGCACAGGAAGGTGAAGACGGCGCCGATGGGTGCGGCCGCCTTGGCCGAGACGTCGGCCAGCGGATGGCGAAAGACCAGCAGGCCGAAGCTCGAGGCAGCCACCAGCGTGTAACCGAACATGGCGAGCCAGGCTGCGGGCACGTGCACGTACATGATCTTGGCGGTGTGGCCCTGCTGATAGTCGGGCGGCGCCGTGAAGAACGCCATGTAGAGCCCAACCGCGATCAGCACGCCCGCCAGCGCAGAAACCCAGGGCAGCAGGCGCCCCGAGAGCGCCATGAAGCGGGTGGGGTTGGCAAGCCTCTGGGTCAGCGTCTGCATGGCCATGGTCTAAGCCTTTGTTCGTGCAGCTGCAAATAGCTGCCCCCAGTTACAAGCAGCACACAAGACCGACTACCGCGAGAGCCTTGAAGTATCAAGGATCTCGAATACCGCGCCATCACGGCAATCCGAAGAATCGCGAGCGGCCCGGCGCAGAGGCCCAGCGCTTGCGTCGAGCAAAGATATTCATTGCAGTTGGGCCCGCAGTGCTGCAGCGGCAGCCAGCGGCGCCAACACGACAGCCGCCAAGGAGATGGCCACCAGAATCAGGAAAGACGGCATGAAGGTCTCGCTGTCGGCTAGCGCAGCCCCGATTGCTTCGATGCCGAAGATGAGCGTCGGCACGTACAGCGGAAGCATCAGCAGGGCCAGCAGCAGTCCACCGCGGCGGGCGCGCAGGGTCAAGGCAGCGCCGATGGCGCCGATGAAGCTGACGGCCGGCGTCCCGGCCAGCATGGTGGCGATCAGCACGCCATAGGCCTCCAGGGGCAGGTTCAGGAGCAGACCGAGGACCGGCGCCAGCACGGTTAAAGGGATCCCGGTGGTGATCCAGTGCGCAAAGCCCTTGGCGGCGACCATGGCCTCCAGCGGCAGCGGGCCGGTCGCCAGCACCTCGAGCGAGCCGTCCTCGAAGTCGGTCTCGAACAGGCGACCCAGCGAGAGCAGTGCAGCCAGCAGCAGGGCCACCCAGAGTAGGCCAGGCGCGATGCGGGAGAGAAGGTTCAAGTCGGGCCCCAGCCCCAGCGGCAGCATTGCCACGACGACGAGATAGAACCCCAGCGCTACGCCAAGCGTGCCGCCTTCATTCCAGGCGATCAGGAGATCGCGGCGCACGAGCTGCCAGAATGCGCTCATGCGGGCTGCGCCGCCGTGCCCAGTTGCAGTTCCCGGGATTTGGCGAACCCGAGCGGCGCATGCGTGGCCGCAATCACCAATCCTCCGGAGGCGAGATGGGCGTTCACAGCACCGGTCATGACCTGCTGCGCGGCGCTGTCGAGGGACGTTGCCGGCTCGTCGAGCAGCCAGATCGGGCGCTCCGCCAGCAGCAACCGCGCGAGACCGAGCCGCCGCTTCTGCCCGGCTGAGAGGTAGCCCGCCGGAATGTCGCGTAGCGCCGATAGGCCGAACGTCTCGAGAGCCATCTCGAGACGACCCCGCGCACCGCCGAGAAATCGGCTCCAGAACCTCGCGTTCTCGGCCACCGTGAGGTTCGCCTTGACGGCGTTGAGATGCCCAACGTAGTGGCATTGCTCGCTCAGAGTGTGGTCAGCCGGGCCTCCCTCCAGCCGAACCTCCCCCGTGCGAGGGGCCAGAAAGCCCGCAATGGTGCGGATGAGCGTGGTCTTGCCGGCTCCGTTCGGCCCCAGCAGCAACAGCGTCTCGCCCGCACTGACGGCGAACGACAGCTCGGCGAACAGGTCGCGTCCGCCCCGAGCTGAGGACAACTTGTCGGCAACAAGCCTCATGGGACTTTCCCACCCCCGGCGCGCATATTAGAACGCTTTTATACGGCCCGGTTCCCACCGGAAAGCCTGCCGCTATCGCGCGAGCCGAACGGCGAGGCTCGAAAGGAGATTGCCGCTCATGAGCCCTGCCCCTGCCCACCCCGACAGCTTCAAATGCCGCAAGACGCTCAGTGTCGGCGCCAAGACGTACGAGTACTTCTCGCTGCCCGATGCTGAGAAGAACGGGCTGGCCAGCATCTCCAAGCTGCCCTTCTCCTTGAAGGTGCTGCTCGAAAACCTGCTGCGCTTCGAGGACGGCCGCTCGGTGAAGGCCGATGACATCCGCGCGATCGCGGAGTGGCTGAAAGCGAAAACGTCGACGCGCGAGATCGCCTACCGCCCGGCGCGCGTCCTGATGCAGGACTTCACCGGTGTGCCCGCGGTGGTCGATCTCGCCGCCATGCGCGATGCCATGCGGCACTTGGGCGGCGACCCTGCCAAGATCAATCCGCTGGTGCCGGTGGACCTCGTCATCGACCATTCCGTTCAGGTCGACTTCTTCGGCTCGGCCGATGCCTTCAAGAAGAACGTCGAGATCGAGTACGAGCGCAACAAGGAACGCTACGAGTTCCTGCGCTGGGGCGCGGGCGCCTTCAACAATTTCCGGGTCGTGCCGCCAGGCACCGGCATCTGCCATCAGGTCAACCTCGAGTACCTGGCGCAGACGGTGTGGACCAAAGAGGCCGGCAGGACCACGCAGGCCTTCCCCGACACATGCGTGGGCACCGACAGCCACACCACCATGGTCAACGCGCTGGGCGTGCTGGGATGGGGCGTGGGCGGCATCGAGGCCGAGGCCGCGATGCTGGGCCAGCCGGTCGCCATGGTGATCCCCGAGGTGATCGGCTTCGGCTTCAAAGGCAAACTCAAGGAAGGCGTGACCGCCACCGACCTCGTGCTCACCTGCACCCAGATGCTGAGGAAGCGCGGCGTGGTGGAGAAGTTCGTCGAGTACTACGGCGACGGCCTCGATCACCTCTCGGTGGAGGATCGTGCCACCATTGCCAACATGGCGCCCGAGTACGGCGCCACCTGCGGATTCTTCCCCGTCGATGCCGATACCATCAAGTATCTCAAGGCCACGGGGCGCGCACCCGACCGCGTGGCGTTGGCCGAGGCCTATAGCAGGGCACAGGGGTTATGGCGCGAAGCAGGCGCCCAGCCGGTGTTCACCGATCTGCTCGAGCTCGATCTGTCGACGGTGGAGCCTTCGATGGCGGGGCCCAAGCGGCCGCAAGATCGGGTTGCGCTGACAGCTGCCAAGGCGGAATTCGCCAAGGCGCTTCCTGACATCGTCAAGGGCGCGGATCTGAAGCAACGCGTCAAGGTGGCAGGTGCGGACCACGATCTCGGCAACGGCGATGTCGTGATTGCGGCCATCACGTCCTGCACGAATACCTCCAATCCCTCGGTGCTGATCGCAGCGGGCCTCGTGGCGCGCAATGCGCGCAACAAAGGCTTGAAGGCGCAGCCGTGGGTCAAGACCTCGCTGGCCCCGGGCTCGCAGGTCGTCACCGACTACCTGGCCAAGGCCAACCTGCAGGAGGACCTCGACGCGCTGGGCTTCAACCTGGCGGGCTACGGCTGCACCACCTGCATCGGCAACTCGGGACCGCTGCCCGACAACATCGCCGATGCCGTGCGCTCCGCTGACCTCGTGGTCGGGGCCGTTCTTTCCGGAAACCGCAACTTCGAAGGCCGCGTCAACGCCGACGTGAAGGCGAACTACCTGGCCTCGCCGCCGCTGGTCGTCGCTTACGCCATTGCCGGCACACTCAACCGCGATCTCACCTCCGAGCCGCTGGGCATCGGGTCGGACGGGCAGCCGGTCTATCTCAAGGACATCTGGCCAACCTCGGCGGAGATCGCCGAACTGATCCGCACCTCCGTGACGCAGGAGATGTTCGCCAAGCGGTACGGCTCGGTGTTCGAGGGCGACGAGAAATGGCGTGCCATGGGAAAAGCCAAACCGAGCCTCACCTACCGCTGGAGCTCGGGCTCGACCTATGTGCAGAACCCACCCTACTTCGAGGACATCTCACCGAACCCGCAGCCAATCGGCGACGTGATCGACGCGCGCGTGCTCGGGCTGTTCCAGGACAGCATCACCACGGACCACATATCGCCCGCCGGCTCCATCAAGAAGGACGGCCCCGCCGGCACCTACCTGATCGAGCACCAGGTGCGCCCGGCGGACTTCAACTCCTACGGCGCACGCCGCGGTAACCATAACGTCATGATGCGGGGCACGTTCGCCAACGTGCGCATCAAGAACATCATCATGGGTGGCAAGGAGGGTGGCAATACCATGCACTATCCCTCAGGGGAGGCCATGTCGATCTATGACGCGGCCATGCGCTACAAGGCCGACGGTGTGCCGCTCGTCGTGTTCGCAGGTAAAGAGTACGGCACCGGCTCGAGCCGCGACTGGGCGGCCAAGGGCACGCGCCTGCTCGGCATCCGCGCCGTCATCGCCCAGTCGTTCGAGCGCATCCACCGCTCCAACCTGGTCGGCATGGGCGTGCTGCCGCTGGTGTTCGCCGATGGCCAGTCGTGGCAGACGCTCGGGTTGACGGGAAAGGAAACGGTAACCATTCGGGGCCTGGCTGACCTGAAGCCCCGGCAGAAGGTGGCCGTGTCGATCACAGCAGACGGAAAAACAAGCCAGATCGAGGTCCTCTGCCGCATCGATACCGAGGAGGAACTGGGCTACTACCGGCACGGCGGCATCCTGCCTTTCGTGCTGCGCAACCTGGCGAGCGCCGCTTAACCGCAAACAGCCCCTTGACGGGCCGACCGCCCTTCGCGGCTGCAAAATCTGGACACGTTGTCTCACCCATTCGTGACTCGCACTTGATCGGCGAAGTCCCGATATTCAGCCCAGTTGGGGCACACTCAAACTGAAGGATCCTGCTTGCACATGCGCCTTGTCGCGCTCATTGCGCTCGCGACCGGTCTCGTCGGGTTCGCGAACCTGGCCCAGGCTCAAGGTGCGGGCCCGGTAGGCCAGGCGAGCGCAGCGTCCACGGCACCGAAAGCAGTGGTGGAGCTGTTCACCAGCCAGGGGTGCTCATCGTGCCCGGCCGCCGACGCGCTGCTCGGACGCCTCGCCCAGCGCGACGACGTGCTCGCCATCTCCCTGTCGGTCGACTACTGGGACTATCTCGGCTGGAGGGACACGCTGGCGCAGGCCAAGTTCGCAGAACGGCAGAAGGCCTATGCCAGGGCGCTCGGCGACGGCATGGTGTACACACCGCAAGCGGTGGTGAACGGTGTCGTGCACGTCAACGGCAGCGACGAGGACAAGATCACGCGCGCGATAGAAAAGACTTCCAAGGTCATTGCCCACATACCGGTGCGGCTGTCGCCCGTCGACGGCAAGCTGGTCGTCGAAGTCGGTTCCGCACCGCAGGGCGCGGCGACCAAGGATGCCACACTCTGGCTTGCGGTCATGTCCAAGAGCGTGGACGTGCCCATCACCCGCGGCGAGAACAAGGGCAAAACCATCACCTATTCCAATGTCGTGCGCGAACTCATTCCGATCGGCCTGTGGAATGGCAAGCCGACAACGGTGCAGCTCGAGCGCCACAGCATCACGCACAAGGGTGCCGAGCGGTATGCCGTGTTGCTGCAGCAAGGTCACGCGGGGCCGATTGTCGGCGCGGCGCTGCTATCGCAATTCTGAGCGGCTCTCGCGGCTCCGCCGCATTTAAGGCGCCATTGAAGCATTGCAGACAAACAAACGGCCGGCGGTAGCCGGCCCTACAGTTTCTGCATGGTGCCTCTTCGCTTGAGTAGAAGGCCCGGTTCTATGAAGCGACCCCGGGGGGCTGGGGGGCTGAGTAGTCCGAAGCCTCATCACGAACCGGGCCGAGAGGCAACGATGCCATGCTGCCAATCCATTGGGGCGGTTCGTTGGCCGGGTCGCGTCGCGATTTTGGCGGAACCGAGGTGTTTTCGGTGCCAACCGGTGCAGGAGTGTTCCGCCCGCACCTCAATTCGGTATTGAAACTTCGCCTTGGCCGCAGCGTTGTCTCGTCATCCTGGTTGGCCACGACACCGATGTTTGGGAACAACCAAGGCCCCCCTTGGGGTATGGCTTGGCACACAATGAGCGCACGCAGAGGACGCCGCACGCGGCAGAGCGCGGCGATCAGTCTCCAAGAGGCTTTCGATGAGGCGCTGCTCGCCTTGCGGCTGAGCGATTTACCGTTGCAGCTCGAGAATACTCTGCGTTCACGCCTTGCTCGATGAGTTCGTGGCAGTTCTGACGACAATGTGTGGCAACGGCGCCTAGGGCTGCGGCTCATAGCTCAGCCCCAGCGTGATGACCCTTGCAGCAATTCTTCGCATTTCATGCCGGCATGCCGAGCCGAATCGATGGCGCTTACTTCGCCGACGGGCGCATGACCGGCATCGATCTCGACCCCGAGCCCCATGTGATGGCTCACCACCTGCGAACTGGTGGTGTATCATTCTGCGAATTGTCCCGTCCGGTATGATGCCAGTTCCTCTCTCATCCTCACACCAACGTCGCGCCATCATCATTGGCGGCTCGATGTCGGGCCTCTTCACGGCGGCGTTCCTGCGGCAGATCGGCTGGGACGCCGAAGTCTACGAGCGCTCGACGGCCGAACTGGCCGGCCGCGGCGCCGGCATCACGACACATCCGGAGCTTCTGGAAGCCCTGCAAAAGAGCGGTGCCGGCACTCGCGACCTCGGCGTCGAGGTTGAAAAACGCATCGCACTTGACCGCACCGGCCGCGTGATCGGAGAAAAGCACCTGCGGCAGGTTCTCACATCCTGGGACCGGTTGCAGCGGCTGCTGCGCGCCACCATCGATCCCGCGCATTACCACCTCGGTTGGAACTTCGAGCGGGTGGAGCAGGAGGGCTGTGGCGTTCGCGTGCATTTCTCCGGCGGGCGAGTCGAGCACGGCGCTATCCTCGTTGGCGGCGACGGCATCCGCTCCGGCGTACGCGCTGCGATCATGCCCGAGGTGCAACCGATCTATGCCGGCTATTACATCTGGCGCGGTGCGCCGAACGAAGCTGATCTGTCGCGGCGCGCGCTGAACGAGGTCTTTCCGTATTTCTCCTTCTTCCTGCCCCCGCGGCAGGAAGTCATTTGCTATCCGATTGCGGGTTTCAACGATGATCTGCGGCCGGGGTATCGCCGCTTCAACTTCATCTGGTATCGCGGGGCCGACGCGACCTTGCTCAAGGAAATGTGCGTCGACGACAAGGGCCACCAGCACGATTATTCGGTTCCGCCGCCGCGGATCCGCAAAGACCTGATCACCGGGCTGCGTGATGAAGCTGAGGAGGCACTGCCGCCCGCAATCAACGATTGCCTGCGCGCGATCGAGCAGCCGTTCTTCACGCCGATCTACGATTTTATCGCGCCGCGCATCGTGTCAGGCCGCGTAGCGCTGGTCGGTGACGCCGCATCCAACGCGCGCCCGCATATGGGTTTTGGCGTGTCGAAAGCAGCCTGCGACGCGCAGGCCCTGGCGGATGCCCTGCGGGACCACGACGGCATCGACACGGCGCTTGCCGAATACAACCGCATTCGCCAACCGATCGGAGAGATCATCGTCCGGCACAGCCGCAAGCTCGGGACCCATATGGGCGTCAACTTGCAGACCGATGAAGACCGCGCGATGCATCAACTGCTGCAGGACCCACGCGCCATGATGGACTGGATCGCGGTACCGAATTTCCTGGATGCCTATCGATGAGCACCGACCTGCCGAAACCCGATTACGCGCGCAACATGCGCATTGTCGGCCATTCCGATCAGGGCGGCCGGCCCGACGGCGTGCAGATCATGGTGCATCGAGGCTACGCCTATATCGGCCACATGTTCTCCAAGGGCTTCAGCATCGTCGACGTACGCGACGCCAAGAATCCGCGCGCGGTGAACTACCTTGCCGCGCCGCCGAACACCTGGAACATCCACCTGCAGACGCACGACGACCTCCTTCTGGTCATCAACGCCAAGGACATGTTCGCCGCTGCGGAGTTCGCCGACGAGAAAGCGTACTACAAGGGCCAGCTCGGCAAGGTAGTCGGCACGGCGGAGCGCAAGAGCACCACGCGCAACTGGACCGCCGGGCTCGCTATCCATGATATCTCCAGACCCGAGGCACCACGGCGCATTGGTTTCATGCCGGTCGATGGCGGCGGCATTCACCGCATCTGGTACACCGGCGGACGGTGGGCCTACGTCTCGGCGCTGCTCGACGGCTTCACCGACTATGTCTTCATGACCGTTGATTTGAACGATCCGGCCAATCCGCGCGAGGCCGGACGCTACTGGATCCCGGGCATGAAACAGGCCGCTGGCGAGACACCGTCATGGCCGCCGACCAGCCGCTACGGATTGCACCATGCGATTGTGCATGGCGACACTGCTTACGCCGCCTGGCGTGACGCAGGCATGGTGGTGATCGATGTCGCTGACCGCACACAACCCAGGTTGATCACCCACCGCAATTGGTCGCCGCCATTCGGTGGAGGCACGCACAATTGCCTGCCTCTGCCCGACCGCGATCTGCTGATCGTGCTCGACGAGGCTGTCCTCGACCATCAGGAGGATGGGCTCAAGCTCATTTGGGTGTTCGACAACCAGGTGACGGGAAATCCCGTGAGTATTTCCACCTTTCCGACGCCGGCGGAAGCGGACTACGCGCGCAAAGGCGGCCACTTCGGTCCGCACAATGTTCACGAGAACCGACCGGGAACTTTCGTGAGTTCGGAGCTGATCTTTGCGACCTATCAGAATGCGGGCGTGCGTGCATTCAACATCCGCGACCAGTTTCGACCCAAGGAAGTTGGCGCGCTGGTGCCACCTGCGCCCGCACGTATGATCGATCATCGGCCGAATCGCGCGCAGGTGATCCAATCCGCCGACGTCTTCGTCGATGCTGCGGGCCTGATTTACAGCACTGACTATAACGGCGGGCTGTACATTATCGAATTCAGCGGTTGATCACTGCGCTACTTCACCTTGATGTTCAGCTCCTGAACCAGCCGGCCATACTTTTCGAAGTCCTCGCGCACGCGGACTCCGAAAGCCTCGGCGGTGCCGCCGATCGGCTCCTGCGCCGATTGCAGAAGGTTCGCCCGGATCGCGGGATCGGCAAGCGCCTTGCCGATCTCGTCGTTGAGACGCGCTATGATGGCGGGTGGTGTTCCCGACGGAACAAATACGCCGAGCCACTGGTCGAGTACTAGCCCATTGATGCCGGCTTCCTGGAAGGTCGGCACGTCAGGCAGGCTCTGCGAGCGCGCCGCGGTGGTCTGCGCCAGCAGGCGCAAGGAGCCGGCCCGGTAGTGCGGAATGAGCGGCGTCGACCCGAGCGAGCCGAGCTTCACGTGGCCGGCGATGAGGTCGTTGATCGCCTGGCCGCCGCCGCGATACGCCACCTGCTCAAGCTCGATCCCTGCTAGTTTCGCGAACCACTGCACGACCATGTGCTGCGGCGAGCCTTGGCCACTGCCCGTAGCATAGCGCAAGCCAGGCTGCTGCTTGACCAGTACCACAAGCTCGTCCAGCGTGTTGACGCCCAGCGACGGATGCACCGCCAGCACCACGGGCTGACGCGACAGTTGCACTACCGGCGCCAAGTCCTTTAGCGGATCGTGGCCAACCTTGTAGACGTGGGGATTGCTCGCAACTGCGTCAGCGGTGACGAGAATGGTGTAACCGTCAGGTGCGCTCTTGGCCGCGGCGTCCATGCCGATCACGCCGTTGGCGCCGGTGCGGTTCTCAACGTAGAACTGTTGGCCGGCCGCGCGCGAGAGATAGTCCCCGACCAGGCGCGCTGCCACGTCGGTCGAGCCGCCGGCCGCGAACGGCACGATCAATCGGACTGGCCGGTTTGGCCACTCCTGGGGCGTCTGCGCCCGAGCGACCGACAGACCGGCGGCGACGGCCGCCAGCGCCGCGAGGATGCGAAATGCCTGCATCGGGGTCCTCCCCTTCTTGTGCCGACGAGAGCAGCTTTGCGCCTCGCGGCCTCAGACCTTGCCCGCGACAGTGCGAATGTCGAACAGGCTTTCCGTGTGAACCGCCCTTCCTGTCGCGCAAGCGAATTCGTAGGCATCCGAGCAGAACCACACGCGGCCCACCTCCTTGATCGCGCCGTCGTCGCCAAGTGTCCTTCGGCGCAGGACCAGTACGGGCGCTCGCGGTGAGATCTTCAGGACCCGGCCGACCACGGCACCAGCGGCCGCGGCCCGCATCGTCACTTGAGAGGATGCAATCACGATGCCGACCTGGCGCATCATGTCCTCGGTCGACATGAGCTTGGCCGTGGTGCGCGGCAGCGCGCCCACTTCGGGAACGAGCCAAGCCTGCGCCAATGCCACCGGCCTGCCACCGATCAGGTACAGTCGATCCAGCGCTAGCGCCCGCTGGTTCGGCCTCAGATCAAGCGACGCCGCGGCCTCTGCGGAAGGGACTCGCATCTCATAACGCAACAATCGAGCGCTCGCGCCATGGGCCTGTGAGAAAAGGGATCCGAGGAGACCATGCGAGCGTCTAAGGTCGTGCCTCACCGCCGGAGTGGACACAAACGTGCCCTTGCCCTGCTTGCGCACGACCATCTGCTTGCGGACAAGCTCCGCGACGGCCTGGCGAAGGGTAATGCGACTGACCTGAAACCGGTTGGTGAGAAGCCCCTCGGACTCCAGCCGATCCCCTGGCTTCAGCCTGCCGGTGTTGATCTCGCTTTCTAGATGGCTGGCAAGCTGCCGGTAGAGCGGCTCTGGACTGGAGCGGCTCAGCACGACCCGAGTGTTTCTATGGGGGCCCAAGGGTGATTCCGCCTTGCAATGATGCGTCGACGTGCAGACTAAGTCATCATATAACATCTTATCAAGCGCCATGGCGTTGCGCTATCAATGTGGTGAACCTCCATGCCCCTTGCAGCCTATCTTCCCGAGCACATGGGCTCGGCCACCCTCACGCCGGCCGGACCCTTCATGGCCGGATCACACGCCGAGCTGGCACTGGTCTATACAGCTGGCACATTCGGGATCGACGACAGCGGCATGCTCAAGGTGTCATGGCGGACGACCTCCGACATGGCCAAGCCGCAGTTCACCGAACCTTCTGCGCCAAACTACACCACGGTCGAGGCGAGCAACGGTGCCGAGCTCGAGCACTGGATCGATCGCCTCAACATCCGGCCTTGGGTGAATACGCTCCTTATCCGCGTCGGGCGTGGCTTCCTCCGCGCAGGTGACACTTTGACCGTACGCTTCGGCGATCGTCGCAAGGGATCTCCGGGCCTGCGGCTGCAGACCAATTGCGAGGAGCGGTTCGAGCTCAAGGTCTATGTGGATGCCTTTGCGACCTACGAGTTCACCGAGATACCGCACTCGCCCGGCCTCACGCTCGTCCCCGGTCCGGCGGCGCGCTGGAAAGTGATCGTCCCCTCGCTCGTGGTCGCCGAGGAGCCGTTTCGTCTGGCAATCGTTGCCGAGGACTTGTGGGGCAACCCGACCCAGGTCAACCGATCGCTCCTTGTTGCGTCGTCGCGACCGATAGAGAACCTTCCTGCTCGCATTGTTTCGGCCCCGCAGCAAGGTCCGCTCGTCTTAGGTGATCTCAAGGTCTCCGAGCCTGGTGACGTGAGCTTGTGCGTCCGCACCGAGGCCGGCGAGGAACTGGCGCGCGCCAATCCGCTGCGTGTTGTTGCAAGAGCGCCGCTGCGGCGCTATTGGGGGGATTTGCATGGTCAAAGCGGAGAAACGGTCGGCACCAATCCGGCCGAGGGCTATTTCCGTTACGCCCGCGACAACGCCTTCGTCGATATCGTCGGGCACCAGGGCAATGACTTTCAAATAACCGACCGGTTCTGGCAGGAACTCAACCGTCTGACCGCGGCATTCGACGAGCCGGGCCGCTTCGTGTGTGTGCCTGGCTACGAATGGTCCGGCAACACCGGTATGGGCGGCGACCGTAACGTCTTCTATCATCGGGAGGGCCGTCCGATCCATCGCTCATCCCGCATTCTCGTGGAACGATCGGACCAGGCGAGTGGCGATTGCCACACGGCGAAGGACCTGTTCAGGGCGCTGGCGGGCGAGGACGCGGTTGTCATCGCCCATGTCGGTGGGCGCTATGCCGATATCCGTTTTGCCCACGACGGTCGCCTCGAACGCGCCGTCGAGGTGCACTCCACCTGGGGCACATTCGAATGGCTGCTGCACGACGCGTTCGCACAAGGTTATCGCGTCGGCGTCGTCTGCCACAGCGACGATCACAAGGGCCGGCCGGGCGCTACCAGGCCGGGCGCCTCGACCTTCGGAGCGATTGGCGGACTCACCTGCTATCTCATGCCAGAACTGACGCGCGACGCGCTGTTCGACGCGCTGCGCCGGAGGCGTCACTATGGAACGACCGGCACGCGCCTCTTTATGGACCTGTGCGGCACGTTCCGGGAGCCGGTAGCCGGTTTCTCCGAGGATCCGCAATTGGGCCCCGCACAGCAGCGACCCATGCGTGAAGCGATGATGGGCGACATCGTCCAGCCGGGCTCCGTGGAGATGAAGCTAGCGATCGAGGTCATTGGAACGGCACCGATCGAGAGACTTGACGTGTTGCACGGAACGGAAATAGCCCAGACCGTTCGTCCCTTCACCGCTGCAGATCTTGGCCGACGCGTGCGTGTGCTCTGGCAGGGCGCAGAATATCGCGGGCGCGGGCGCGAAACTCAATGGCAAGGCCGGCTCAAGCTCACCGGCAACCGCATCTTGAGATTTGCGTCGGTGAACTTTCTCAACCCCGAGCGACAGGTGTGCGAGACAGTTGCTGGCACTGCATTAGCCTGGACCTCGGTGACCACTGGGAACCTCGCTGGCATCGACCTCTGGCTCGAACACGCCCGCCGTGGCTTGCTGGAACTGGAGACGAATATCCTTTCGGGCCGCGTCGACCTCGCCGCCCTCGCCGACGACACGATCACCTTCAATGGGGGCGGCCTCGACCGCAGACTGAGCGTCTATCGTCTCCCGGAAGCGGATTGGAGCCACCGTATTGCATGCGAACACGTAGTGGCACGTACCGGCACTGCCGATCTCCCGGTCTATGTCCGAGTTACCCAGGCGGATTGTCACCAGGCTTGGTCTAGTCCGATCTATCTCATCGGGTGAGCTGAACCAGGGGCTTGCGGTGTTGACCAATAGGAGCCCGGCCGTCGGTTCGCCGGCCACGCCCCCGACTTGTAGAGAGCGTGGCAATCCCACCACGCGCCAGGGCATTTGCTGCCTCACTGCGCCGGTTTCGATATCAATACGCTGCGAACACAAATATCGCTGCGGGATCAATGCATTTTCCCCGATTCATCACCACAGATCGCAGCAGAGGGCAGCACATGAAGAAGGTTCCTATGAGCATCCCCCGGGTTGCTCCCACAACGAAGCCGAAAACCGAAACCGTCACGCTCCGCCACTTGGCCATGGCCTTGGCCGAGACCTCCGGCCTGAAAAAGGCGCAGGTCAACGACATGCTCATGGGGCTGGTTGAGGACGTCGCCAAGCATCTCAAGAAGGGCCGGCGCATTCGTCTCAACGGCCTGGGCATCATCCAGGTGCGCAAGCGCAAGGCGCGCATGGGCCGCAACCCGGCAACCGGCGAGGCCATCAAGATCAAGGCCAGCAAGAAGA
This sequence comes from uncultured Alphaproteobacteria bacterium, assembly GCA_963827545.1. Classification (GTDB taxonomy): domain Bacteria; phylum Pseudomonadota; class Alphaproteobacteria; order Rhizobiales; family Hyphomicrobiaceae; genus AWTP1-13. Next base: position 56,244 of record CAWHBI010000031.1, read on the forward strand.
TCGCCTTCCGCGCCGCCAAAGATCTCAAAGAAGCCATCTGACCGGCCACGACCTGACTTCGCTTCAGCCCCGCCCCGGCGGGGCTTTTTTTGTCGTGTGCCGCACCCCAACTGCCCAAACTATAGGCTTCGGGATCAAGGGCTTCTGCGCTACTGCATAGATATCGCGCGGACCGCCCGCGAACGGGGATGAACCCCGGTCGCCCCTGTGAGGGCTCGCGCGCCGCGGATGCCATGGCCCTTCACGTCGCCCTCACGCACCTGACGCGCTACCGCTTCAGCCGCCCGGTGGACCTCGGGCCGCACGTCGTGCGGCTGCGGCCGGCCCCGCACTGTCGCACGCCGATTCTCGCCTATTCGCTGCGGATCACGCCGGCGCCACACTTCCTCAACTGGCAGCAGGACCCTTTCGGCAACTTCCTGGCGCGCGTGGTGGTGCCGGACAAAGCGAAGGAGTTCACGGCAACGGTCGACCTCGTCGCCGACATGGCCATCATCAACCCGTTCGACTTCTTCGTTGAGGAAGGCGCGGCGAGCTGGCCGTTCGCCTATGAGCCCGTGCTCGCTCACGAGCTCAAGCCCTATCTCGAGCCGCTGCCGGGCACGCCGCTGCTGGATAGCTATCTCGGCAAGATCGCAGGTTCTGGCACGACCACCATCGATTTCATCTGCGACCTCAACCGCAGGCTGAGCCGTGACATCGCCTATCGCTTGCGCATGGAGCCGGGCGTGCAGACGCCTGATGAGACGCTGGCAAGCCGCTCCGGTTCCTGCCGCGACAGCGGCTGGCTGCTGGTGCAGGTCCTGAGACGTGTCGGCCTAGCCGCACGGTTCGTGTCTGGCTATCTGATCCAGCTGCGGCCGGACGTGGGCGCGGCCGATGGCCCCGCGCCCAGGTCGGATGATTTCACCGATCTGCATGCTTGGGCCGAAGTCTATATTCCCGGCGCCGGGTGGATCGGGCTCGATCCCACATCAGGCCTGCTCGCTGGCGAGGGGCATATTCCGCTGGCGGCAACGCCCTCGCCGATCAGCGCGGCGCCTATCACGGGCACGCACGGAACGGCGGAAGTGGATTTCTCGTTCGCCATGCGCATCGAGCGCCTGCGCGAGACGCCGCGCGTCAGCAAGCCGTACGACGATGATCAGTGGCAGGGGATCCTCGCGGTGGGCGCTGCCGTGGAGCAAAGGCTCAGGGCTGGCGATGTGCGCCTCAGCATCGGCGGCGAGCCGACGTTCGTGGCGCTGGGCGACAGCGAGGCGCTGGAGTGGAACATCGCTGCCCTCGGCCCGACCAAGCGCGACTACGCCGAAGGGCTGGCGCGCCGCCTGTGCGGGCGCTTTGCCAAGGGCGGCCTGTTGCACCACGGCCAAGGCAAGTGGTACCCGGGCGAGGCGGCCGCCCGATGGGCCTTCGCCATCTACTGGCGCGGCGACGGCGAGCCGCTGTGGCGAGTCGCCGGGCTCATCGCCGAGGAGAAGGCCGAGCAATCCGCGACGACAGCCGATGCGGAGCGATTTGCCAGCGAGCTGTGCCGCGCGCTCGGTCTGCCCAGCGACAGCGTCATCCCGGCTTACGAGGATGCCGCGCACTTTATGCTCGTGGAGCAGAAGCTGCCGCTCGGCGTTGCGCCCGAGGCCAACGCGCTCGCCGAGCCGGCCGAGCGCGAGCGCCTGATGCGCGCCTTCGACCGGGGCCTGGACAAGCCGGCCGGCTACGTGCTGCCGCTGCTCATGACGCAGACGGGGAACGGCAGGCAGGGGTTCATTACGGAGGGCTGGGCGTTTCGGCGCGGACACCTGTTCCTGATCCCCGGCGATTCGCCCATCGGCCTGCGGCTGCCGCTGGCCGGCCTGGCCGAGATCAGCTTCGTCGACTATCCGCACGTGCTGCCGGCAGATCCCTTCGCGGACCCCCACAAGCTGCCCATGCGGCCCGACGCTCAGGAACCGTGCCACGCCAATGCGGATCAATCGCCGGTTGTCGCTTCGGAGGGACAGCCGGTGCGAACGGCGCTCGCCGTTGAGCTGCGCGACGGGTATGTGTGGGCGTTCCTGCCGCCGCTTGCCGATGGCCAGGACTACGCCGCGCTGATCGCCGCCATCGAGGCAACCGCGGCCAGGGTGCAGCAACCCGTCCGCCTGGAAGGCTACCCGCCCCCGTTCGACCCGCGCATCAAATTCATCAAGGTGACGCCCGACCCTGGCGTCATCGAGGTCAATGTGCACCCAGCGGCTTCCTGGGACGAGGCCGTCGAAATTACGACGACCATCTACGAGGAGGCCGCGCAGATCGGGCTTGGCGCCGAGAAGTTCAGGCTGGACGGCCGCCATCTCGGTACCGGCGGCGGGAACCACATCGTCCTCGGCGCCACCACGCCCGCCGACAGCCCGTTCCTGCGTCGGCCGGACCTGCTGGGGAGCATCATCGCCTACTGGCAGAACCACCCCTCGCTGTCCTACCTGTTCGCCGGCCAGTTCGTTGGGGCCACCAGCCAGGCGCCGCGCGTAGACGAGGCGCGGCACGAGGCGCTCTATGAGCTTGAGATCGCGCTCCGGCAGCTTCCCGATCCCGGCAGCACAGTGGCGCCCTGGCTGGTGGATCGTCTCTTCCGCAATCTGCTCGTGGACGTCACCGGCAATACGCACCGGGCGGAAATCTGCATCGACAAGCTCTATTCGCCCGAAGGCCCGATGGGCCGCCTGGGCTTGGTGGAGTTCCGCGCCTTCGAGATGCCGCCGCACGCGCGCATGAGCCTCGCCCAACAACTGCTGATGCGCGCGCTGGTGGCCAGGTTCTGGGAGCGGCCCTATCGCCAGAAGCTGGTGCGATGGGGGACGGTGCTGCACGACCGCTTCATGCTGCCGCATTTCCTCTGGGCCGACTTCGAGAGCGTGATCGGCGGCTTGCGGGACGCCGGCCTGCCGCTCGATGCACAGTGGTTCGTTCCCCACTTCGAGTTCCGCTTTCCCGTGTTGGGCACGATCGAGCGGGCCGGAGTGGCTCTCGAATTGCGTCAGGCGCTCGAGCCATGGCCCGTACTTGGGGAGCACAGCGGACCCGGCGGCACCACAAGGCCGGTTGACTCATCGTTGGACCGCATACAGGTGCGCGTGCGGGGCATGCGCGGCGATCGCTACACGGTGATCTGCAACGGCTATCCGATGCCGCTCGCATCCACAGGAGCCGCCGGTGAGGCGGTGGCCGGTGTGCGCTTCCGCGCCTGGCCCGCCAGCGAGGGCTTCCATCCAACGATCCCACCGCACGTGCCGCTGACCTTCGACGTGTTCGACGCCTGGAACGGCCGGTCGATCGGCGGTTGCCGATACCATGCGGTACACCCGGGCGGCCGTAATTTCCAAACCCACCCGGTGAACGCGCTGGAAGCCGAGAGCCGCCGCCTTGCCCTGTTCGAGGCCATGGGCCATTCGCCAGGAAGGTCACCCCCCAAGGCGGCGGGGGTGCATCCGGATTTCCCGCTCACCCTTGACCTGCGCCGGGTGGGATAGGGGGCGGTTAACCTGCGGCGGGACGGCCGGTAGCGTGTCATACGCGCAACGGTTAGCGTCTGTTGTGCTGCAGGAGCGGAGCCGGGCTAGCGGGTTCGGCCGGGTACGAAATAGCGTCGCGGGCGAATCGGCCGAGAGGCAGGAGCAGGACAAAGTCGGAGGAACGACTACCCGGCAATGAGCAGGAGCGCCCATGCAACGGAGTTTCCGAGCGACCTGACGCGGGGCTATCGGGCCGGGTCCGGAGGTTTTGACGAGCTTGCCGAAAGTTCGGGCGCATTCAGGCCGCACTGGGAACCGCTGCTGCAGGCGCTCGAGGCACTCGCCCCGGCGACGCGCGCCCTGCGCATGGAGCAGCTCAACGCCAGGGTGCGCGAGACGGGGATTGCCTACGACCTGTTCTCCGATCCGGCCAGCACCACCCAACCCTGGCGCGTCGACCTCGTTCCGCTCATCATTCCAGCTGAGGAGTGGCGCGCGCTCGAGCGCGCGCTGATCCAGCGGGCCAGGCTGTTCGAGGCCATCCTCGCAGACCTCTACGGGCCGCAGGAGCTGCTCGCGTCCGGCGCCATCCCACATCAGCTGGTGTTCAGCGATCCCTCCTACTTGCGGCCTTGCCAGAACCTGCGGCCGGCAGAAGGCTTCATCCAGTTCTTCGCCACCGACATCGCACGCGGGCCGGACGGGCGCTGGCGCGTGATCGACACGCACACGGAGACACCGGCCGGCATCGGCTACGCACTGGCCAACCGCATGGTGCACACCAACGTGGCGGGCGACATCTTCGCCGCCTGCAAGGGATTGCGGCTGGCCCCGTTCTTCCAACAGATGCAGGCGTCGCTCGCGCGACGCGCCGATCGTCCAGACCCCGCCATTGCCCTGCTGACGCCGGGGCCCCGCCACAACGATTTCTTCAGCCACGCGTACCTCGCGCGCTATCTCGGGCTGATGCTCGTGGAAGGTGGAGACCTGCGCGCAACTGGGAATAGCGTTTCGCTCAAGACCCTGCATGGGCTGATGCCGGTGGATCTGATCGTGCGCTGCGTCGCCGGGGCCGTGGCCGACCCGCTGGAGCTCGATTCGTCGGGCTTTGCTGGCCCGGTTGGCCTGCTGCAGGCGGTGCGCCGGCATCCCGACTTCGTCGTCAATGCGCTGGGTTCGGCGCTGGCCGAGAACCGGGGCTTGAGCGCTTACCTGCCGAAACTGGCCGAGATGATTGTGGGCGAAGAGCTGCTGATCGCCGACGGGTCGAGGTGGTGGCTGGGAGACCCGGCCAATCGCGGCCACGTACTGGACAACATCGAGCAGATGGTGATCCGGCCGGCGCACGAGGGCACCGCGAGGCCGGGCCGGGCCATCCCGGGCATCGATCCCGCGCGGCTGGGACCCACTGAGCTGGACACGCTGCTGCAGGAGATCGAGATCAGAGGCGCCTCCCTGGTGGCGGAAGCGAAAATCGGATTCGGCACGACGCCCTCGCTCACGTCCGCGGGGCTGGTGCCCAAGCCCTATGCGTTGCGCCTGTTCGTGACCGCGACCAGCAGCGGCTTCGCGGTCATGCCGGGCGGGCTGGCGATGACCGTTGACCCCGATCAGACGGTGGCGCTCAGTGCGCCCGACGGAGAGTCGCGCGACGTGTGGGTCGTCAGCGATACGGTGCCGCCCCCGTTCACCAGCCTGTGGCGGCCGGCGATCGAGGCCGCGCGGGTCGAGCGTGCACCACAGGACCTGCCGAGCCGGACCGCCGACAATCTGTTCTGGCTCGGCCGCTACACCGAGCGCGCCGACTGGACGATGCGCGTTGTTCGTATCTGCCTGAGCCGGCTCCAGGAGGACAGCGCGCCGCGCCAGGAGCTGCGGGCGAGCCGCACGGCAATCGAGATCCTGCTCTCCAAGGAGGAGGGCAAGGTGCCCGGGGCGCAGGTGCCGACGGATGCCAGGCTCATCGAGCAGCTGGCCCGTAACCTCATGACATCGGCGGAGTGGTATTTCGGCCTGCCGCGCACGCTCGACAGCATCCACCGCGTGGCCAGCATCACGCGCGACCGGCTATCGCTGGAGGCGTGGCGCACGCTCAATGACTTCTACGCCAGCCGGCGCTGGCGCGCCGACGCCATGCCGACCGCAACGGCCAACTCGCTGCGCCTCTTAGACGACGGCCTGCGTGTGCTGGCGGCGTTCCATGGGCTCACCCACGAGAACATGACACGCAACTTCGGCTGGTCGTTCCTGGACATGGGGCGACGTCTGGAACGCGCGCGCAACCTGACCGAGGTGCTGCTGGGCATCTTCGGCAAGGTCGGCAACGGCGAGGATGAATCGGGTAGCCTGCTCTTCACCCTCGAGCTGGCGGACAGCTTCATCACCTATCGCTCGCGCTACCGGCTCGAACCACTGCTCCCGCTCCTGCTCGATCTCCTGCTGATCGACGAGGGCAATCCGCGCAGCGTCGCGTTCCAACTGGCGGAGCTCGCGCGGCACATCGATTCCCTGCCCCAGTCCAGCGAGGGCGGCGCGCGCATCGAGGAGCAGCGTATGGCCTTGTCGCTGCTGACCGGCGTACGCCTCGCCGACGTCACCCTGCTGGCCAAGACCGAGCCGGATGGCGCGCGCCCGAACTTGCAGAAGCTGCTTAACGAGCAGAACTCGGCCTTGCCCGTCCTCTCCGACATCATCGGGCGGCGCTATTTCAATCTCGTCGAGAAGGGCGCCAAGTGGGTGCGTGCGCGTTCGCGCGACGAGCCATGATGTTCGACGTCAGCCACCGCACCACCTACACCTACAGCAAGCCTGTCCTCCAATCGGAGCACCTGGTCCACATGACTCCGCGGCCGGCGCCGCGGCAGATCGTGCACCGCCACAGCCTGCTGATCGAGCCGGCTCCTTCGTCGAATGTCTCGCTCACGGATTATTTCGGCAACAGCAGCGCCATATTGACGATCGAGGACGAGCATTCCGAGCTGGTCATCCACGCCCGCAGCACCGTCGAGGTGCGGGCCCCCGACCTGCCGATGCCTGGCCTGTCCACGCCCTGGGAGCAGGTCGCGGCCAAAACCAGGCGGAATGGCGGGCTGGACATCGGCGTTCTGCAGTTCGCCAGCACCTCGCGCCACACCAGGGTCGTGCGCGAGGCGGTCGACTATGCCCGCCCGTCGTTTGCCCCGCAGCGGCCCGTCCTCGACGCCACGCTGGACCTGACCCGCCGCATCTACGAGGATTTCATGTTCGACAGCACAGCGACGGACATCTCCACGCCCGTGTCGCACGTGCTGCAGGAGCGGCGCGGCGTCTGCCAGGACTTTGCGCACCTGGCGCTCACCTGCTTCAGGGCCTTCGGGCTGCCGGCGCGCTACGTCAGTGGCTATCTCCTCACCTACCCGCCGCCGGGCATGGAGAAGCTGCAGGGCGCCGATGCGTCGCATGCCTGGATCTCGGTGTGGGCGCCGGAGGCAGGATGGGTCGATTTCGATCCCACTAACGGGATCATGCCGACGAACGAGCACATTACAGTCGCCTACGGGCGCGACTACGATGACGTGAGCCCCATCAGCGGCGTGCTGCTCGGCGGCAGCCGGCAGAAGATGACGATTGCGGTGGACGTGACGGTTGCCGGCTGAGCGCGGCGCAAGGCGATCACGCGGAGGTCTCGGCCTTGCGGCCGAACAACCAACGCCAAAGCCGGCGAAACCAACCTTCCTCCTTGGCGGGAGGGGCGGCTCCGGCGGGTGCCGGGCCGACGATGGCGCTAAATTTCTGGAAGAATTCGCCCGCCAGCTTCTTGGAGGTGGAGTCGATCAGTCGGCCGCCGAGCTGCGCAAGCTTGCCGCCGACATCGGCCTTGGCCTCGTATTTGAGGAGCGTGTGCGACCCATCCTCGATAAGGCGCACGACTGCGCCGCCCTTCGCATACCCGGCCACACCGCCCTGGCCTTCGCCGGAGATGCGGTAGCCGTTCGGCGGATCGAGGTCCGAGAGCCTAACCTTGCCTGCGAACGCGGCCCGCACCGGGCCGATCTGCAGCTTCACCTTGGCGGTCATCTCCGTGTCCGACTGCTTCTCCAGGGACTCGCATCCGGGGATGCATTGCCTGAGCACCTCGACGTCGTTGAGTGCCGCCCACACGGCCTCACGGCTCGCGGCAATCCGCTCCTCGCCCGTCATGTCCATTGCACGTGCTCCTGCTTGCCAAGCCGCAGGAGTATAGCAGCGGTAGCCGGAGTTGGAGCGCCCACGGCTCAGCTGGCAAAGCCGCACAACCTCTCGATCCGCTCGCGCCAGAGCGCGAGGGCAGGTGTTACGAGAAGCTCCATGACTAGCCCAAACAGCATGCCGGCCGAGGGAAGACCCACCAGGAACAAGCCTGCGAGCCGCGCAAGACCGCCCGTGAAGACCAGCAGGGTCAAGAGGCGAAAGCGTACGCCCTGGGCCTCGATCTTCGGCACCGTCGCCCAGAAGGCAAGTCCGATAGCAAACAACAGACCCGAAAGGTAGCGCCCAGTGCTGTCTGCATCGAAGCCCAATGACGTGGCGGGCTCGAACACGCCAATGCCGAAGATCGCCCCCGCAAGCCCCGCCGAAATCGGGACGAGGGACAAGACCACTACACTGGTTTGCAGCATTCGAAGCTGCAGAGCGCAGGAGGCTGTGCGCGGCGCGCTGGTCATGCGAGTCACCGGCGGTCGAATGAGAGCCCGTTTGCTGCGCGAACGACGCTTGCCTCGCGCGCCGAGGGACTACGCCCGGCCCAGCGGGACTGGTTTGCTGCCTGCTGGGCGCTCGCGATCAAGAACGCGTGATGCGTGCAGGCGCGCTCTGCCAGCGCGAAAATCGCGCGGCAAGGTGTCGACCACCCCCGCGCGGGGATGACGTTTGTGGTGGCGGGCGGAGCCTCAGGACTATGCGATGCGCACGCTGGTCCTTATCGCACGGGCCCTCGATCTTCTTTGAGGAAGCGCCCTGCGACCCAGCCCTTCTTGCCGTTGAACTCCACCTGGCACCAGCGCGATTGCGCCGCCTCGTCGCGCTGAGCCTCCGTCATGCGCTTCCACTGGTCGAACGTTACGGTGTTGGGGCATCCATGGTTTTTGAGGCCGCGCGCATTGTGGGGGATGCGAGCGATGCGCCGGCTGTCGCCGTCCGGAGCCACGCGCAGGTTGAGCGCGTCGTCCGACCTGACGCCGGTGACGGCCCAGAAGTCCGGCCCATCCGCCTGGGCTTGCGCCAGCGCGGGAATCGCCAGCAGTGTCAGCGTGCACAAAAAGTGGGCTCGAAATCCGGCCATTGCGATCTCGTCCAGGCTGCCATTGCGTGTGTAAGCCCCTCGCAGCAACCAAGCAAATCGTCACCTGATCGGGTCCGCAGCGCAAGAGTGCTGAGCCGGCGCGCACAAAAGAGCCCGGTCCAGGGAGAGAAGACTCGGGGGACTAAGGGCTTCACTTCCGAGGCTTTGCTGGACCGGGCCGAGTGCCGATGGGCGCACTATACCAGCCTTTGCGGCACGGCCGCGGTCGCTCCGTGGCCAACTCGTGATTTTCGCTGGCGAATCCGCCGCTTGCGCCCCCGGCGTGGGCGCGCTTGCATTGCCGCTGCAAAGTGATGATCATGTGACACGCATAACAAACGGAGGCGCCATTGAGCGACGTCGAACCCATACAGCTCGGCTCGCGCCGGAGCGCGGGCCCTGCAGGCACACTTGCCTTTGTTCCTTCCTCCTCCAATCTCTCGGCGATCTATTTCGACCGCCACGAGCTCAGAGAAATCCTGGTGGTGTACGGCCGCAAGGTGGCGGCTGGCGAATGGCGCGACTACGCCGTCGACTTCGGACGTGAAAAGGCGGTGTTCTCGGTGTTCCGCCGCACGAGCGAGGTGCCGATCTACCGCATCGAGAAGTGTCCGAGACTGGCGCGGCGGCAGGGCGCCTACAGCGTGGTGACCGTGGCTGGCCTGATCCTTAAACGCGGGCACGACCTCAGGCGGGTGCTGGCAGTACTGGAGAAGGGGTTGCGGCTGGCCGCGGTGTGACTGGTGCCCCGAAGGGGCGGATGAGGGGGTCTTGCGACAGACAGTCGCCCACCAGTTCGGCCGAATGACTTACGGCTGCGCCACCGAAGTCGTGCCGATTGCCGAGGCGTGCCACGCAGCCGTAAGTCATGGCCTCACATCCTCTCCCCCGAGGGGAGAGGGGTAGGCGGCGTCTTGTCGCCATCGCCCAGCGGCAGCTCCATGATGACGCTGTCGAGCCAGCGGCCGAATTTGTAGCCGACCGCGTGGATGGTACCGCAGAAGGTGAAGCCGAGATTGCGGTGCAGCGTGATCGAGGCGTAATTGCGCGAGTCGCCGATGACCGCGACCATCAACCGATAGCCCTTGGCTGTCGACGTCTCGATCAGAGCCTGCAGCAGCAGGCGGCCAACGCCTTTACCCTGCGCCTCCGGTGCTATGTAGACCGAATCCTCAACAGTGAAGCGATAGCCGGGACGCGTGCGGTAAGCGTTGGCGTAGGCGTAGCCAACGACACGGCCGTCGAGCTCGGCGACGAAATAGGGATAGCCAGCGTCCACAACGCCCATCAAGCGGTGCAGCATTTCCGATTCGTCCGGCGGCTCCACCTCGAAGCTGGCTGTGCCGCGCAGCACGGCCGGGCGATAGATGGCGGTGATGGCCGCAACGTCGGCCGCGGTGGCCGCGCGCAGAGTGGCCATGGTCATGAAGAATCCGTCATGTGGCATCAGGCAAGGGCCGCCGATCTTGCCCGACGGAGGCCCATAAGCAAAGGGCCCCGCCGCGGCGGGGCCCTTCGTTCTCATACTTCACCCAGTGCTACTCGCGACTGCCGAACAGGGAGAGCAGTGAGGTGAACATGTTGATGAAGTCGAGGTAGAGGTTGAGCGCACCCATGATGGCGCCCTTGGTCATCGCCACCGTGTCGCCCATCACCGCGTAGTAGTTGTCCTTGATCTGCTGGGTGTCGTAGGCGGTGAGGCCAGCGAACACCAGCACGCCGATCACCGAGATCGCGAACTGCAACGCGCTCGACTGCAGGAACAGATTGACGATAGCAGCGATGATGATGCCGAACACGCCCATGATCAGGAACGAACCCCAGCCGGAGAGATCCTTCTTGGTCGTGTAGCCATACAGGCTGAGGGCACCGAAGGCCGCCGCCGTTACGAAGAACACCTGCGTGATGGACGTGGCCGTGTAGCGCAGGAAGATGGTGGACAGCGACGCGCCCATCACGGCTGCGAACAGCCAGAAGGCCAGCTGCGCCGCCCCAACGCTCATCTTGTAGATGCGCCAGGACAGGAAGAACACGAACGCCAGGGGTGCGAAAATCAGCACGTACATCAACGGTGTGGTGAACAGTGTCTGGCCAAGCGGGGTGAGGTACATACCCCGGTGCAGAGCCAGGATGCGGCCACCGGCGTTAGCGGCGAGCGCCGGGTCGGTGGTGACCGAGTAGGTGAAGATGACGTAGGCGACGACGCCGGTCAGCGCGATCCCCGCCGCCATGTAGTTGTACACGCTGAGCATGTACGCGCGCAGACCCTCGTCAACGGCGACGTCGGTGCGCGCAGACGCAGCGCCATGCGCATACCTGTTGTCGATCTGAGCCATGTGATCCTTCCCTTCAACAGTGGACGAAGCACTCGCCTCGCCCCGCAATTATGGCGGCGGGTCCCTGCCCTGGCAAGGCCGCCCTTCCATACAAACCTCGCATCAAGACGTAAGCATGACAAACCGGGTTAACAAGTGGTGAACACCGGTTATTCCGACCGCAGATGGGGCACCGGGGGGGCCTTGAGCACGCGCCACGTGCCAAAGCCGCCGAACAGGGCGACCAGAGCCGTGGCCAGAAGCATGGCCTCGGCCGCCGCCCGCCCGGAAAACGTGAAATCGAAGTCCATGACGCGCGACACGGTGATCCAGGCTGCGAGACTACCGATCAGCAGGGCAATGATCGAGGTTAACAGGGCCAGAATTAGGTATTCCAATAAATGGGATACCAGTATTCGCCGCCGAGTGGCGCCGAGGGTCTTGAGGATGACCGCCTGCTTGATGCGGCGGCGCTGAGCCGTGGCCAGCGCGCCTGCGAGCACCAGCGCCCCTGCCATCAGCGTGACGCTTCCCGCTGCCCGAACTGCCACCATGACGCGGGTGAAGATCACGTTGAAGGCATCGATGGCATCCTTGACGCGAATGGCCGTGGTGGCCGGGAACGCGCGGCCGATATCACGCGCGAGCTTGGCCTCGGCAGCGAGCGGCGCGTCCTTCGGCAGGGCGACCGTCGCCAGCAGGTTGTGGGGCGCGCCGGCGAAGGTGTTGGGCGAAAACACTAATACGAAATTGAGCGACAGGCTCTCCCACTTCACCTCACGCAAGTTGGCGATGCGGGCTGTGACGTTGCGGCCGAGCACGTTGACGGTGACGCTATCACCAACCTTGAGGCCCAGGCCCTTGGCGATGTCGGACTCGAAGGAGACGAGGGGCTCGCCCGCGTAGTCTTTGGGCCACCATGCGCCCGCCGTGACGGTGGTGCCTTCGGGCACCGTCTCGGAATGGGTGAGGCCGCGATCGCCGGTCAGAACCCACTGCGCCTCTGGCGGCGCCTTCACCTGCTCAACGGGACGTTCACCGAGCTTGACAAGACGGCCGCGCAGCATGGGGGCCTGCCGCACCTTGGCATCTGGATTGTCACGCTGGACCAGGGCCTTGAAGGCATCGATCTCCGCGCGTTTGACGTCGAGCACGAAGTAGTTGGGGCTCTCGGAGGGCAGGCGCTCGGTCAACTCGGCGACGATGGAACTGTCGACCAGCGCCACCGTGACGAGAAGGGATAGCCCGGCGCCCAGCGAGAGCACGACGGCGCGGGTCAATCCACCCGGCGCGCCGAGGTTGCCGATGGCGAGGGCAAGTTCGGGCTGGCGCGGCCGCGGCACGCGGCGGGCGGCCCATGTCAGTGCCGATCCGAGAGCCAGGAACACGGCCAGCACGCCGACCACGCCGAGGCAGTAGTAGAGGGCGAGCAGCCGTGCCTCCGAGGACAGGATCGCCAGGCCGATGAGCAGCAGGGCAGTGCCGAGTGTGAGCACTAGGATACGCGGACGGGGCAAGATGCGTTCGGGCGCGACGTCGTCGCGGAAGAGCACGCCGGCACGCACCTGCTCGGCCCGACCGAGCGGCCAAAGCGTGAACAGCAAGGCCACGAGGAACCCATAGGCGGCGGCTGTGAGCAGGCTGCGGGCGCTCAGGCTGATCTCCGCCTTTAGCGGCAAAGCGTTGCCCAGCATGGCAGTCAACGCGATGGGGATCAGCATCCCCAGGGCCACGCCGACCGCAACGCCTATGCCGGCGATCAGCAGCACCTGCAACAGATGCACGCCGAAGATGATGCTCGACGTGGCGCCGAGGCTCTTGAAGGCGGCGATGACCTTGCGGCGGCGATCGATATAGGTGGCAACCGCATTGGCAACGCCGACGCCGCCGACCAGTAGTGCCGTCAAGCCAACCAGAGTGAGGAACTGGCGCAGGCGCTCCAGCGTGCGCGAGATCTGCGGGGAGGGATCGCGCCGGTCGCGCACCGTGAAACCACCCTCGGGCAGCGCCAGTTTGACGGCCTCGCGGAAGCTCACGAGGCCGGCGTCCGATTGGCCGGCGCCGCTGCCGAGCCTCATCGCATAGCGCCATCCGACCAGGCTGCCGGGCTCGATCAGGCCGGAGCGCTTCAACGTCTCGAGCGAGACGAGCACGCGGGGTCCCGACGTGAAGCGCTCGACGAGCTTGTCTGGCTCGGTCTCGATGACCGCCCGGATCGGCACCTCGATGGTGCCGATCGAAAGGGCATCGCCAACCCTAAGCCCGAGCCGCTCCAGCAGGATCGGATCGACCACCGCGCTCGGTCCCTGACGGATGGCCTCATCGAGCGGCATAGCACCTGAAAGCTTCACCGTGCCGACCAACGGGTAAGCAGCGTCTACACCCTTGAGATCGACCAGCGCCTGCTCGGACCCATCGAGACGGCGCGCCATGGCCCTCAACGCGGCGGTCTCGCTGATGCGGCCTTGCTTTGCGAGCCAGGCACGCTCGCCGCCCTCCGCCGCCTTGTGCGGACGTGACAGCGTCACGTCGCCGCCGAGCAGCGCCTCGCCTTGGCGCTCGAAACTCGCGCGCAGCGCATCGGCTAGCGCACCGACGCCGGTAATGGCCGCCACTCCCAGCGCCACGCAGGCGATGAACACGTAGAAGCCTTTGAGGCCGTTGCGCTGCTCGCGCATGGCGAGGCCGAGCACCAGCGGCAGGCCCCAGTGCGCACGTTTAGCCCGGTGCTCGAGCGCGGCGACCGTCATGCGGCGACAGCCTCCCGCTCGATGCGGCCGTCGGCCATGCGCACGACACGGCCGCAGCGCTCCGCCAGGCGGGTGTCGTGAGTGACGAGCATGAGGGTGGCCTGCCGGCGGCGCTGCAGGTCGAACAACAGGTCGACTACGTGCTCGCCGGTCTTGCCGTCGAGGTTGCCGGTCGGCTCGTCGGCCAGCACGATCTGCGGGCGGGGGCTCAGCGCCCTGGCGATGGCGACGCGCTGCTGCTCGCCGCCCGAGAGCTGGGCTGGGAAATGATCGATGCGATGCGACAGCCCGACCTCATCGAGCAGGGAGCGGGCGACGTCGAAGGCGTCGGCCTTGCCCGCGAACTCGAGGGGAAGGGCCACGTTCTCCAGCGCCGTCATGGTCGGCACGAGATGGAACGACTGGAACACGATGCCGATGTTGGTGCCGCGGATGAGCGCCAGCTCGTCCTCATCGAGGCCCATGAACTCGTGGCCCGCGACTTGCACCCGGCCGGAACTCGCCCGCTCCAGGCCGGCGATCACCATCAGCAGCGAGGTCTTGCCCGACCCGCTGGGACCGACGATGGCGATGGATTCTCCAGGCGTAACAGAGAGATCGACGCGCTTGAGGATCTCCACCGGGCCGGCGCGGCTGGTCAGCGTGAGCGACACGTCGGTGAGGGCGATGACGGAATTGACCACAATTCCCCGCTGGCTCCGGCCCTGGGCTTGCCCCGAGCCTTGCAAGTTTCTACGTCACACTCGAACACAGACGTCTTGGCGACAGGAAAAAAGCGATGCAGAAAATGCCACCGAACCCAACGCTCGCAAACATGGTGTTTCGCCTTGTCCTCTGCAATTGGCTGATAACTATCTTTACAATCGCGGCGGTGGCGCAGCCCAAAGCCGCGCCGCTGCGCATCGTGGTGCTGGGCGACAGCCTGGTGGCTGGGTTTCAGCTCAAGTCGTCCGATGCCTTTCCCGCGCAACTCGAGCGTGCGCTCAAGGCCAAGGGCCATGCCGTAGAGGTGATCAATGCCGGTGTTTCAGGCGATACGACGGCGGGCGGGCTCGAGCGCGTCGCGTGGGCGGTGCCGGAGCGCACGGATGCCGTGATCCTCGAGCTGGGTGCCAACGACGCGCTGCGGGGGCTCGATCCGGGACGCGCCAAGGCCAACCTCGAGAAGATCGTCACCACCATCAAGGCAGGCGGCGCCGAGGTGCTGCTGGCCGGCATGCTGGCGCCGCGCAACATGGGCGAGGACTACGTGCGCCGCTTCAACGCCATCTATCCCGATCTTGCCAAGAAGCACGACCTAATCCTCTACCCCTTCTTTCTCGACGGCGTGGCGCTCAATGGTAATCTCAACCTGGGCGACGGCATCCACCCCAATCCCAAGGGCGTAGCCGAGATCACCAAGCGGATCCTGCCCTCGGTGGAGGAGCTGATGACACGGGCCCGCACACGGCGAGCCGCTGGGTCGAGAGGCTAGGCATGCCGCGTCTTTTTACCGCGCTCGAGATTCCGGAATTGCTGCGAACACGGCTGTCGCTGCTGCGTGCGCCCCTCAACGGCGCCAAATGGGTCGAGCCCGAGAACATGCACATCACGCTGCGCTTTGCCGGCGACATCGACGGACGCACGGCTGATGAATTCGCCGATCTGTTGGCGGAGGCGACCGCCAAGCCGTTCGCGGTGTCGATCGCGGGGGCGGGCGCGTTTGGCGGGCGCGACCCGCGCGTCCTGTGGGCCGGCGTAGAGGCAGGCCCCGAACTCGACGCGCTCTATCGAGCGAATGAACGCGCGGCGCGGGCGGCGGGACTCGACCCCGACCCTCGGGACTTCAGGCCGCACGTGACGCTGGCCCGTATGCGCGGAGCGCGACAAGGGGCGGTGGCGCGGTTCCTGGAGGAGAATGGCGACCTGCTTCTGGAACCGTTCATGGTGACGCAGTTCGTGCTGCTCTCGGCGCGGCCAGGTTCCGGCGGGCCACCGTATGCGGTGGAGGCTGTGTATCCGCTCGCGGGCACGGGCGCGATGGACCACGTGGACGAAGTTGTCGACGAAAAGTGACGCCGCCGCCGACACGGGAGCACGACTATGATCATCATAACCGGCAGCATCCTCGCCAAGCCGG
This sequence comes from uncultured Alphaproteobacteria bacterium, assembly GCA_963827545.1. Classification (GTDB taxonomy): domain Bacteria; phylum Pseudomonadota; class Alphaproteobacteria; order Rhizobiales; family Hyphomicrobiaceae; genus AWTP1-13. The sequence continues at coordinate 72,218 of CAWHBI010000031.1, forward strand.
AGACGTTCGACGAGCTGCGCCGGATATCCATCGCGCACACACGACGCTCGCGAACGGAGCAAGGCTGTGAACATCATTCGGTTCACATCGACGCGGAGAACGGCCTTCGGCTGGTTTTCCTCGAGCGATGGAGCGGCCGCACTGCAGTGCTTGCGCATTTCGCCGAGCCTAACGCACGGGCCTTCATCGCCCGGGCCCGCACGCTCGCCGCCGAAGCTCCGGCCATGAATATGTACGCGAGCGAGGAGATCGACCTTGCCGCGCTTCCGGGTCCTTGAGCCTGCTCGGCCCCCCCGCGTCTACAAGGGCACAAGAATTTCGAACGGGTGAGTAGCCAAGCAGACCAGCGCAGCAACACTCGGGCCAACCGATGCCGCCACAGGTCGGTTCGATGAGGTGGCCGCGCGGGAGTGGCAGCATTTCTGCCTATTGGAGTAGAGTGGCTCTGCCGAAGCAAGAACATTCAACAGGGAGGAATGGCAATGATCGCAGTGATAGGCGCGACGGGCAACACTGGACGAGCCGTTGTCAAGGAACTCAGGGCACTGGGTGAGGAGCCGCTGTGCGTTGTACGCAACGCCGGCAAGGCGCGTGATGTTCTGGGGGCGGATGCGAAAATAGCGGTGGCGGAGGTGACCGACCGCGCCGCCTTGCAGACAGCTCTTCAAGGCATCAAGCGCGTGTTCGTCGTGACCGGCCACAATCCGCAAGCTGGCGAGCAGCAAATCAATATCCTCGAGGCGGCCAAAGCGGCTGGCGCAGAGTTCTTCGTCAAGGTCTCCGGCGGAAGGGCCGTGGTCGGCCCGGACGTGGAATCGGTGGTGGGACGCGGCCACCACGCGGTCGAGGAAGCGATGAAGAAGAGTGGCCTCGCCTGGGTCATCCTGCGTCCCGGGCTGTTCATGCAGAATACGCTTGCGCAGGCCCCGCTCATCAAGAGCGAAGGCAAGATGGTGCTGGCGTACGCCAAGGACCTGCCGGTGGCGTTCATCGACGTGCGTGATACCGGGGCCGTCGGTGCTCGCATCATGCGCGATCCGGGCCGGCATGCAGGCAAGACCTATGATTTCACGGGCGTGACGAGCACCTTCCAGGACTTCGCCAAGGGCTTCTCGGAGGTGTTGGGCAAGACGGTCACCTACATCCCGGCCTCGCTCGAGCAGACCGAGCAGGCGATGAAGGGGCGCGGGATACCGGACTGGCTCGTGGCCCACATGCTCGCCATGGCACGCGCCGGCGCCCAGGGCGCGTTCTCCAACGAGAACACCCAGCCGATCAGGGAAATCGTCGGCCGCCCGCCGACCACGATGAAGGAATTCGTCGAAGCCAACAGGGGCGCATTCAGCTGAGAGCAGTCCGTGCCGTGCGGCAACAGACGCGGAGGCAGTCATGCCCGCCAGCCCGACCATCGAGATCACCTACTGCCGGCTGTGCGGCTGGGGCTTGCGGGCAGGCTGGATGGCGCAGGAGCTGCTGACGACATTTGCCGCAGAGGTGGGCTCGGTGGCCCTCACGCCCGACGCGACCGGCGGCGTTTTCGAGGTGCGGGTCGACGGCGATCTGATCTGGTCGCGCAAGGAGCGCGGGCGCTTCCCGGACCTCAAGGAGATCAAGCAGCTCGTGCGCGACCGCATCGCGCCCGAGCGATCGCTCGGGCACACAGACACACCTTGAGCCCCGCCGATGCGATCTTGGCAGCGCAAGCGGCTGATGCTCGCCCTGTCCGTTGGGATGGGGTTGATGCTGGGTCCGCGCTGGGCTCATGCGCAAGATGGACGCCAGGCTCCGGCAGCGCTGCTCGGCATCTGGTATTCGACGCCGGATTGTCGCGACGACAGGATCATGCGGCTGGAGTTCGAGCCTCGGCGCGCTCGGACAAACGGCATGGACGGCAAGGCCACCTGCAACTATGCGGGTGAGCGACAGATCACGCCTACGCGCTGGTATCTCGATCTCGAATGCGCGAACGGCAGGCGTATTGTTCATCTCGACATCAATGTTCTCGATGACGGCCGCCTGCTGGTAGCGCACCGGCCCCTCGGAGAGGCTTGCTTCTACGGGCCTCCGGGGCGCTGAGAGCCCGGCGCGGCGCTTGCCTTGACGTGCGGCGGCGGGACGGTGGCGGCGACAGCAAGGGCGCCTGCGAGCGAGGCTGCTGCGGCCGCCGCGAGGCCGAGCTCGTAGCCGAATGCGAACGAGGCGAGGCCAGCCGCCAGAGCGACTCCGGCAAGCTGCGCAACCCGGCTTGCCGCGTTGTTGATGCCGGACGCGAGGCCCTCATCGGCCTGCTCTACGCTGGACAGTACGGACGCGGTAATGGGAGCCGCAATCAGGGCGAACGAGATGCCGAGCAGCGCCATGGGAGCGATGACGCCCAGCGCCAGGGAGGCATCGCGTGCAATTGCCATCCACACGTAGGCGAAGGCAGCGCCGACCGGCCCCGTGATGAGCAGCAGGCGCGGCCCAATGGCGTCGGCCAGGGCGCCAAAGAACCTGGACAGGAAGCCGACGGCGAGCGTGAAGGGCAGGAAGGCAAGCCCGGCATCGGTGGCAGGCAGCCCGCGGCGGTCGACGAGCTCGAAGGGTAGCAGGAAGAACATGATCGATGCACCGGCATAGACCGTTAGTGTCGCCAGGTTGAGGCCGAAGAAGGGCCGGTTCTCAACCAGGCGCGGCGGCGTCATCGGGTGGTCGGTCGCGCGCTCCCAGAAGGCATAGGCGGCAAGCCCGGCACAGCCGAGCCCGGCGACAGTGGCGATGGCTGCAACAGAGGTCGCCGCGGGGGCAGCAGGCTGAGATTCGCCCGGACCGACCTCGCTGAGCGCCCAGGCCAGTGCCGCCAATGCAGCTGCAAGGATGGCGGCGCCGATCACGTCGAACTGACGCGGTTCCTGCCGATCCTCGGGCGCATGGGCCGCCAGCAGCCCGACGGCGGCGAGTGCAAGCGGCGGATTGATCCAGAACACCAGCTGCCAGCCGTACGCCTCGGTCAACCAGCCGCCCAATACGGGGCCACCGGCGGTCGTCAGCGCCGACGCTGCCGCCCACACGCCGATTGCCCGGTTGCGCTCGTCCCGGGGGTAGGTGGCGCCGATGAGGGCGAGGCTCGCGGGCGCAACGAGCGCCGCGGCGACGCCTTGCACCACACGCGCGCCGATCAGCCAGGCGACCGTCGGGGCGAGCGCGCATGCGACCGATGCCACGCCGAACAGCAGGCAGCCGATCGAGAGCATGCGCGCCTTGCCATAGCGATCCGCCAGCGCGCCGCCAATCAGCGTCAGGGACGCGAGTGCCAGGACGTAGCCATTGAGGACCCATTGGACAGAGGCAAGATCGGCGCCGAGATCGGACCGCAGCCTCGGCAGCGCAACCGTCAGCGCCGAGCCGTCAATGAATGCCATGGAGGAGGCGATGACGCACGCGGCGAGCACCATGCGGCGGCGCTGTGGCGGTATCTCGCGCCCCAGCTCCCGGGGGCAAGGTTGCGCGGCGATGATGCCGCGACTGCACGGCTCTACGAGCGGCTGCGCCATCTCGATCCTCCAGCAGGGAGATTTAGGCCAAAGCGATGCCGGGGCAAGGGCGTTGGAGCGCTAAGCCACGGGTCGTGCCGTGGCCGCCCAAGGTAGGGCGCAATAAGGCGACAGCCGCATTGCGCCGTTACCAGCGCAATGGATGCAAGCGGCGCAATACGCTATCGCTATTGCGCCCTACAACATGCGGAAATGCGGATCGAGGAGAAACAGGCCATGGCGACCAAGCTGGACGAGGCGGCGCGCAAGGGAATCGGCGCGCGGCTGCCGGGATGGACGATGGTGGATGGGCGCGATGCCATCCACAAAAGTTTCAAGTTCAAGGATTTCAATGCGGCGTTCGGCTTCATGACGCGCGCTGCGCTGATCGCCGAGCAGATGAACCATCATCCCGAGTGGTTCAACGTGTGGAACCGGGTGGACGTGACGCTCTCCACCCACGACGCGGGCGGGCTGACCGAGCGCGATCTCAAGTTGGCCGAGGCGATGGACCGCCTGGCAGGCTCCTAACGCGGTGCGAGGTCCGAGCCGTTGACAGGAGCAGCCGGAGCGGGGCCAAATCGGTCAGCAGGAGCTCGCAGGTGATCGACCTCATTGTCCGCAACGCGCGTTTGGCACACCGCTCGTCCGACGGGCCTTTGGACATTGGCGTCAGCAACGATCGCATCGTCGCCGTCGGACCGGGGCTGGCGGCCGAGGCCCAGGTCTACGATGCCAAGGGGCGCCTCGCCTGCGCGGGCCTGATCGAGACCCACATCCACCTCGACAAATCACGCATCATCGACCGCTGCGCGCCGCAGAGCCGCCGCGACCTCAATCCCATCAGGAGCGTGGCGCCGCTCAAGAAAGCCATGTCCGTAGAGGACGTGCGGGAGCGGGCGCAACTTACGCTCGAGCACTGCATCGCCCACGGCACCACCCGCATGCGCACGCAAGTGGAAGTCGATCCCGGGATCGGCATGCGCGGTTTCGAGGCGGTACAATCGCTGGTCGCCGACTACAAATGGGCGATCGACATCGAGATCTGCGTGTTCGCCCAGGAGGGCCTCACGAACTATCCCGGCACCGACGAGCTGCTGGTCGAGGCGCTGCGACGCGGCGCCAAGTTGATCGGCGGCGCGCCGCGCTACGACACGAACCCTGGGGGCCAGATCGAGCGCGTGTTCGCGCTGGCGCGCGAGTTCGATGTGGACATCGACCTGCATCTCGACGTCGGCAACACGGCGGAGGCGATGAACATCCACCTGGTCCGTGAGTTGACCGAGAAGTACCGGCGCGGCGGCCGGGTCGTTGTCGGCCACATGGCCAAGCTGTCGCTGCTGCCCCCCGATCAGGTGGCCGCGCTCGCCCGTCAGCTCGCCAACGCCGGCATCGCTGTCACGGTGCTACCGGCAACCGACCTCTTCCTCATGGGCCGCGACCAGGACCACAGTGTCCGCCGCGGCGTGGCCGATGCCAACCTGCTCATTGAGCACGGCGTCAACTGCTCGCTCTCCTCCAACAACGTCCTCAATCCTGCAACCCCCTACGGCGACTGCTCGCTGATCCGCATGGCCAACCTCTATGCCAATGTGGTCCAGCTCGACCGGCCAGCCCAGCTTGGCGAGTGCTTCCGCATGCTGACCGACAGATCGGCTCGACTGCTCAACCTCGGCGACTATGGGCTCGAGATCGGTCGTCCTGCCGATATCGTGGTCGTAGATGCACACTCGCCCGAGCAAGCCATCGCCGAAATCGCCCAGCCGGTTGCGGCGTTCAAGCGGGGGAAGCAGACGGTCGCGTGGAATCCGCCCGAGCTGCTGCGGCCGCACTAAGTCGCGTCATACTCAGGTTCAACATTGTCGTTGGGCCTGCGCAGCGAGTGGAGAGTGCCATGCGAAAAGCGGTTCTGATCGTCCTGGCGTGCGCCGCTTTGGCGGCCGTGAGCGCGGCGGCGGCGCAGACCTATCCCGAGCGGCCGATCACCTTCATCGTGCCGTTCGGCGCGGGTGGTCCGCTGGACACGCTGACACGCATCGTCGCCGAGCGCATGCGCGTTTCGCTCGGCCAGTCGATCATCATCGAAAATGTGACAGGCGCATCCGGCACGATCGGCGTCGGCAGGGCGGCGCGCGCGGCCCCTGACGGCTATACGGTGAGCGTCGGCAACTGGCCAACGCATGTCATCAACGGGGCCGTGTTCACCCTTGCTTACGACCTCGTCGGCGATTTCGAGCCTGTCGCGCTCCTATCGAGCAACCCTTATGTCGTGGTGGGGAGAAAGACCCTGCCGCCCAGGGATCTCAAGGAGCTGATCGCTTATCTCAAGGCCAGTCCCGACGGCGCGACGCACGGCACGGCGGGACCTGGCGCGGGGCAGCATGTCGGCGGTCTCTACTTCCAGAAGATCGCAGGTGTCACCTTGAAGTTCGTGCCCTATCGCGCCGGCTCTGTCGATATCATGAAGGACCTGGTGGGCGGCCACATCGACATGACGTTCGACCAGGCCGTCTCGGCTCTGCCATTCATTCGCAATGGTGACGTCAAGGCCTATGCCGTGACAGCAAACGCCCGGCTGGCGGCAGCGCCCGACATTCCCACGACCGACGAGGCGGGCGCGCCCGGCGTCTACGTTTCGACCTGGACGGGCCTGTGGGTGCCCAAGGGCACGCCCAAGCCCGTCATTGCCACGCTCACCGGCGCCGCCATGGCGGCGCTGGCCGACGCCGCCCTGGCCAAGCGCCTCACAGACCTTGGCCAGGAGATTCCGTCACGCGAACAGCAGACGGCGGAGGCGCTCGGCGTCTACCACAAGGCCGAGATCGAAAAGTGGTGGCCGATCATCAAGGCCGGGAACATCAAGGCGGAGGCCGGGCGGTAGCTGGCTCTTTTGGCATCTGCGGCCCTCCCCCTGCAAGCAGGGAGAGGGAGAGGATGCCACTCGTCAGCGGATGGCGATGGGGTTGATGATGCCCTGGACAGCGCCGGTGATCCTAGGCACGCCGAGCACGAACAGGAACTCGTAGGCCTTGTCGGCGGCCAGCGGACCGGTGTTCATGTTCTCCAGGATGTAGGTGCCGTTCATCGGGATCAGGATCTGGTGCACCTCGAACACGGTCTTGGTCTCGAAGGGCATCACCTCCAGGCCCCAGCTGTCGGCGCCCACGGCAAGCACGCCTTTGCCGACAAGGTATTTGGCGCCGTCGACGCCAAGCCCCGGCTCGCCCGAGTTATAGCGCTTGTCGTCCTTGCCGATCAGGCTGGCCCAACCGGTATGAAAGAGGACGACGTCGCCCTGCCGGATTTCCACGCCCTGCTTCTTGGCGACCTCTTCGATCTCCTTAGTGTTGAACGCGGTGCCCTCCTTGACGACATCGGTGCCGAAGTGGGCCGCCATGTCGAGCAGCACGCCGCGCGCGACAAGCGGCGGGATCTTCTCCGCACCGAACTTCTTGAGGCCATTGGCATCAGCGAAATCGGCAAGCTTGGTGCCGTTGTAGTAGACGTGCTCGACCCCGATATGGCCGAGGCCGTCGATCTGGCTGCCCACGCCGACCCAGCCGTCGATGATGTCGTCGTTATAGGTCGTCTTGTTGGGGCCGAGGCCGGGGATGCCCGCCTGTCCTGGCTGCACGATCGTCAGCTTGAAGGTGCGCGGCGGAAAGGCCGGCGTCTTTGCGTTGGTCTCGATGCCAAGGTTGTACGCTTTTCCGGTCTTGACCAGCTGGGCGGCTTTCACAATGAGGTCCGGCTTGATGTAGTTGGCCGAGCCGATCTCGTCGTTGGGTCCCCATTTCGACTTCGTCCAGTCCTGCCCGAGGGCCGGGGCAGCAAGCGGGGCGAACGCGAGCAAGGCGAGCAGTGCGGGCTTCCTGAGCATTGCGGTTTCTCCCATGCTGAGTTTGCAGCTTCGACGGCGGCTGCAACATGAGTGTGCGTCGGCCGGGACGCGCAGTCCACTACGGGATTTCGGGCGTGAGGCGATGTGCCGGAGCACGCTCGACATTCCTCACGGCCCGGCAAGAATTCGCAAGGCGAGGTGCGGTGGAGCCGACAGTCTTGCGTCACCGCACCAGCGCAAATCGTCACCGTGCCTTTTGCAGCTTGCTTTCGGGGACGTAGCCCAAGGCCTTGCCCTCCCGAGCGATCTGCGCCCAGCCCCGTTCGCTCTTGACGAGCGTGACGAGCGTGAAGCGGTCGAGCTGCTGCACCACGCCGCCCTTGCCGCCGGCATCCTTGAAGACCTTGAGCGCCTCCCTAGTGATGTGGGTCGGTGCGATCGGAATAGGCGCGGCCGGGCCTTTGAGCACCGCTTGGCGCACGCCGAGTGAGAAGTCGTCGCCGGTCGGGGTGAACCGCGGCTGCTGGCGGACGCCGAACGCGCGCTGGCTGATGGCCGGCACCTGAAGACTGATGTGCGCGGCGATGCCATACACCGTAACGGGTTGAGCAGGCGCACCCTCCGGCCGGTGCAGAGCTTCGAGCAGGGCATAGGTCAAGCACGCCGTGGCCATTGTAGCCTTCGTAGGCGGCCTTGCCTGGCGGCGCCGCGGCAATAGTGTTGCGCCCCGTAGCGTGCTCGAGCTGCGCCATCACTGTCTCGTGCGCGCGGTCGCCGCTGCGGAACATCTCGTTGGCGCCGGATTCGCAGGCGTCCAGAACGACGAGGCTCTTTTCGGCTGGGATCTTTGCTTGCCAGTCCCGCCATTTGTCTGACCCGATGCCGTTCTTTTCTATGGTGTGGCCCTTCTCCAGGTTGAAGTCCTGCGGGAGATAGAACCAGCCCTCGCCGGCGATCGAGCGTCCGTGCCCGCCCAGGAACAGAACGAACACGTCTCTTGCCCTGACGGTCCTGGATAGCCGTTCGAATTCGGCCGCGATGCTGCGCTCGGTCACCTGCGCATCCAGCAGCGTCGTCACCTGGATGTCCGAAAACAGCGGCTCGCCCTCGATTTTCGCGCTGCCCACGGCCTTCAGCGCAGCGGCGAACGAGCTCGCGTCCGTGGCGGCGTGGCGCAGCTGCCAGTCGGGCTTCAGGTATTTGTCCACGCCGAGGGCCAGCACGAACAGACGGGGCCGCTCCTGCAGGGCCACGCCCCAGGCATCGACTGGGAAGCGCAGCGGTGGCGCCGCCAGCAGGCCTGAGCCATTGTAAGCGAGGATCTCGACCTCGTTGGTCTTGCTGGGATCGACAGTGAGCGTTTGCTTCATGATCGCATAGCGGCCCGGAGCGGGCGGCCCGCCGAGGCCCGGCGCGGTGGTTGCGCCCTGGGTCTTGCCGTTGACCCGCCAGATCACCTTGGCTCCGATGCCGCCGCCCGTGTCGCTGAGGCGCGCGGCGAGCTTGATCGTCTCCCCGGTCTTTTCCGTACGGTCAGGGAGCAGCTCGATTTGCGGCGCGGGGCCGGAATCGAGGATTCTCTCGAGGTTGATCCTGCGGGCGGCGTCCTTGTACTTGCTCTCCGGATCGCCTTTGAGCCGCTCCTCGACCAGGTCGGGGCGATGCAGGTGGTCGTAGAACTGCATGACGGAGTAGGGCTCCAGCCCGCGCACGATGCTCAACGCTTCGGTGCCATGGGGTGGGGCGGCGAAGAAGCCTGCCGGCGTGATAGCGAGCCACTCGTCCTTCGGTGCATCCAGCAGCGTCACGAGCAGCTCGCCGGTGGCCTGGTTCCAGATTCTGACAGCGTCGCCGCCTGTGATGACGCGGCTGCGCCCCGGTAAGAACCTCTGGGACCAGAAGTCGCCTGAGTGTCGCTCGAACGCGCGGACAAGCTGCCCGGTCGCCGCGTCCCACACTGCCAACGTCTTGTCCCGGGCTCCCACCACCAAGTAGCGGCCATCGGGCGAGAACGTGGCCTCACCCGAGGACTCGCTGAACGTGGCGATGAGCCGGCCCGTCGCTGTGTCCCATAGCTTCAACGTCGCGTCCCAACGCTCAGGGTTCTGGCTGGTCGACAGCACACGCTGGCTGCCTGGCGCGAATTCGACGCTGTAGATCGCGTCCGTGTGCCCTTCAAACGTGCGCACGAGCAGCCCAGAGACCGCATCCCACAGCTTGAGCATCTTGTCGTTGCTGCCCGAAAGCACGAGCGACCCGTCGGGCGAGAACGCGACGGCTCTCACCGCATCCGTATGCCCTTCGAACGTGCGGATGAGCTGCCCTGTGGCCGCGTCTTCGAGCTTGAAAGCATGATCTCCGCCAGGGATCACCATCCGGGCACCGTCAGGTGACCAGTCCATGCTGACGCTGCCGCTGAAGCTCCTTTCGAAGCTGCGAATGATGTGCCCCGTCGCCGTGTTCCAGAGCTTCACGGTCACACCCGACGAGCTGTCGTTCGGGTCCGTGCTGGCCGATAGCACCCGGTTGCCGTCGGACGAGAACCTGGCGAGCCAGACCTGGCCGGAGTGCCCCTCGAACGTGCGGATGAGCTGCCCGGTTGCCGTGTCCCACAGCTTGAGCGCCTTGTCGTCGCCGCCTGATAGCACTCGGGCGCCGTCGCGCGAAAATGCGGTCGCCGTCACCCTGTCCGTATGCCCTTTGAGAATGCGGATTGGCCGCCCGATCTCCGTGTCCCACAACTTCAATACACCGTCACGGCCTCCCGTGAGCACGTGGGCGCCGGTGGGCGACACCTCGATTGGGCCGACCGAGCTGGCGTGGCCTTCGAAGCTGCGGATGACCCTCCCGGTTGCCGACGCCCACAGCGTCAGCGTGTCAAAGCCGCCCGTCAGCACGTGAGCGCCGTCGGCGGAGAAGATGGCTGGGATGCCGGCCGGAGTGTTTTGGCCGAGGTTGCCCTCGACCAGGGTGTGCACAAGCCGCCCGGTCGCCGCGTCCCATAGTTTCGACGTCCTGTCCCAACTGCCCGACAGCACGCGAGCGCCGTCGGGCGAGAACGCCACCGACCTGACGTCTTCGGAGTGCCCCTCGAAAGTGCGAATGAGTTGCCCTGTCGCCGCATCCCATACCCTGAGGGTTTTGTCGCTGCTCCCTGACAGCACACGGGTGCCGTCGGGCGAAAAAGCCACAGACGCGACCCCGGCGGAGTGCCCCTCGAAAGTGCGGATGAGCTGCCCTGTCGCCGCATCCCATACCCTGAGGGTTTTGTCGCTGCTCCCTGACAGCGCACGGGTGCCGTCGGGCGAAAAAGCCACAGACGCGACCCCGGCGGAGTGCCCCTCGAAAGTGCGGATGAGCTGCCCTGTCGCCGCATCCCATACCCTGAGGGTTTTGTCGCTGCTCCCTGACAACACACGGGTGCCGTCGGGCGAAAAAGCCACAGACGCGACCCCGGCGGAGTGCCCCTCGAAAGTGCGGATGACCCGCCCCGTGGCCGTGTCCCAAAGCTTCACCGTGTTGTCGCTGCTGCCTGACAGCATACTGGCCCCGTCGGCCGAGAACGCGACCGACCGTACAGGGCTGGCGTGCCCATAGGAGGTGCGGATCAACCGTCCCGTCGCCACCTCCCAAAGCTTCAGCGCGTTGTCCCAAGCTCCCGACAGCGCATAGGTGCCGTCCGGCGACAACGCGACCGAGGTGATCATCCGCGAGTGCCTGATGGAGGGCACAATCTCGACCTTCGGGCGGTCCTGTGCCCCTGCGCCTTCGGCGAGCAAGAGCGGTGACGCAAACAGCGCAATTGCCAACGCACAACGCAATTGCTTCGAGCACGTCCACATGGATAGCCGTCCCTCTACTCTGGCCCACGCGCACGTGGATCGCAGCCAAATCAGCCGTCCAATCGGCTGTTGCCGCGATCCACCCTTGCCGCCGGCTTCAAACTGCTTGCGATAGAAATGCGTCACGCTCCCGCGCACAATGACTGTGCGCAGGCTTCCGGCCACATCCCATTATCACGTGCATCGCGGCTGCGCGTCCTCCGAACGAATGAGATCTCGAATGAATCTGGACCGGCTCAAAGGCCCGCAAACCAACAGCTTTTCCCTATGTTGCGTCAGTACAACACTCGTTCCGTGTATGCGTTGAACCCGTCCTTTCCCCGGAAAGGAGCACGGCAAACAGTCGGCTTCGGCCACCCCTATTGGACTTGCCCCCATCGCGGCCCTTCTGCAGCAAAATTGGCGCACTGTTGGCACTCTCAGGTAGACCTGCTTAGCGCTGGGGATCACGCGTCCGGATCAAGGCATCGATGAAGGATGCGGCGGATGGGCCAAAACCCATGACCGCCACATAGCCGGCATCGGGCCGTTTCTCGTGCGCGGCCCCGGCGCTGAGGCCGATGAGGAAGGCTTCTTCTCCCTGCAGGAGAAGAAGCGGTGAGCCGGAATCACCAGGCCGCGCATCGCAGCGGTTCAACATCGCGCCCGGCAAACGTTGGGAAACGGCTGCAGAGCAACCGCGGTGGACGGACAGCAAATATCTGCGGTCGACACTGTATCCCGCACGCGCGATCTCGCCGGCGGCGACCTCCCGCACAAGTGCGTCGTCGGAGAAGGCTCTTACGGGCACGGGCTTGACGGCAAGCGGAATTTGCAGCCGTACCAGCGCCCAGTCGTGAGCAACGAGATCCATGCGGATGGTCCTGCGCGCCGGATCGGTGCCTCCGCTGGCGTCGAACTTGGGCGAGACGATGAGCTCCTCGGCCCTGGAATGACCAGCCGCGGTGTCGCGCGCCTGGCCTGCAACAAAGTGCACGTTCTCGGGCTTGACCCAGCGTCCGAGCCGGTGGTCGAACAGGCAGTGACCCGCCGTCAGCACGAGCCGCTCGCCGACCAGCGTGCCTGTGCAATGCCGGCGGGTGACGCTGTCGGCGACGTTGACGCGGCCGATCGCGTGCCAGGGCCAGACCGTCGGCTCCATCGGAACGCGCTGGTCCTTGCCCGAGAAGAATGCCCCCCAGCGCGGATCCGGCACGCCGAGCTGCTCCTGGCCGCTCGCGGGGAAACTCGCGCCCAGCAGCACTGGGAGAAGCACGCATGCCGAGCGCCAGATTCCCCAGATGCTCATGAGCGCCATATCCCGGATGAACCTGTCCCTCGGGACCGACACTATCACGGGTCAGCTGCACGTGGCGTCAGAGCGTGCGCGGAGCCAGGCGGGCGTTCAGCGCGGCGCCATGCGCAACGCACCGTCGAGGCGGATGCATTCGCCGTTGATCATCACATTCTCGCAGATGTGGACAGCGAGAGCCGCGTATTCAGCCGGGCTGCCGAGACGGGCAGGGAAAGGCACCGAAGCCGCGAGCGACTTCTGCGCCTCCTGGGAGAGGCCATCGAACATCGGCGTCAAGAACAGGCCGGGCATGATGGTGACCACGCGGATGCCGTCGCGGGAGAGGTCGCGCGCCACCGGCAAAGTCATCGAAGCGACGCCGCCCTTGGAGGCCGAGTAGGCCACCTGGCCGATCTGGCCGTCCTGCGCCGCGACCGAGGAGGTGCAGAGCATCACGCCGCGCTCACCGTCCTGATTTACGGGCTGGGTCGCCTGCATGCCGATCGCCGACTTGGCCATCATCAGGAAGGTACCGATCAGGTTCACCTGGATCACCTTGGCGAAGGTTGCGAGGTCGTGCGGCTCGATAGCGTTGGTCTCCTTCACCCGCCTGGAGATGCGCTTGGCCACGCCGATGCCGGCGCAGTTGACGAGAATGCGCTCCTGGCCGTGGGCCTTGCGGGCCGCCGCCAGCGCCTCATCGACACTTGCCTCGTTGGTGACATCGCATTTGGCGAACGCGCCGCCGAGTTCCTTGGCCAGCTTCTCACCGGCCTCCGCATTGAGATCGAGGAGCGCGACCTTCACGCCCTTGCCGGCGAGCGCCCTGGCCGTGGCGGCACCGAGGCCCGAGGCCCCTCCAGTGATCACGGCGGCAATATCCTTCGAAAGCTGCATGTCCTCTTCCCCAACAGAAATCGAACCACATCGCGCCCAGCCGCGTGGGCCAAGCAATCCGGGCAGACACTAGGGGCGGCCTGTGCCGAGGTAAAGCACTAGGCTTTGCTGCGTGCGCGCTGCATGGCCGCAGCGGCCGCAAAGATGATGAGGCCGAGGAAGACGTTGTAGCCCAGTCTCAGACCCGCCTCGGAAAGCCCCGGAACGAAGGCGCCGACGTCGAAGCCGGTCAGCGGCTTGAGGATGGCGCCGAGGACCGCCGGGAACACCAGGAACAGGCCGCCGACGAGGAACAATGTGGACTCGACCCTGGTGTTCCGCTTGAGAAACCAGCCCTGGGCGGCAAACGCCAGCATGGCGATGCCGGCCGCCGTCTCGATAAAGATTTCCACGATGTCGAGCCAGCCGCCGCCCTTCGGCACCTTCAGCAAAAGGCCGATGCCCTGCGGGTCGAGCACGAACACGAACGGCACCAGGAAGGCCGGCATGGTGTATTTCCACGACTGCAGGGTGGTCACGTAGGGGTTGCCGCCGGTGATCGCGGCGGCCGCGAACGGCGACAGCGCGGTCGGCGGCGACACTTCGGAGAGCACCGCGTAGTAGAAGATGAACATATGGGCGGCGAAGTCCGGCACGCCGAGCTTGATGAGGGCCGGAGCAGCGATCACGGCACACATGATGTAGGAGGCGGTCACCGGCACGGCCAGGCCGACGATCCACACGATGGCGCCGGTGAACACGGCGGTGAGCAGGAGGCTCCCCTGGGCATAGCCGATGATGATGTCGGCGAAGCGCTGGGCGAGCCCCGTCAAGGTGACGACGCCGACGATGATGCCGGCGGTGGCACACGTCGCAGCCACGTTGAGCACGCCGGTGGTGCCTTCCTTCATCGCCGTCGCGAACTTCTGGCTGACCGGCGAGGTCTTGGGCGCGATGAGGCCGAGCACGGCAACGGCGGCGATCGGAACGAAGATCAGCAGCCAGACGTACTCCGTCACCGCCGGGCTGATTTGCGTGCCCGTCAGCTGGGCAATCACCATGGCGAGCGCGACGGTGAGCGGAATCGCCGCCCACCAGGGCACGATGGCCGTATCCGATCGCAGCGCACTCGACACCACCGCCAGAACCGTGGCCCAGAAGACCGAGAGCACGGGTGAGAACCCGAGCAGCATGAAAGCGATGATGGAGATCAGCGAGCCGAAGTGGAACCAGTAGCCCTTGGTAAGCTGCCAGAGCTGACCCTTCGCCACCAGCACCTCGCCGGAGCCGCCCTGCTTGCGGGCGTCGATCTCCACCATGACGAGGATGGCGAAGTAGTAGAGCAGGGTCGGAATCGTCGCCATGACGATGACGTCGAAGTACGAGATCTTCAAAAACTCAGCGATCAGGAAGGCGGCAGCGCCGAGCACGGGCGGCGAGATGATGGCACCGAGGCCACCGGCGGCGAGCAGGCCACCGGCGGCGTTCTTGTCGTAGCCCGCCTTCTCGAGGAGCGGATAGGCCACGGTGCCGATCGTCACCGTGGTGGCGACGCCGGAGCCCGACGGCCCGCCCATCAGGAAGGACGAGAGCACCACGGCGCGCCCCGCCGAGTTGCGCCGGCCGCCCATGGCCGCGAACGAGAAGTCGATGAAAAAGCGGCCCGCGCCCGACTGCTGCAGCACCGCCCCGAACACTGTGAACAGGATGATCAGGCTCGATGCCACGTCCACCGTGGTGCCGAAGATGCCCTCCAACGTCATGTAGAGGTGGGCGACCATGTCCTCGGGCGCGTAGCCGCGGTGGGTCCAAGGATGCGGCAGATGGTTGCCGAACAGCGCGTAGAGCAGAAAGGCGATGGCCACGCCAGGCATGATCCAGCCAGTGGCGCGCCGAGTTCCCTCCAGCAGCAGCACGATGAAGATGACGCCTATGAGATAGTCGATAGCGGTCGGCGCCGTGGCCCGGTCGCCGAAGTCGGCGCCCTGCGAAAGCACGTAGAGCACAGTGGCAGCGGCCGCGGCTGCGAGCAGGTAGTCCCACCAGCGGATGCGGTCGCGAAATCGCCTGGCCATCGGGAACAGCAGGAAGCACAGCGCCAGCACCATGCCGACGTGGGACGGCCGCAGCACGTGCGCCGGCACGATCTCATAGGCGGCATAGAGGTGGAACAGGGAAACGAACGCCGCGAACGCGGTGATGGCGATCCCGATCCAGCCGCCGAGACGATTGAACGCGCCTTCCTCCTCCTCGATGTACTTCTCGAGCTGATCGCGTGCGTCCTCACTCAACTCGGCGGGGTGGGCCGAGACGGTATCGGCCTTCAGCGGGCTTGCTTCCACGCGTTCTCCCTCCCGGAGGTTCAGCCTTCGATCGCCGTTGTGGGTTGGCGGCTGACGGATCGCCTTTGCTTTGGCGGCATGCTACACGAGCGCTCGGGCGCAGGTCACCCCACCAAGCGTCGAATGGCAAAAAGAGCCGCGCGGCGCGCAGCCTTGCCGTCCTCCCGTCGTTGGGCCGGTTCGGCGGCCCTCGAGGCCCATTGGGATGTTGGCGCAAGCCACGCGGACCGCTCGGCGCGCCCGTCTCGTCTCCCGGCACGTGCCGGGCGGTTCACGGACTATTCTATCGTGGAGATCACGGGCACATGCGGTGCGGCGCCAAGCCGCGCGATCCTTCCGGCTGTCGATGAGCGCTGCCTTGACGGTCTGCGGCACTTCACTTCGAGGATTGCGGGAGCCATCGCGGGGAGCCACCGCTAGGGTTGCCTGTGCGAGCCTGGACTCAGCTTCGTTCGGCGCGTTGAGCCCCAGCATGGATATTTCCTTTTCTCTAACAAATCAGCCCACTTGAGCCAAGTTAATGTTAATATTTCGACGATATTCAGGGGCGTGGCGAATTTGGGGGTGGTTTGTTTGAAACTCGTTTCAAAAAAACCGATCGCTTCCTAATTGGCTCCAACATCAGTTCGAGTACTCCTCACGCGTTTCTCGCACACACACACCGTATCCCCACCGGGAAAGCAAATATGTCAGACGCAGCAACATATGCCGTGGCCAACGGCTCGATACCAGCGCCCCGTCGGGGACTGAGCATTCGCACCGTGCTCATAGCGGCCGTCGCAACGCTCTCCTCGTTGTTGCTCGTGTCGTTGTGCTGGAAGGGTGCGATTGCGTGGCGGGAGTATGTCAAGGCTCATGAGACACGCACGGCCACGAAAGGCGCGAACGATTACATCAACGGTGTCTATGAGCTGCTCATGGAGCGGCTCTATACCAACAATGCCCTGCAGGCCGAGAGCGCGGCCGATGGCCAGGCTCGCGCCAACATCGGCAAAACGCGCCAAAGCGCCATCAACCTGATGGAGCGTAGGGGTCTCGCCGCGATCGGCCATTTCGAATTCGATGCCACCAAGAGGGAAGAACTTGCCAAGGCGATTGCCGGTCTGAACGACATGCGCAAGCGCGCTGACGCGGCAATGGAGATGCCGAAATCACAGCGCGACCAGCAGTTGATCAAGGACTTCGTGCCTGCGGTCAGCGCCATCGTGGCTCGGGCGCTCATTTTGTGGGAGGTAACCCTTCAGCGATCGACGACCGACGACCCGGTGGCAAAAGAGCTTGGCGTCGTGAAGTTGTTGGCGTGGAACGCTCGCGACATCTCAGGACACGAACGCTCGAACGTCTCAGCCGCTATTGCGGCGCGAGCACCAATTCCTACAGACAAGGTCGTCGCCAACAGCACGATCCGTGCGCGCGTCGACACGATTTGGAAACAGCTCGAGGCCATTTCTGGTCTCGGACAGAGCACAGCTCAGGCGACCGGCGACGCATATGCCCCGCTCCGAACAGCAGCTGCCCGCGCCAAGCAAGTCTATTTTGGCGAATTCCGCGATTTGGCTGACAGGATGGCCAAGCTCAGCGCAGAGGCGTCGGCAAACGCGGGACCAGCTGCGTCCGGCAATCTCGCGAAGGTCGAGGTTGCCTACGGCATGACAGCCAACGAATGGGTCGATGCGACGACCCCTCGGCTCTACACGCTGCTCGAGGTCATGAATGCGGCTGGCACAGTAAGCGAGGCGCACACACTGCGCGTGGAAGCGGACGCGTGGTGGAAACTGCTCCTCATCGGCGCCATGCTGCTGCTTGGTCTCGGTGTCGCTATCGGGAGCGTCTACTTGGTCATTTATCGCGTGTCTCGCCCGCTGAACGCTCTTACCGACATCATGCAACAACTGGACGGTCGCAACGCCGAAATCATTGTCCCAGGAACCAACCGCGCGGATGAGCTCGGTACGCTGGCGCGCGCCATCTCGATCTTGCGCGACGACGCGGTAGACAAAATCAGGCTGGAAACCGAGACGGAGAAGACGCGCAAGCTTGCGGAGGAGGACCGCGCGGCCCGAGAGGCCGAAAAGGCCGAGCAGGCCCGCCAGTCCCAAGCCACGATCACGGCACTGGCCCAGGGTCTTGGGCGGTTGGCAAATGGCGACCTCCTTTGTCAGATCGAGACGCCGTTCGCCTCGGATTCGGAGCGGCTGCGGGCTGACTTCAATGCGGCAGTGGGAGGGCTGAAGGAAACGATGCTGGCCGTGGTTGCAAGCACCCAGGCGATCGGTTCGGGCACGGCGGACCTCTCGACGGCCGCAGAGGACCTGTCGCGGCGCACCGAGCAGCAGGCGGCGAGCCTGGAAGAGACGGCGGCCGCGCTCGACCAGATCACGGCTACGGTCAAGAAGGCCGCCGAAGGCGCCACGCATGCCCGCACCGTCGTCGCCACTGCGAAGAATGACGCCGAGAAGGGCGGCGAGGTGGTGCGCAAGACGGTCGAGGCCATGGCCGGCATCGAGAAGTCGTCCCGGCAAATCGGTCAGATCATCGGCGTGATCGACGAGATCGCCTTCCAGACCAACCTGCTGGCTTTGAACGCAGGCGTGGAGGCAGCGCGCGCGGGCGATGCAGGCCGCGGGTTCGCCGTTGTTGCTTCCGAGGTGCGCGCGCTGGCCCAGCGCTCGGCGGAAGCCGCCAAGGAGATCAAGGGCCTCATTTCGGCCTCGACGGCGCAGGTGGAGCAGGGCGTGTCGCTGGTGGCCGAGACCGGCAAGTCGCTCGAACGGATCATCACGCAGGTGGCCGAGATCAACATAGTGGTTTCCGATATCGCCGCCGGCTCGCAGGAGCAGTCGACAGGGCTGCAGCAGGTCAACACCGCCATCAACCAGATGGACCAGATGACGCAACAGAACTCAGCCATGGTTGAAGAGTCGACGGCGGCAAGCCGCGCGCTCTCACGGGAAACTGACGAGCTGTCGCGCCTGATCGGTCAATTCCGGGTCGGGCAGATAGGTCAAGCTGCCGCGACCAACTCGGACCGCCGGGCGGTGCCGAAGTCCACACAGCGCCCCCGCGATGCCACGCAAGAGCGCTCATTAGCCGAGAAGAGATCGGCCCACCCAATCCTGAAGCCCCGGTCCAGCAACCACGCCTCGGCACCCGCGCGCAAGCGAGAACCGGAACCACTTGCGGAAGGCTGGCAGGATTTCTGACACCCCTGTGAGAAGAGGTCTCGTGGTCCCACGAGGGTCCGTGAGCGATCCGCAGCATTCGACAGTATCGAGCCTCCCCCGAAGTCCCGAAGTCTTGGCGCTCATCGCCGATGCGAGGCGCCCGCGTATCACTCGTCAGCGCTACTGCAGAGACCGCTGCGCGCGGTCGCGCACCAGCTTTGGACCGGTGATGAGCTTGGGGGCCGGGCTCGTCTTCGCTGGATTCTGTATTGCGCTCCTTGGCCGTGGAGACGCTGGCGCTTGCGAAGCACTGCTCGAGGCTGGCGCAGCGCCTGGCTCCCGAGGGATGCGTCGGTGTCGCGGGACCATTGCCGAAGGAACGGCACACCTGCATGAGGCCTTGGCGGTCGAGCCAACCCTGTCGAACCCCTTGCTTCACAGCCCAGCAGTCGGCGCCTGTCTCGCTGGCGCCGACATGGTGGTGACCGCACTCGTGATGGAAGACGAAGAGGCGCACCGTGTCGGGCTGCCGATTGAGCAGAAACGGATTGAAGACGACCACGCCCGGGGCAGCCAGACCGAGATTGGGCAGACCCGGATCGAGCACGTTGCGCGCGCCTCCGCACCGCAAGGCCCGGCCGGCGATACTGAGCGCCCCATCGCGCCGCAGGTCGACCGAGGGCGATGATTGCACGAGATGGCTGTCGACACCCACCAGCAGGGCGAGCGCCGCAACGCGGCGCAACGCGCAGCTCCAACGCATGACTTGAGCTCCCTCGAATTGTGTCCCGTGCAATGCCGTAGACCACAGGCTTATGACTTAACTTGGGCACCTGAAACTGAGCTGTAAGCGTCCGCGCCTACTCGCGCCTCCACATTGCATGACTTGCTGGACGCGGGACTGGCGGTGCAACCTGGTCCAAGCGAAGCATTTCCGCGGCTACTGATAGTCCGGAGTCGTCATTCCGACAGGCCGGCTGGGCAGCGGGGGTAGTCGCACGCCACCTGCCCGCAGGTAGCGTCCCGCGCACCCACCTTTCGTCGCCGCTGGGAATGCGGTCCAGCGCGACCGAAGCTCGTCACCGACACCGCTCTGGCGCTTGGAGGTGGGTGATCCGCCTTCTGGACGATCGCGGCACTGCACCAAATTTGATCACTGGGAGAAGCCCAGAATGGATGATCTGTCTTTCCCTCAGCACAACGTTCGCAATTTTGCGGCCGCTAGCCGTGGCGCTGGCTCCTGGTCTACAATCCGGTCGCTGAGAATGAAAATGGGTTCCGCTCGTGGCGGCGCGTCTAGACACGCCTTCTTGCGAGGGATGCGGACCACAACGCCAGCAAGGAATCGTCGGACCAGCATGACTAGTCGAACGAAGGGAGAAGATCGTATGCAACCGCAAGCCACAGCCGTCGAGCCGGCTGCCGTCCGCCAGAGGTCCGTGAGGACCAAAGGAGTGATAGCGGGCGCCGTCTTGGCGCTGATCGCCGCCATTACCCTGGTGTTTGCCGACCCGACGCTGGCACAGCAGCCCGCGCCGAGAACTCTCAAGATGCAGTCCACTTGGCCGGCGAGCCTTACGCTGCAGGACAACTTCAAGTTCTTTGCGGAGCGCGTCGACAAGCTGACCGGCGGCGCCCTGAAGATCGAGGCCCTTGCCGCGGGCCAGATCGTGCCGCCGTTCGAGATCCTCGATGCCACGCACAAGAAGGTCCTCGATGGCGGCCACGGCATCTCCTACTACTGGGTCGGCAAGAACAAGGCCGCCACGCTGTTCTCGAGCACGCCGGCCGGCATCGTCGGCATGGACCAAATTGACTTCATGGGTTGGATTTACGAAGGCGGCGGCCTCGACCTGTGGTGGGACTTCTACCAGAAGGAGCTGAAGCTCAACGTCATCGCCTTCCCGATCCTGCCGGCGAGCCCACAAGCGCTCGGCTGGTTCAAGCGGCCGATCACGAGCGTGGAAGACTTCAAAGGCATGAAGTGCCGCCAGACCGGGATCGTCGCCGAGATCTACAAGCGCATGGGCATGAACACGGTGAACATGCCCGGAGGCGAGATCGTGCCTTCAGCCGAGCGCGGCGTGATCGACTGTGCCGAGTGGGTCGGCGGGATCGAGGATTTGCGCCTCGGTCTGCCTCAGGTATGGAAGTATCACTATACCCCTGGCCCGCACGAAATGAGCTCGGTCGGCGAGCTCATCATCAACAGCGAGGTGTGGGCGAGCCTGCCCCCGCAGCAGCAGGAGGCGATCCGCTCGGCCACCACCGAGACCTTCCTGCGATGGTGGGTGAGGTGGCAGAAGCAGAACGCCGATGCCATCGAGGAGATGCAGACCAAGCACGGCACGCAGATCCTGCGCACTCCGCCTGAAATCCTGACCGAGTTCTTCAAGGCGTGGGACGCGATCGCCCAGGAGGAAATGGCGGTCAACCCCTTCTTCAAGAAGGTCTACGACTCGCAGAAGGCCTACGCGGCAAAGGTGATACCGGCGAGGCGCTTCATGTTCCCGCCCTACTCGTTCGGGGCCAACTACTACTTCCCGCCGGTGACGAAGTAAGCGCCGGCACAGTTGAAGCTGACAAGCAATCGGCCGCCCTCGAGCGGCCGATTTTTTTTGCTTTGAAGGTGTGTAACCGATCGCTGGACCTTGCTCGCGCGCGATCGCAGGGCATAGCAAACAGATCGTCCGACAAAGGATAGCGGATCCGATTCGGCTCGATGCCGCAGCGCTTCCGCTCGCCGCGCCGCAAATTAGGCTTGGCACAATTTGATTTGCGCAGCGGCACCTCTCAGCCGATGTTGGGGCTCGACCATATCGCGGGCCGGGGCGGCAAAACCAAGGAGCGTGGTGATGGCGGATTTGACAGGCAATGGAGCAAAGGAAGGTCGCAACCAGCCGGGATCGCCTTCGGTTGGATTGCAGGCGATCATGGAAATGCAGGGGCCGGCGGCGCAGACGATGTTGGAGGTGAACCGCAGGCTTTACGATGGAATCATCGAGATCAACAAGGAATGGACGTCCTTCGTGAATGGCCGCCTGAAGGAAGATCTCGCGGTGCCGAGACAGCTGGCGGCGTGCAAGTCCATGCAGGACATGCTCGGCGTCTATGCCGAGTACGTCGAGCGAGCCTGCTCCCAGTATCAATCCGGCTTCGAGCAGATGGCCAAGGTCGGCAGAGCCATGGCGGAGGACACGATGAATGCCGTGCGCCTTCACCCTGATGAGCTGGCCAAGAAGAGCCGCAATTGACCTGCGCCCGGCTGTGCCGTGCCGGGAGAACTCTCGATTGCTGAAGGTGGGGCCGGATCGCCGTGGCGCGCCCGGCCCTGCTGACGGTCACATCAGTGGGCGGCCATCGACATGGGTGAGCATCATTAATTGCAGTGCGCGCTTGCTGGCTTCGGCGACCAGGACACCGACGCCCGGCAAGTCCCGCTCGGAAACGAGCGCCCTGATGGCCCGCGCGTAGTCTGCCGCAGAGCTGGTGCCCAGCGGATTCTCCGGATGCTCAGAGTCGAAGGCCAGCGCCTTTACCTGCATGGCGGCCACGATCTCGGCGATCTCTCGCGTGATGGGTAGTGACACCTGTGCTCTCCCCACAATGTGAATGGGAAACAAAGCCGAGTTGATCAACCCTTTACACTGAAGCGTTGCCTCCTTCGGCCAGAAGAGAGAACCATCCCTGGCACAGCCCGCTACTTCGGCAACAGCCCGCACCCTAGCAGGCGGTCCGTGTCTGAGAACTCCCTTGGGGGCTACCCAAGCACAAAGTTGTCGCTGCAGTTGTGGACAAGTGTAACAAATTGCACTGCGGGCTGCCGGTTCGTCCCGGCAGCCCGCCCTTACGCAAGCCAGCGCTGGCCCGCGTCACTCGACCTTGATGCCCTTTTCCTTGAAGTACTTCAGCGCGCCGGGATGCCACGGGATGCCGGCGCGGTCCGAGGTCTGCAACTCGGCCTTGATGTTGAGCGCCTCTTTGTGCACCAGGGCGAGGTCGTCGCGCTTCTCCAGCATGATCCTGGTCAGATCGTAGGCGAGCTGATCGTCCGTGTTGGCGTTGACCGCCATGATGTTCCACACGGTGATGCCCTTGGAGTCTGCCTCCATCCCAGCGTAGGTCGTCTTGGGCATAATGCCCGCGGCATAGATGTTGCCGTACTTGGCGATCATCTTGTCGACGTACTGGGCGTGGTCGATGATCTTGATCTTGGTGTTGGGGGTGGCCGCCAGATCGGTGATCGACGAGGTCGGCAGGCCCACCACGAAGAAGAAGGCGTCGATCTTCTTGTCCTTGATGGCGTTGACCGACTCGGCGACGCCGAGCCGCTCGCGCTTCATGTCCTTGTCCTTGTCGAGGCCGGCCGCCTCGATGACGCGGAGCGCGAACACCTCCGTGGCGCTGCCGGGCGAGCCGGTCGACACGCGCCGGCCCTTCATGTCCTCCACCTTGCTGATGCCGGTGCCCTCGACGGTCACCACGTGCATGTAGTTGGCATACATCACGGCCAGCGCGCGGATGGGAAGCTTGCCGTTCGCGAACTTGTCGAGGCCGTTGATGGCGTCCCAGGCCGCGTCGACTTGCGTGAAGCAGATGTCGGCCTTGCCCGAGCCGATCAGCTGCAGGTTGGCAACCGAACCGCCAGTGACCTGCGCCGTGGCCGTGACACCCGCGAGCTCCTTGCCGAGGATGTTGCCGAAGCCGCCGCCGAGCGGATAGTAGACGCCGCCCGTGCCACCGGTGGCGATCGAAAGCTGCTTGCTCTGCTGCGCCTCTGCCGTCGACACACCGGCGACGGCGATCAGACACAGAGCCAATAGTCTGCCGAGTTTCATCAGGTCGAACCTCCCTGGGTTGCGGGCCGCTTCGTTGCTGGGCAACGGCCCTTCGTCCATGCCTCTTAGCGAAGCGACCATGAGAGAGCAAGCATGGCCTGGTCGAGGCACCGGCCTACCAGGCTGATCTTGCCGGGGCTTTGGCGAGCAACAGCATTTTGCGCTATAATCAATCCCATGACCAAGACCCAGGCAAGCATTCTGGAGAGCATAGCTGCCTTGCCCGAGGCTGAGCGGCGCGAGCTCATCGAGCATCTCGTCGCGAGCAACATGGGGGCGTCCAGCTTCTATGAACGGATGACGCCTCAGCAGCGAGCGCATCTCGCCGAGGGTATTGCCCAAGCCGAACGCGGAGACGGCAAACCAGCCGAGGAGGTCTACGCAGAACTCGCCCGACGCTTCGATCTCCCGCCTGCATGAAGGTCGTCTTCGCGCCCCGCGCCGAAGCGGATTCTGCTCATCACTTCAGCTACGGCATCCACCGCTTCGGCCAGGCGGTGGCTGAGCGAACGTTGGAGCGCCTCAAGAACTACCTCGATCCTTTTCTCGTCACCTACCCTCGCACGGCCACTTTCATCCCCGAAATCAATGCATTCGAAACTTGGGTCCCCAAAACGCCGTTTGTGATCTTCTTCCGGATCGAGCCGGACCACGATGTGCTCCGTGTGCTCGCCATCTTCCATCACGCGCAAGACCGAGCACACTTCGACCCCGACGACGTTTAGGGAGCTCGATCTTGCCCTAGGGTCCTGTGCGGGCATAAAGCCGCAAGGCAAGAGAGGCGAGCCCCATGCGCGATCCAGACATACCCACCCTTCCCCGCGGCTATTTCGCTATTGGCGCCGAGCGCATCTCGAAAGCGCTCAACCTCGGCAACCTGATGCGGTCCGCGCACGGATTTGGTGCGAGCTTCACGTTCACCATCGGCGCCAGCTACCAGGCACTGGAGGCGCGCGCCGACACCTCGAAGGGCGCCCAGCACCTGCCGCACTACAATTGGCAGACGGTGGACGAGCTGGCGCTGCCGGCCGGCTGCCGCCTCGTCGGCGTGGAGCTGCTGGAGGAGGCCATCGACCTGCCGAGCTTTCACCATCCTCTGCGTGCAGCCTACGTGCTGGGGCCGGAACGCGGCGCGCTTTCGCAGGGCCTTCTCGCCAGGTGCGACTATACCGTGCGCATCCCGACCAGCTTCTGCGTGAACCTGGCGATGGCGGGGGCCATCGTCATGTACGACCGGGTGCGGTCGCTGGGCCGGTTTCCACCGCGGCCCCTGCACGAGGGCGGACCTGACCAGACCGGCCCGCGCTCCTATCGACGCAAGACTGGCCGAACCGGCGGCCAGACCTAGCCGAGGACGGCGCGTCCTGGACGCAGCGCCTGTGCTGCCTTGCAGGGCCGCGGCTCTTGAGGGAATATGCCGACGCATTTTTCATGCCGTTGGCTCTCTGGAGGGATCATGCGCTTCCTTGGGGCTCTGTTCCTCGCTCTGGCCCTGACTGTGGACCCATGTTCGGCTCAGGGCGAAAAGCGCGTTGCCCTGGTCATCGGCAACTCGGCCTACCAGCACACTTCGCCGCTCAACAACACGGTCAATGACGCGGCCGATCTCACGGGTTCGCTCAAGCGATTGGGCTTCGAGGTGCTCGAAGGGCGTGACCTGGACAAGCGCTCGATGGAGCGAGTGATCCGCCAGTTCGGTGTGCAGCTGTCAGGAGCCGATCTGGCCCTGTTCTTCTACGCCGGCCACGGCGTCCAGCTTGGCGGGCAGAACTTTCTAGTGCCGACGGACGCGCGCCTGGCCCATGAGGGCGACGTCGATTTCGAGGTTCTGCCGTTGGCTCTCGTTCTCAGGCAAATGGAGCGGGAAGCAGGACGAGCCTGCTCCTGCTGGACGCGTGCCGTGACAACCCGCTGGCCAAGAACCTCGCGCGCAGCATGGGCACGCGCAGCTCGCACATCGGTCAAGGCCTGGCCGAGGTCAAAACCGGGGTCGGCACCCTGATCGGCTTCTCGACCCAGCCCGGCAATGTTGCGCTCGACGGCACGGGACGCAATTCGCCTTATACCGGAGCCCTGCTCAAGCACATCGAGGCGCCCGGCAAGGACGTGAGCGCCGTTCTTGTCGCGGTCCGCAACGAAGTCCTGAAGGCGACGGCTGGCAAGCAGGTTCCTTGGGAGCACACCTCACTGACGGGTGTGGTGCAGCTGAGGGCGTTACCCGCGTCTCCTCCGGCCCAAGACAAAGTGGCGCCGGCCCCGGCGCCATTGTTCCCGCCACAATTGAGCGAGGCTTCGCAGGTCTGGCCTCTCGTGAAGGATACCACCGATATTCGCGCGT
Source organism: uncultured Alphaproteobacteria bacterium (assembly GCA_963827545.1). GTDB lineage: Bacteria > Pseudomonadota > Alphaproteobacteria > Rhizobiales > Hyphomicrobiaceae > AWTP1-13. The sequence goes on from CAWHBI010000031.1 coordinate 98,244, forward strand.
TGGAGGCCTTCCGGCGCCAGTACGGCTCGACCAATTCGTTCTTTGACCGGCTTGCCGAAGCGCGCATCGAGGAGTTGAAGCGCACTCAGGTCGCTGCCGCCGGTCCACCGCCGACGCCTAAGCCCGAGTCAATGCCGCAAGCGAAGCCGGCCGTTCAGATCACTCCTGCACCTCCTCCACCACCGCCAGCCGGTTGCTCCGGCGTCGAGGCGCAGGTCGGGTCCGAGCGTCGCTGCTTGAGACCCAGGGACATCTTCAAGGATTGCCCGAGCTGTCCGGAGATGGTGGTGATCCCAGCGGGCGTGTTCAGGATGGGATCCAACGACGGCGACAGTGACGAAACTCCGGTGCACGACGTAACGATCGTCAGGCCGTTTGCAGTCGGCAAGTTCGAGGTGACGTTTGCAGAATGGGACGCGTGCATTGCCGACGGCGGCTGCAACCATCGGCCAGACGACATGGATTGGGGACGTGAGCGCCGCCCAGTGGTCGATGTGTCCTGGAACGACATTGTCCACTCCTATCTTCCCTGGCTCAATCGCGCGACCGGCAAGCAATACCGCCTTCTGACAGAGGCCGAGTGGGAGTATGGGGCCAAAGCGGGGACCACGAGCCGGTATGCGTGGGGCAACGATTTGGGCCGGGCGCTGGCCAATTGCGACATCTGCGGAAGCCAGTGGGACAACCGGCAAAGCGCCCCTGTCGGCTCGTTCCGGGCCAACGCCTTCGGCCTGTACGACATGCACGGCAACGTGGCCGAGTGGGTGCAGGACTGCTACCAGGACAGCTATGCCAATGCCCGCTCGGACGGCCTGCCCGCACCGGAGCGCGAACGCGGGGCCGTCGCCGAGCAGCGAAGCCGGACCATCGGCGATCCTGACGACACAGACCAGGCTGGACGAAGGCCCCAGGGTGACGTGGCAGGGTGCCACCGCGTCCTGCGTGGCGGCTCTTTGGAGAGTGGCCCGCACTTTCTTCGCTCTGCGCACCGCAACTGGAGCGCAGCGGACATTCGCAAGCGGAGCTCCGGCTTCCAAGTCGCCAGAACCTTGTGACCGCTGTCGTTGAATTCCAGGAAGCCGACCGGAAGCGCTGGGATGATCTCGCGCGTCTCTTCGAGGAGCGCGGCGGCCCGAAGAGCTGCTGGTGCATGGTGTGGCGGCAAACGCCCGTTGAGGCAAAGCACAGGGATGGCAAGAGCCGCAAAGCAGCACTCCTTTCGCGGGTGAGGAGCGGCGTGCCGATCGGGATCCTCGCCTATTGCGAGGGCACGCCCGTGGCATGGTGCTCGATCGCGCCCCGATCAACCTACAGGCACCTGGGCGGCACCGATGATTTCGTCGACGATGCAAATGCGGTCTGGTCGCTTGTGTGCTTCTTCATCAAGCGCAAGTTCCGCGGCCAAGGAATGACCGACCAGCTGCTTCAAGCCGCCATTGCGCACGCCCGCCGCCGGGGCGCGAAGATCGTCGAGGCCTATCCCGTTGACCGGGGTTCGCCAAGCTATCGGTTCATGGGGTTTGTAAGTGTTTTCAAGAGGGCTGGATTCAAGCAAATCGGAACCGCAGGCACACGACGCCGCGTTATGCGTCTAACCCTTGCTTGAGCTCGCTGCTCAGATGGAGCAGCGATCGAGCCTATGCATCGCGCCTCGCCTTGCGCAACTGCACGTAGAGCGCACCCTGGCCGCCGTGGCGAACGCCGGCGGCCGTGTAGCCGAGAACGACAGAACGAAGGTCCGGCTCCTCCAGCCACTGCGGCACGCCACGCCGCAGCACGCCACGCTGAGGTTCGCCCATGGCCTCGGCCAGAGGATCGCGGGTGTCTGTCTCACCACCCTTGCCGGTGATCACCAGAACCGTCCGACAACCGCTGGCCTGGGCCTCCAGCAGAAAAGCACGCAAGCGTGCGCGCGCGTCGCGCTGGCGCGCTCCGTGCAAGTCGAGCCGGGCATCGATCTTGGTCTTGCCGGAAGCGATCTGCCGGGCCGTGCGGCGGTCGAACTCGGCAAGCGGCGCAGGGCGCTGTGTCTTTGGCGCGGGCCGATTTGACACTGCAGGTGTTGCGGGCGGCATGGTCTTGGCTGGCGCAGCCGCAGATCGCGCCGGCACCGTTGCGGCAGGGGCGCCGCCGGAGGGCACGCGCGGCTTGCCCTTCGCCTTGTCGATGGAGCGCGTCAGCTCTTCCCACAGGTCGGCTTCGTCGGAGGTGACTGTGCGGCGGCCACCCCCCGACTTGCCGCCCGTACGGCTCATTGCTGGGTCTTCTGCGTCGCCGCGTTCCCGGTCGCCGGCTCCGCCTTGGCAGACTCGGTATTGGGAAGCAGCACGAAGAACTTGCCCGGATGCTTGGTGACGCCTGCGACCTTGGCAGCTGCATCGCCTGAGCCGAAGTAGATGTCGCCGCGCTCGGGGCCCTTGATGGCCGAGCCCACGTCCTGCGCGATCATCAGGCGATTGAACGGCCCGGTCTTGGGCACGTGCGTCATGGTGGGCGCACTCACGTAGACTGGCGTTCCGAGCCAGTGAAAGCTCGGGTCGAGAGCCAGGCTGCGCCCTGGCGTGAGCGCGACATTGGTGGCGCCCAGCGGCGCGCCCGCCTCCTCACCCTTGAGCTCGCGGAAGAACACGTAGGACGCGTTTTGCCACATCACCTGCTTGCCGCGCTCGGGATCGGCCTTCAGCCATTTGGCGAGCGCGCCCATTGACACCTTGTCGGCAGCAAGCAGGGCCTTGTCGATCAGGTAGCGGCCGATCGAGCTGTAGGGGTGGCCGTTCTTGCCGTCGTAGTGCACGCGAATGGTGGTGCCGTCGGTGAGCTTGACGCGCCCCGAACCCTGGATCTGCATGAAGAAAACGTCGACGGAATCGGCGAAATAGAGCAGCTCCAGGCCTTGCCCCTTGAGCGCGCCCTGCTCGATCTGCTCCCGCGTGTAGTAGCGGCTCGGTGCCCTTCTCGGTCTTGCGTACGTGCGTGAGCGTGCCGGCCTTGACGGCGCCGCGCTCCGTCTCCGACACAACGTTCACGAGATCGGGCGGGCGCTTGTAGATCGGTGTCTGATAGGCGCCCTCGGGCTTGCGCGAGCCCTGCAGCATGGGCTCGTAGTAGCCGGTGAGCAGGCCTTGCGGCCCCTTGTGGACCACAGCGTTGGGCGTGAAAGAACGCTCGAAGAACGTGCGAGCGTTGTCCTTGCTCTTGATCTCGCCGGCGAGCCGCGCCGCCTCGCTGCACACCCCCACCAGCGCTGCGGGCGGCGGCGTCTTGTCGGTGCCCGTCCTCTCTCGCGCACTGGCGATCACGCGCTCGCACGACTTCGCAAAGGTCTTGAAGGCCGCGAGGTGATCGTCCTTGGTCCAGCCCGGGAGATCGGCGAACGTGACCGGCTGGTAGGAGGCCCCGTTGCTCTTCGAGCGCGTCTTCATGCTCGATTCCGGCGGCTTGGGCTGAGGATCTGCTGTGCTGCCGGCCGAAAACCCCGCCGCCGCCACCGCGCCGAGCACAGCACTAGCGATGCGTCTGACAAGAACGCTGGAACCCAAGGCGCATTCCCCCATCTGGAACCCTGCGCATCTTTCCGTCGCAAGATGGGCTAATTTGCGGCCTGCGTCGCGACCAGCTTCCAGTTCGGATTGCGCGACATCGCCTCGCGCGCGAAGGTCCAGATATCGGTCACTTCCCGGATGCGCTTGGGATCACCGTTGATCACGCCGCCGGCCTTGTCGCGCGTGGCGGAGATCAGCTCGCTCACGAACTTGACGGTGAGCTGGGCCATCCCGCCCCTCAACTCGGCCTCGACCAGGTCCGCCGACTTGATGCCAACGAAGCTCTGATCCATCTGTTCACCGCGATTTTCCCGTTCGCCGATGGCGCCGCTGAAGCCCTCATAGACCTCCGCGCTCAGAAGATCCTTCAGAAGTCTTGCGGTTGCCTTCCGCGAAGGCCGTGACGATGATCTCGTAGGCCTTCTTGGCGCCCACCAGGAACTGGTCTGGATCGAAGGTCGGATCGACGCGAACGATGTCCACCAGACCCTTGCCGATCTCGCTGTTACCCGCGGCATACTCCCGCACGCGCTGCTCGCCGTCGGCCTGGGCCTGCTGCTCGGCAGCCGGCCGCGCCTCGACGTCCTCCCGCTCACGCCGCGGCAGGGTGACAACCTTGTCCTGGCCAGCAAGCTTGCCGTTGCGCTGGCTGGCTTCCTGCTGCGCCCGGTAGCGCTCCAAACGCGTCTGCTCATGGCCGGTCCGGCGGCCCAGCACGCTGCGCAACTTGAGGAAGATCACGACCGCCAGAACGAGAAACAGTAGTGTGGTTACGTCGATGTTACCGCCCATCACACCCTAGCTTTCGTGCCAGTACCTCAACCCGTCTGATGTAGGTTGCCGCGCCGGCAAGAACCAGACCCTGCTGCTGTCGTGTCTGGCCCCAACGTCAAGGTTTTCCGCCGCTGCTGAGCAAATCTTAGGGCATTGCAAGGCGCAAGCCAACCAGAATGGCCTACATTATGGTGGGCCGAGGCCTAAAGGACGCCCCATGCCCAGCCTTGCCGTAGGCTTGATCTTCATTCTGGTGCCGGTGCTGGAGCTGGTCCTGCTCATCAAGATCGGGCAGTGGGTAGGTGTACTGCCGACATTGGCGCTCGTGGGTACTACCGCAGTCACGGGCGCCCTGATCATTTCCCAGCAGAGCTTCACGGTCCTGCGCCAGACGCTGGAGGCTATGGGCGAGGGCCGGCCACCGCTTGCCCCGGTGCTCAATGGCCTGTTCCTGATACTGGCCGGCGCCTTGCTGCTGACCCCCGGACTCATCACCGATGTCGCAGCGCTCCTGCTGCTGGTGCCGCCCATCCGGCGTGTCATCGCGCGGTGGAGCGTGCAGCGGCTGCTGCGGACAGCAACCGTGAGGGTACATGAGTACGGTGATGGCCCGGCATCGGCATCCGACACCCCCCGCCGCCCGCCTGCGGGAACCGCCGACGGTCCTGTCATCGAAGGTGAATTCGAGCGCCTGGACGAGACGCCGACCGGGTCGCAGCGGGATGATGGAAGCCGCCCGCAGTGACCCGTTCGCGGCGGCGGCGTTGCCGGAGGCCGTGCGGCCATGCTAGCCACCGCCAGCAGGCTGCAGGTTGCGAGAGAAGGATGACGGGCGATGGCCGAACCGACGAAAGCCGGCAATGGCGGCGATAGCAAGCCCCCCGTCGGCGATGCGCAGCAGGTGCAGGTACGGGTTGTCGCCCAATACATCAAGGACCTGTCGTTCGAGAACCCCAACGTCCTGAAGCTCGTGGGGAACCCCGGCGAGGCGCCCAATCTGCGAGTCGACGTGAACGTCAATGCCAGCAAGGTGGCCAACAACACGTTCGAGAGCGTCATCAACTTCAAAGCCGAAGCCAGCAACAAGCTTGGAACCATCTACGACCTCGAGCTCGCCTATGCCGGCATGTTCCAGATCGAGAACATGCCCGAGGCGTCACTGGAGCCGTTTCTGCTGATCAATTGCCCAGCCCTGCTGTTTCCCTTCGCCCGGCGCCTGGTAGCGGACTTGACGCGCGAGGGCGGTTTTCCGCCGCTGTTGCTCGACCCCATCGATTTCGGCACCCTGTACGCGCGGCGCATGCAGGAAAGGAGTGCCCAGGCCCAGCCCAAGCCAGCGAACTGAGGCGCGGTGCCGTGGCTGTTCAGGCTGCTGTGGTGATCGCGAAGTTCGTCACACTGTGCCGCAGACGTAGAACCTGGCGATCTCAAGCGGCTTTGCGGATCAAAGCCACATGACACGCCAGTTCAAGAAAGCCTACGGCGTCGCGCCGGGCCGCTGGCGGCGGTTGGCGAGCTGACGCATCGTCGGCGCGAGCGTCACCCTCGTCCCCCTCCTCGTTGCAGGAGACGGGAAACTCCAAATCGGGGTCCCAGCAGTACATCTGCGGCTGTACGCTGGCTTCGGCCGCAGGGGCCAAACAGATCGCGCCGAGTATGATCAGGATAAATCCAAGCAGTGAGTTCATGTGCCCCCCCCGCGGCTCTTACGACGCCAAACAGTCTCACGAATCTCTGGATCGCAGAGACGTATCTGGAGACGCAAGCAGGGCGGCAGTGTGACGCAATGCGACCTCAAGCGTGAGCTGGAGCTAGAGCAGGATCGCTTCGGATCGAATCGCTTAGCCTCAACTGCAACGTGGCGGCCGAAGCGTGAATCCTTCTCTGTTCATGGACTTGAGAGCAAGATTCACGTTGCATGATCGAAGCAAAAGGCTTCGATCAGAAACGATCTTGCTCTAGTGTCCCGAACCCGAAGTTCGCACACACTTCGCGGCAATCGGGCTTGCGAACTTCGGGTTCAAAAGGGACACTAAAATCATAGAGTTGCTAGTGTGGCTTTGGTTCAGAAGTTCCCTCCCCACCTAGCCGCGAGCGATGGGGAACTTCTGAACCGCCACACTAGGCGCCTTTCAGGTAGCTCAACCAGAGAGCGTGGGGCCCCAACGTCTCGACGAAGGCGCGATGGGCGGCCTCCACCTCCTCGGACACGCGCGAGGCAAGGGGGGCGGGGCGCGGTCTGGCTTTGGCCGCGTGCGCCCGCAGGGTACTTTCCACCGCACGATAACCGTTCAGCCCCAGCGTTGCTTGGCGCTCGCCGAGCAGCTCGACGTACACGCCCGCCAGCAGCATCGAGTTCGAGCAGGGCGCCGTGCTTGGTGCGCTGCGACAGATCGATGCCGTAGCGCTTGCACAGTGCATCGAGAGTGTTTGGGCCGGCGGGATGGCGCCGTCGCGCCAGCGCCAGCGTGTCGACGACGCGGTCGAACGTGAGCAGGGGCCGAGAAAGGCGACCAAGCTCGGCGTTGAGGAAGCCCAAGTCGAAGGTGGCGTTGTGCGCCACCAGCGGCGCATCGCCGATGAAAGCCAGGAACTCGTCGGCCACATCCTTGAAGAGCGACTTGCCCTTCAGGAAATCCGAGGTGAGGCCGTGGACGGCGACGGCATCGGGATGGATATCGCGCTCGGGGTTGAGATAGCGGTGGAACTCGCGGCCTGTTGGAATGCGGTTGATGATCTCGACGCAACCAAGCTCGATCAGGCGATCGCCGCCCGTGGCATTGAGACCCGTCGTCTCGGTATCCAGCACGATCTCGCGCAGCATTCTGTCAGTCCCATGCCGATACGCGAGCACTTCCGATCTCCCTCTCCCCGTTCTTACGGGGAGAGGGTTGGGGTGAGGGGCGGCACAAAGCGCCGGTGTAGCCCCTTGGCCGCCCCTCACCCTAACCCTCTCCCCATGCTGAAGAAGCATGGGGAGAGGGAATAGGTGCGCCACACTACGCCCAATACTCCGCGTAGGCCGTGCCTTGGCGGCCGTTCAACGTTTCGATGATTCGATCGACCTGGGAATCGGTCTCGGCGAAAGTGCCGCTGGTGTCCACTACGAAATCGGCCCGCGCACGTTTTTGCTGATCCGGCATCTGCCGCGACAGAATCTGCTCGAGCTTTTCGAGCCCCATGCCCGGCCGCTGCATGACGCGCTCCCGCTGGGTCTCGGCGGGCGCGCTGCATACGATCACCACGTCGACGCGGCGCTCGCCGCCCGTCTCGAGCAACAGCGGGATTTCGAGCACCGCCATGGCGGCGCCCTTGGCCGCCTCGGCGCGCAGGAACTCGCGCTCGGCTGCCAGCACCAGAGGATGAACGATGGCCTCCAGCCGCTTGATCTGATCGGGCTCGTCGAGCACCGCCTGGCCGAGCTTCTGGCGATCGACCTTGGCGCCGTCCGTGGTGCCGGGAAAGGCGGCCTCAATGGGAGCCACCGCGGCGCCCTCGTAGAGCTTGTGGACCTCGGCATCGGCGTCGCAGACGGCGATGCGGAGCGCGCGGAGACGGGCGGCGACCGTCGACTTGCCCATGCCGATGGAGCCGGTGAGACCGATGACCAGCATCATGCGCCCTCGATGTCGCGTACCAGCAGGGCCCGCAGCTCGCCAGTGACCTCGGGGCGCACGCCGAACCATTTCTCGAAGCCGGGCACGGCTTGGTGCAGCAGCATGCCAAGGCCATCCACGACCACGAGGCCACGAGAACGCGCAGCCTTCAGCAGCCGCGTCTCCAGCGGCACATAAACGATGTCGGCGACGACGCAGTCCGGACCAAGAACCGCGACGTCCATGTCGAGCGGCTCGATTCCCTTCATGCCGAGCGACGTGGTGTTGACGAGAAGGCCGACGTCGCGCGAGCGCTCGGCGCGCTCATGCCAGTCGTAGGCCGTCACTTTCGCTCCGAAGTAGGCCGCCATGGCCTCGGCGCGGGCACGCGTTCGGTTGAAGAGGCGCACTTGGCCCGCGCCAGCCTCCAGCAGGGCAAACACGATGCCGCGTGCCGCACCGCCGGCGCCGAGCAGCGATACGATGCAGCCGCTGATGACCAGGCCTGGTGCAGAGGCGCGCAAGTTGCTCATGAACCCGGCGCTGTCGGAATTGTCGCCGACGAGCTTGCTGTTCTCGTACCAGAGCGTGTTGGCGGCTGCAGCGGCGCGCGCTGCGGGCCGCGCTTCATCGACAGTGGCGAAGGCCGCCTCCTTGTGAGGAAGGGTGACGTTGCAGCCCGCCAAGCCCTGCTCGCGCATGCCTCGCAGGAAGGTGGTCACCTCCTCGGGCCGCACGGGCTGAAGCCCATAGCTGCCGTCGATGCCGTATTGCTTCAGCCAATAGCCATGAATCATCGGCGAGCGCGAGTGCGACACCGGCCAGCCGATGACACAGGCGCGGATCATCTCTCCGGCCTCGCACGATCCGGGTCAGTTGGTTCGCCAACCGCGCTGCATACGCTTCCCCTCCCGTCGAGTCGAAGACACGCCTTCGGCATGATGACGGGGAGGGGATAGGGGTGGGGTGAAGCCTCGGGGGTACCCGTTGAAAGGGAGACGGTGGCTCGCAGCGAATGCATTTTGCTGGCCGTTGTCCCTGCTGGATACCCCCACCCCCATCCCCTCCCCGCGTCGTGTCGAAGACACGCCTCCGGCGTGATGGGGAGGGGAGCACGTGCGGCTTGCTGGAGAATCCCACGTCGTCCGTCGCTGCTCTGGACCTCTTTGCGCACACTCATGCTGCAATGACTCCGCGGGCCCTCAACTCGGCCAGGAGCGATATCAGCGGCAGGCCGATGATGGTGAAATGATCGCCCTCGACGCGCTCGAACAGCTGGATGCCGGCGCCTTCGATCTCGTAGGCGCCGACGATCTGGCATAGGCCGGTGCCCGGATTGGGCGAGGTAGCGATCAAGGAACTCCAGACTGAAGCAGCGCATGGTCAGCGTCGCATCCTCGACGCGGCTCCACACGATCTTTCCGCCCAGCGCAACCGCCGCGGCGGTGTGCAGGTGATGGGTCTTGCCACGCAGCCGCTTCAGCTGCGCGCGGGCTGCCGCAAGGTCGCCGGGCTTGTCGAACAGCTCGTCCCCAAGTGCCAGCACCTGGTCAGCGCCGATGACGAGGGCCCCGGGATCGATGCGGCTAACCGCCTCCGCCTTGGCCTGCGCCAGGGACTCCGCGATTGCATCCGGACCCGGCTTCGCCGTCGCGGCCATGAGGCGGCGCTTCAGGGCAGTCTCGTCGATTTCCGCCGCAACGACCTGGAACGACAGCCCAGCCGCCTCCAGCATCCTGCGACGATAGGGGCTTGCCGAGGCCAAGACGAGCCGGCCGGCGCCGCTCTCAGCCATCGCTCGTCTCCTGCTGCTCGGCCATGTTCGCGCCTTCGCGGCGGTCATGCAGGAGGCGGATGATGGTGGCAGCGGTCTCCTCCACCGAGCGCCGTGTCACGTCGATGACCGGCCAACCGTGACGGGCACACAGGCGCCGCGAGTGCTGGATCTCGTTGGCAATCTGGGTGCGATCGACGTAGTCGCCGAGATTGCGATCTCCGATGAGATGCACCCGGTTGCGGCGGATCTCTGCGATGCGCTCCGGACTCGCGACAAGGCCCACAACGAACGCGGTGTGCGGCTGCGACAGCGACGCCGGCGGATCGATGCCCGGCACCAGCGGCAGGTTCGCGGTCTTGAACCCGCGCTGGGCCAGATAGATGCTGGTGGGCGTCTTCGACGTGCGCGAGATGCCGAGGATGATGATATCGGCCCGGCTCAGGTCTTGCGGCAGCTGGCCGTCGTCATGCGCCATAGCGAAATTCAGGGCGTCGATGCGGGCGAAGTACTCGGCATCGAGCAGATGCTGGCCGGCGACGATGGGCGTTTGCGGCGCCCCCAGGTAGGATTCGAAGATCTTCATGATCGGCTCGAGCACGTGCAAGCAAGGCACTTTGAGCTCGCGGCAGCGCCGCTCTATCTCGGCAATCAGCTCCTTCTTCACCACCGTATAGAGCACGATGCCGGGCGCCTGCTCCACCTCCTTCAGCACGCGCTCGAGCTGCTTCTCCGTGCGCACCAGCGGATGCACGTGCTCGATCGGCCGCACGCGTGCATATTGTACCGCGGCCGCCTTGGCCATGGTGGTGAGCGTCTCGCCGGTGGCATCCGAGATCAGGTGCAGATGGAAGTAGCTGGGCAACTGGTTGGGCATCTGTGGAAAAGACCAGAGTTCGCGGGGGCTGCCAAGCGCAGGTGCGTCTTTCGTTGGCCCAAGGCGTGCCTCCATCAACAGAACTGCCCACAGGAAGACCCGGCGGGAGACCTGCGCACGCCCGGGCGGGGAGCGAGCTGGCGACAGCAGCGGCCGACGCCGTTATACACCACTGCCCACGGGATCCGCGCCGAGGCAGCCGGCGCAACTCGGCTGGTAAGGCGTTGATATTGTCACGATTTGGCGCCCTGGTAGCTGGTATGGCGAGAGCACGCTAGAGATAGCTGGAGGCTTTGCACGAGGGCGCACAAGCTGTGCGCAAGACAGTGGCAAAAGAGGATCTTCGTAATTCAGTGCCTAAGAGTCATAACAACAACCTTGAAGATCTAGATCTTGAAATTGGAACCTCACGCGATGGCTTTGCAGCTTGTCTCGACGCGCCCTCGCCTGCTGCGTCCATTCGCCGGCGAGGTACCGTTCCCGCCGCCCATCTGGCTCATGCGGCAGGCCGGGCGCTATCTGCCCGAGTACCGCGCGGTGCGGGAGAAGGCCGGCAGCTTCCTGGACCTGTGCTACACCCCGGAACTCGCCACCGAGGTCACGCTGCAGCCGATCCGGCGCTATGGCTTCGATGCCGCGATCCTGTTTGCCGATATCCTGGTGGTGCCCGACGCGCTGGGGCAGAAGGTCGAGTTTCTCGAAGGCGAGGGACCGCGGCTCGAGGCCATCCGCGCCGAGCGCGAAATCTCCCGCTTGAACGCAAATGCGACTCGCCCCAAGTTCGCCCGCGTTTTCGAGACCGTCGCCAGGGTGCGCCATGAGCTGCCTCAAGACACTGCCCTCATCGGATTTTGCGGCGCGCCGTGGACGGTGGCGACCTACATGGTGGGGGGGCAGACCTCCTCCGACCAGGCCGAGGCGCGGCTTTGGGCCTACCGGGACCCTGGCGGATTTCAGCGGCTGATCGATCTGCTGGTCGAGGTTTCCGTCGACTACCTCTCGGGGCAAGTGGCTGCCGGCGCGGATGTCTTGCAGATTTTCGACAGCTGGGCCGGAAGTCTCGCGGATGACCAGTTCGAGCGCTGGGTGGTTGCGCCGACCAGGACCATGGTGGCGCGGCTCAAGGAGCGGCAACCGAATGTTCCGGTCATTGGCTTCCCGCGCGGTGCGGGCGTGCAGATGCGAAGCTACGTGGCCGGCACCGGCGTCGATGGTGTGAGCTGTGACACTGCGCTCCCGCTCGACTTCATCGCCCGCGAGCTGTCGGGCAGGACCGTTGTGCAGGGCAATCTCGACCCGCTGCTGCTGGTTGCCGGCGGGGCGGCCCTGGAGCGGCGCACCGCCGAAATTTTGACAGCGCTTGCTGGCAAGCCCTTCATCTTCAATCTCGGCCACGGCATTGTGCCGCAGACGCCACCGGAGAATGTGGCGCAACTCGTGGCACTGGTGCGAGGGGGACAGCGCGTGGGCATGCGCGAGGGACAATGAGCGCGCCGCTGGTGCTCTGGATCAAGGCCCTGCACGTCGTCTCCGTCATCGCGTGGATGGCGGGGCTGCTCTATCTGCCGCGCCTGTTCGTCTACCACTGCGATGCCGAGAAGGGCTCCCAACTGTCCGAGACCTTCAAGGTGATGGAGCGCCGCCTCCTGCGCTTCATCATGAACCCGGCGATGGTCGTGGTGTGGGTGACGGGCCTCTACCTCGCCTGGGCGCAGGGCATGGTCAACGATCGCTGGCTGTGGGCCAAGTTCGCCCTGGTGGTGGCCCTGACCGGCTATCACCATGCCTTGGGCGCGTGGCGCAAGGACTTCGCCGAGGACTGGAACACGCGCAACGCACGCTTCTATCGCCTCATGAACGAGGTGCCGACCCTGCTGATGATCGGTATCGTCGTACTGGTGATCGTGAAACCGCTCTGAGGAGCTCGGATAGAGCCGCAAGCCGGGAGGCAGCAAATGCCTACTCTCCAAGCCTATCCGCTTTTCACGGTGAAGCACCTGAAGGAGAGCCGCGATTTCTTCCAGCGCTGCTTCAATATGCTCGTCGCTTTCGAAGCCAGCTGGGTGGTGATGCTCTCCAACCAGGATGGTGGCCCAATTTCGCTCGGGCTCATGAGCCACGACCATCCGAGCAATCCGCCCGGACCGGAGATGTTCGATGGCCGAGGTATGATCATGACCTTCCAGGTCGATGATGCATCGACGGCGCATGCGCGGCTGAAGGAGCTAGGTGCGCCGATCGTTTATGATCTCAAGGATGAGCCCTGGGGTCAGAGGCGCTTCATGGTGCGCGATCCCTCAAGTATCCTGGTCGACGTCGTCGAGCAGACGGAGCCGGCACCCGGGTACTGGGAAAAATTCATGGGGTCCTGAGCGACACACGCGGTCAAAGCCGTCAGGTGCATCCCAAGGTTGCCCCTTTTACTTTGCTAGCCAGCCTGCTATATAGCGATTCGTCACCACCTGCCGCCCACAGGCGCGCGGGTGGGGCCGTTCGGGCAGCCAGTCGCCTCCGAGGGCCACGACAATCCGGAAAACGCCGTTCGGCGCACCCCTCCCCTTCCGGCTCCGCGCTTCACCATTGATCCCACCTACTCAAAGCCGCGCAGCCCCCTCCATCCGGAGATTTTCACATGCAAGAAATCGTCAAGGAGATGAAACTCCAAGACCTCAAGATCAAAACCCCGACGGAGCTGTTGAGCTTCGCCGAGGAAGTCGGCGTCGAGAACGCCAGCTCCATGCGCAAGCAGGAGCAGATGTTTGCCATCCTCAAGCAGCTGGCCGCCAAGGACACCGAGATCATCGGTACGGGCGTGGTGGAGGTGCTGCAGGACGGGTTCGGCTTCCTGCGCTCGCCGGATGCCAACTATCTGCCGGGCCCCGATGACATCTACATCTCACCCTCGCAGATCCGCCGCTTCGGCCTGCGCACCGGCGACACCATCGAGGGCCAGATCCGCGGCCCCAAGGACGGCGAGCGCTACTTCGCCCTGCTCAAGGTCAACACAATCAACTTCGAGGATCCCGACAAGGCGCGCCACAAGGTGCACTTCGACAACCTCACGCCGCTCTATCCGACCCGGTGGATGAAGATGGAGACCGAGGATCCGACCGTCAAAGATCTCTCGCCGCGCGTGATCGACATCGTGTCGCCGCTGGGCATGGGCCAGCGCGCGCTGATCGTGGCGCAGCCGCGCACCGGCAAGACGGTGCTGCTGCAGAACATCGCCCACTCAATCTCGGCCAACCACCCCGAGTGCTACCTGATCGTGCTGCTGATCGACGAGCGGCCAGAGGAGGTGACCGACATGCAGCGCTCGGTGAAGGGCGAGGTGATCTCCTCGACCTTCGACGAGCCGGCCACGCGGCACGTGCAGGTGTCGGAGATGGTGATCGAGAAGGCCAAGCGCCTGGTCGAGCACAAGCGCGACGTGGTGATCCTGCTGGATTCGATCACGCGTCTCGGCCGCGCTTACAATACGGTGGTGCCGAGCTCCGGCAAGGTGTTGACGGGCGGCGTGGACTCCAACGCTTTGCAGCGGCCCAAGCGCTTCTTCGGCGCCGCGCGCAACATCGAGGAGGGCGGATCCCTCACCATCATCGCCACGGCGCTGATCGATACCGGCAGCCGCATGGACGAGGTGATCTTCGAGGAGTTCAAGGGCACGGGCAACTCGGAAATCGTGCTCGACCGCAAGGTCTCCGATAAGCGCGTGTTCCCCGCCATCGACATTGCCCGCTCCGGCACGCGCAAGGAGGAGCTGCTGGTGCCGCAGGATCAGCTCAAGAAGATGTACGTCCTGCGCCGCATCCTCAACCCGATGGGAACCATGGACGCCATCGAGTTCCTGGTCGACAAGCTGCGCGCCAACAAGACCAACGGCGAGTTCTTCAACTCGATGAGCACGGGGAAGAATTAGTCACAACGAGAGTCACCCCCCACCACCCCCCCCCCCCCCCCAACCCCACCCCCCCCCCAAAAAACCCCCCCCCCCCCCACCCACACAAAAAAAAAAACACTCAGCCCCCCAACCCCAACCCCCCCCCCCCCCCCCCCCCCCCCCCCCCCCTCGGGTCGCGCCTTCGGCGAAGCTTGACAACCTACCTGAGGCGTCACGCCGCGCAGGGTGCCGTCGCTGAGGTCAGCATTCGGGATTCCAGAGCTGAGCCCCTTCTTCAGCTTGCTGATATGTGCGCGGGTGCAATCGCGCGATCGTACCGAACCGATCGCGCACGAACTGATCGTTGGCGATCCATGATCGCTGCAAGGATCGCAGCTGTTTCGGAGTTCTAATGATGCGCCCCGCTCCCTATCCTGACCTCTCGAGCGCAAGGCTCTCGGGTTTCCCCGGATCAGGCACGCCACCAAAGGGTGACAGTTCGGGTTGGCAGGGCGACTTTGCCCCGTAATTATAAGTTACGGGAGCCGATGAATCAAGAAAGGACGCATCGTTGTGACATCATTGCAGAATATTGGCCAGCCGCTGCCCAACTGGACTCCTCGCCCCACGCCGCCGCGTACGGTCATGGAAGGGCGGTTCTGCCGATTGGAGCCGCTCGATCCGGCGCGGCACGGCGATGAGCTGTTCGAGGCCAACCTGCACGACAGGGACGGACAGAACTGGACTTATCTTTTCGTTGGGCCGTTCGCCGACTTCGCGAGCTATCGCGCGTGGCTCGAGCAGGTGGCGAAAGCCGACGATCCGCTCTTCCACACCATTGTCGACCTCGCGACGGGGAAGGCAGTGGGAGTCGCCACCTTCATGCGCATCGACGGCGCCAACGGCGTGATCGAGGTCGGCAATATCAATTACTCGCCGCTGCTGCAGAGAACGCCTGCTGCCACGGAGGCCATGTTCCTGATGATGCGGCGTGTGTTCGAAGAACTCGGCTATCGCCGCTACGAGTGGAAGTGCGACAGCCTCAATGCGCCGTCGCGCGCGGCGGCCCTGCGGCTCGGCTTTCAGTTCGAAGGCATCTTCCGACAAGCGGTGGTCTACAAGGGCCGCAACCGCGACACTGCGTGGTTCTCCATCATCGACAGCGAGTGGCCGAGCCTGAAGCGGGCCTACGAGCAATGGCTGGGGCCGGAGAATTTCGATGCCGAAGGGCGGCAGAAGCGCAAGCTTGCGGAGCTCATAGCAGCACGTGGCGCACGCGATTGATCACTATTGCTGATCGACGCTGTCGCCAAGACGAAAGAAACACCCTGGAACGCGGGGACTTGGCCAGGGTGCTTCTGCAAATATCACGACCGAGGAGTGCGGGGTTTCCCCGATCGCGGCCAACAACGGCCAGAACCTCAGGTTGTTCCTGCATGCCTGGCAACCAGCTGTGGATAAGTTTCTAGACTGTTGCCGGCGAGTTTCACTGTCGAGATTGCGAACGTTGCTCCCCCAGCAGCGCGAGCAGCGCCTCGGCGTCGATGACAGGCAGCGAGCACTGCGGGCCGATGCAGGCGTAGGCGGTGGGCTTGCCCTCGATTGCGGTTTTGCCGAGGAGCGCGGGGCTGGCCAGCGGACGACTGATGTCCACCAACTGTTGTACTGCGCCAGGCAGCGAGAGATCGAACATGGCGCGCACGAGCGGCGCAGCCGCGTCCTCAAGGCCGGTGCCGATCACCACCACGTGCTGCGGGGCGATGAGATCGAAGAAACCGGCAAGCACGCCGCAGTGGCCGAGCGCATTGCGCCCGAGGTCGTGAGCGAACGCCTTCGGTATGGCATGCGCTCGATCGAGGTAGGGCCGCTTTCCCGTCAGCAGATGCAGCGCCGCCAGGTTGGAGATCATCGCTGCATTGGCATTGGGCGTGGCGTCGTCGTGGGCGCCGCGCATGCGCACGATGACGTCGGGCGTGTCGTCGGCGGTGAAGGCGTAGCCGCCAGCGTCGACGAGCCAGTAGCGGGCATCGAGCATGGCCGTCCAGCGCTCGGCCGCAGCAAGATACTTGGCCTCGTTGGTTGCCTGGAAGAGCCGCAGCGCGCCCCAGATCATGTTGGCGTAGTCGCTGGCGGTGGCAGGCGCTTTCGCCTGGCCAGCACGATAGGAGTGTATGAGTCGCCCGTTCGTCTCCATGCGGATGGTAACAAAGTCAAACGCGGTCTTTGCGGCAGCGAGCCAGGCGGGGCGCTCGAACACCTGCGCTGCATGCGCCAGGGCGGCAATCATCAGGCCGTTCCAATCGGCGAGCACCTTGTCGTCCCAGCCGGGGCGGATGCGGCTGGTGCGGCGCTGCAGTAGCCGGGCGCGCATGGCGACCAGCGCCTGCTCCTCCTCCGCCGAACGCATCTCGAGCATCTGCAGGCGATTGAGGATCGTGTGGCCCTCCCAATTGCCTTCGTCGGTGACGTCGTAAGCCTCGGCGAAGACTTTCGCGTCGGCCTCGCCCAGCACCTCGACGATCTCCGCTTTGCTCCAGACGTAGAATTTGCCTTCCTCGCCCTCGCTATCGGCATCGAGCGAGGCAGCGAAGCCGCCGCCCTCGGCGATCATCTCGCGCTGCAGCCAGTCGACCGTCTCGGCTATGCGCACCTTGTAAAGCTCGCTGCCGCTCTCGCGGTAGGCCTCGCACAGGAGGTCGACGAGCAGCGCGTTGTCGTAGAGCATCTTCTCGAAATGCGGCACCAGCCAGCGGTCGTCGACCGAGTAGCGCGCGAAGCCGCCGCCCAGATGATCGTAGATTCCGCCCTGGCAGATGTTGGTGAGCGTGGCATCGACTGCCTGCCGCGCTGCCAGGTTGCCGTAACGGATGGCGCCGCGCCAGAGCAGCCAGAAGAAGCTCCACTGCGGAAACTTGGGCGCGCCGGTGAGGCCGCCGCGGCGCATGTCGACAGCAGTGACCATGCGTTTCGTCAAATCGGCGAGAGCCTCGTCCTTCAGGTTGGGTGTGGCGTCAGAGAACTCGCGCTCGCCCAGCGCCTGGATCAGCAGGTCGGCGTTGTGGCTGACCTTGTTGGGCTCTTCGCGATAGATGCGCGAGACTTCGGTCAGAACATGCCTGAAGGAGGGCCGGCCGAAGCGCGGCTCGGGCGGAAAGTAGGTGCCGCCCCAGAACGGGCGCGCCTCGCTGTCGAGGAACATGGTGAGCGGCCAGCCGCCGTGCTCGCCCAGCGAATGCAGGGCGCGCATGTAGATGGCGTCGATGTCGGGGCGCTCCTCGCGGTCGACCTTGATGTTGACGAAGAGCTCATTCATGTGCGCGGCGGTGGCGGCATCCTCGAAGCTCTCGTGCGCCATCACGTGGCACCAGTGGCAGGCGGCGTAGCCTACCGAGAGCAGGATCGGCTTGCCCGAGCGCTTGGCCTCGGCCAGTGCCTCTGGCCCCCACGCCCACCAGTGAACCGGGTTGTCCCTATGCTGCAGGAGATAGGGGCTGGTCTCGCGGCCGAGGCGGTTTTCGGATGGCGGGGCGGATGTCATGTGCGCAGGGTAGCCCGGATCGGGCAGCGGCAAAACCGGGCCCGGCGATTGTTGACGTATGTATCATGTCATGATACGTGCGGTAGAGCGCGGGCGGCCATGATCCGATTTTCGAAGGTCGCCATCCCGGCAAGGGTTTCCCGGCTGATCTTATCGGGCGCGCACGCCGCAAGCTGATCATGTTGGATGAGGCGGAAACGCTCGCTGATATTGGCAGGCTCCCTGGCAATCACCTTGAGGCATTGAAGAAAGATCGCGCCGGACAGCACTCGATCAGGATCAATGATCAATGGCGAGTTTGCTTCGTGTGGACCGGGAGCGATGCCCAGAGCGTCGAGATCGTGGACTACCATCGAGGAGTATGACTGATGCGTACCGACCCCCTTGGGCCTGTGCATCCAGGTGAGATCCTGCGGGAGGAAGTATTGGGACCACTTGCCATGAGTCCCTACGCCCTCGCCGCACATTTGCGCGTGCCGCGAACGCGCATCGAGCGCTTGGTGCGAGAGGAAACCCCGGTCACGCTCGACACGGCTCTGCAACTCGCCCGCTATTTGGGAACCACGGCCGAGTTCTGGCTCCGCTTGCAGGCGCGCTATGATCTCGAAACCGCGCGACAAAGACCCGACAAGGACATCGCCGCCATCAGGCCACGCAAGACTGCCTGATCGGTGAGGCATGCAGCGGTTTGATGGTGGCCAACGATACGATCTTCGCCCTGTCCAGCGCGCCAGGCCGCAGTGCCGTCGCTGTGTTCCGCATCTCGGGACCAGCGGCCGGCGAGGTGCTCGACCGAATGGCGGCACCCCGCCCGAAGCCGCGGGTGGCGTCGTTCCGGCGGCTGCGCCACCCTGAGACGGGCGAGGTGCTGGACGAGGCGCTGGTGCTGTGGTTCCCGGCTCCCAGGAGCGAGACCGGGGAGGACATGGCCGAGCTGCATGTTCACGGCGGGCGCGCGGTGAGCCTGGCGGTGGTGCGTGCGCTGCCCCTCATCAAGGGTCTGCGAATGGCGGAGCCTGGTGAGTTCGCCCGCCGCGCTTTCGAGCACGGCAAGATCGACCTGACAGCGGCCGAGGCGATCGCGGACCTGGTCGAAGCGGAGACGGACGCCCAGCGCAAGCAGGCGCTGCGGCAATCCGGTGGTGCCCTGGCGCGGCTCTACGACGGGTGGCGGGCCGAGCTGATCCGGGCGCAGGCCCTGACCGAGTCGGCCATCGACTTCTCCGACGAGGCCGACGTCAGCGAAAAGGCCTGCGAAGGAGCCCGCGAGCTGGTGGCACGGCTGGTGCCGTCGATCCGCCGGCACCTTGACGATGGCCGCCGCGGGGAGATCCTGCGCGAAGGTTTCCGCGTGACCATTGCCGGCCCGCCCAACGTCGGCAAGTCGAGCCTTCTCAACGCGCTCGCCAAGCGCGAGGCGGCCATTGTGTCGGAGGAGGCCGGCACCACCCGCGACATCATCGAGGTGACCATGGACCTCGGCGGCGCCCCGGTCATTCTCAGCGACACGGCCGGCATCCGCGAGGCCGAAGGCAAGGTGGAGCGCGAGGGCATCCGCCGCGCAGTGGCGCGCGCCCGGGACGCCGACCTGGTGCTCTGGCTGATGGATGCAACAGATCCACAGCCGGCGCCGCCCGCCGATCTGGCGGCCCATGCCCGTGAGATGCTGTGGGTGCTCAACAAGATGGACCTGCCGGGTTCTCAGCGCCTGCACCCGATGCTGTTGAAGGGCTGGTGCGGGCTATCGCTCTACACTGGCGAAGGGCTGCCCGAGCTCACCAAGACCATCGAGGCCAAGGCGCATGCGAGCATCGGCACCTCGGAGGCGCCGGTCCTTACTCAAGCGCGCCACCGCCGGCAGCTCGAGGCTTGCCTGGAGGCGCTGGAGACCTACCTGGCGGGTGCGCCCGGCGAGCTGGAGCTCAGGGCGGAGGATCTGCGCCGGGCAGCGACCGCGCTCGGGCGCATCACTGGGCGGGTGGACGTGGAGGACGTGCTGGGCGAGATCTTCAGCCGGTTCTGCATCGGCAAGTAAGGTTGCGTCTGCATTGTTTCACGTGAAACAATGCAGCGTTCAATTTCATGCGGCGCGCCATGGCTCCTGTTGCGCCTCCAACACGCAACGGGCGAATTCCTCGGATTCCGCAGCATTTCGCATGCTGGCCATCGCTCCCTGGCCTAACAGGTCCGTTGCGTAGAGCGTTGGGGGGACCGATGACCAAAATCGCCACGCCTGCAGCCGTCGCTGCGCTGGCTGCCGGAACGCTTTTGCTGTTGGGCTCGGCGTGGGGCGAAGAGGCGAAATACAGGAAGGCAGGCGCCTCGGTGGCCGTGGAGAAGCGCGAACTCAGCCCAATGCTGGAAGCTCGCGCAGAAGGCCAAGCTGACCGAGGAGCAGGCCGCCCAGAATGTCGTCGCCGGGTATCTCATTGGCGGGATCATCGGGGTCATGGTTGTCTCTTCCTCCAACGAGGACGCGAACAAGAATCCCAAGAGCCAGTTCCGGCGTCAGGTCCATGCCGACTGCATGGCCAAGCGCGGCTACAAGCAGGCCGACTGAGCCGGTCGTGCGCCAGTGGGGCTGAGTGAGCTTTCCTCCGCGGGTCGGCCCGCAAGAACACCAATCTCAGCTGATCCTTCGATGGCTGGCCTGCCGTACCGTGCGCAGAGGACTTCAAGCGGCTGGCGCGAGAGATCGGCGCCGATGCGGACAACAAAGGTGATGAGGTGATGAAGCGGTTGGCGAAGCAGGAACGCAAGACGGCAAACAAGCGCAAACCGCGCTAAACGAACCGCCTTCTTATCCTGCAGAAGCCAACCATGCCTTGTATTCGTTGGGCGTGACCGGATAGCGCGCTACGTTCCATTCTTGCAGGCTGAGTATTTCGGCTTCAATCACCGCGACGAACCGTCCGCGATCAGCCTCAGCAACCCCGTTGTCCTCGGCCCATTTCCCAATACGGCTCTGCACGTCCTTTGCAGGGATGCCGTTCTGGATGACAAAGGCGACGGCTGATTTTATCTGGGGCCTATACCTCAACTTGAACTCATCCGGTGAGCCCAAACTGTCTCGGATCACCGCGTAGTGTTCGGCCGAGCGCTTGTAGGCCCAGACAAAAACATCGCGGATGAGCGCGGTGCGGTTGAGCTCATAGACGCCGAGAAGGCCTGCCGCATAGTCGGATTTCGGAACGTCCACGAACGATAGCGGCTTTAGATTGTTACGGATAAGGGGGATGTTCGCACTCAGGCGCGATACCCGCTTATTGACGTCCTGAAACGGCTGCAAGTAAGGCAAGTGCACCGAGAGGAAGAATGCCTGCTCAAACGGATCGTTGATCTGGCTCGCAGCGTTCAAGACCTGAATGAAAATCTCTTCGATGAGCTGCGGAACAGCTAGGGGCAAATACACCGACCCCCCGATCTCTACACCTCTCGTGCGCAGCCGACCGCTGTCGGCCGGATCAGACATGAGATTGTCTGAAAGTATGGCGTGCAGGTTCTGGATTGTTAGCTTGTTGATTCCAATTTGTTCGGCCGAATCCACCAAGAATTCGATGGCCCCTTTGTGGTTGATAATCATCTGGGTTTCTTCTGCTGCCTTGCCGGTAGCAGTGCGGCCAGCTTCAATGAGCTGCTTCGTCTCCAACAGAGAGTAGCGGTTCCCCTCTAGACGACTTGAGTGAAATGACAGTTCGATGAGAAGCCGATTGAGGACGTGTCGTGCATACGTCCCTGCGGGCTCAACCTTGTCGGTTACGCGGCCAATAGCCGCCAGTTCAGAGCGGACGTCCGCCGACAAATAATACGTGTCGTTCGGTTGGTATGCGTCGAGGAACTCCCGGACATAGCCCACCCGCTTGCGCTCATGTTGGGGCTTAGAGATCTCATTGAAAACCGCCAGTCCCTCGGCGGACGGCTTGAGGGTAAGCGTGAGTTTCGGCTCGACATTGTCAGCCGCAACGTTAGCGGTTTCCGCTGGTGCTTCTGGCCCTTCGAATTCATCAGCAGCCAAGATCAAGCGGTATCGGGTTTTTGTGCCCTTTCCCGTCTTTTCAATCCGGCCTTCCTTCACCAATTTTGCAAGGCGGCGCTGTAGTGTTCGCTCCTGGATGGAGTAGACCAGGACTTGCGCTATGTCGCTAAAGGGCGCTCCTTCTGGAAACGCGCCTACTGCGGCCACAATCGCATCGATCTCTTTGGTTTCAATTCGCTTTGGCACTTGCGACACTTCCTAGCGACACTTTATTTGTCGCGATACGGGTGCTAAGTGTCGCTTGGGTGGCTGTTTTGTCGCCACGACGCGACACAACGCCTATTTATGTGTCGCGATCTGGATAGTCAATGGGGAGTAGCGACAAATAAAGTGTCGGGAACCCACTCTAAGTGTCGGAAGATCACATCGTCCCGACAAATAAAGGCATGCGGAGCATGGCTTCGCCAGGACGCGGGGAGGGGCTAGGGGTGGGGGGTTATACAAGTCAGCGTTCCCTCGTGGCTTCACCCCACCCGGCTCGGCACGTAGAATGACGTGCCTCGCCACCTCCCCGTCAAGGGGAGGGTAGCGCCACGAGCCTTAGCGGAATGGGGCCAAGAAAAAGGGCGCCATGGGGAGGAGGCGCCCTCAGTCTTCCTAGACCATCGTGTCCGCGCGCTCTCGTCGGGGAACCGAAAAAAGCGCACGTGCCTGCATGAACGCGTGAACCCACCCATGGTTCCACTGGGTCCAGGCGGACAGGCGTGCCCCGGCATCCCATCCGCGGCAGGCGCAACCGCAAAATTGCCGTTTGCTGCCGCTGTCCACATACAACATTGTGAAGGATGACTTGTAGAGGTTGCACGTTATCCTGGTCAGACCGGGTCGTACAGTCCCACGACCTGGTCTGGGGCACTTGGCAGCAATCCTGCCCGCACACCACCTGTCGGGTGCCCCCATTTTTCTCCCCACACATTGCTCCGGCCAGGCAGGCGCATGAAGCTGGCCGCGGCGTGACGTTGCCGCCCGCTGACTTCGCTCGTGGGCAGTGAGGCAGCACCCGGTGGCGGTTGCACCTGCATTGTTTCACGTGAAACAATTTCGACCCCCATGACGTCGTGCGCAATCACCCCCTGCAGGGGTCCGGTCTGCATAAGCGGTGCGGGTGCTGCATCCTGGAAGTGTGACAGCGCTGGTGTGTACCCTCCCCTTGACGGGGAGGGTGGCGAGGCACGCTTCGCGTGCCGAGCCGGGTGGGGTGAACCACAAGGGAAGGTTGCCCTTGTATCAATACCCCCACCCCTAGCCCCTCCCCGCGTCATGGCGAAGCCATGCTCCGCAAGGACGGGGAGGGGAATCTGGTCGGCGCGAGAGGCGCAAGGGGAAGGTCCACCCTCACATCGGCCAGACCCAGGGGACAAGCACGATGGCGATGGCATAGATCAGGGCAGTGAGCGGCATGCCCACTTTGAAGAAATCGGAGAACTGATACTTGCCGGGCCCATACACCATCAGGCAGGAGGGCTCGAGCGGGGTCAGGTAGGAGCAGCTTGCGGCCACGGCCACCATCATGCCGAAGGCGCGGGGATCGACGCCCAGCTGTAGCCCGGTCTGCATGGCAATGGGAAAAACGACGAGGGCAGCGGCCTGGTTCGACATCGGCTGCGTCAGCACAACGGTCAAAACGAAGAAGCAGGTGAGCAAGGCGTAGCGGCTCTCCGCACCGACGAGAGCGATCAACTGCTGGGCGAGAAACTTGCCGGCTCCGCTGGCCTCCATCGCTGCCCCGAGCGAGAGCAGTGCAGCGATCAAGATCAGCACCTTCCACTCCACCTGGCGGTAGGCTTGTTCTGGGGAGAGGCAGCGGGTCGCCAGCATCAGGAAGGCGCCGCTGAGCATGGCGACCGGCAGCGATGCCAGCTTCAAGGTCGCGGCCAGGATCGCCAACACGAAGATGGTGGCGGCGAGGGGAGCGCGGGAGCGATTGAGCCGCCCCTGCTCCACGCCCCCGAATATGTTGAACAGGTTGCCTCGCTCCAGAGCCTTCACATCGTCGGGCGTCCCTTGCAGCAGCAGCACGTCGCCCATGCGCAGCCGCGCCGAGCTGATCGTCTTCGGCACCCGGCCGGCGCGATGTATGGCAAGCACCTGGAGCCCGTAGCGCTCCTTGAATTCGAGGCTTCTCAGACTGTTGCCGATCAGAGGCGAGCGCGGCAGCAGCACGCCTTCGACAATCGTGCTTTGCGCCTCCTCGGCGTCGGCATCGGCCAGATGCACGTCGGCCTTGAAGGCGAGGCCTTCGATGCTCTTGATTTTGAGCAGGTCGGCCCGCAGCCCCTCGATGAGCAGCTCGTCCCCCGCCTGCAGCTCGAGATCGGCCAGCCTCTTCTCCCCGCGCACGGTTTCCCCGCCGCGGATGAGCTTGATGACCGCAAGCCCGGCACTGCCAGTGATCTTGGCCTGCTCGAGGGATTTGCCGACCAGCGGCCCGTCTTCGGCCACCACGACATCGGCCTGATACTTGCGCTCGCCGATTTTCTCCTCCGGCTTCTGGTCCTTTCGTTGCGGAAGGAGGCGTACACCGATCGTCCAGACGTACAGGATGCCGACCACCGCGATCGGAATGCCGACCGGCGCCAGCTCGAACATGCCCATGGGCGGCTGCTGATAGCGGGTCAGGAGGTCGCTCACCACCAGGTTGGTCGAGGTGCTGATGAGCGTGACCGAGCTGGTCAGGATCGACGCGAACGCCAGCGGCAACAGGAACTTCGACGGACTCTCGCCGACCTTGCTGGCGTAGCCGATCACCAGCGGCACGAAGAAGGCCGTGGCCGCGGTATTGCTCATGAAGGCGGAGACACCCGCCACCGATACCATGATGAGCGGCAGAAAGATCGCCGGGTTCCTGCCGGACAGATCGAACACGTAGCGCCCGGCGGTCTCCACCACTCCCGTCTGGATCAGGCCGGCCGACATCACCAGCAGGCCCAGGATCATCATCACGGTGTCGCTGGCGAAACCGGCGAAAGCCTTGTCGGGGGGCAGCAGCCTCGTGGCGATGACCGCCAGCATCACGCCGAGCGCCACGACATCTGCGGGCACCCGGTCCCACGCGAACGCCAGTATGGCGGCGCCGAGGATGATGAGGCAGATGGCGATGTCGGGGGTCATTCGCTTTCTCGTCCGCCTCCGATAAAAGGTGCCGCCAGCAGAGAAGACGATCGACGGGTGATGCATTCGCTTCCTGGGATCGTCTCTCCCTATCAGGCCTCCAGGCCTCCAGAACAGCCTGTGTTTTGACGAGACCTGTATGCTCATATAGGTTCCGCCGCACTCACCATTTCTTGCGGCCTGTCATGTCAGACACGACCTTCGACATCATCGTTGTGGGCGGCGGTCACGCCGGGTGCGAGGCTGCGGCTGCGGCTGCTCGCATCGGTGCGCGCACCGCCCTTGTCACCCACAAGTTTGCCACCGTCGGCGAGATGTCCTGCAACCCGGCCATCGGCGGGCTCGGCAAAGGCCACCTGGTGCGTGAGATCGACGCTCTCGATGGCCTCATGGGGCGAGTAGCCGACGCCGCTGGCATCCAGTTCCGCCTGCTCAACCGTTCCAAGGGCCCGGCCGTGCAGGGGCCGCGGGCCCAGGCCGACCGCAAGCTCTACCGTGCGGCCATGCAGGCTGCCATCAGCTCCACGCCCAACCTCGAGGTGATCGAAGCGGCGGTCGAGGACCTGATCGTGGAGAACGGTGCGGCGGGCGGAATAGTGACAGATGATGGCCGGCAGGTCCGTGCGGGCGCCGTCGTTCTCACCACAGGAACTTTCCTGCGCGGCCTGATCCATCGCGGGGAGGAGAAGACCCCAGCTGGCCGCCATGGCGAAGCCCCCGCCAACAGGCTTTCCGAGCGGCTGCTGGCGCTCGACCTCCGCCTCGGCCGGCTCAAGACCGGCACACCGGCTCGTTTGGCCAAGGCCTCCATCGGCTGGGAGGGCCTCGAGATGCAGCCGGGCGACGAGGTGCCAACTCCGTTCTCGTTCCTCACCCAGCGGATCACCAATCCACAGATCCACTGCGCGATAACCAGCACCACCGAGGCCACCCACGCCGTCATCCGCGCCAACCTCTCCCGCTCCCCCATGTACTCTGGGCAGATCGAGAGCGTGGGGCCGCGCTATTGTCCCTCCATCGAGGACAAGGTGGTGCGCTTCGCCAGCCGCACTGGGCATCAGAATCTTCCTGGAGCCCGAGGGTCTGGACGATGACACGGTCTATCCCAACGGCGTCTCCACCTCGCTTCCCGCGGAGGTGCAGGAGGCCTTCCTGCGCACGATTCCCGGCCTCGAGAAGGTCGTCATCAAGCGCTTCGGCTACGCCATCGAATACGATTACGTCGATCCGCGCGAGCTCTTTCCAACGCTGGAGGTGAAGCGCCTGCCGCGGTTGTTCCTTGCGGGTCAGATCAACGGCACCACGGGCTACGAGGAAGCAGGGGCCCAGGGCATTGTCGCGGGCATCAACGCCGCGTTGAAGGCCGGCGGCGGGGCACGAGAGCTCGTCGTCTCTCGAGCGGACGCCTACATGGGCGTGATGATCGACGACTTGGTTACACGCGGCGTCTCCGAGCCCTACCGCATGTTCACCTCGCGGGCCGAGTACCGCTTGCGCCTGCGGGCCGACAATGCGGATCAGCGGCTGACGCCGGCGGGCATGGACATGGGGTGCATTGGGCCCGAGCGGTGCAAGGCCTTCACGGCCAGGTCCAAAGCCCTGGAGGCCGGACGGGGCCTGCTGGAGAATCTCAGCCTCACGCCCAACGAGGCCACTCGTCACGGCCTCGCCATCAACAAGGATGGTCGCCGCCGTTCGGCCTTCGAGCTGCTGTCCTACCCAGGCATCGATATCACCCGGCTAGCTGCCATCTGGCCGGCCATCGGCTCGATTGCGCGCGCTGTGGGCGCCCAGCTCAGCGTCGATGCCCGCTACGCATCTTATGTCCAGCGTCAGGAGGCCGACATCGTCGCCTTCCGCAAGGAGGAGAACGTCCGCATTCCGCCGGACTTCGACTACGCCGGCGTATCCAGCCTTTCTGCCGAGGTGCGCCAGAAGCTGGAAGCCTTGCGCCCTGCCACGCTGGCCCAGGCCAGCCGCATGGAGGGCATCACCCCCGCGGCCCTGATGCTCCTGCTGGCCCACCTGTGCCGGCCAGCCCCCCGCAAGACGGCCTGACGCCGTTCAGCTGCGCCCAGCGTTGCAGCCGCACTGTTTCACGTGAAACAATGCAGATGCAATTCTCGGCCGACCGTGCCCTACCCGCCCGCGCCGAGCCGCTTCAGTCCCTCCTTGCTCCCCTGCAACCGTGGTTCGATGGAGAGTGCGCGGCGGAAGTCGGCAATCGCTTCCTCGCGCCGCCCCAGGGCTTCATGGATGTGACCGCGGATGTCCAGTGTCCGCGCATCGTCAGCCTTGATCTGCAGAGACCGCTCAGCGTCAGGCAGGGCCTGAGCTGCCTTGCCGCTTTGCAGCAGAGCCCAGGCTCGTCCAGCATAACCATCCGGCCGCCCAGGGTTGAGCTCGATGGCTTTGGAGTAGTCGGCAATGGCCTGGATGACGTCGCCCTTGTGCAAATACTCGAAGGCCCGGTTGATGTAGGAGACGGCATCGCCCGGGTTTTGGGCAATGGTTTCGCTGCAGGCCCGGATTGCGACATCACCGCTCTTCTCAAAGCAGTCCTTGCGCGCATCTCCCACTGCTGCTGGAGCGCCAGCGGCCAAACCGAGCCAGAACGCCAACAGCGTAAGCTTCAGGTGGTTCAAGTGCCTCTCTCCCAGGTCCCACTATGAGACGAGAATGCCGACCTTGGCGCTATTGCGCTGGGCCGATGAAGATAGCAAAGGAGGGGACCCAAAGTAGTGGAGAGTGCGGTTGCTGATGGACGGTCTCAGTCTTTTCGGCCTCCTGGCTGTCACGCTCATGCTGGTGTTCTACGCGATGGAGGACCGCAGCCCAGCGTTCATCCTCGCGTTCGCCGGCGCCTGTGTGCTGGCATCGCTGTACGGCTTTCTCCAGGGAGCCTGGCCCTTTGGCGTTGTCGAGGCCATTTGGGCCGGCGTTGCGCTATCGCGCTGGCGAGCCAGGACGGCCAACTGATGCGCCACAGCCACGCTCCAATGTTTCAAGTGAAAACAATTCTGCGGCCCATACACACCTTGAACCCGATCCCCCCATGACTGCACGCCGCAAAGTATCGAAACCGGTTCGCACGATTCGCGGCCCCGACGACTTCGCGGCCGCTTTCGATGTCTCACGTGAAGCCATCGAACGCCTCGCCATCTACGAGAAACTGCTGCGCCAGTGGCAGAAGGCCGTCAATCTGGTTGCCCCCAGCACCCTCGATGCCATCTGGCACCGCCACTTCGCCGACAGCGCCCAACTCCTGCCCCTGGCCGCATCGGGCCTTCACTCCTGGATCGACCTCGGCTCCGGCGCCGGCTTCCCCGGCTTGGTTGTTGCCATTCTGCTTGCGGGAGCTCCCTCTCCCCGCCATGCCGGAGGCGTGCCTTCGACACGAAGGGGAGAGGGAACGCGCGCGGAGCAAGGGGGACCCATTCGCATCACCCTCGTCGAAAGCGACACCCGCAAGTGTGCGTTCCTGCGCGAGGTGGTCCGGCAAACCGGGATCAGCTCCGGCGTCGGCATCACTGTGGATATTCTGTCGGCACGAGCCGAATCAGTTAGGATTTCGGTTAACGAAAGGTTGCCGCGGGTCGTGTCTGCGCGCGCCCTGGCGCCGCTGGACAAGCTTCTCGGCCTGGCGGCGCCCTTATCCCCGCCTGGCACCACCGGATTATTCTGCAAAGGCAAGGAGGTCGCCAAGGAGTTACTAGTGGCCGAGAAGACATGGAAATTTGATGTTGAGTTGGTCCCTAGCGTCACCGACAGCAACGGCGTCATCGCCGTCATCACAAACCTCGAACGCAAAGCGAAGGACTGACATGCCAGCCGCGAGCTTGCTCCGCGTCCTTGCCATCGCCAACCAGAAGGGTGGCGTTGGCAAGACCACCACTGCCATCAACCTTGGCACCGCGCTCGCCGCCGTGGGCGAGAAGGTGCTGATCCTCGATCTCGACCCGCAGGGCAACGCCTCCACCGGCGTCGGCATCGCCGAGGATGCAAGGCCCGTCACCAGCTTCGATGTGCTCACTGGCAAGACCACCATTGCCAGGGCCAGCACCAAGACCCTGGTGCCGAACCTGAGCATCGTGCCGGCCAATGCCGACCTGGTCGGGCTCGAATCAGAGATGATGACGGAGGTCAACCGTCCCTTCCGCCTGCGCGATGCGGTCACCGCGCTGATCGCCGAGCAGCGGGCGAGGCCGGCGGAAGTTCCGTATGGCTATCTGCTGATCGACTGTCCGCCCTCGCTCAATCTGCTCACCCTCAATGCCATGGTGGCCGCGCACGCGGTGCTGGTGCCGGTGCAATGCGAGTTCTTCGCGCTGGAAGGCATCTCGCAGCTCAAGGAGACGATCGATCAGATCAAGGCCACCCTCAATCCCAGCCTCGAGATTCAGGGCGTGGTGCTCACCATGCACGATGCCCGCACCTCGCTCTCGAAGGAAGTCGCCAGCGAGGTGCGCGCCTTCTTTGGCGCCAAGGTCTACGAGACCATGATCCCGCGCAACATCCGCGTGGCGGAAGCGCCCTCGCACGGCAAGCCGATCCTGCTCTACGACTACGAGTGCCCGGGCAGCCAGGCTTACATCCGTCTGGCGCATGAGATCATCGAGCGCGAGCGCCGGCTGAGAGCCGCGTAGGCTGGGTCGAAGCGAAGCGCAGACCCAGCAGAGAAAGACCAAATGTCTGACGGTATCAGGAATACAGGAATACCCATGGTCGTACCCCTTCAGAAAGGCCGGCTCGGGCGCGGCCTTGCCTCGCTCATCGGCGAGACCCCTCAGACGGAGCCGCGGCTGCCGGTGCACGGCGAGCAGCGCCTCATTCCGATCGAGCAGCTGCATCCCAGCGGTCTCAATCCGCGCAAGGACTTCGACAACATCGAGATGGTGGAGCTCGCCCAGTCGATCCGCACCAAGGGCCTGGTGCAGCCTATCATCGCCCGGCCCGATCGCGAGCGTGGCGGCTACGAGATCGTCGCCGGGGAGCGCCGCTGGCGCGCGGCCCAGAAGGCGCCGCTGCACCAGGTACCGGTGATCGTGCGCGAGCTCTCGGATCAGGACGTCGCCGAGTTCGCCGTCATCGAGAACGTGCAGCGCAAAGACCTCAACGCCATGGAGGAGGCGGCTGGCTACAACGAGCTGATCGAGAGGTTCAACTACACACAGGAGGAAGTGGCCGAGGTGGTCGGCAAGAGCCGCAGCCATCTCGCCAACACGCTGCGCCTCTTGAAGCTTTCCCCGAAGGTCCAGACGCTGTTGCGTGAGGGCAAGGTCTCAGCGGGCCAGGCGCGTCCGCTCGTCGGGCGCGAGGACGCCGACAAGCTGGTCGAACAGATCATCGGTCTCAATCTCACCGCGCGCGATGTCGAAAGCCTGGTACAGGTGCAGCCTGTTGCGACGGGCCGCGTGGTCCGGGGCGGCGGCGATGGGTCGACAACGCGCAGCCCCCAGGACAAGGACGCGGACACGCGGGCTTTCGAACGCGACCTCACCGACGCACTGGGCCTCAAGGTGGAGATCAAGCACGGCTCGGGGGAGAGCGGCTACCTCACCGTGCAATACGGCAACTACGAGCAGCTCGACTACATTCGCAAGCGGCTCACAGGCGCGCCGTCGTAAGGACGCACCTTGGCTTGGCGGCGCAAGTCAACGCGCCCTGATGGAAGCACTGCTGATCATCGGCCAGCCGCTGCGTGACGCGAGCTTGGCCGCCTCGAGCACCGCCACGCGCTTCTCCACCTGCAGTCCCATGAGATCGTGGTAGGCGCTGCCCGCAATCCTGTAGTCGCCGCAGCGGTCGCAGCCAACGACCACGCCATCCAAGGTATTGGGTGTCAGATTCTCGGCCTGGCGGCAGCAAACGGGGCACTGCATGGTTGCCTCCCTCGGCTGTATGGCATACTGTATGCCAGAGATTTCGGGCTTGTCAATGCCTCTTCCAGCTCTAAGTCGCCGGGCCTTGACGCCCATTCAGCGCCGTAGTTGGAGTGGGCCGGATCGGGTGACGTTTACGCCCGTTAGGACCTGCGACTATGACCGATGACGTGCTGCAGCGGCTGGCGGCGCTGATCCATTCGCGCCGTGCCGGCGACGCCGCGAAATCCTACACGAGGGGGCTGCTCGATGCCGGCCCCGAGCGCTGCGCGAAAAAGCTCGGCGAAGAGGCCACCGAGACCGTCATCGCCGCACTGGGCGCCGACAAGGGCGCGCTCACACGCGAGGCGGCCGACCTCGTCTACCATCTCCTGGTGCTCTTGGAGAGCCGCGAGGTCGCCTTGAGCGACGTCCTGCAGGAGCTTCAGTCGCGCATGGGCACCTCGGGTCTCGCCGAAAAGGCGGCCAGGAAGATACCGTCGCCATGAACGCGCCCCCCGACACCCTGTCGACCTTCCTGGCGGCGGCACCCGATCGGAGCAACCTCGCCTTTTCACCCTATCGCGTGTTCTCGCGCGAGCAGTGGGCGAAGCTGCGGGCCGACACGCCGATGACACTGGTGCCGCGCGATCTGGAGCAGCTCTCGGGTCTCATCGAGGAGCTGTCGATTGCAGAGGTGGAGCAGATCTACCTGCCGCTGTCGCGGCTGCTGAACCTGCATGTCGCCGCCGCACAGGAGTTGCACTCCGTCACCAGCCGCTTCCTCGGCCGCCGGGACCGCCACGTGCCCTATATCCTCGGCATCGCCGGCTCGGTGGCCGTCGGCAAGAGCACGACGGCGCGCGTGCTGCGCGCGCTGTTGGCGCGCTGGGCTGATCATCCGCGCGTCGACCTCATCACCACCGACGGCTTCCTGCACCCCAACGCCGAGCTGGAGCGGCGCGGCCTGATGAACCGCAAGGGTTTCCCCGAAAGCTTCGACACGGCGCGCCTCCTGAACTTCCTGCATGACGTAAAGTCGGGTCGCGAGAACGTGGCCGCGCCCGTCTATTCGCACTTCCACTACGACATCATTCCGGGCCAGACCATTGTCGTCGACCGCCCCGACATTCTGATCGTCGAGGGTCTCAACGTGCTGCAGCCGGCGCGCCTGCCCAAGGATGGCGAGGCCATTCCTTTCGTCTCCGATTTTTTCAATTTTTCGATCTATCTCGATGCCGACGTGCAGGTGATCGAGGACTGGTACGTGACGCGGTTCATGCGCCTGCGCCAGACCGCGTTCCGCGATCCAGCCGCCTATTTCCATCGCTACGCCCACCTCACCCCCGACGAGGCGCGCGCGCAGGCGCTCGACATCTGGCGCTCGATCAATGAGAAGAACCTCTACGACAACATTCTCCCGACGCGCCAGCGCTCACGCCTGATCCTGCGCAAGGGTCCCGACCACCGCATCGAGAGCGTGGCGCTGCGCCGGATCTGACGGGCTTCGAGCGTCACCCGCCGACTTTGGCCACGCGCTGTTTGCACCTGCATCTTCAACCGATGCCGACGACTGGTCTGGCCGTCACCGAACCAGCTGGCATATGCGTGCTCGGGGCTGCGGCCCATTGGCCCGCCCGGTCGAATCATGCTAACCAGACAACCTGCGCAGGTTATCCTGCGAAAGATATAACAACTGGAGAGCGGGGCATACGTTCCGGCCGGCGGATACCGGTTGCGGCCGCCCGCAGTCGGCGGGCACCATGGCCAGGGCGAAGATTACACACCGCGAGATCGAGACGCTGCGCACCGCATCCAGGCGCAGCGGCAGGATGTTGTACCTCTGGGATACCCAGCTCAAAGGGCTGGGCCTGCGGGTGCTGGCCAGCGGCGAGGGCGTATGGCTCGTGCAGAAATGGGTGGGCGGGAGACGGGGGAAGATGGCAAGGCTGGTCATTGGCCACCACCCGCCGATGACGGTCGAGGAGGCGCGCAGGCAGGCCCGCACCAAGCCTCCTCGCACTGTGGAACAAAGCTCAGAGCAGCCAGTCGCACCCGGCTCTTTCGGCGTCTGACGGCGTGCCTTGAGCAAACGGAGAAGTTCGGCAAGGTCCCCCACACCCTCTTGCCGGACTTTAGGGCGGCGGCACC
>CAWHBI010000032.1:0-123481 GCA_963827545.1 uncultured Alphaproteobacteria bacterium
ATCGGTCCAGTCGTGGCCGTTGCGCGTGAAGATGGTCACTCGCCGGCCGGCCCTGTGGACCTGAATCCTGTAGCCGTCGAACTTTACCTCGTGCAGCCAGGCGTCGCCCATCGGCGGACGGTCACGCTGGGTTGGCTCGCAGGGAGGAATGAAAATTGAGGGGCGCAGCACGAGCCAAATGTGGACTTACCCTTGGACTTCAACAAGCATTTGGGTGCGGTTCGTCGTCAATGCCGCACGGATCGTGGCAATGGAGAAAATTTTTGCAACGATCTCACGAGCGGTTGGCCATCGTGTACTCTTGTCGAGCACGCTTCTCACGCCACTTCGGGCCGGGGCCTCGCATGTAATGCTTCTCCGGCTGGTACGAGTTAGTCCAATGCTGACATCAGCCTCTGCCAGGTCTTTGCGAAACCATTCAGCGGCCTCAAAAACGCGGGTCCGAACGCGTCATCTGTGTTTGCTTGCACCAACATGGGTCCGCCCTTTCAACCGATGATGTGCAAATTGGGCGTCAGCGGAAGCTTCGCTGTGCTGCGGGACACAGAGCGCCTCCACTGGGGCTATCAGCAAAGGACGGGCGATCAGTGCGTCGTCGGCGTGCCCCTGGCCATGGCGCCAGGCCGAGGTAGTCCCTTCGGCTCCCGCGGCGGCTCCAAGATCCGCGTAGCCTTCGGCCAGCTCGCAATCCAGATACCAGACGGTTCCGCCGATCGGATCCTTCCGCCAGCGCGCCAGCGCAAACATAGGCATGGAGACCGCATCGTAGCCGCGGTGCGCGCACCAGTGCTTATAGGCGGACCAGAATGTCACGGACTGGACGCGGCCATTGAGCGGATTTTGTCGAGCTAGCGACCAATGCTGGCAACTCACCGTTGTCAACGTTACGTTTGTTTAATCCCGCGTTCATCGAGGCGATAGGTTTGCCGAACCATATACGCGCAAGCCCTCTGTCCCGCGTATCGAGAAGGGCGATGAGCTCTAACTGGCGCCCAATCCGCACTTGGGCGCTTTCTCCTTTTGCCTCGCTGGCAAGTCAGATGTGATTACATGCTGTGCCGAACAGCACAGACCTCGTTCGCGCTGCAGGCTTACTCTGTGTCGGAAGCGACGTTGGCGGGGACATATTGCCAATTGCGGCGTCTTATCTGACTGGGTCGGGGCCAGCGTCGTTTCCGGGGGCTCCGAGAACTGTAGGGAAGCGGCAAAGGCTAATGGACGCTCGCGTGCGCTGCCGCTGATGTCGCGATCTTCACCCCAAGGCAATAGACGCGCCGATCCTCGCCGACCTCGATCTTGATGCCGAGCTTGCCGCATAGCTTCTCGATCTCATCGAGAAACGCATTGAGGTCTACCGGTGCCAAGCCCTTCTCCGCGCACCAACCCCGATAGGTGTGCATCAGGGACTTGATGTCGACGCGCTCGCTCAGCGTCGGCTGGAAATAGATGGTCGCGCAAGAAGCCCTTCACGCTGCCGCCTTGGCTCGGCTTTGGCGTCCTCGCGCTGTCTTCCGGGGCGGGGGCAACGCAGGTCCATCAAGAAGCCGATCGGGCTCCTGAACCGGACCGCGGTAACGGCGGCAGGCGTCTGCCTCCCCTGCCCGAGCAGCTCGTAGATCACCATCACGCCGACGAGGCAGAGCTCGAACACCGCCGCGACAACGGCCTGCTGCCACGCCGTCAGCACATCGGCGGCGGAGCCGATCAGCTTGGCCAGCGCATTGCCGAGCGGGTTGGCATGGCCCACGGCCTCGGTCTGCGGCGCCTCCAGCTTCGCCTTGACCTTGCCGATGTCCGTCTCCAGCTTCTTCGCCCGGTCGGTGGTCGCCTTGGCTGTGGTGGTCATTTGCCAGCGCCGTCGCCGCATCGCCTCGTCGTCTCGCGCTGCTTGCACATCGGGCCGCGCTTGTCGCATTCAGCCTGCCGGTTGCTGCGTTGCCGTGTCGGCCGCCCGCTTGGCCGCCTTGACGGTTTCCTCGTCGGCGGGCGTGAAGCTTCCGAGCTTGGCCAGCGCGTCCTCGAGCCGCTTCAACTCGCGCCGGTTATCGGCACGGCTATCAGTCACGTTCTGGCGCTGCGCCTGCGTGGTGTCGTCCGGCCGGCGATGGCGCCGAGGCTATTGGTGAACGTCACGACGAGGGCAGCGGCGGCAATGAGGCCGATGGCGACGGCGCCGAGGCGATGGCGCATGAACCACAGGCGCACCGCTGCAGCGTCGAAGAGGAAGGCGCAGAGCGCAATCGCGCCGAACACCACGGCGCTGATCACACCGTCGACGACGGTGTCGGCGCCCTTGTAGCCGTAGCGCGCCGCCAGCGCGATGCTGATGGCACCCAGGATGACGGCCAGGCCTCCGAACAGGGCGCGCATGTCAGCCCTTCTCCCTGGCGCGCGCATAGGCCTCCACGGCACGCTCGATCAGCCCGATCATGGAAATCCCCTCGTTGAGGGCGAGCGCGCTGACCCGCTCGTGAAACTCGGGCAGCACCTTGAGATTGAGCTGCAGCCGCTTCGGTGGCGGCGGCGGTGTGGCCCATGGGTGATGCGGTGGCGGTCGGCAGGAGCGAGGGGCCGCGTCTCGCGCTCACGCCGGCCGGCCAGGGACGTGGCAGGAGGCCGCTTGTTGAACCTGGCCAGGATCTCCATGTCTTCGCCTTCGAGATCCGTCATCACGCCACCTTTTCCGCAAGGAGCTTCTTCACGGCGACCCACAGCGCTTCGATCTCCTTGCGCGCCACGTCGCCCTTCTCGACCTCGGGGCCGGATTTGCCCACCGTCACCGCCGCCATGTAGGCCGGCCGGAAGGTGATGGGTGTTTCGATCACCGTGCTCCCGCCCTTGCGCAGAAACTGCATCGATGATTTGGTCAGCTTGGTTCCCGACGACGCGTGGTTGAACACGAACGCGTGCGGCTTGCCGTGGTTCTCACACAGCTCGACGCAGATCGCCGTCTGCTCGATGTCGAAGGCCGAGGGCCGCGTCGGGATCAGCACGAGATCGGCCACGACGATGCCGGGCTCGATCAGGTCGATCCTGCGCGGGCCCGGTGTCGATGAACACCCACTCCCAGCCCTCGCTGATCAGCAGCTCGATGGCCTCGACGGCGGCGTCGACCTCGAACAGCTTCGGGTTCTTGGTCTTGCCGCGACGCGTCCACCAGCTGGCCAGGCTCTCCTGCGGGTCGAGATCGAGCAGTGCCACGCGCCTGCTCTCCTCGGCGGCGCGCACGGCAAGGGCGGTGGCAATGGTGGACTTGCCCACGCCGCCCTTGGGGTTGGCCAGCGCGATGACGCGAAGTTTCGGAGGCTGCGCGGGGCGACCCGGCGAGGGTGCGCGTGAGCCTTGAAGCTGCTTGGGAACCATCTGGTACCAACCTCGCAAGTAAGGACGGGTCGCGTGGTACCACGCGACTGATGGTACCTTCAGATGGTACCATACCAGTAAGCCCCTATTCGCTCAACAGAAAATGCTGGCCAAACCGGGGGCTTTCCACGGGAAATGATTGGGTACCATCCAAGGTGGTACCAACTGCCGTGGTACCATCGCGCCTACGAGGGCGCGTGCCCAAGCTGGTTGCCGGCAGGAGCACCGGCATTGCGGCCGGTGCGCGGGTCTAGGCGAGCATGACGGGTGGCCGCCGATCGCTACTTCAACGACGCGGAAAGTTGCCACCGGAATTGCCACCGGACCACCAAGGACAAGCCAACATGGATCGGGACAACAGACAGACGAGGGGGCTGAAAACCGCGAGAAACCGGACTGGCCAGCACAATCCGGGACGGGCGGAGACGATATTGACCGTAGTCTCTCTCCGGTGCCGCCGTCCCGAATGTTTGCTGTCAGATCAGCAGGCCATTGGCCCGCGCCAGCTCCTGCAACCTCAGTTCCGGCCGCGCACCGATGTGCGAGATGATCTCGGCTGCAGCCAGGCTGCCGAGGCGGCCGGCCGTTTCGAGGTCTCCCCCCACGGCCATTGCGTAGAGGAAGCCGGCAGCATAGAGGTCGCCGGCGCCTGTGGTGTCCACCACCTTGGCCACCGGCGCCGCCGGGATCGCGATCGACCTGCCGCCGCCCAGGATCACGCTGCCCATCTCCGAGCGCGTCAGTGCAGCAAGCTTGGTGTCAGCCTGCACCCGCTGTGCCGCTTCCTCGAACACGGCCGTCTGATAGAGCGAGAGAATTTCGGCTTCATTGGCGAACAGGATGTCGACAGAGTCACGCACGAGATCGCGGAAGTCTGCTCTGTGCCGGTCGACGCAGAACGGGTCGGAGAGCGACAGCGCCACCTGCCGCCCGGCCTTGGCGGCGATCTCGGCAGCCTGGCGGAAGGCGGCCTTGGCCTCCGGCTGGTCGAACAGATAGCCCTCCAGATACACGATGCGTGCCGAGCGGATCAGCTCGGCATCTATCTCGCCGCCACCCAGCTGCGGGCTCACGCCCAGGAAGGTGTTCATGGTGCGCTGGCCGTCGGGCGTCACCAGGATCAGCGAGCGCCCTGTCGGCTCCGCACTGCTCGCCGCTGCGGTGTTGAACGTCACACCGGCGGCGCGGATGTCGTGGCGGAAGATCTGGCCGAACTGATCGTCCGCGGTCTTGCCGATGAACCCCGCCCTGCCGCCAAGCGAAGCGACGCCAACCATGGTGTTGGCCACTGAGCCGCCGGAAATCTCGATTCCCGGCCCCATGGCGTCGTAGAGCCTGGTAACGGTCGCGGCGTCGACCAGCTGCATGCTGCCCTTGATGCGCTCGTGGCGGGCCAGGAACGCGTCGTCGCAACGCCCGATAATATCCACAATGGCGTTGCCGATGCCGACGACGTCGTGGTCTTGCATTGAGGGCTCCCGCTCGGATCAAACGATGGCGCGCACTATAGCTGCGATTTCTTTTCCTTTGCCAGCGCGCCCAGCTCCATGAGCAGGTTCTCCGCCAGGGTGCCCTCGAGCTCGCTGTTGAGCCGCGCCGCTTTCGCTGCATCGCCGATGCGCGCCAGCGCGGCACCGAGCTTGAGCAGGCTCCAGTCGCGGCACTGCTGCTCGATGGCGGCCTTCTGCTTGAAGTGCGGCGCCGGCCTGAGCGACCGCATGACGTCGTCGAGGGAGCGGCCCTCGTCGTAGCCGCTGCGCAGGCGGTGCAGCCGCAGGAAGTGGCGCTGCAGCGCCGCAATCACGCCCTGCGGGCTCTCGCCGGAAGCGACACTGCGCTCGCACTCCGTCACCGCCTCCGCCGCACGGCCAGATGCCACGGCCAGGACGATGCGGTCGAGCGCCAGCTCGGCAGCATCCCCTACGGCCGCTTCCACGTCGTCTTCCTCGATCCTCGTCTTGCCGCGCGCGAATATCACGAGCTTCTCGATCTCGGCGCGGGAGAGCGCCCGATCGGCTCCGAGCTTGGAGGCCAGCAGCTTTCTGGCCGCGGGCGTGATCTGCATCTTGGCTGCGCCGAGCACCTCGCCGATGACCACTTCGAGATCGCGCGCCTCGTCGGGGAAGCAGGCAATGGCGGCGGCTCCGGCCGACTTCTCGAACAGCGCCCGCAGCGCTTCGTCGGGGCGAAGGTTGCCGGCCTCCACGATCAGGGAGCCCTCGAGCTTGCCGCCTTCGACGAGTGGTTTGAGGGCGTTCGCGTTCACGCGCCGCCCCGCCAGCGCACGCACGATCTTGCGGCCCCCGAACATGGGCAGCGTCTGCAGCTCCACGGTGATGCGAGCCGGGTCGTCATCGAGATCGGCATCGTCGAAGCGAAGGATCTCGCCCGCATCGCGCTCGGCAAGCCGCCGCGCCAAGGCCGATGCGCGCTCGCTCACCAGGCCGGCGTCGGCGCCGTAGAACAGCACCGCCGCCGGAACGCGGTCGACCGCTTTCAGAAAGGCGTCTGCCTGATGCGATTTGACAGCGACCATGCGGGCCCGAGTTACGCCGGTTCCCTGAGCAGCCGCCGGGATGAGGTCGCGCTGAAAATCAGCTTGGCGCCGCGCGGGACAGGTAGATCGCCACTCGTGTCTTGAGGTCGTCGGCGATCGTGCGCGCCACCCGGTTTTCCGCGTCCTCGCGGCCCCGCACATTGGAGAAGACCGACTCGAAACGCTCGAACCCGGCGCGCCCGTGGCTGGTGCCCTGGAACACCACGTTCTGCTTGTCACGCGTCCTGACGTCGATCAGCCGGAACGACGCTTCCACGGTATAGATCTGCCCCTCGGCCTCGCCCGTGGCCTTCACGAGCGTCGAGACCAGGTTCTCTCGCAGCACCACCTCGAGCCGGTGCGTTGGCGGCAGCGCATTGCCGCCACCCGTATTCTGGAAGATGATTTCATTGCGGATGCGCTGC
Organism: uncultured Alphaproteobacteria bacterium; assembly: GCA_963827545.1. Classification (GTDB taxonomy): domain Bacteria; phylum Pseudomonadota; class Alphaproteobacteria; order Rhizobiales; family Hyphomicrobiaceae; genus AWTP1-13. The sequence goes on from CAWHBI010000032.1 coordinate 6,325, forward strand.
CCGACGCGGCCTGGGATGGGCGCCACGTCCACCTGCTTCATACTCTCGCTGACCTGGGCGCCGGCCCCGCTCGGACCGTAGAGCGGGCGAATACCGGCCTCACCACAGGCCGACAGCGCCGGCGCTGCGGCAAGCAGCAGCGAAAGCCCCTGCAGCAGGTTCCGCCTGGTCAGGGACATGTGCGCCGGGCCCGTGTCATCCGACGACATTAACAATCCTCTGCGGCACCACAATGACCCTTGTGACTGCCCTTCCGTCCAAAGCCCGAGCGACGGTCTCCAGCCTGAGCGCCGCCGTCTCGATTTCAGCCTTGGTCGCGGTGCGGGCGATCGTCAGCTCATCTCGCCTCTTGCCATTCACCTGTACGGCAATGGTAATCGTATCGTCAACGAGCAAGGCCGGCTCCGGCTGCGGCCAGGGCTGATCTGCCAGCAGGGTGTTGTATCCGAGCCGCGCCCAGCAATCCTCGCCCAGATGCGGCAGCATCGGCCCGATCATCTGCACTAGCAGCTCGGCGGCCTCGCGGATGGCCCAGTCCAGGCCTTCCCCGGACTTGTCCAAGGCCGCCGAAATAGCGTGCGTCAGCTCGTAGATCTGGGCCACGCCGACGTTGTAGCGCAGGCCCTCGATGTTTTGGCTAACACTGTTCAGTGCCTTGTGAGCAGCCCGGCGCAGCTCCTGCGCCTCGGGCCCCAGGGTCGGAGGTTTGCCATTCAGTTTGGCGACGGCGCGGCTTTCCACGACCTGATCGATTAGCCGCGAGATGCGCTGCACCTGCCGCCCGGCACCGGCCACGCCCGCGTCGGTCCAGATGATGTCACGGTCGGGCGGGCTGTCGGAGACGATGAACAGCCGCGCGGTGTCAGCCCCGTAGTGGGCGATGATGTCGTCGGGATCGACCACGTTCTTGATCGACTTCGACATTTTCTCCACCGGGCCAATCTCGACCGGCCGACCCGTGGCGATGGCGGCGGCTTTGCGTGCCGCGCCTTCGCCATCGATGCGCACCTCGGACGGCATGAGCCAGTCGCCGTTCTCGCTGCGGTAGGTCTCGTGAACGACAATTCCCTGTGTGAACACCGACGAGAACGGCTCGTCGATGTGGGCGTGCCTGGTCGCCTTCATGCCCCGGGTGAAGAAGCGTGCGTAAAGCAGGTGCAGCACCGCGTGCTCCTTGCCGCCGATGTACTGGTCGACCGGCGCCCAGTACTTGAGTGCCTTCTTGTCGGTCGGCGTGCTGGCGTTGGGTGCGGTGTAGCGGAACTGATACCAGGAGCTGTCGACGAAGGTGTCCATGGTGTCGGTCTCGCGCACCGCGGGCCGCCCGCACTTGGGGCACGGCACGTGCTTCCAGGTCGGGTGGTGGTCCAGCGGGTTGCCCGGCTTGTCGAAGGTCACGTCCTCCGGCAGCCGCACCGGCAGCTGGTCATGGGGCACGGGCACGATGCCATCGGTCTCGCAGTGGATCACGGGGATGGGGCAGCCCCAGTAGCGCTGGCGCGAGATCAGCCAGTCGCGCAGGCGATAGTTGACCTTGCGCGCGCCGATGCCGCGCTCCTCCAGCAGGCCAGCGATCTTCTCCTTCGCCGCCTCGATGGCGAGGCCGTCGAGGAATTCGGAGTTGATCATGGTGCCTTCGCCCAGATAGGCCTCCCCGCCGATCGTGAAGGTCTTTGGATCGGCCCCCGGCGGCAGCACCACGGGCACCACCGGACGCCCATATTTGCGAGCGAAATCGAGGTCGCGCTGGTCGTGCCCCGGGCAGCCGAAGATGGCGCCGGTGCCGTAGCCCATGACGATGAAGTTGGCGACGTAGACCGGCAGCTTCACGTCCGGCTTGAAAGGGTGCACAGCGACAATGCCGGTGTCGAAGCCCTTCTTCTCGGCCTTCGCCAGAGCCTCCTCGGTCGTGCCGATCTTGCGGCATTCCTCGATGAAGGCTTGCAGCTCCTTGTTCTTCTTGGCCACATGCGCAGCCAGCGGATGCTCGGGCGAGATCGCCATGAACGAGGCGCCGAAGATCGTGTCGTGCCGTGTCGTAAAGACCTCCAGCGTCGCCAGTTTCTTGGGCAGCTTGCCGCCTTCCAGCGCGAACAGCATGTTCGCGCCGGCTGATTTGCCGATCCAGTTGCGCTGCTGCGTGCGGACGAAGTCGGGCCACTTGCCCTCGAAGCCGTCCAGCGCCCCCAGCAGCTCGTCGGCGTAGGCGGTGATCTTGAAGAACCACTGGGTGAGATCGCGCTGCTCCACCACAGCGCCCGAGCGCCAGCCACGTCCGTCGATCACCTGCTCGTTGGCCAGGACCGTGTTGTCGACCGGGTCCCAGTTGACCTTGGCAGGCCCCCGGTAGGCCAGCTTCTTCTTCAGGAAGTCCAGGAACAGCCGCTGCTGGTGCACGTAGTAGGCGGGATCGCAGGTGGCGAACTCGCGGCTCCAGTCGATCGACACGCCCATGGCCTTGAGCTGGGCGCGCATGGTGTCGATGTTCTCGTAGGTCCATTTTTGCGGGTGGATTTCGCGTTCCATCGCGGCGTTCTCGGCCGGCAGGCCGAAGGCGTCCCAGCCCATGGGATGCAGCACGTTGAACCCCTTGGCGCGCATGTAGCGCGCCATGACGTCGCCCAGCGTGTAGTTGCGCACATGCCCCATATGGATGCGCCCCGACGGGTAGGGGAACATCTCGAGCTGGTAGCGCTTGGGCCTCTTGCTCTTGTCCTTGGTGGTGAAGGTGCCGCGCTCCTCCCACACCTGCTGCCAGTGCTTCTCGCGCACGGGCGCATTGTAGCGTTCGCTTGCCATTGGGGCCGCATCTCTAGGGGTCAACCGCGGCTGGTTAATGACCGATGCGGCTTGAGGTGGTCAAGCCTGGGGACGGCCGGGGCTGGCGCGGTGTGAGGTAGTTTGGGGCAGGCGATAGGCTGGGGGGCCGATATGTCGTCGGAAGGTGATTTTGCCGACATGTTTTATGAACGTGTCGTCGCATCAGACATGTCGTAAAAATACGTCGACATTTGTGTTAATCATCGACATATAGTGCGAACAAGACGATAGCGTCGACATATCCTGACCCAACATGTCGATCAAACCGAGCTACTGCGACACGTCACACTGAACAATGTTCGATCCCAAGCGGCCCTACAACGCCCTGCCCTTGCTGCCCCCCGAGCACCAGCTGGAGACACGAGATCTCTTGAAGGGCTGCATCAGGGCCCACACCAGCTTGGCCGAGCTCCGCGAGACGGGCAAACTCATCCCGGACCAATCAGTCCTGATAAATGCGATTCCACTGCTCGAAGCCAAAGACAGCTCCGAGATCGAAAATATCGTCACCACAAACGATGCGCTGTTTCGCGAAGCCAGTCTCAAGGAGGGGGAGGCGGACGCCGCGACGAAGGAAGCGCTCCGTTACCGTTCCGCTCTTCACAAAGGGTTTTACGCCGTTCGGGAGCGCCCGCTCACGACACGCTCCGCGGTCGAAATCTGCCGCGAGATCAGAGGTGTCGACATTGACATCCGTGCCACCCCGGGCACCAAACTCACCAACAGACTCAATGGAGAGGTTATCTACACGCCGCCGGAAGGGCAGGAGCGCCTGCGCGAGCTTCTTGCCAATTGGGAGCGATTTCTCAACGAGACTTCCGATATCGATCCGCTCATCCGCATGGCCGTTCTGCACTATCAGTTCGAGGCCATTCATCCCTTCGCCGACGGTAATGGGCGTACCGGACGTATTCTCAACATCCTGTTCCTCGTTCAAGAGGGTCTCCTCGAACTCCCCACCTTGTACTTGAGCCGCTACATCCTTTGGTACCGTGCCGACTACTATCGCTTGCTGCTCGACGTGACTGCCCGTCAGGCGTGGGAGCCGTGGATCGCGTATATGCTGGCGGGGCTAGAGACGACAGCACGATGGACGACAGCAAAAATCAGAGCCATTCACACCCTGATAAGCCAGACGGCGGAACATCTGCGGCGCGCTGCGCCCAAGATCTATTCCCACGAACTCGTCCAGGTGATCTTTACGCAGCCCTATGTGCGCATCTCCAATCTCGTGGAAAAAGACGTTGCCAAGCGCCAAGCTGCCTCAACCTACCTGCAGCAGCTCGTCGGGCTCGGCATCTTGCGCGAGGAGAAGGTGGGGCGCGAGAAGCTCTTCCTGCACACAAAGTACATGAAGCTTCTCACCACCGACACAAACGATGTGGAGCCCTACGCAGACCCGACGTCGAAGGATGCTGCGCATAACACAGCAAAATGACCGATCCTGCACCCCACGTTTCTGCCCGCCTCGCCGCTGTCCGCGCCCGCCTCGCCGCTGCCGCGGAGGCGGCCAAGCGCGACCCCGTTTCCATCAGCCTCGTCGCCATCACCAAGACCTTCGGGCCCGAGCACATCCAGCCTGTCCTCGACGCTGGTCACCGCATCTTCGGCGAGAACCGCGTGCAGGAAGCCAAGGGCAAGTGGCCGGCCCTGCGCGAGCGCTACGCCGACATCGAGCTGCATCTCGTCGGCGCGCTGCAATCGAACAAGGCCAAAGAGGCGGTTCAACTGTTCGATGCCATCCATTCCGTCGACCGGCCCAAGATCGCCGAGGCAATCGCGCAGGAGATGGCAAGGCAGGGCAGGCGGCTGCAGCTCTTCATCCAGGTCAACACCGGCGAAGAAGCGCAAAAGGCCGGCGTCATGCCGAAGGAGACGGCGGCTCTGCTCGGCTTCTGCCGTGAGAACCTGAAGCTCGACATTGCCGGCCTCATGTGCATCCCCCCGCTCGAAGAGGAACCCGGCGTGCATTTCGCCTTCCTCGCCAAGCTTGCCCGCGAGCTTGGGCTCACACAGCTCAGCATGGGCATGAGCGCGGATTTCGAGACCGCCATCGCCTTCGGTGCCACCCACGTGCGCATCGGCTCGCAGATCTTCGGCGAGCGCACGTAGGTTGGGTCGAGCGAAGCGAATACCCAACGCTGCCGACTGCCGCGTGTGTTGTGTCTGCGCTTCGCTTGACACAACCTACAAACACGACTTGCAAGCACGCACAGCTTTTTGCCAACAGCGCCGAGCCAGCCCCTCGCTTGCTCACATCCGGGTGCTAGCCTGCCTCCGACTGATTCGCGCCATCGTCCCGCGTGCCGGCGCCCCCGCGAGGAGCTGCACACATGGCGGACGGAAGCAGGACACTCGAGCTCGAAGCAAATGCCGCAGCGGCCGAGGCCGCACGCGAAGCGAAGGCCGATGTGCTCGAGCACGCCATCAAGATCGAGAGCGCCACGCCGCTGCCGCGAGCGGTGAAGCCAGCCAAGGCCAACCGCAAGGGGGAATGGGCCGAGTTCACCGTCGACGTGTGGATCACGCCCTTCAACTCGGTCGAGTTCGGCATTTACAAGCACAGCCGCAACCGGGCGAAGTCGCGCCAGTTCACCACCGACATGGATGTCTTCGCCGAGATCATCGAGAAGGACGAGCGCACCGGCCTGCTCGGCTACCGCGAGGACCTCTGGCGCAACAACACCGGCATGGACAAACGCCTGGTGTTCAAGCTGTTCAACGAGACGGTTAACTGGCGCGCCACCATGGACCTGATGATCGCCCGCAGCCTGCAGCTGACGCTCGGCGCGCGCGGCCTGCCCGTCACCTGCTTTTCCGTCAACGTCGGCGACCACGACAGCGTCGTCTACCTCGAGCGCTCGGCCAACAAGTGGCCGTTGCTGCCGGAGAATTTCTCCTTCTTCCTGCTGGACGACGGCAAGCCCCGCTTCTTTCGCTTGCGGCGCGACCTGATCGATTTCGGCGGCGACTACACGCTCTACAACCACCACAACCAGGCGATTGGCAAGCTCGACGGCAAGGTGTTCTCGATTGGCGGCAAGTGGCACGGCCGCGTGAAATCGGAATTCGCCGATCAGCGCCTGCTGATCGTGCTCAAGCTTTTCTGCGGCATGCTGATCTTCAACGACGAGACCCGTCGCCACATGCGCCGCCTGGCGCGCGACGTGCTCGCGGGCAAATACGAGCCCAAGCTCGAGAAGCAGGAAGCCGACCTCTACATGAACCCGCGGCGCGTGCGGTGATGCAGCTGGGGTCGGGCGACGGAAGGTTAGGGCGCGCATTGACCATCGACAATTGTCACTTTACAATGACCTGTGCCGATACAGAGCATTCGCCACAAGGGTTTGCGCCAGCTGTTCGAGCGTGATGACGCGCGCAGGGTGCCGGCCGCCGCCGCTGACAAGCTACGCGACATGCTGTTGGCGATTCATATGGCCAAAGTCATCAGCGATATCGGCCTCGTGCCGGGCTGGAGACTACATCCGCTCAAGGGAGGTCTGGCTGGGTGCTGGAGCCTCACAGTGACCCGCAACTGGCGTCTGACGTTTAGGTTCGAAGATGGCGACGCCCACGACTTGGATTTGCTGGACTATCACTAGAGAGATTGCAGAGATGCGCATGAAGAACCCCCCGCACATCGGCGGTTTCATCCGCCGGGAGGTCATCGAGCCGCTGGGCCTCAGCGTGACCGATGCCGCCCAGGCCCTAGGCGTGACGCGTCAAACGCTGAATAACCTACTCAACCAGAGGTCTTCCCTGTCGGCCGAGATGGCTCTGAGGATCGAGAAAGCGTTTGGTCCCAAGATGGACCACCTTCTGCGCATGCAGCTGGAATACGACATGGCCCAGGCGCGCAAGCAGCAGGGCAAGATAAGGGTCCGGCGCGTCAAGCGGGCGGCCTGAGCCGAGGGACCGGACCCCGTCCAACTACAGATACTCCGCGATCACCTCGATCTCGCCGATCAATGCCGCGTTGAGCGCGGGGAGGTCCTCGGCGGGGATCCAGTACTCCAGGTGATCTCGGCCGCCGGCTTGCTGTATCGTGTATCCATCCAGAAACCGCTTCGACACGCGAAAGCGCGTTACGTAGCCCTTGCCCGAGGCAGGCACGTTCCAGTCCCTCGCGATCTTCCTTGCATAGGTCTCGCTCAGGACTGGATAGAAGATCGGCTGCTCCGGCAGTCGAGCTGGAAAGGCGCGCATGCCGGATCGGCGGATCAAGTCTAGTTCCTGCGGTCCAACGGGGCGCCAGAGAGTGACCGGGCCGTCTTGCACCTTGGAGGACATGCCTGCTGCCTATTCTTTGTGCAACGGTAGTTTTGGGTCTTGACAGGTATTCTCGCGGTTTTGCCTATGGGGCAATCAGGCCGCGTTCCAAGGCCTTGCCTAATCACTAGGCACACAAAAGAAACTGGGGAGGTTGGGGCATGCCGGATATCCAAAAGGCGGTTCTGGGGCTGCAAAGCGGCGCTGACGTCCTGTTCCTGCTCGTGGGGGCCGTCCTCGTTTTTGCCATGCACGGCGGCTTCGCGTTTCTCGAGGCTGGAACAGTGCGGCACAAGAACCAGGTCAACGCGCTCTGCAAGATCCTGGTCGACTTCGCCATCTCCACCGTCGCCTACTTCTTCATCGGCTACAGCATCGCCTACGGCGTTGCCTTCTTCGTCAGCGCCGAGGGGATCAGCGGCGCCGCTCCGGGCTTCGACCCGCAGGGCCTGACGCTCGTCAAGTTCTTCTTCCTGTGCACCTTCGCTGCGGCCGTCCCCGCCATCGTCTCGGGCGGCATCGCCGAGCGCGCCCGCTTCCTGCCGCAGTGCGTGGCCACCGCGCTCATCGTCGGCCTGTTCTATCCGTTCTTCGAAGGCATCGTCTGGAACAAGAACTACGGGCTGCAGGAGATGTTCTTCAAGGCGCGGCTCGGCGAGGAGTTCCATGACTTCGCCGGCTCGATCGTGGTGCATGCAGTGGGCGGCTGGCTCGGGTTCTCCGCCGTGCGCCGCCTGGGGCCGCGGCTTGGCCGCTACGACAAGGGCCGCACGACCGGCATTCCGCCCTCGTCCATTCCCTGGCTCGCCATGGGCTCCTGGCTGCTTTGCATCGGCTGGTTCGGGTTCAACGTGATGAGCGCGCAGTCGCTCAAGACCGTCAGCGGTCTCGTCGCCATGAACTCGTTGATGGCCATGAGCGGCGGCATCCTCGCTGCGCTGATCGCTGGCGACGGCGATCCGGGCTTCATCCACAATGGTGCTCTGGCGGGCCTCGTCGCGGTCTGTGCCGGCTCCGATGTGATGCATCCGATCGGCTCGCTGTTCGTCGGGGGCATTGCCGGCATCATCTTCGTCTACGCCTTCCAGGCGGCCTCTGATTCCAAGTGGCAGTTCGACGACGTGCTGGGTGTCTGGCCGCTGCACGGCCTGTGCGGGCTGTGGGGCGGCATCGCCTGCGGCATCTTCGGGCTGACGGTGTTCGGCGGCATGGGCGGAGTGAGCTTCTGGTCGCAGCTCATCGGCAGCGTCATGGGTGCAGCCTATGCGGCCGTTGCCGGCATCATCATCTACGCGGTGGTCGACATCCTGTTCGGCTTCAGGCTGGCGGCCGAGGACGAGCGTCGGGGTGCGGACCTCTCCGTCCACAAGATCGGCGCCAACCCCGAAGAGGATGTGCGCATGGGGCGTGTTTGATCGGCGCCTCCCGAAGCGTAGGTTGCGCGCAGCATTACCGGTCAACCAGCCTGCGCTTCGGAGCACGTATCATGCCCGACGGCCTCTCCGCCCTCGCCCACGGCGCCGTCCTCTCGCCCTTCACGCGGACGCGCCGTCTCTTGGAGAACGTTCCGCCCGGCCATGCCAGGCCCATAGATCTCACCATCGGCGATCCGCGCGAGGCGATGCCGGCGTTCGTGCCGGATCGCATCAACGAGGCGCACGCGCTGCTCGGCAGCTACCCCAAAATCCGTGGTTCCGATGAGCTGCGCGGCGCTATCGCAACCTGGATCGGGCGCCGCTACGCCCTCGAGGGGCGGGTCGATGCGGTGCGCGAAGTTCTGCCCGTCAACGGCTCGCGCGAGGGCCTCTTCTTTGCCGCCCTGCCGGCCGTAGGCCGCAAGCGCGTCACGGGGCGACCAGCGATCCTCATCGTCAATCCCTTCTACCAAGTCTACCTGGCCGCGGCCCATGCCACCGGCTGCGACCCGGTCTTCCTCAACGCCACGGCGGCCACGGGCCATCTGCCCGATCTGGAAGCGCTGGAGCGCGAAGCGGAGCTGCTGGCGCGCACGGTGGCGTTCTACCTGTGCTCGCCCGCCAACCCGCAAGGTGCCATGGCGGACGTGGCCTACATCCGCAAAGCGCTGGCGCTGGCGCGCCGTTACGACTTCGTGCTGTTCCTGGACGAATGCTATTCGGAGATCTACACGCGCGAGCCGCCCATCGGTGGGCTGCAGGTGGCTCTGGAGACGCCGGAGCGCTTCAAGAACCTCGTTGTCTTCAATTCGCTGTCCAAGCGCTCGAACCTGCCGGGCCTGCGCTCGGGGTTTATGGCCGGCGACGGCGCTTTCCTGGAGACGCTGGCCGAGATCCGCAACATGGCCGCGCCCACCATGCCGGGGCCTGTCCAGCACGCCTCGGCTGCGGCGTGGTCCGACGAGCAGCACGTGCTTGCCATCCGCCGAGCCTACAGCGCCAAGTTCGACGTCTGCGATGACCTGCTCGGCGGCCGCTTTGCTTATGCAAGGCCTGCCGGCGGCTTTTTTCTCTGGCTCGACATGGGCCATCTCGGCAGTGCGGAAGCGGCCGCGTTAACCATCTGGCAACGCGGGGGCGTCAGAGTTATCCCGGGCGCCTATCTGGCCGAGCCGGACCGGGCGGGCATCAACCCCGGCCAGTCCTATGTGCGCGTCGCACTTGTGGAAGACGCGGCGACGGTGAGGCAGGCGCTCGAGCGTGTCGTTCGAGTATGTGCGTAACCGCTCCGGGTTTGTATGGCGTTTGCGAGCGAGTGTGCCCCGCTGTTGCCGGGCTCGATGAGAGCTGGGCTGGAGGCGTGGCTCTTTCGAATGCTGGGCTATGTGGTGCTGGCGCTGTGGGCCGCGAGCGCCGTCAGCCTGCTCACGTGGTCGTTCGCCGATCCAAGCTTCACGCACGCTACCAACAGCTCCACCCGCAACCTGCTCGGGCCGATCGGGGCCATCTTCTCTGATCTCATCATGCAGCTCCTGGGTCTGGCCGGCGTGTTCGCGCTCCTGCCGCCCATGTTCTGGGGCCTGCAACTCGTCACCATGCGCCGGCTCGACGGCGTGCGTGCGAAGCTCGTGCTTGCTCCGATCGCGGTCGTGCTGCTTGCGTGCGCGGCCTCTTCGCTGCCCAAATTCGGCGCTTGGCCCTTGCCGTATAGTCTCGGCGGTGTTCTGGGCGATCAGGTGCTGAGGGCGCTGACCGGGCTACTGGCGGTGGTCAGGCCGGAGCGCGCCTCCGCGGCCGCAGGCCTATTCTGCTGCGCCGGCGGCCTGATGCTGCTCATGACCAGCCTGGGCCTGTCACAGCGGGACCTGAAGCTGATCTACCACCGCCCGCGCCATCTCGATCGCAGTGCGCCTTCTCGCGTGCGGCAAAGGCTTGGCAACATCGCAGAGCGCGCCGATGGCGTTCGCCGTGAGCCCGTGCTGCCGATGCCGATGCTGCCCGCCACGGCTCACTCGCGCCCGGCGCGGCCGGTGCCGGAGCTCGAGCCAGAGCCACGCGTGAGCCCACAGCATCATGGCCGCTCGGCTCGTCTCGAGGAGGAGCCGCCCGTCGGCGAATTTCCGGTCGATGACGACGATGGCGATGCCGACGGCGCCAGGCGCATGGCCGAGATCTTTGCGCCTGAGGTCCGGGCCGTAGCGCCGGATCGCAGCGAAACGGCCGGCCTCGTCATGCCGGTCTGCACCACCGGGGAGCTCCATGCCTCGGGGTCTGGCGACCCCATAGGGACGGCCAAGGCCGTCACGTCCCAGGACGCCTCAGCCAGATCGCCCAAACGTTGGCGCCAGTCCGCGCGAGCCCCTGCAGAAGGGCGCCTCGGGCCCGAGCGCAGACTGGCAGAGCCTTCCCCATCCCCGGAGGTAGCCTCGCCACCCTCGGGCTGGTGTCCGCAAAGCCATTCTGGAGGTGATGATCTCTATGGCCGCGCCGTCTCGATCGTGCTTGGCGGCCGCAAAGCTACGACCGCCTACCTGCAGCAGCGGTTGGCCATCGGCTATATGCGCGCCGCAGACCTTCTCGATCGCATGGAGCGTGAGGGCATTCTCGGCGCACCGGTCTACAACGGCGCGCGCCCTATCCTGATCAACGGGCCCAGCTCCCGTGAGGTCTGATCGGGCACCAGTCGCCCACAATCTCGTCCCAATGTTGCGACAAACGGTGACAGGCTGACCGAATCATCGGCGTCTTTAAGCCAACACAGGCTTGGGGGACATCATGCGGGCACTATCTCTGGCGCAGCTTGCGTTCACGGCCATGGCTGGGTTCGGGCTCGTTGGGCCTGGCCTTGCCCAAAGCGTTAAGGGCCCGACGCCGGCGGCCGTTCCCAGCTGGAACCAGACTGTTACCAAGGAAGGCGGCGTCGCCGGCCAGGAGTTCGATGCCAAGCAGATCGATCTCATCAACAAGGTGACGGCCTACTTCAACCAGATGGGGGACATGAAAGGCCTGTTTGTGCAGACCAGCGCCGACAACAAGCGGCTGCGCGGAAAGTTCTACGTCAAGCGCCCGGGCCAATTCCGTTTCGAATACAGTCTTCCCAGCAGGCAGGTCGTCGTTTCCGACGGCAAATACTTGGCAATCCAGGACCACGACTTGAAGACAGACGATCGGTGGGGCCTCGATCAAACGCCCTTCCGCGTCCTTCTGCGCAAGGATGTGGACCTGTTGCGAGATGCCCGCATACTCGAGGTCGGCGAGATCGAGGACAAGATCGTCATTGCCTTGCAGGACAAGAGCCCCGACACGCCAGGCCGCATCAAGCTGTTCCTATCCAAGAAGCCGGCGATGGAGCTCAAGGAGTGGATCACCACGGACTCACAGGGGCTCGATACCCGCGTCGAGCTCACGGAGTTCGGGAAGGCTGAAAACCTCGACCCCGGCCTGTTCGTCCCACCACCTATTGCACTGCAAAAACTGCAGCAATAGGCCTCTTTCGGTGTGGCTGTTCGGAATCAGGCAACTCCGAAGCTGGGGATAACTGAAACATTTCGTAACAATTTCGTGATCTCCCCCCATATCCCCATTGAAAAGGCCTCTACAAGTATTATTTGTTGTTCATAGCGAGTGATGTCGCTCTTCATCGGTAGTGCCCCCCGTCTAGCCGAAAGACATCGCTCGCAAGTGCCGGCTTCCCTCCTGGCACTATGCGCATGACGCGCTTCTCGCGCCCAACTCCTCCCCCGGAGTTGGGCGCTTTTCTTTCCGCATGGGGATCACACTGGCGGGCCAGGCCATGCAACCACAGGCCGAGGGCTGCCCAAATCGACCGCGGGCGCCGATGCTTGCGCCAAGTTTCGGCGCTGTGCAGTCCGTCCAGAGGCACGACTGTCGGGCCGCCATGACGGTGGAGCGTCAGTTCAAAAGCACGTCGGCGTTATCCGTGTGCTCCGGTTGCTGTCGCGTCCAACAGTTTCCGAGCCGGCGGATCCTCGCTGTCGATGGTGGAGGGAGCCGGAGGAACCGGCGATTGCCCGCGTTGAACGAGCACTTCGTTGATGGCGCGCAGCTCGGCGGCCACTCGGGTGAGGCGTCCGCCGATGACCAAAGCGAAGTGCTCCGCCAGCGTTGGATCCTCGCGCATTTGCTCGTGCAGAGCCGCGCGGGTGATCTTCAGGCAATGCACGCTGCCGACAGCGACAACAGTCGAGCGATAGAAATACTCGACCAGCATCGCCAGTTCGCCCACCACAGAGCCGGGCTCGATCGGCTCTGACAGCGATCCATGGCCGAAGCGGTGTTCCGCCTCGCCCGACACGATCAGGTATGCGCCGTCGCCAGCTGTATCCCCCTCGACGATGATGCTGCCGCGCCGGAACTTGATCCGTTCGGCGTGGCGCGCGATTTCCGTAATTTGTAGCGGCTTCAAGCCCGCAAACAGGGATACGCGCAACAGCGGCGCAACGACCTTGTCAACTGGCATGGAAACAGACCTTGCTCGTGCTCTGGTTGGCAGCAAGGTCCTGTGATTCGCTGGCACGGTCCAGCAGGGTGTGGACGGGCGCGCACGGCGGAGAGAGGCGCGATGGCTTTACGGCACCAGCTTGTAGCCACCGGTTTCGGTTACCAGCAGCTCCGCGTGCGAGGGGTCCTTCTCGATCTTCTGGCGCAGGCGATAGATGTGCGTCTCCAGAGTGTGCGTCGTAACGCCGGAGTTATAGCCCCACACCTCTTGCAGCAGCACATCGCGCGTCACCACCTTCTCGCCCGCGCGATAGAGGTATTTCAGGATTGAGGTCTCCTTCTCGGTCAGCCGTATCTTCGATCCCTTCTCGTCGATGAGCATCTTCGATGCCGGTTTGAACGAATAGTGCCCAATGGCGAACACGGCATCCTCACTCTGCTCGTGCTGTCGCAGCTGGGCTCGGATGCGCGCCAGGAGCACGGCGAACTTGAAGGGCTTGGTGACGTAGTCGTTGGCCCCCGAATCAAGGCCCAGGATCATGTCCGCGTCCGAGTCGTTGCCGGTCAGCATCACGATCGGGCTCTTGAAGCCGTTCTTGCGCAGCAGCTTGCAGGCCTCGCGCCCGTCCATGTCGGGCAGGCCTACGTCCAGCAGCACCAGGTCCAAATGATTTCCCTTGACCGCGTCGATCGCTTTGGATGCCGTAGGTGCGGTCACGACCTCGAATTCGTCGTGCAGCGCCAGCTGATCCTTCAGCGACTCACGAAGGTCCTCGTCGTCGTCGACGATGAGAATCTGGCGTGCAGTGGTCATGCGACTAGGCTCCAGCCTGTGAGATTGTTGCCAGCGAGCGGCAAGTCTAGCATCAGTTGCCGGTGGGAAACAGATCTTGTGCGCTTGCAGATAGGAACCAGAGTGCTGAAACGCCAACGGCGTTTGCCGGCTCAGCGCCGGAAGCCGACGGCTACGGTTTCGGGGTTGTCGGGCGCCGCCACGCGCGGCACCATGAGACTTGGTGTCCTGAATTTACCTTGTGCTTTTGGGCGCGCCGGCCGCCGCGCGCGCAAGCATGAGGGCGACGGTGCTACACCAGTCGGCCGCTGGCAGGTGCTCGGCGTGCTCTACCGCGCGGATCGCGTGCAGCGCCCCCTGACAAGGCTGCCGGTGCGGCCAATTGACCGCGACGACGGCTGGTGCGACGCTTCTGCAGACCGCAACTACAATCGACCAGTACGCCATCCCTACGCCGCCAGCGCGGAGCGGCTCTGGCGTGCCGATGACCTCTACGACATCATCGTTGTGCTGAACCACAACGTCCAGCCGCGGGCACGCGGCAGAGGCAGCGCCATCTTCATGCACATCGCGGGGCCGGGCTATGCGCCGACCGAGGGCTGCATTGCACTCAGGCGCGAGCACCTGCTGTGGTTTGTGCGGCGCGCAGGCTTTGGCGGAGCCGTGCACGTCTTGCCGTGAAAGAGTGGTCCAAAAAAAGCGCCCGGAGCGCAAGCTCCGGGCGTTAGCGAGCACGTACCGGGGAAGCGGCGTGCTCGAGGAAGCAACGAGGCCTGATGGAGCGCAGGCCCCGCCGCAATGCGTGTCTCAGTAGTTGTAGGCCCGCTCACCATGGTCGACGAGGTCGAGGCCCTCACGCTCCTGATCGGTCGCAGGACGCAGGCCTACGACCGCGCGGACCAGCGCGAAGAGGATCAGGCTGCCGACCCCGGACCAGACCAGCGTCAGGCACACCGCTTTGAACTGCGTGATCATCTGCGCCACCATGTCGTAGTCGGCGATCTTGCCGGCCGTGTAGTCGAACACGCCGGTGCCGCCGAGGAACGGCGCAGCCAGGATGCCGGTGCCGAGCGCGCCGATGATGCCGCCGATGCAGTGCACGCCGAACACGTCGAGGGCGTCGTCGTAGCCCAGCGCGTTCTTGATGGCCGAGCAGGCGATGAAGCAGACGATGCCGGCGACGATTCCCAGCACGATCGCACCCATCGGACCTGCGAAGCCGGACGCGGGGGTCACGGCCACGAGGCCAGCCACGGCGCCGGTCACGCCGCCGAGCAGGCTCGGCTTACCCTTGGCCACGTTCTCTGCCAGCATCCAGGCCAGCGCCGCTGCAGCAGTGGCGACGAAGGTGTTGGTCATCGCCAGGGCAGCTGTGCCGCCCGCCTCCAGGGCGGAGCCCGCGTTGAAGCCGAACCAGCCGACCCACAGCAGCGCGCCGCCGACCAGGGTCAACGTCAGCGAATGCGGGGGCATCGCTTCCTTGCCGAAGCCGACCCGCTTGCCGACCATCATTGCGCCCATCAGAGCTGCGATGCCGGAGTTGATGTGCACGACCGTACCGCCGGCGAAGTCGAGCGCGCCCCACTGGAAGGCCAGGCCCGCATTTGCCTGTGCTGCAGCAAGTGCCGCCTCGGCCGCCTGCTTCTTGGCCGCGTCGGCGCCCGCATCGGCAATGGCTTTGGCTGCGGTGACGAGGGCATCGGGGCCAGACCAGTACCAGACCATGTGGGCGATCGGGAAATAGACGAAGGTCACCCACAGCGGAATAAAGATCGCTACAGCCGAGAACTTCATGCGCTCGGCCATACCGCCGACGATCAGCGCCGGGGTGATGCAGGCGAACGTCATCTGGAAGCAGATGAAGGTAAGCTCCGGAATGACGACACCGTGCGTGAATGTCTCCGCATTCGACTCCGGTGTCACGCCGGCGAGAAACGCCTTCCCGAATCCGCCGAAGAAGCTGTTGTAGGTTGCACCCTCCGTGAAGGCCATGCTGTAGCCGTACAGCACCCAGATTATGCAGACGACGCAGACGGTGTAGAACACCTGCATCAGCATCGACAGCATGTTCTTGGTGCGCACCAGGCCGCCATAGAACAGGGCAAGGCCGGGGATCGTCATCAGCAGGACGAGCACGCTCGCTGTCAGCATCCACGCCGTGTCGCCTTTGTTCGGCGTGGGCGGCGTCGGCGCCTGAGCCAGGGCCGGCTCGGCAGCGGTCCATGCGAGCATCGCCAGGATTGCCAGTGCTGCAATCTGGCGCAATCTACCAAGTGTCATCTTTACTGCCTCCAAGTGTGTGCGGCGAACTTCAAGAGTTGAGAAGGGTGCGAAGATCAGATTGCGCTGTCGTCGGTTTCGCCCGTGCGGACGCGAACCGCGTGTTCGATCGGGGAGACGAAAATCTTGCCGTCGCCGATCTGGCCGGTTCTGGCGGAGCGGACGATGGCCTCCACGGCTTTGTCCACGGTGCCTGTCGGCACGACGACTTCGATCTTCACCTTCGGCAGGAAGCTCACCGCGTATTCGGCGCCTCGATAGATTTCCGTGTGCCCTTTCTGTCGCCCGTAACCCTTCACCTCGGTCACGGTCATGCCCTGCAGCCCAAGGTCTGTGAGCGCCGAACGCACCTCCTCGAGCTTGAACGGCTTGATGATGGCGGTCACCAGCTTCATGTGGTTTCCCCTTGTCATTTGGCCGCCCAGCCCGCAAGCGAGCGAAGACGGCGCCCCTCGCCGCGTGCAAAGCGGCGTCGATGGTTAAGAGTCAAAAGGTGTGCCAGACTCGCTCGGCACAACTAGAATATTGAAATTGCTCACCAAAAGGTCAAATCCAGTCTGCCTATCGTAGTATCGCCATTTGCCTAAAACTAGAGCAATTACTAACTTATGCACACTATCTAGGCACAAATGCTGACGCACGTTGGCGCATGAGCCCCTCTTGGGCAACGGAGGCCACCAGCAGTCCCTGGCGGGTAAAAATGCTGCCCCGGCAGAAGCCCCTGGAGCCATGACTGGAAGGGCTGTCCTGGGCATAGAGCAGCCACTCGTCGGCCCGGAAAGGGCGGTGGAACCAAAGGGCATGGTCGAGGCTGGCCAGCTGAATGTCCTTGTCGAACATCAGCTTGCCGTGGGCGATCAGGGCCGTGTCCAGCAGCGAGAAGTCAGAGGCGTAGGCGAGGACGCACTGGTGCAGCGGAAAGTCGTCGGGCAGGGCCCCGCTCGCGCGCATCCACACGCACTGCTCGGGCTTGCGCTTCTCGCGGGCGAAGTAGCGCGACACATCCACCGGCCGCATTTCGATGGGGCGGTCCTGCTCCCAGTACTTGCGCATGGCTTCGGGCAGCTCGGCGATCATGCGGGCCTTGAGGTCGCGCTCGCTCGGGAGGTCCTCTGGTAGAGGCACCTTCGGCATCTTCTCCTGATGGTCGAGACCAGGCTCCGCCTTGTGGAACGACACGCTCATGACAAACATGGCGCGGCCGTGCTGCGTGGCCGTGACGCGCCGGGTCGTGAAGCTGCCGCCATCGCGCACGCGCTCGACGCCGTAGATAATGGGCCGCGTCAGGTCGCCGGGCTGCAGGAAGTAGGCGTGCAGCGAATGGGCGACGCGTTCGGGCGGTACGGTTCGCACAGCTGCAACCAGGGCCTGGCCGAGCGTCTGGCCGCCGAACACCCTCTGCCAGGACTGTTGCGGGCTGCGGCCGCGAAACAGGTTATCCTCCAGCGGCTCCAGGTCCAGAATGGAGCGAAGGTTCTCGATGGCTGCCGGAGATTTGGGCTTTCTTGGCGGCATGATGCGACTAACCCGATGGTGGAGGCGGCGCCAAGGGAGGCCGGGCCGTCGCGTGTGTCAAGCAGGCTGGGCGTGGCAAGGATGAGCACAAATGCAGCCAGCTGAGGAGCGGCACGCGATTGTCATTGCCGGGGGCGGCAGCGCCGGCCTCACGCTCGCGTGCGCGCTGGCCGATGCCCTGGGTCCAGCGACCAGGATCGCCGTTGTCGATCGCATGGCGTTCGACAGGGAGTGTGCCCACCGCGACGTGCGCGCCTCAGCCGTCTCGGCGGGCTCGAAGCGCCTGCTGGCAACGCTCGGCATCTGGACTGCGCTCGCGGACCATGCCGAGCCCGTTACGGCGGTCGACATCACCGACTCTGCCCTCGACGATGCCTTTCGCCCCGTGCTCGTGTCCTACGACAACACCGTGCAGGGAAACGAGCCGGCGACCTATATCGTCGAGAACGAGAGACTGCACGCAGCGATCCTGGAAGGCGCTGCGCGGCGTCCCGGTGTTGTGCTCATGGGTGGTGCTGCCGCCACCGGTTACGCCGCCGACGAGCACGGCGTCACGGTCATGCTCGCGGACGGTCGCGCGCTGCGCGCGCCACTGCTGGTGGCGGCGGATGGACGCGCCTCGCGCTTGCGCGAGGCGGCCGGCATCGGCGTTGTGGGCTGGCAGTACCGCCAGATCGGCATCGTCACCACGGTCCGGCACCAGAAGCCGCATCGCTCGCGCGCGGTGCAGAATTTCCTTCCGGCGGGGCCCTTCGCCATCCTCCCGCTCAAGGGCAACCGCTCCTGCATCACCTGGACCGAGGAAGAGAGCGAGGGGCGCGCGATCGTCGCGCTCGACGATGCGGGCTTTCTCGCCCAGGTGCAGAAGCGCTTCGGCTATCGCCTGGGCGAGATCGAGCTGGCGGGCCCGCGTGGCATCTGGCCGCTGGAGATGCATCTCGCCCGCGCCCTCCTGGCAAACCGGCTGGTGCTGGTGGGCGATGCCGCGCACCTCGTGCACCCCATCGCCGGGCAGGGCCTGAACTTGGGTTTGCGGGATGTCGCCGCCCTGACCGAGGTGGTCGCTGATGCCGCGCGGCTCGGCCTCGATGTCGGCTCCACGATCGTGCTGGCCCGCTACGAGCGCTGGCGCCGCACCGATGCGGCGCTGTCGGCCGCGGCGTTCGACGGCCTCAATCGCCTCTTCTCCAGCGACTGGACGCTGCTGCGCACCGCCCGCAGCGCGGGCCTCGGGTTGGTCGACCGGTTGCCAGTGCTCAAGCAGTTCTTCGTGGCCGAGGCCGCTGGCCTCACGGGCCAGGTGCCCAAGCTGCTGCGCGGCGAGAGGGTGTAGGGGTGTAGTGCGCTGTAGGTTGGGTCGACCCCGCGTATCCACAGCGCTTTCGATCTTCCGACGGAACGTTTCGGCTTCTTTGAGCTTACCGACGAAAAAGGCGGCGAGACGCTGGACCGGATACCGGTCGTCGAAGGCGAGATCCGCATCAGCGATCGCGCCTATTTGCAGCCGGACCGGATGGCGGCCGTGCTCGATGCTGGCGCCGATCTCATCGTGCGCGCCGGCTGGAAGAATGCCCGTTGGCTCGATGCGGATGACGAGCCGGTTGATCTTCTCGAAGAGTTTCGCAAGGCTGAGACAAGCGGCCTGATCGATCGACCGATCTGGATCGCACGCAAGCGATGCGACGCCCTTGCCATGCGGCTTGTTGCCGTCAGGAAGCCGCCGCAAGCGGCAGAAGCGGCGCGGCGCAAGGCGCGGCGGGAGGCCCAGAAAGGCGGGCATCGAATCTCGAAAGGAACGCTGGTTGCCGCCGATTGGGTGATCCTGGTGACCTCGCTCGACCCCGAGGCTTTTCCCACCGCCGACGTCCTCGCCCTCTACCGCCTGCGCTGGCGCATCGAGCTCGCCTTCAAGCGGCTCAAGAGCCTGATCGGGTTGAGGGGACCTCCGGGAACGGACGAACGTTCCGCCAGGCCCTACGTGCTGGCACATCTGCTGATCATCTTGCTGCTCGAGCCGCTCATCGACGAACTCGAGGACTCTCCCCGCTTGGCCGCTGCCGCCTGACCAGGCCCGGCGCCTGGCGTCTGCTGCGCCAGCTCGCCGCCACATTGCTCCAAGCCATCATCCCGCAGCCGACGCTCGCTTGTTTGCGACGATGCAAAACGCTGCTGCGACGCCACTTGCACGAACCACCTCGACGACGTAGCTATCAAAGTATGGCTCGCTTATTTTAGCGCCTATGGGCGAAGGCCGGGGGATGACCCAACACAATCGGACGGAGCACTTCGTGGCGTGTTGGGTCTGCGCTCCGCTTGACCCAACCTACGTGCTACAATTCATCTGTTTCCGGCAGCACCACGACGACCCGGCGGGCGGCGATGTCCACCTCGGGCACGGCATCGTCGGTGAAGGGCACCAGCTCGGTCTTGCTCGCGCCCGCCAGACGAATCTCCAGCAGATCGCCGGCGCCGTAGTTCTGCACGGAGACAATTTCGCCGATCGGCTTCCCGTCGTGGTCGACCGCAGTCAGCCCGATCAGATCGGCATGGTAGAACTCCCCTTCTGCAGCCGCGGGCAGGCGATCGCGATCGATGTAGAGGTCTACTCCCTTGAGCGCTTCCGCTCCGTTCCGGTCAGCGACTCCGCGAACCCGCGCGACCACACCCTTTGGGGAACCGCGTGCGGTCTCGATCTTGAATTTTCGTGCACCGCTTTCGTCGCTGAGCGGCCCATAAGCGCCGATGTTCTCCGGCGGCGTTGTGAATGTTTTGATCAGCACCTCGCCGCGGATGCCATGGGCGCCCGCGATGCGGCCGAGCAGGATACGCTTGCCCTTCTCTGTGGCAGCCACGGCGCTCACGCGGCCGGCTTGGCCTCGCCGCCTTCAGCGGCCGCGGCGGCCGCCGCCTCGCGCTCCTGGCGCTTCTTTCTCGGTTTGGCCTTCTGCGGGTTGTTGGGCGCCGTGCGCTTGGCGAGCCCGGCGGCATCGAGGAAGCGCATCACGCGGTCCGTCGGTTGTGCCCCGACAGAGAGCCAGTGCTTGGCGCGCTCGACATCGAGCTTCACGCGATCGGCGTTGTCCTTTGGCAGCAGCGGATTGTGCGTGCCGATCTGCTCGATGTAGCGCCCGTCGCGCGGCGAGGTCGATTCGGCGACGACGATGTAGTAGTAGGGGCGCTTCTTGGTGCCCCCGCGCGAGAGGCGGATCTTCACTGACATGTCTTCGATTCCTTTCTCGTAAGTAGGGATCAGGTTTCAGGGGTCAGGTTTCAGATGTGAGGGATCAGGAGCTATGGATGTTCCCTGATCCCTAGTCCCTGGCCCCTGGCATCATTTCTTCTTCCCCGGTAGCCCAGGCAGCCCGGGAAACTTTGGAACCCGGCCACCGAGACCTGGCAGCACCGGCAGCTTCGGCATCGGGCCGCCCAGTCCTGGCAGCCCCTTCGGCAGCTGTTCCTTGAGCTCCTTGGGCAGGCTCTCCAGCGCCTTCGGATCAAGCCGGCCGAGCTCCGCCTGCATGCGCTCCATCTCGGCCTGGCTCGGCGCGCCTCCGCCGCCCATCATGCGCTGCATGAGCCCGCCGCGCTTGCCCATGGTCTTCATCATGTCGGCCATCTGCCGATGCATCTTGATGAGCTTGTTCACGTCCTCCGGCTTGGTGCCCGAGCCCGCCGCTATGCGCCGCTTGCGCTTGCCGTCGAGGATCTTGGGGTTGCGCCGCTCCTTGGGCGTCATCGAGGAGATGATGGCGCGCTGACGTTTGAGGATCTTGTCGTCGAGGTTGGCGGCGTCGAGCTGCTTCTTGACCTTGCCGACGCCGGGCAGCAGGCCCAGCATGCCCGACATGCCGCCGATCTTCTCCATCTGCTTGAGCTGATCTGAGAGGTCCTCCAGGTCGAAGGCGCCCTTGCGCAGCTTCTCGGCGATGGCCTGGGCCTTCTCAACGTCGATGGTCTGCGCCGCCTTCTCGACCAGGCTCACGACATCGCCCATGCCGAGGATGCGGCCGGCGATGCGCTGCGGATGGAAGTCCTCCAGCGCATCCCACTTCTCGCCCGTACCGATCAGCTTGATCGGCTTGCCTGTGACCGCGCGCATCGAGAGCGCCGCGCCCCCGCGCCCGTCGCCGTCGACGCGCGTGAGCACGATGCCGGAGATGCCCACGCGCTCGTTGAAGTTCTTGGCCAGCTTGACGGCGTCCTGGCCAGTGAGGCTGTCGGCGACGAGCAGAGTCTCGTGCGGACGCGCCATGTCGCGCACTTCCGCCGACTCGCGCATGAGGTCCTCGTCGATGTGGATGCGGCCGGCCGTGTCGAGCAGCACCACGTCATAGCCGCCGAGCCGGGCGGCATCGAGCGCACGCCTGGTGATCTGCTGCGGCGTCTGCCCGGCAACGATGGGCAGCGTGTCCACGCTGGTCTGCTCGCCCAGCACCCTGAGCTGCTCTTGTGCCGCGGGTCTGCGCGTGTCGAGCGAGGCCATCAGCACTTTCTTCTTGTCGCGGTTGGTGAGCCGGTGCGCGATCTTGGCGGCGGTTGTCGTCTTGCCGGAGCCCTGCAGCCCGACCAGCATGATGGCGACCGGCGGCTGCGCGGCGAGGTCGATCGGCTCGGCATCCGAGCCCAGCATGGCGACCAGCTCGTCGTGCACGATCTTGACCACCATCTGGCCCGGCGTGATCGACTTGATCACGTCATGGCCGATTGCCTTGGCCTTCACCTTCTCGATGAAGTCGCGCACCACCTCGAGCGCCACGTCCGCCTCCAGCAGCGCACGGCGCACCTCGCGCATGGCCTCGGCCACGTCGCTGTCGGTGAGCGACCCGCGCCGGGTCAGCTTGTCGAGGACGCCTGAGAGGCGATCGGACAGGGACTGGAACATCGAACCCTTTCACACCATGCGGCAATGGCCAAGCGCGCCCGCTGGCGCTACGCGCTGGCGGGCGTTGACCCCCCTGCCTCCCGATCCTGCCCCGCAAAGCGGGCCGGATCATGTGCCGGGCGGCGGCTCGTTTCCACGGGCCGTCTGGATGGCGCGCACCATCGTGGAACAGGGGGGTTCTGTCAATGCGGGCCTGCGCCCGAAGCGGTCAACCTCTTTTCCTCGCCCTGATCCGGGCCATCCCGCCCTGCGATCGCGATCTCGCGTCCCCGCGGGCGGGCGCGGGCGACGCAAGCGGCGTGCCTATCGTCGGCGCAGCCAGTTCTCGAGCGAGAGGTTTCGGATTCGGCGAAATTCCTGCTCATTGTCGGTGACGAGCGTGCAGACCAGAGTGACCGCTTGAGCAGCAATCAGCAGGTCGTTGGCGCCCATCGGGCGGCCTGCCCGCTCGAGAACGGTGCGAATCGCAGCATACGTTGCGTCGGCAGGCGCCGAAAAAGGCAGAACCTCCATGGTGTCCAGAACCGCTTCAATCCGGTTCAGGAGGCGTTGGGAACCCTTCTTCTCGGCCCCGAACCTCAGCTCGGCCGCGACAATGATGCTCGTGCACACGTTGCCCTCTCCAACCCTGCGAATACGCTGGGCCACAATGCCGAGGGGGTTGCGAACGAGATCAGAGAGGATGTTGGTGTCCAGGAGGCGGCGCGTCACAGATCGACGGGCTCCGGCGGCCTGTCCTCGATCGGTGGGAACTCCTCATCGATCGGTTCAAGCGTCGCCAGCAAGGCAAGAAGCGATTTCTTCGGCACGGGCTCTATGATCAGCCGCTCGCCCTCCTTGCGCATGACGGCCTCCTCGCCCGGCAACTCGAATTCCCGGGGAATGCGAACGGCCTGATTGCGCCCGTTCTTGAACAGCCTGACGCGTCGTTCCGACATTGCTGTGGACTCCCATGGCATATGCCGCAGCATATGCCAAGTGCCTGGAGAAGTCCAGCCCGACACCTCTAGGGCAGAGATCTGATTGGCGCAGCCGTACGCTACCCGCAATCCGGCAGACCTACTCGCCGGGTACCACGCGCAGCACCCGCCCCTGCGGGTGATCCGTCAGCAGCCACAATGCCCCGTCAGGGCCGGCGCGTACGTCGCGGATGCGCTCTCCAAGGTCGGCGAGCAGCTTCTCCTCCCCGACCACCTTTTCACCATCCAGCACCAGCCGGTGCAGCGCCCGTCCGGCCAGCGCTCCAACGAACAGGTTGCCTTTCCATTCCGAGATCAGATCGCCGGTGTAGAACGCCATGCCGGAGGGCGCGATCGAGGGGTCCCAGTAGTAGATCGGCTGCTCCATGCCGCGCTTGGCCGTGCCTTCGCCGATCTTGAGATAGGAGTAGTCGCGCCCATAGGTGATCACCGGCCAGCCGTAGTTCTTGCCCGCTTGCGGAATGTTCACTTCGTCGCCGCCGCGGGCGCCGTGCTCCACGGTCCACAGCTTGCCCGTTGCGGGATGGATGGCCGCCGACTGTGGATTGCGGTGCCCATAGCTCCAGATTTCGGGCAGCGCGCCGGCCTTGCCCACGAACGGGTTGTCGGGCGGCACCGAGCCGTCCGGGCGGATGCGTACCACTTTGCCGAAATGGGTGGAGAGGTCCTGCGCGCGGTCGCGGCTGTGGGAGCGCTCGCCCAAGGTGACGAACAGGTTGCCGTCGCGGGCGAACGCGAGGCGCGAGCCGAAGTGCATGCCGCCCGTCGAGGCGGGCTCCTGGCGGAAGATCACCTTGAGATCGTCGAGGCGTCCGCCATCAGGCTCGAGCACGAGCTTGGCGCGCGCCACGCTGGCGCCGTTGTTGCCGCCTTCACGCGGCTCCGAATAGGAGAAGTAGATCAGGCGCGAAGATGCAAAGTCGGGGCCGAGCGTCACATCGAGCAGCCCGCCTTGTCCCGAGGCCAGCACGGCGGGCACCCCCTTCAGCGGCGCGGACAGCCGGCCATCCTTGCCAACCACGCGCATGCGCCCTGGCCGCTCGGTCACGAGCAGGCGGCCGTCGGGCAGAAAAGCCATGCCCCAGGGGTTTGTCAGCCCCTTGGCGAAGGTCTCGGCCTTGATCGCTACCTTAGTCTTCTGTGCAGGGGCGTTGGTTATTTCTGCCGTGGCCGGCGCCAGCGGCCCGCTGAGCAGGGCCACGGCGATCAGGACAGCGACGACTAGGACAGCGACAATGCGCATGCACGAACTCCACTGTGCCTCGTTCTGGGCGGGCAATATGTCGTGGTCATGGGCGTACAACGCTTCAAGCCCGGCTTTGGCTCATATTTCCGCGATGACGCACCGCGGGCGTGATTGTGCTCGGGCGGCTGCTCGCCATATAAGGGGCCATGCCAGCTGCCCTTCCTTTCCGCAAGATGAACGGCCTCGGCAACGAGATCGTGGTGGTCGACCTGCGCGGGCGCAAGGGCGCCATCAGCCCGGCCGTTGCGCGTGCCGTCGCGGGGCGGCCCCAGTCGCGATTCGACCAGATGATGGTGCTGCACGATCCTCGCTCCGCCGGCACCGAAGCCTACATACGCATCTGGAATGCCGACGGATCGGAGGCGGAGGCGTGCGGCAACGGCATGCGCTGCGTGGGCTGGGTCGTTGCGGGTGAGACCGGCCACAAGGCGCTGAAGTTCGAGACCAAAGCCGGCGTGCTCGACGTCAACGTGACCGACATGGGCCGCATCGCGGTCGACATGGGATCGCCGAGGTTCGGGTGGAAGGACATCCCGCTGGCCGAGCCGTTTCACGACACCAGGGCCATCGAGCTGCAGATCGGCCCGATCGACAAGCCGATCCTGCATTCGCCCTCCGTCGTCAACGTCGGCAATCCGCACGCTGTGTTCTGGGTCGACGACGTGAGCGCCTATGATCTCGGCCGCATCGGACCCATGCTCGAGAACCACCCGATCTTTCCCGAGCGGGCCAACATCTCGCTGGCGCACGTCACCTCGCCGAGCGCGATCACGCTGCGCACCTGGGAGCGCGGTGCCGGCCTCACCAAGGCCTGCGGGAGCGCGGCATGCGCTGCTGCGGTGTGCGCGGCGCGCAAGGGGATGACGGGTCGGCAGGTGACGGTGACGCTGCCGGGCGGGCCGCTTCTGATCGAGTGGCGCGCCGACGACCGCATCTTCATGACCGGGCCCGTCGAGCTCGAGCACGAGGGCGTGCTCGATGCGCTCGAGGCGGTGTGAGCCCTGTGCCGAGCGATCCACGAGCGCGCCATGCCCCCTCTCCCCGCTTGCGGGGAGAGGGTCGGGGTGAGGGGCCGCGCCAAGCGCCGACCGAGTTTGGGGCCGCCCCTCACCCTAACCCTCTCCCCACGGAAGAGTGGGGAGAGGGGACACGCGCCTCCGTCCGGCTCGTCACGCTCGGCTGTAGGCTCAACGCTTACGAGTCCGAAGTCATGCGTGGCCATGCCGCGGCGGCGGGGCTCGATGACGCCGTCATCGTCAACACCTGCGCCGTAACCTCCGAAGCCGTGCGCCAGGCGATGCAGACGATCCGCAGGCTCCGGCGCGAGGACCCAGGCGCGCGCATCATCGTCACCGGCTGCGCCGCGCAGATCGAGCCCGATCGCTTCTCCGCCATGTCCGAGGTCGACGCGGTGATCGGCAACGCCGAGAAGATGCGGCCCGAGACCTTCCACGGCCTGAGCTTTGCCGACAGCCCCCGCGTGCTGGTCAACGACATCATGTCGGTGCGCGAGACGGCGCACGCCATGATTGACGGCTTCGGCTCGCGGGCCCGCGCCTACGTGCAGGTGCAGAACGGGTGCGATCACCGCTGCACGTTCTGCATTATCCCCTTCGGCCGCGGGCCGTCACGTTCGGTGCCGGCCGGCGAGGTCGTGGCGCAGGTGCGCCGGCTCGTCGAGGCGGGGTATCCGGAGATCGTGCTGACCGGTGTCGATATCACGGCCTACGGCGCCGACTTGCCGGGCGCCATGACGCTGGGCGCTCTGGTGCGCCACATCCTGCGGCAGGTGCCCGAGCTCAAGCGTCTTAGACTTTCGTCGATCGACCAGGTCGAGGTGGATGCGCAACTGATGGACGCCATCGCCCAGGAGCCGCGCCTGATGCCGCACCTGCATCTGTCGCTGCAGTCGGGTGACGATATGATCCTCAAGCGCATGAAGCGCCGCCACTGTCGCACCGATGCCATCCGATTCTGCAATGAGGTTCGACGCTTGCGGCCCGACATGGCCTTCGGCGCCGATCTGATTGCCGGCTTTCCCACCGAGACGGATGCGATGCTCGCCAACTCACTGCGGCTCATCGACGATTGTGGCTTGACGTTCCTGCACGTCTTCCCATTTTCCAGCCGCAGCGGCACGCCGGCCGCCCGCATGCCCCAGATTGCCGGCTCGGTCGTCAGGGAGAGGGCCCTGCGGCTCCGCAACAAGGGGCAAGCAGCGCTAGGCGAGTACCTCGGCGCCCAGCTTGGCCGGGACGTGGAAGTGATGATGGAGCGGGACGGCTTGGGGCGCACCCCGGGCTTTGCCGAGATAGAGCTCGATGTCGACGCAGACCCTGGCGAGGTCCTGATGGCCCGCGTCACTCGGTCCGACGGTGCGCGCTTGCGGGGTGAGTGCGTGACACCCAAGTGTGCGCCGTGAGCGACAAACCTGCGAAGCGAGCCGCCCTGTTCGGAGCGTTCCGCCGTGCCGCGACGCCCGCCGGCCATGAGAGCGGCGAGAACGTCGGCCCTGCAACCGAACAGACTGCTGTCGCCGCGCTGGAGACGGCAGAGCAGCCCCCCAAGAAGCACGGTTGGTTCCAGCGCCTCAAGGCGGGCCTCGCAAAGACTTCGGCAAGGCTGTCGCAGGACATTGCCGGCATCTTTACGAAGCGGAAGCTCGATGCGGATACACTTCAGGAGCTGGAAGATCTGCTGATCCAGGCAGACCTCGGGGTCGACACGGCGATGCGCATCACGGCAGCCCTGGCAAAAGGCCGCCACGACAAGGAAATCTCCCCGGAAGAGGTGCGCGCCGTGCTCACAGCCGAGGTCGAGCGCACACTGGCACCGGTCGCCAAGCCGTTGCGTGTCGAGGGCAATAGTCGCCCGCACGTCATCCTCGTGGTCGGCGTCAACGGCACGGGCAAGACCACGACCATCGGCAAGATGGCGCACCGTCTGACGCAAGAAGGCAAATCGGTCATGCTCGCAGCCGGCGACACGTTCCGCGCCGCCGCCATCGACCAGCTCAAGATCTGGGGCGAGCGCAGCGGCGCCGAGGTCGTGGCGCGGGGTGTTGGTGCCGATTCCGCGGGCCTCGCCTTCGACGCCCTGACCCGCGCACGCGAAAAAAACTGCGACGTGTTGCTCATAGACACCGCCGGCCGTTTGCAGAACAAGCAGGTGCTGATGGACGAGCTCGAAAAGGTGCTTCGCGTCCTGCGCAAGATCGATCCGAGTGCTCCGCACCAGGTACTTCTGGTATTGGATGCAACGACTGGTCAAAACGCGCTCAACCAGGTGGAAGTGTTCAAGGACAAGGCGGGGGTGACAGGCCTGGTGATGACCAAGCTCGACGGCACGGCGCGGGGCGGCATTCTGGTCGCAATTTCGGCGAAGTTCGGCCTTCCAGTTCACGCCATCGGCGTTGGGGAAGGCGTGGAGGACCTGTCGGCGTTCAACTCGAGCGAGTTTGCGCGGGCAATCGCATTGAGCTAAGGAAAAGGAAAGGGGAGGGGCTGGACCTCTTGCAAAGAGCCGCCTGAATACAAGAACGTGGCAATAGAGACAATGAACTGGCGGCGGCGGCACTTTCCGTTCAACGCCGAGCAGACCGTAAATATCCTAGGGGAAATCGGGCCTCTGGTCTCGATGTTCCTCGTCAACGGTATCTATGGCATTGCGGCCGGCACCTGGGCGCTGATCATCACTACCATCATCTCGCTTGCGGCGAGTCTGTGGGTGCTCGGGCGTCCGCCGATCATGCCGTTCATCGCCGGCGGAGTGAGCGTTGTGTTCGGCGCCCTGACTTTGATAACCGGCGACGCCATGTGGGTGCAGATCAAGGTCACGATCTTCAACACCTTGGTTGCCGGCGTTCTCTGGCTGGGGCTGAGATCGGGCCACAACTTCTTCCGCTTCGTGTTCGGCAACAC
Organism: uncultured Alphaproteobacteria bacterium; assembly: GCA_963827545.1. Taxonomy (GTDB): domain Bacteria; phylum Pseudomonadota; class Alphaproteobacteria; order Rhizobiales; family Hyphomicrobiaceae; genus AWTP1-13. The sequence continues at coordinate 34,906 of CAWHBI010000032.1, forward strand.
GTTCCATTACACCGAGGAGGGGTGGTACAGGCTCACGCGCAACGTGGCGCTGTTCTTCCTCGGCACGGCTGTGGTCAACGAGGTGGTGCGGCTCGGCTTCGATGATTTCGAGCTGTTCGCGCTCAACCGCATGTTCACCGGCGTGGACATCTGGATCCTCTTCAAGATCTTCGTCATTATGCCCGTCACCGCCCTGTACTTCTGGTGGCAGGTCCGCCTCATGCAGAAGTATCGCCTGCCCGGGCCGATCCCCATCGTCGTGGGCGATGTGGTCCAGCGTCCCGATGCCGGCAACTGAGCTAGACTTGGACGAGCCCTGGCACGATCCTGGCTGGAGTTGCAATGACTGAAGAGGCCCAACGTCCGGGACGTTCCGCGGCAGTCAACCCCTTCGTCAAGCTTCTGATCGATCTGGGACCTCTGATCGCATTTTTTCTCGCCTATGCGAAGTCCGGGATCTACTGGGCCACCGGCGTGCTGATGCTGGCGACGGTCATTTCGCTGGTTGCCTCGCGTACGCTGCTCGGACGCTTTTCCGTGGCGCCGGTTGCCACCGCGGTGCTGGTGGTGGTGTTCGGCGGATTGACCTTCCTCCTCGACGATCCGCGCTTCATCAAGATGAAGCCGACCATCATCAATCTGCTGTTTGCCGGCATCCTGATCTATGGGCTCGCCACGCGCCGGCCGCTGCTCAAAATGCTGATGGGCGAGGCCCTGAGACTCACCGACGAAGGCTGGCAGAAGATGACCATGCGGTGGGCGGTGTTCTTCGTGTGCGTGGCCGTGCTCAACGAGATCGTGTGGCGCAACTTCTCGGAGGCCGCCTGGGTTAACTTCAAGGTGTTTGGAATATTGCCGTTGACGCTCGTGTTCGCTATGGCGCAACTGGGCCTGATCAAGCGTCACGAAGCCAAGGCCGACGCCTGACTGGCGGGCCACCCCATCAGAATATGAGACGCTGTGTCGCGGATTTTGCAAACGACGCACGCGTCGTGATGTGCAATCTTGCATAAGACTGGCTTGCATAAGACTGGCCCCCGGATCGTCTGCCCGCATAGCTGTCTTGTGCGGGTTCCGGCGCTGTTGTGCGGGCTGACCTACCGAATTCCGTCGTCTCCAACGGCAAGCGCAGGAACCGCAAACAAACAATGAAACGCGACAGTACCGATCGGCTGCATCGCTCTCCCATCCATCTCCTGCACCGTGCGGGACAGTGTGCCGGAGACATCTTCCATTCCGAGATGAAGGTCGGCGGGCTCACCCCGCGGCAGCTCGCCGTGCTCATGACGGTGGCCCAGAACGAGGGACTGAGCCAGACCGGCCTCGTCGACCGCACCGGAATTGATCGTTCGACGCTGGCCGACATCGTGCGGCGCATGCAGAGGAAGGGGCTGCTGCAGCGCCGGCGCACGCGGGAAGACGCGCGCGCCTACGCCGTCAAGCTGACCGACGAGGGCCGCCGGGTCCTGCGCACGGCCGAGCCGCTGGCCAAGAAGGTGGACGAGCGCATCCTCGATGCGCTGTCGGGCAAGCAGCGCGAGCAGTTCATCGACGACCTGCTGGCGATCGTCGACACGCTGCAGAAGATGTCGCCGAAGAGCTAGCGGCTGAGCGGTCACGAATTTCGGAGGGAGCCGAGAAAGGGCCCTTCCCGCGACAGAGCGGGAGGGGTTCTTTTATTTTCGCAGCGTGGCATCGCTCCGGCTGCCGCGGAACTTCCGCTTGCCGAGGGGATTTAGCTGCAAGCGGCCGTGTGCCCTTCAGGGGCTGCATGCCAGAGGTTCTTCGCGCGGGTTTGGTGGAATGCGTCCGATCGCCTTAGGCCGGCAAAGCGCCATTGGCGCAATCGCCATCGTCGCCGGATTGCTGTGCGGCTTTCTCGGCCTGGTGGTTCTTGCGCAAACTCCAGTGGAACCTGGCTCCGAGGCGGCAGAGCTCATTGGCGGTGTCGTCTTTTCCTCCGAGGGCACCGAGGTTGGCGAAGTGTCAGCCGTCACCGTTGGGCAGGACGGACAGTTCGCTGAAATTCGCATGACGACCGCGCGGCCACTCGGACTCGGGCAGCGGATCGTTGTCATCGGGCGCGGCAGGTTCATGGCCCTGCGCGGCGCCGTCGTGCTCGATCTCTCCGCCGAAGAGGTCGATGCATTGTCGAGCCCGGCCGCGCTCAAAGGCACCGCGGCATGAGCCGCGAACCCTGGCTCAGCGCCTGACCTTCGCCTCGATCGCATCCCAGATCAGGGCGGCGATGTCGGGGCCGCCGAAAGCCTTCACCTGGCGGATGCCGGTGGGCGAGGTGACGTTGATCTCGGTCAGGTAGGGGCCGATGACGTCGATGCCCGTGAACAGCAGGCCGCGTCTCTTGAGCTCCGGGCCGAGGCGGGCGCAGATCTCGTGGTCGCGTGCTGTCAGCTCGGTGGCCGCCGCCAGCCCGCCGACGTGCAGGTTGGAGCGGGTCTCATCCGCGGCCGGCACGCGATTGATCGCGCCCACTACCTCGCCGTCGACCAGGATGATGCGCTTGTCGCCCGCGCGCACCTCGGGGCGATACTGCTGCACCATGAACGGCTCGCGGAACACGGTGAGGAACAGCTCGATCAGGGAATTGAGGTTGGTGTCGCCGGGCGCCACGCGGAACACGCAAGAGCCGCCGTTGCCGTAGAGCGGCTTCATGATGATGTCCTTGTGCTCGGCGCGGAAGCGCTTCACGTCGTCGGCGCTGCGGGTGACGAGCGTCGGAGGCATCAGGTCGAGGAAGTCGAGGACGAACACCTTCTCCGGCGCGTTGCGCACGTGGGCGGGGTCGTTGACCACCAGCGTCCTGGGGTGGATGCGTTCCAGCAGGTGGGTGGTCGTGATGTAGGCCATGTCGAACGGCGGGTCCTGGCGCAGCAGGACGGCGTCGAGCTCGGAGAGGTCGACCGTGCGCGGATCGGAGACCTGGTAGTGGCTGCCGGCAACGTCCTCGACGCGGAGCGTGGAGCCCCTGGCGAGCAGGCGGCCGCCGTCGAGCGCGAGGTTGGGTGGCGTGTAATAGAACAGCGAATGCCCGCGCCGCTGCGCCTCGAGCAGGAGGGCAAAGGTGGAGTCGCCGCCGATGTCGATGCGGTCGATCGGGTCCATCTGGCAGGCGACGTTCAGAGGCATGATCTTGGCGCGCTAGAACTTCTTCTCGATGCCGGCTTGCTTCAGGACGATGTTCGCCCAGTGTCGCGACTTGATATTGCTGTCTACGGGGAAGTTGCGGTTGGTGATCGGGCTGTGCCAGATCTGATGGTCGCCCTTGCCGCCCCGAATGAACGTACAGCCGTGATCCCGCAGGATGCGGATGACCTCGGTCGTGTAGCTCGCCATATCACGCGGCGGCGCGCGGATTGGCAACCCGCGTTGGGATCTCTGCGAAGATATGGACGGGAATCTCCGGCCCGTCGAACGCGATGTTGTTGAGCTCGATCAGCTCTTCGATGAGCGGGAGAGCTTTGGCGTGCAGATCCTCGATGGTATCGGCGCCGGTCACGAAACCGGGGATGTCCTCGCTGGTGGCAACCCAACCCTGAGCCTCGTCGTCCCAGACGGCACGAACCATGATGGATCGAAGCATCAAACGGCGTCCTTTCGCGAATACATCCGCAATATAGGATACTGGGGGCGGTGTTGCTACCGAGTGTATGTCCGTGAACCCGGCGTAGCGGCCCATGCAGGATGCCTTCGCGAGCCGTGCACGGCGCGCGATCAGGACAGGTTGCTTATGCCCTGGACGCCAGGTGGAGGGCATCCGGCAGATGCACCGGCAGACGGCCCGGCATTACCAGCACCGCATCGAGGCCGCGATCATGGTCGCGGTAGCGGGCGTTGCGGCTGACCCAGAACTCGGCCGCGCGGGAGATGCGGCCGGCCTGGCGCGATGTCAGGGCGGCCTCGCCCTCCAGCCTGGTGGCGCGGCGCTTGACCTCGACGAAGGCCAGCCGGCGGCCGCGCACCGCCACGAGATCGATCTCGCCGTAGGGCGTGCGGCAGCGGCGCGCCAGGATGCGATACCCCTTGGCCATCAGCGCCGCCGCGGCGACCAGCTCGGAGAAGCGGCCCCGGCGGTATCGTCCGATCCGCTCAGCGCTTGCGGGTCTGGCAGCCATTTCCACCAGCCGTGAAGGCCCCCTCATCCGCCCCATCGTGCTGGAAGCGCGTCTTCGACACGACGGGGCACCTTCTCCCCAAGGGGAGAAGGGTCCGCGGATAGCGCCACTTCATCAGCTTCATGCCGTGCCTTTGGCGCACTTCCACATTCGGACCGCTCCCGTCCCCTCTCCCCAACGGGGAGAGGACGTGAGGCCATGACTTACGGCCGCGTGCGCCGACTTCCCACGAGAAGGTCCCCCTCATGGCGCGGCCGTAAGTCATCTGGCCGAACTGGTGAGGGGGGAGTTATGCCCCCGTTCAGATCTTGGCCTTGCCGCCCGCCCGCGCCTCGTCCAGCGCGGCCAGCACCTTGGGCGGCGACATTGGCAGGTCGGCGAAGCGGATGCCGGTGGCGTCCGCAATCGCGTTGGCAATGGCTGCCATCGGCGGCACGATCGGCGTCTCGCCCACGCCGCGCACGCCGTAGGGGTGGCGCGGGTTCGGCACCTCGACGATGACCGTGTCGATCATCGGCAGGTCGGAGGCCACCGGCACGCGGTAGTCGAGGAAGCCCGGGTTCTGCAGCTTGCCGTCGTCGCCATAGATGTACTCCTCGTTGAGCGCCCAGCCGATGCCCTGCGCCACCCCGCCCTGGTACTGGCCCTCGACGTAGCTCGGGTGGATGGCGCGGCCGGCGTCCTGGATGGCCGTGTAGCGCACCACCCACACCCTGCCCGTCTCGGGGTCCACCTCGACGTCGGCGACGTGGGTGGCGAAGCTGGGCGCCGCTCCGTGCGCATTGATGCGCGCGTAGCCGGCAATCGGCCCGCCGGTCTTGCCGGCGATGCCGGCGATGTCGCGGAGCGTCATGGGCGAGTGCTTGCCGGCATTGGGCCCCGCCGGGCGCACGCCGCCGTCCTTGTATTCGACAGCGTCCTCGGGCAGCTCCCACAGCTTGGCTGCGCGCTTGCAGGCCTCCTTCATGACCTCGCGCGCGGCCTCCACCGTTGCCATGCCGCTGGAGAAGGTGGCGCGGCTGCCGCCGGTCAGGAAGTTGTAGCCGAGCTGGCCGGTGTCGCCGATCTGCACGCGGATGGAGCCGAGCTCCACGCCCAGCTCCTCGGCGGCCATCATGCACAGCGACGCGCGCAGGCCGCCGATGTCGGGCGTGCCCGCCGTGAGCGACAGCGTGCCGTCCTCGTTGAGCGACATCGACACCGCCGTCTCGCCGCCGATGTTGAACCAGAAGCCGGAGGCGACGCCGCGCCCCTGGTTCTTCTTGAGCGGCGTGCGCCAATGCGCATGGCTTTTCGCCGCCTCCAGCGTCTCGACCAGCCCGACCGGGCCGAACTTGGGGCCGTAGGCGGCTTTGGTGCCCTGCTTGGCCGCGTTCTTGAGGCGCAGCTCGATTGGGTCGAGGCCGAGCTTCTTGGCGATCTCGTCGACCACGCTCTCGACTGCGAACTCCGAGATCGGCCCGCCCGGCGCGCGGTAGGCGGCGACCTTCGGCCGGTTGGTGATCACGTCGTAGCCGACCACCTTGACGTTCTCCAGGTCGTAAGGCGCGAAGGCGCACATGGCGCCCGGCTGCACCGGCGAGCCGGCAAAGGCGCCGGCCTGGTATTTGAGCTCGCCTTCGGCAGCGACGATGCGGCCGTCCTTCCTGGCGCCCATCTTGATGCGCACGTGCGCACCCGAGGTCGGGCCGGAAGCGCGGAACACCTCCTCGCGCGTCATCACCATCTTCACCGGGCGGCGCGCCTTCTTGGAGAGCGCCAGCGCGATGGGCTCCAGGTAGACGACCGTCTTGCCGCCGAAGCCGCCGCCGATTTCCGACGCAGTGACGCGGACCTTGCCAACGTCCCAGCCGAGCAGCCGCGCGCAGTGCGCGCGCACGATCCAGTGGCCCTGCGTCGTGACCCAGACATCCGCCTGCCCATCCTCGGAGACGCTCGCCACGCAGGCGTGCGGCTCGATGTAGCCCTGGTGCACGGGCTTGGTGGTGAAGGAGCGCTCTACCACCACATCGGCCTGGGCGAAGCCGGCCGCGATGTCGCCGTGGCCGAACTCCACGCGCTTGGCCACGTTGGATGGGGTCTTCGGCGCCGGCTCCACACCGGCCGTGATCATGCTCTCGTCCAGCAGCGGCGCGCCGGGCTGCATGGCCTCGACCACGTCGATCACGTGAGGCAGCACCTCGTAGTCGACCTTGATGAGCTTCAGCGCCTGCTTGGCGATGCCGGCGTTGGTGGCGGCGACGGCGGCCACTGGATGGCCTTCGTACAGCACCTTCTCGCGCGCCATCACGTTGCGCACCACGTCGCGGTAGTTGATCATCATCTCGCCCGCCGGGATGAACTCGGAGGGCTGGTCCTTGAAATCGTCGCGCGTCACGATCGCCTTGACGCCCGGCAGCTTGGCGGCGGCGCTGACATCGATTCCGCGAATGCGAGCGTGCGGATGCGGGCTGCGCAGCACCCGGCCGACCAGCTGGCCCTGCATGGCCATGTCGGCGCCGAACTTGGCGCGGCCGGTCACCTTGTCAACGCCGTCGGGGCGCACGGCCCGCGTGCCGACCCATTTGAACTCTGAGCTCGCGCCGTCCTTGACCTTTTCCTGCATGGGTCAGGCTCCTCTCATCTCGGCAGCGGCATCGAGCACCGCGCGAACGATCTTGTCGTAGCCGGTGCAGCGGCACAGGTTGCCGGCCAGCCAGTAGCGCACTTCCGTTTCAGTGGGGTCGGGAGATTTCTCCAGCAGCGATTTCGCGGCGATCAGGAAGCCCGGCGTGCAGACACCGCACTGCAGGGCCGCATGCTCCAGGAACTTGCGCTGCAGCGGATGCAGCTCCTCGCCGTGCGCCATGCCCTCGATGGTGCCGATGGATTTGCCTCGAGCCTCCACGCCCAGCATCAGGCAGGAGCACACGAGCCGGCCGTCGACCGTGACGCTGCAGGCGCCGCAGTCGCCGGTGGCACATCCTTCCTTGGTGCCGGTGAGTCCCATTTGATCGCGCAGCACGTCGAGCAGCGTGTCCTCCGTCTCGCACAGGAACTCGACGGGGTCGCCGTTGACGGTCACCGTGATGTGATGCTTGGCCATTAGGCTTTCCTCGCCCGTTCAAGTGCAATCTGTGCGGTCCGGCGGGCGAGCACGCCCGCAACCTTGATGCGATAGTCCTTGGTGCCGCGCTTGTCGTCGATGGGCTGGCAGGCCGCGCGGGCGGCGGCGTCGAGCCTCTGCAGCGCTGCGTCGTCGACCTTGCTGCCGATCAGGGCCTTGGCCGCCTCCGCCACCAGCAGCGGGCGCGGCGCAACCGCTCCCAGCGAAACGCGCGCCGCGGTGCAGGTTCCGCTGCCATCGAGGGTGAGGCACACGCCGCAGCCCACCACGGCAATGTCCATCTCCGTGCGCGGGATGAAGCGCAGGTAGGCCTCGCCGGTGCGTGCCGGCTTTGGCGGCAGCAGAAACGAGGCAACGAGTTCGCCCTTGGAAAGGGAAAGCTTGCGAGGTGCCAGCATGACGTCCTCGACCGGCACGTCGCGCCGCCCCTTGGGGCCGACGATCGAGGCCTTGGCGCTGGCCGCAATCAGGGCAGGGACACTGTCGGCGGCCGGCGACCCGTTGCACAGGTTGCCGCCCATGGAGGCCCGGCCCTGGATCTGGGTGGAGCCGATCAGGTTGGCCGCCTCCACGACGCCCGGCCACACGGCCTTGAGCCTGGGGTGCTCCTTGAGCTCGGCGCCCGTCACCGCGGCGCCAATGCGGAAGCCACCCCCCTCCTCCTTGATCTGGCGCGTCTCGGCGATGCCCTTGATGTCCACCACCAGCACGGGCTCGATCAGGTCGGTCTTCATCTGCACCAGCAGGTCGGTGCCCCCGGCCAGAACCCGGGCGTCGCCGGCCTCCGCCGCGAGCAGCGCGACCGCCTGGTCGAGCGAGCTTGGCGCCTCATAACGCATGTGCGATGTCCCTTAATGCTTGTCGAAGGGGATTGGGATCGAAGAGGCCATGAGGATGGCACAGCAGGGCGCCATTCGCCAACCTCGGTGAAGGCAATGTTGGGTTGCGCGGGGGCGAGGGCAGGTTGGCCAGGGCCGGCCAACGCTTGGGGTGAGCCTGACGGGTCCGCCTACGACTTCTTGCAGCCGGCCGGTAGCGTTGGTGCGTGACTTGGAGCAGCCGTTCCCCCTCTCCCCGCTTGCGTCCATGCGAAGCATGGCTCCGCCATGACGAGAGGGTCGGGGTGAGGGGCGGCAACAGAACTCGATGCAGCCCTCGTCAGGGCTCGCTCTCGATAAAGGCGACTAGGCTGTCGAGCACGCCGTCAAGGTTTTCGTAGACGTCGATATTGTGCACCCGGAAGACGCGGTAGGCGAGGTCCTGCAATGCGGCCGTGCGCACCGTATCCCGCCCGATTTCGGCATCGCCGCTGTGCGTGCCGCCATCAACCTCGATGATGATCTTGCGCTCGCGGCACAGAAAATCGACGAAGTAGGGGCCCACCGGAGCCTGCCGCACGAACTTCAAACCTCCGAAGTTCCGGTTGCGCAGGCGCGACCAGAGGCGCTGCTCGGCCGAGCTCGAGTTCGAGCGCAGCACGCGCGTACGGTTGGTTCGCCAGGGCTGGGCGCGACGCATGTTTCGGTGCCTGGACCCACGGTTAGAGCTTGTTGCCGCCCCTCACCCTAACCCTCTCCCCGTTCGCGCTGAAGGAGCGCGACGGGGAGAGGGGACACGCGCGGCGCTCGTCGGCTCCGCTGCATTCCGTCCGCTTGCCATCCTTCGCCTTGTGGGACATAGCGGATGTCCATCTGTTGGTGGGCAATGCAAGTGTGCCCGGGCCGAGACATGCTCGAGCCGGGTTGGCCCTGACCCAGGACCACGGCTGATCTCAAGGTCCAAAGAAAGTTTTGCCACCAAACCATCGGTTGGGGTAAGAGATTGCAGCCTTCCCGAGGGACGTGCGCCCGGAGGCCGGTTAGGCGTCGCGCTGGGCGCTGCGCTACAGTAGGAGTGGGACGACGTTGGGAGGATGATGCCGATGACCGTTTCTCGCCGGAAGTTTCTTGCTGCCGCCGGGGCCGCGCTGGCTGCGCCGGCGATCGCACGGCCGGCCTTTGCGCAGGCGCAAGTCACTTTGAAGCTGCACCACTTCCTGCCGCCAGTCTCCAACGGCCACACCAAGATGCTGGGGCCGTGGGCGAAGATGGTGGAGCAGGACTCCGGCGGAAAGATCAAGATCGACATCTTCCCCTCCATGCAGCTCGGCGGCACGCCGCCGCAGCTCTACGACCAGGCGCGAGACGGCGTCGTCGACATCGTCTGGACGCTGCCGGGCTCCACAGCGGGACGCTTCCCATCGACGGAGGTTTTCGAGCTGCCGTTCGTCGGCGCGCGGCGCGGCATCGTCAACGCCAGGGCCTCGCAGGAGTTCGCCGACGCGAACCTCGCCAAGGAGACGAGCGACATCAAGCTCTTGAGCTACTGGTCGCACGATCACGGCCTCATCCATGCCAACAAGCAGGTCAAGACCATGGATGACCTCAAGGGCCTCAAGCTGCGGTCGCCGACGCGGCTGGCCGGCGAAGCCTTGAAGGCGCTGGGCGCCACCGCGATTCCCATGCCGATCCCGCAGGTGCCGGAGAGCCTCGCGCAGCGCGTGATCGACGGCTGCGTGGTGCCGTGGGAGGTGGTGCCGGCGATCAAGCTCGACGAGCTCGTCAAGTTCCACACCGAGATCCCGGGCTCGCCCACGCTCTACACGGCGAGCTTCTTCCTCGCCATGAACAAGGCCAAGTTCGATGGCCTGCCGGCGGACCTCAAGGCGGCCATCGACAAGAACTCCGGCATGAAGTTCGCGGAACTCGCGGGCAATATGTGGGACGACGCCGGCGCGCTCGTGCTCGAGAGGGTCAAGAAGCGCGGCAACACGCTCACCACCATCTCCGAGGAAGAGAAGGCGAAGTGGGTCACCGCCACGGCGCCTGTCGTTGAGGGCTGGATCAAGCAGGCGAAGGACAAGGCTCTCGACGGCGGCAAGCTGGTCGAGCAGGCCCGCGCGCTGGTGGCCAAGTACGACAAGGCGTAGGCGCCTCGGGTCCGTCCAGTCCTCCCGTTGGTGTCAGGTGCCACCTCACCGCGTGCGCTGCCCGGATTCCCCTCCCCTTGACGGGGAGGGGCTAGGGGTGGGGTGAACAGACAAGGGAAAGCTTGGATTTCATGCGCTGCCGAACCATTTCGCCATCGGCGTCACCCATGTTGGTTACCCCCACCCCCATCCCCTCCCCGCAAGGGGGAGGGGTGATCCTCGCGGCGCGGGGAGGAAGCCTATGAGTGAAGCTCGCACCACGGCGCAGGCCGCCTCGCGGTCGTCGCTTCGTCGAGCGGCTGTCGGGGGCGATTGCCGTGCTCGGCGGCGTGCTTTCGCTCGGCGTGGCATTGCTCGTTGTGCTCAGCGTGCTGGGGCGCTGGCTCAAGGGTGTGCCTTGGGCCGACCGGGCCGCAAGCCTGCTGGGCCTCGAGTTGGGCCCGATCAACGGCGACTTCGAGATGGTGCAGATGGCGACGGCGATCGCCATCTTCGCCTTCCTACCCTACACGCAGGCGCGGCGCGGCAACATCTTTGTCGACACCTTCACCAGCGGGCTGCCTGCGCGCGTGAATGCCCGCATCGATGCTTTCTGGGATCTCGTCTACGCCGGCATGATGGGCATTCTCACCGCCTGCCTCATCGTCGGCACGCTCGAGCACTACCGCAGCGGGCAGACCACCATGCTGCTGCAGATCATCGCCTGGCCGGCCATCGCCATCTCCACCCTGCTGCTGCTCCTCCTCACCTGCGTGGCGCTGGCGACGGCAGCCAGGCTGATCCGGGGGCGTGCATGAGCGGTCTTGCCGTCGCGGCCATCGGCTTTGGCGCGATGCTGGTGCTCATCGCGCTACGCATGCCGGTGGGGCTGTCGATGCTGGTGGTGGGGTCGGTCGGCTTTGTTCACCTCTCCAGCTGGCCGACGTTCTTCGCCTACATGAAGACCAACTCCTACCATCAGTTCGCGAACTACACGCTGTCCGTCATACCCCTGTTCATCCTGATGGGCGCGCTGGCCGAGCGGTCCGGCATCTCGACGAACCTTTTTCGCGCCGCGGAGGCCTTCGCGGGGCGCCTGCGCGGCGGGCTGGCGATGGCGGTGATCTGGGCCTGCACGGCCTTCGGCGCCATCTGCGGCTCCTCGGTTGCCACAACGGCCACGTTCGGCCGCGCTGCGCTGCCGGAGCTGCAGCGCTACAAGTACGACGGCGGCTTCGCCACCGGCACCATTGCCGTCGGCGGCACGCTGGGCATCCTCATTCCGCCCTCGGTCATCCTGGTGGTCTACGCCATCACCACCGAGCAGAACATCGCCAAGCTCTTCCAGGCGGCGCTGATCCCGGGCCTCATGGCGGCGCTCTTCTACTGCCTCGCCATCGCTTGGGTGGTGCGGCGGCGGCCCGAAGTGGCGCCGCAAGCCTCGGTTCACGTCGGCAATCGAATCCACGTGCTCGTCAGTGTGTGGCCTGTGCTTCTCATCGCCCTCACGGTGGTGGGTGGCATCTACGGCGGCGTGTTCACGCCGACCGAAGGGGCGGCCTTCGGCGCCGTCGCCATGCTGCTGGTTGGCCTGCTGCAGCGCTCGCTGAATTGGCGGGGCATAATCGACAGCCTCAGGCAGACGGCCGAGACCACCGGGATGATCTTCATCATTCTGCTGGGCTCGGAGGTGTTCAACGCGTTCCTTGCCCGCTCCCAGTTCCCGACCCAGGCTGCGGAGTGGGTCACGGGGCTGGCCCTGCCGCCCTACGTCGTCATGATGTGTCTGCTCGCGCTCTACATCCTGCTCGGCGCGGTCATGGACGAGCTGGCCATGCTCCTTCTGACGCTGCCCGTGTTCTTTCCCATCGTGCAGGCACTCGACTTCGGCTTGACGGGCGACGAGACGGCGATCTGGTTCGGCATCCTCGTGCTCATAGTCGTCGGCATCGGTCTCACCGCGCCTCCGATCGGTCTCAACGTGTTCGTCATCAGCTCGATCGCCAAGACGGTGCCCATCGCCTCGACCTATCGTGGCGTGCTGCCGTTCATAGCCACCGACATCGTTCGCCTCGGCCTGGTCGTCGCATTCCCGGGGCTCGCGCTTTGGCTCGTGCGGCTGCTAAGCTGACGCACGAGCTGTCGTTGCCTCGGCACAGCATGGAGTAGAACATGGCCAAGAAGGGCTACTGGATCGCGCACGTCGATATCACCAACCCCGAGCGCTACAAGGACTACGTCGCCGCCAACGCCGCGCCCCTGAAGAAGCACGGCGCCCGGTTTCTCGTCCGCAACGGCGAGTCGGTGGTCAAGGGCAGCCTCAACGGTCGCAGGCACGTGGTCATCGAGTTCGACAGCTACGCCATCGCCAAGGCCTGCCACGATTCGCCGGAGTACCAGGCGGCCGCCAAGATCCGGGACGAGGCCAGCACGGCCGATTTCATCATCATCGAGGGCTACGAGGGCTGAGCCCGGCGCCTGCTCGGAGTTCAGACCCGCGTAGGTTGGGTCTCCCCCGGCCTTCGCCGAGGGAGACCCAACCTACGCGCTGCGGGACCATCATGGTTATTACTGAACACTGAATTGTTTCACGTGAAACATTGTCGGGCTCGCGGCTGGCCTCTCAGAGCCGGGAGGCAGCCTGGGCGGCGTCCAACGTGTTCCTGAGCAGGCAGGCGATCGTCATCGGGCCGACGCCGCCGGGCACCGGGGTGATGGCGCCCGCCACCTCCGCAGCTTCCGCGAAGGCAACGTCGCCCACCAGCCGGGTTTTCCCATCAGGCAGCGTCACGCGCTGGATGCCGACATCGACGATGATGGCCCCGGGCTTGATCCAGCTCCCGCGCACCATTTCGGCCCGGCCCACCGCGGCAACCACCAGGTCGGCGCGGCGCACGACGTCGGCGAGATCGCGCGTGCGCGAATGCGCGATGGTGACGGTGCAGTTCTCGTTGAGCAGCAGCTGTGCCATCGGCTTGCCGACGATATTCGAGCGGCCGATCACGATGGCCTCGAGCCCCTCGAGCTTGGGCTGCACCGACTTGGCCAGGATCAGGCAGCCCGTGGGCGTGCACGGCGCCAGCGCCTTGGCGCCGGTGGTCAGCCGGCCGACATTGATGGGGTGGAAGCCGTCGACGTCCTTGGCGGGGTCGATGGCCTCGATCACCTTGGACGCATCGATGTGCTTGGGCAGCGGCAGCTGCACCAGGATGCCGTGCACGTCCTGACGCTGGTTGAGCTCAGCGATCAGTCCAAGCAGCTCAGCATTCGAGGTCACCGAGGGAAGCTTGTGCTCGAACGAGACCATGCCGGCCTCGCGCGTCGCGGCCGCCTTGTTGCGCACGTAGACCTGGCTCGCCGGGTCCTCGCCGACCAGCACGACGGCGAGCCCTGGGGTCGCTCCGCCTGCTCGCTTGAGCCTCTCCACGGCCTCGGCCACCTCGCGGCGCAACGCGCCTGCAATGGCCTTGCCGTCGATGATTGCTGCGCGGGGCATGCACTGGCTCCTCCGTCTCAGCGCAGCGCGCCAATGCGGGCCGCGATCAGAGGTTCGAGCTCGCCGGGCGCCCCGCCGATGTCGAGCGTCTTGGTCCGCGATTTGCCGCCCTGCGCGACGCTGACGCGCGTTCTCGCAAGTCCGAGCCACTGCGCCACCACCTTCTCCACCGCCGCATTGGCCTCGCCCTTGTCCGCCACCGCGCGAACGCGGACCTTGAGCGCGGGACCTTCCGAGGTCTGAACCACGCCCTCGACGCCGTCCAGTGCCGACTTCGGCGTGACGCGCGCGATGAGACGCACGCCGGTGCGACTTGTGCGCCAGGGCAGGTCTCTTGCAGTCATCGCAGCCAGTCTTTGAGGTTATCAATCACGACGTACTGGATCGCAAGGCAGGCCAGCCACAGAATCATGGGCGAGATGTCTATGCCACCGAGGTCCGGCAGCATGCGGCGAATCGGCCGCTGCAGCGGCTCTGTCAGAGCATTGAGCCCCTGCCACAGGGCGCGAACGAATGGGTTGTAGGCGTTGATGACGTTGAAGGCGATGAGCCAGCTCATCACGACGGACGCGATGATCACCCACATGTAAAGGCCGATCAGAAAGCTGATGAAATCCAGCAGTCTTATCATGTCGCCGCCCTTCGGTTTGATCGGTGGCAGTGACGTGTAACGGCACAATGCTGAAGCGACAAGTGGCAGCAGGCACCCGATCCACGTCTGGCTCCGCTGCCGGAGGGCTGTTCAGGGGAGCGTCGTGTCGAGGCCGGGAGCCCTGCGTGCAAATCCGTTCACGCTGCGGCTGTGCCCCCGGAGTTTGCGCGCCAATGCCCCACTATCGGTCGGGCGTGTTGCTTGACAAGGCGATGGCCCGCCACATAAATGGCGCGACCTCAGGGGCCGTAGCTCAGCTGGGAGAGCGCTGCAATCGCACTGCAGAGGTCAGGAGTTCGATCCTCCTCGGCTCCACCATTAATCTCGACGGCTTGATGGGCGGTTGAGGCTGGGCCGGTGGCGGCTCAGGCGACGGGCGGCAGCCGTAGGATCGCGAGCGCCAATGCCTGGGCGCGGGGGACGAGCGAATCGATTTCCAGATATTCCTCCGGCGTATGCGCGTTGCCGCCGACAGGTCCCGTTGCGCACAGCGTCGGGCAACCGACGGCAGCGGTGAAGCCGGAATCCGCGCAGCCCCCGGCGAACTCCGCCTCGACACGAAGGCCGGCATCGGCGGCGGCCGCACGATAGGTGGCGAACAGCTCCTCGGCGGCGGGAGTCGCGTTGAGCGGCAGGAACTCGCCGCGAATCTGCAGCTCGGCGGACGATCCGGGGACGGTGGCGCGGTCGATGATCGCCTGCAGAGCGGCCAGCGTCGTCGCCCTGTCTCCGGGGTCGATGTAGCGCAGGTCGATCTGGCCTTCGGCATGCGGCGCCGTGGTGTTGACCGACAGGCCGCCCTTGATGGTGCCGACGTTGACCGTGACGCCGCGCTGCAGATCGGTGAGGCCGTGCATGGCTACGACCTTGTGGGCAAGCTCGCCGATGGCGCTGATGCCCACCTCGAAGCTGCCGCCGGAGTGGGCCGCTCTGCCCCGAACCTCGAACGCCAGGAACACGCCGCCCTTGCGGCCCGTCACGACGGCGCCGCCGGGCCGGCCCGGCTCCGAATTGAACACGCACCGCGCCTGGCGCGCGACGCGCTCGATGATGGGCCGCGACGATGGCGAGCCGATCTCCTCGTCGCTGGTGATCAGGCCGACGAGCGGCGCCGGCGCTCCGCCGAAGCGCTTGAAGGCCGCCAGCACGAACGCGTTGATGACCAGCCCGCCCTTCATGTCGCACACGCCGGGCCCATAGGCGCGACCGCTATCGATGCGGAATGGCCGGCGTGCCGCCTCCCCTTTGGGGAAGACGGTGTCGCGGTGGCCCATCAGCACGATCGGCTTTTCGTTGACGCGGGTGTCGTCGAGGCGCACGTGGATCGCGTCGCCAAAGCGCTCGTGCGCCTCGCGTGCCGTGACGAGGCCGTGTTCCGCAAAGAACTCGATGAAGCGCTGACCGACCGCCTCGACCCCGGCTTTGTCGTAGCTGCCGCTATCCATGTTCACGGCCTCGCGCAGCAGCGCGAGCATGGTGTCCTTCTGGGACGCCAGCCATTGCGTGATCTGCACTTCGTGGGGCGAAAGGCTGATCATGCTGGAGGAGTGTCCGGGAAAGAGGTGAGCACGCCGCTGTTGGTGCCTCCCCCTTGAGGGGGGAGGATGGAACGCCACGGGCTTAGCCCGCCCATGTCGTCGCGTGCAGCAGGCTCAACAGGCGGGATAAGTCCGATGGCGTTCCCGGTGGGGGTGTTGCTGCAGCGTGCGGCACGTCCACCCCCACCCGGCGCGCCACGATCACTTAGCCCCGCTGTCGCGTGCGTGGAGAGGTTGGGGACAGCGGGGCTAAGTGATGGCGCGCCGCCCTCCCCCCTCAAGGGGGAGGCGGAGCTTGTCGCGCCTGCCCGGTTAGATCGCACCGTTCTCAAGCCTTGTCGACGCCGAGCGCGGCGCGGAAGCGGTGGGCGATGGCCGCGCCGTCCTTCTCGGGCAAGGCCCAAGGGTCTTCGGTGATGGCGATCTTGGCGACGGCGAGCACGGGGCCGGGTGTCTCGAACAGCAGCCTGGCCAGCTCGCTAACGGTGCTCTGCTCCGTCACGGTCATGGTCTTGCCGATGCCGAAGCCCGCGGCGATGGCGGCGATGTCGGTGCGGCTGGCGGTGAGGCCGCGCTGGCGGCCGGTCTCGCCGAAGCTCTCGTTGTCGAGCACGAGGATGGCGAGGTTCGCCGGCGCCTGATCGCCCACCACGCCCAGCGTGCCGATGCCCATCAGCATCTCGCCATCGCCCGTGACGCACACGACGCGCCGCGCCGGCTGTGCCAGCGCCACCCCGAGCGCGGTCGGCACCGCCAGACCCATGCCGCCCCAGGAGTAGAGGTACTCCGGGCTGTCGCCGGCGGCGAAGCAGTCCCACGTCGGACTGCCGAGGCCGGTCACGATCAGCGCATTGCCGCGATGCGCCAGCAGCTCCGCCATGAACGGCCGGCGCGATATCTTGTTGGAAGCCGCGCTCATTTCTGCCCGAACCCCTTGGCGCCGACGATGCGCTGGCTCACCAGCACGGCGGCGCTCACCCGGCTGTTGAAGGCGATGTCGGCGGCGGCGGCGAACGTCTCGCCGACCTCCTCGGCCTTGTCGACGGGGAAGCACTTGACGCCGACCGCTTCGAGCGCGGGGCGCGTCGCCTGTCCCATCGGCACCTGCCACGGGTTGAACTCGCCCCACTGGCCGCGCATGGTGACCAGCATCAGGCAGGGCGCGCGGTAGGCGGCCGGCAGGCCCAGCGCATTGATGCAGTTGCCGGCGCCGGAGGACTGCATGGCGATCATCGCACGCTTGCCGGCGAGCCAGCAGCCGGTGGCGATGCCGATGCCTTCCTGCTCGATGGAGAGGGTGACGAGCCGTATCTGCCGCTCCGCCTCGATCAGCTTCAGGAGCTGGGTGAGGCCACCGTCTGGGACGGTGCAGACGGTGGTGATGTTCCGCGCCTGCATGACGCGGAAGACGTCGGTGGACCAGTCGGTGTAGCTTGCGTCATGTGCGTCGTAGGCCTCCTGGGGCGGCTCCTCGAAACTTCCCGGCACGTTCCTCAGCAGCCGCCGGCCGTGGACGACGCGCAGGATGCGAATGCGCTCGGGCTCGACACGATACATCAGCCGGTACTGGTAGACGAAGGTCTCGCGTCTGTCAGGGTCCTGGAATTCGGGGATCATGCGGAAGGCATAGGGGAAGTCTACGAGCCGATCAGCGGCCTGCCCGATCGGAGCCACGATCTTGGCTAAGTCGATGCTCGCAATGTTCCTCTGGTGGAGGCGATATCCACGCCCTGCTTCTCCACACTCGGCGAGCCTCTCTCGAACGCCTCTACACCTCTTCATGGGGAATGCCCGCGCTCGGTATCGGCCTCGGCCTCCAGCACCTTCACCACCACGTCGAGGTGGTACTGGATGTCTTCCAGCGTCACGTCATCGGGCAGTCGATCAAGCAGCGCTCGCACCTCGTCCTTTGGGGAGAGCTTCTGCTTAGCGGCGATGTCGGCGGCGTCGGTCATGGATACTCCAGCGCGCAAGCACGGCGGCAGTCTAAGCAGAATTGCCAGAGCCTGCCAGCACTCGAGGCAGGCTTGTCCTTCGACCGAGACGGGGAGGCTGTACGCCAATCGTGAGCATCCGCCGTTTCTAAGTAGCGGTCGCTAGTCTACGTGAAGGACGATGGCTTCCTTTAGGTAGATGCCCCCAAGGTTCTCATTGAATAGGTAGCGTGGCAGGTTCGGGCAAGCATCTGGCCCGAAACGGCGCAGTTCACCAATGATGGGGCTCGTCGGGACGATGGTCCTCACATTGGAAATCTCGAAGTAGCCAATCTGCGGTTGCAGTTTGGTAAGCACCTTGGCCAGTGACGCGTAGAAGTTCGTGCGTCCTTGAAATGTCTTGGGCGCAAGCCACAGCAGCCAGTTGTCGTCCCCCGTGTCCGACATCTCACGGACCCAAAGCGCAGCAATCAATGGTACGCCGTCGATCCTGGAGACCCTTCACGATCTCCCGGCCGCTCTCTACCAGTGAGTTTTTATCCAAGCCAAAACTCCATGGGTGGCGTTGCTGATGGCCTCGATGAGTTCCTTGGCATCTTGCTCGCTGTTGCGTCCTGTATCGATCTTCAGGCGTCCACTCGTTCACTACGCCCCAGGCGGCCCTAAAGTCCTGACCAGGCTCTGTACCTGCTTTTGCAACTCTGCCGTCAGGTCCTGCCGTTCCTATGAGCTTTGAAACTCGTGCGAGTAGCGTCTTTATACACGAGGTCCTTGTCAGGAACGGTGTCTGCCTTGAAAGGATAACCAATCCAACTCGTTTGGTCTGGCAAGAAGGACCTTTACGCTCCAAGTCACGCTGCACGATAATGAGCCTTGGCGATGCAGGCCTTGATCTCGCCAACTTGTTGCCTCCACGGCATAGCCAGCAGATAGTAAGCGTTCGACCAGCTCTTCGACGTTGAACAGGACCCGGGCGTCGACTGAGCTTCTCATCAGCGAGCTTCTGCAGGTCGGCCCTGGTTATCTCGGACAGACCATAACGCCGCTCTCTGATGATCCTATCGTGGTGCTGCCTAAGACCGAGTTCGAGCCGTTGTCAGACGCTATCTCCGCTGGGCTCGCGTTCAGAGCAGTCGACGTCTAGTGGTATGTCGATAGTCAGGCACGACATGCTTCCTGTCAGACCCTACCCTCGCACTTGAGGCCGCTATGCGGGCTGGAGCGGGCAGTCCGAAGATTTTGAGGCGAGCTTTCAGGAAGGGTCGCGCCCTTCATGCCGGATCGCAAAGATCGCGATCAATGTTCAAAGTGCTGAAGCCGAGGGCATCCATCAGACACGCCGCTGTCAACTTGCGATCAGCCAAACAACTTGCGGACCTCTATCTATTCACATTGGTCGTCGAACGTGGCGCACAATCCTGGATCAGAAAGGATAAATAGCGCGAAGCAGGAGATCGCACGCGCAGACCTACTCGCTGCGTGGCGCGTCCTGCGGGCCGGGTTGGCAGTGAACCAACGCCTCAAGCCGCCAGCTTCTCCAGCTCCTCGAGGATGGCGCTGCCCATGTCGGCGGTGCCGACCTTGCGCATGTTGGGTTGCATGATGTCGGCGGTCCTGAGGCCCCGGCTCAGCGCGCCGGCGATGGCCTTGTCGATGAGATCGGCCTCTTTAGTGAGCCCGTAGGAATAGCGCAGCGCCATGCCGTAGCTGGCAATCGCCGCGATCGGGTTGGCGAGGCCCTTGCCGGCGATGTCGGGGGCCGAGCCGTGCACCGGCTCATACAGCGCCTTGCGCTTGCCGGTCGTGGGGTCGGGGGCGCCGAGCGAGGCCGACGGCAGCATGCCGATCGAGCCGGTCAGCATTGCCGCCTCGTCGGAGAGCATGTCGCCGAACAGGTTGTCGCAGACGATGACATCGAATTGCTTGGGGTCGCGCACGAGCTGCATGGCGCAGGCGTCCGCCAGGATGTGCTGCAGCTCGACGTCCTTGAACTCCTTCGCGTGCACGGCGGTGACCACCTCGTTCCAGAGAACGCCGGTCTTCATGACATTGCGCTTCTCGGCCGAGTGCACCTTGTTCTTGCGCTTGCGTGCCAGGTCGAAGGCGACGCGTGCAATGCGCGCAATCTCGCTGGTGGTGTAGACGGTGGTGTCGACGGCACGCTTCTGGCCGTCCTCCAGCGTGACGATCTCCTTGGGCTCGCCGAAATAGGCGCCGCCGGTGAGCTCGCGCAAAATGAGAATATCCAATCCTTCAACGCACTCGCGCCTGAGCGAAGACGCCTCCGCGAGGGCCGGATAGCAGATGGCGGGCCGCAGGTTGGCGAACAGGTCGAGGTCCTTGCGCAGCCGGAGCAACCCTGCCTCGGGGCGCTTCTCGTAGGGCACCTTGTCCCACTTGGGCCCGCCGACCGCACCGAAGACGATCGCATCGGCGGCCTCCGCTTTGGCCAGCGTCTCGCTGTTGAGCGGGACGCCGAACGTGTCGATGGCTGCGCCGCCGACGAGTCCGGTGTCGGTCTTGAGCTGCACCTTGCTCTTCTTGTTGAAGAAGGCCACCAGGCGCTCGACCTCGGCCATCACCTCGGGCCCGA
Organism: uncultured Alphaproteobacteria bacterium; assembly: GCA_963827545.1. Lineage (GTDB taxonomy): Bacteria > Pseudomonadota > Alphaproteobacteria > Rhizobiales > Hyphomicrobiaceae > AWTP1-13. The sequence goes on from CAWHBI010000032.1 coordinate 55,305, forward strand.
TGCCGTCACCGGGCAGAAGCAGGAGAGAGTATGTGGTCATGGGCGCCCCCAGGCGCGTGCAGGTTGTGATGCGGCATAGCTATCGCGGCTCGGTGGAGCGCGCAAGGCACTGCCCGCCTTAGCCCTAGGAAGGGCAGCCGGACGATCAAGGTGAACCCGTTGAGCATCAGCAGAACGCCGAGGGCGCCCAGGCCGCCGCTGAGACCCAGCAGCATCATGTTGCCGATGATCAGATGCACCGAGGCGAGGACGATGGCGATCTGCAGCAGCGCCTGGCTCCAATCGAAGTAGGGGTCCTTGCGCAGAGCCACATCGCGCTCGACCTCGAGCGCCTTGCCCTTCACGAACAATTCGTCGAGCCCCTCGTTCTTCTCCGGGTCGGTGGTGAGCTTCTGCGCCGTTGAGCGATAGTCCTTGATCTTGGCGTCGAACGCCTGGCGTGCCGCGGCCGGCATGGCGGGTTGCGCGGCAAGCAGCAGCTCCAGCTCGTCAGCGGCAAGGTTGATCGAGTTGCGGCGTATGTTCTTGGCCTGGAAGAAGGCCCACGTATTGGACGCTTCGATATTGGCGCGGGTGGCGTCCTTGGCCGCGTTGCCGCCGCCGACGCCGCAGATGGCGAGCAGAACTGCGAGGATGCCGATGTACACGCCGACCCATCTGTTGTGTTCGTCCTGCGTGATGCCGAGCCGCTCGATCGCGTCGTCCATGGACATGTTGGCTTCCCCCAATCCCTGGAAACAGTCACGCCCCTGAGGGCACGAGCTGATCCTTTTGCTTGATGGCCCCGTCGGCCCCGAATGTATAGATGATCGGTATGCCGGTCCCGAGCTCGCGGGCAACAATCTCCTCACCCGTCAGGTGTTCCAGGTGCATGATAAGGGCGCGCAGCGAATTGCCGTGCGCGACGACGAGCACGTTGCGCCCTGCCGCGACCTCGGGCCAGATCTCGGCGTGGTAGTACGGCAGCACGCGCGCTGCAGTGTCTTTCAGGCTTTCGCCGCCGGGCGGCGCGATGTCGTAGCTGCGGCGCCAGATGTGGACTTGGCTTTCGCCCCACCTCTTGCGGGCTTCGTCCTTGTTGAGCCCCGAGAGATCGCCATAGTCGCGCTCGTTGAGCGCCGGGTGCTCGTGGGTGACGAGGCCGGTCTGTCCGAGCTCCGCCAGAATGATGGTCAGTGTGTGCTGGGCGCGCGTCAGCACACTCGTGAAGGCGACATCGAACTTGAACCCTTCCGACTTCAGCATGCGGCCGGCCTGCACCGCCTCGGCGATGCCCTTGTCCGAAAGGTCCGGGTCCTTCCAGCCGGTGAACAGGTTGAGCTTGTTCCACTCGCTTTCGCCGTGGCGCACAAGCACGAGCACGTTATTCATATCGATTCATATCGCTCCTCAATCCGCAGAGGCTCGGCGCTACTGTTTTGGCTTGGGTGCATCGAGGCCCAGCACATCGGTCATGGAGAAGAGCCCGGGCCCTTTGCCGCGACCCCACAGCGCGGCCTTGACGGCGCCGCGCGCAAACAGGCCGCGATCGGTGGCGCGGTGGGTGAGCTCGATCAGCTCGCCGTCCGCCGCGAACACCACGGTGTGCTCGCCCACCAGGCTGCCGCCCCGCAGCGTGGCAAAGCCGATGTCGCCGCGCCGCCGCGCGCCAGTATGTCCGTCGCGCACCCGCACGCTGACTTCATCGAGCTTGACGCCGCGACCCTCGGCGGCGGCCCGGCCGAACATCAATGCCGTTCCGGAAGGGGCATCGATCTTGTGCCGGTGGTGCATCTCGAGGATCTCGATGTCGAAGTCGGCATCGAGGGCTTCGGCGACCTTGCGCGTCAGGGCCGCCAGCAGATTGACGCCGAGGCTCATGTTGCCCGACCTGATGATGGTGGCATGGCGCGCGGCCGCTTCGACCTTGGCATCGTCCTCGGGCTTGAGGCCAGTGGTGCCCAGGACGTGGATGATGCGCGCGTTCGCGGCGAGCCCCGCGAATTCCACCGACGCCGCCGGGACCGTGAAGTCGAGCACCGCGTCGACTTTGGCGAACAGCTCGAGCGCGTCATCGGTGATGACGACGCCGAGCTTGCCGAGGCCGGCCAGCAAGCCGGCATCCTGCCCCAGCGCCAGCGAGCCCTCCTGCTCGATGGCTCCGCCCAGCACGCATCCTTCGATGGCGTGAACCGCGCGGATCAGCTCGCGCCCCATGCGCCCGGCCGCACCCGTCACAGCAATCTTCATCCTGCTCATACGCCGACCTCCGCCGCTCGAGGCGGTATAGCAACGCGTGGGGCTGGCGCAAAGTGCGGTGCACGGCGAGGGGCGGTGATTGGGCCGTCAGCGCCAGGTGAAGGCGACTTTCTCGAGCCTTGCCCCGCCGATCCTGGTGAAGGCGTTCGACACGGGCCGGCCGCCGCGCCGCCAGTAGAAATCGCAGGCCGGAGTATTGTCGAGGAGCGCCCACACGATCAGGCCATTGAGCTTGCGCATGTCGAGCGCGTGGCGGCAGCCCTCGAACAGGTGTTCGCCGAGCCCCAGGCCCTGGCATATGGGATCCAGATAGAGCTCATAGATCTCGCCCTGGAAGGGACCCCGCTGCCGCGCCCCGCCGAACGTGGCGTAGCCGATGAGCTTGCCGGCCAGCTCGAGCACGAGCGTGCTGTCCCCTGACCGCAGGGCGCCGCGCCACCATTCGGGCGTGCGCTGGCGGATCATGCTGTCGAGATGCAGGTGAGGGATGATGCCGCGATAGGCGAACAGCCACGAGTCGCGGAACACCTTCGACAACGCGACTGCGTCGGCGGACTTGCCGCGGCGCACGCACACCTTGGACCCGGACCCCAACATGAGCACCACTATAACGGGTCCGCAGGTGCTTGGCTCAAGCCATTTTTTTTTGAGCGAGGCGAGGGCTGCCTGGATGCCGGGGCTCAGCCGAGCGACTCGAACACCTGCCGATAGCCCATCGCTGCGCGATCGAAGAGGATATCAGAGGGACGCAGCGGCCGGGCCAGTGCGAGGCCCTCCATCGTACGGCAGCGCGAGAGCGCCACGTAGGCCTGGCCGTGCGCGAAGGTCCCGCGCCCGAGATCGATATACACCTTTTCGAGAGTGAGGCCCTGGCTCTTGTGGATAGTGAGCGCCCAGGCGAGCCGCAGCGGGAACTGGCGGAAGGTGCCGGCTACCGTCTCGACGATCTTTTCCTCCCCCTTGTCATAAGCATAGCGCCGATTTTCCCAGGCCACGCGCTCGATCTCGTGCTCGTCGCCGTCGACCAGCACCCAGACGCGATCCTCTTCCAGCCGCGCGATGCGAGCGATGGTGCCGTTGACCCAGCGTTTGTCGGGGTCGTTGCGCAAGAGCATGACCTTGGCGCCCGGCTTCAGGATCAGCGTCCCGTCGGTGGGCTGTGCACTCTCGCTGAAGTCACCTGTCACCCGCGCTTCATATTGGTGCGCCATTCTCGGAAGGGCTTCGAGATAAGCCAAATTGATGCGCCGGGCAGCGGCGTTGGTGGGGGTGAGAATGACGTAGGGCTCGCCCTCCGCGAGCGTGCGGATTGGATGCACCCGCTCGTTGAGCAGGGCAAGGTCGTCCTCGTCCGCATCGCCGTCACGAACCAGGTTCAGGACGCGCAGCAGGGCCTCGTCCTTCTGCCGGAACACCTGCGTGAGCTCGATCAGCGACGTGCCGGCGCCCTCTCGCAGTTCCCCAATCGAGAAGAAGAAGGGACCGCCGTGCTCCGATTCCAGGTGCGCGGCGACCTCGGCCTCATCGATCACGGGGGGAAGCTGGTGCAGGTCGCCGAACATGGCGAGCCGCACGCCGCCGAACGGCTCGCGCGGGCGCCCCCGGTTGACGCGCAACGACTGGTCGATGGCCCACATGAGATCAGATCGCACCATCGAAACCTCGTCGATGACCAGGAATTTGAGCCGGCGCATGATGCGGCCGTTGCGGCTGCGGCGGATGTCGTCGGGGCGGATCAGCCGCGGCGGAAAGCCGAAGAAGGAATGAATGGTCTGGCCGCCGACGTTGACGGCCGCGAGGCCGGTCGGCGCAACGATGACCATCTCGTCGGCGACCAGGTCTCGCAGGCACCGGAGCAGCGTCGACTTGCCGGTGCCGGCGCGGCCAGTGACGAACAGGTGGCCCGCGCCCTCGCGCAGGAAGGTGTGCGCCGCGATGAATTCGCAGGTCGGCTCGACGCCTGCGGGCCAGGTGCTGGGAGCAGCGCTCGGCGGGGTGGTCATCGGCGCTGCCAGGGGCTTTGCGGTCACGTCTGGTGGTCTCGGGCTTTCGAATCGGTGGGGCGCCAATGCTTAACGCAGCCGGGGCGGCCGTCATACATGCGCGGCGACTTTCGAGCTAGCGCGTGTCTGTGGTGGTCTACAGCCCCCGTCCGCCGGAGATGTCGAGCAGCAGCCCGGTGCAATAGGAGGACTGGTCCGAGCAGAGCCACAGCACCACCTCCGCCACCTCCTCCGGCCTCCCGCCCCGCTGCATGGGTATCGTGCCTTTGAAGCGCTCGACGCGGTCGGGAATGCCCATGCTCGCATGGATATCGGTATCGATCAGGCCAGGCCTGACGGCATGCACCCGAATGCCCTCGGCGGCGACTTCCTTGGCGAGCCCGATGGTGAGGCTGTCGATGGCGCCCTTGGAGGCGGCGTAGTCGGTCGCCTCGTTGGGGGCGCCTAGCTTGGCAGCCAGGGAGGACATGTTGACGATGACGCCGCCCTTGCCGCCGAGCCGCGTGGACATGCGGCGCGCGGCCTCCTGCGCGGCAATGAACGCGCCCACCGTGTTGACGGCGATGATGCGCTGCAGGCGGTCGGGCGCGATGTCGACGAACTTCGATGCCGTGCCGAGGATGCCTGCATTGTTGAAGAAGGCATCGAGCCGGCCGAATTCCGCGTCCACTGTCCCGAAGAGGCGCGCGACCTCCTCAGGGTTGCCGACGTCGGCCTGGATGGCGACGCCTCGGCGCCCTATGGCGCGAACATCGGCGACGACCGCTTCGGCCGCGGCGTGGCTACCGGCGTAGTTGACCGCGACGTCATAGCCGCGGTGTGCGGCCAGCCGCGCCGTCGCCGCACCGATGCCGCGGCTGGCGCCGGTGATGAGCATGACCTTGGTCACTGCGATTTTCTCCTGCAGAACGTGCTGTGCCCGGCCTTGTAGGCTGTTGGTGCTGTCCCGGCCAGTGGGGGTCTGTTCGACGGCGTTCCGCGGCAATAGCGTAGGGCGCAATAAGCGGCAGCGCATTGCGCCGATGCAACCGTTCCCCAGAGCGGCGCAATGCGGCTATCGCCTTATTGCGCCCTACCGCCGTTGCGCCGTCCGTGCAGGAGGGGTCAGACCCCTCGCCTCCAGCGTAGATGACTGGAATGATCAGTCTGCGCGAGGGGTCTGACCCCTTCTCCCAGATTTGAGCGGCGGGGATAGGGATGTGGTTTCATAATGTATGTGTACGGGGCATGACGGGCGCCGGGCTGTGTGCTCTCATGTGCGCGCCTCGGAGATGAGACGGCGGTTCCCCTGCAGGGCCGCGTCTCAGCGCAGGAGCCGGGGGCCGCAGTCCGATCTCTCGCCTGGTTGGTGGACAGACCATCCAAGCGCTGGGGCGGGGCCCGGATGCGGCGAAGCCGGCGTCCGATAACGGCCAGGGTCGGTGGACTGACCTAACAAGCGCCAAGGCGAGGTTCGGACACCGCCGAGCAGGGCGTTCTTGCGCCCAAAACCGGATACAGGTCACAGGTCATCGGGCGCAGCCCGAACGCCCTGCTCCTCCTCTCCTCCCAACCCCTCGGGCGCACGCGCCGCGAGGCCAAAACGGCCGTAGGGCGCAATAAGCGGCAGCGCATTGCGCCGATGCACCCGTTCCCCAGAGCGGCGCAATGCGGCTGACGCCTTATTGCGCCCTACGGCCCATTGCGCCGTCCGAGCGGGCGCGAGGGGTCTGATCCCTTAGCCCAGCCAGCCATTTTTTTGGGCATGCAATCGCACCACATCGGCTACATCAATGCTCGACCAGACAACCATGGGGAACGCCATGCAGCCGTTGAGCGGCATCAAGGTCGTCGAATTCGCCAACAACATTGCCGGGCCCTACGCCGGCTACATCCTGGCCATGCTGGGCGCGGACGTGCTCAAGATCGAGCGCCCCGAAAGCGGCGATGATGCCCGCGGCTGGGGGCCGCCGTTCTGGCGCGGCACCTCGGCGACCTTTCAGGCGCTCAACGTCAACAAGCGCGGCATCACGCTCGATCTGAAAGACTCCGCGCACATTGCCTGGGTGGAGGATTACCTCAAAGGCTGCGACGTGCTGGTGCACAACCTGCGCCCGGGCGTGATGGACGACCTGGGTCTCGGCAGCGAGGCCATCACCAGGCTCAATCCGCGCCTCGTCTACTGCAATCTCTCCGCCTTCGGACCCACAGGCCCGATGCAGCGCAATCCAGGCTACGAGCCGATGGTGCAGGCATTCGCGGGTCTGTTCTCCATCAACGGCTACCCTGATCGGCCAGGCGCGCGCATTGGGACGTCGGTGCTCGACCTCGGCAGCGCGACGTGGGCCGCGCTCGGCTGCATCGTTGGGCTGCTGCAGCGGCAGCACACAGGCAAGGGGTGTGTCGTCGACGCATCGCTGTACGAGACGGCGCTGGGCCTGCTCACGGTGCATTTCGCACGCTTCCAGGCGAGCGGCACGCTGCCTGAGCGGCACCCGAGCGGCAGCCTGGCGGTAGTGATCTTCCAGGCCATCGACACGGCCGACGGTCAGGTGATCGTCGCTGCCGCCAATGACCGGCTGTTCGCCAAGCTGGCCGTCGAGCTCGGCCATCCCGAGTGGGTGGAGGACGCTCGCTTCAAGACCAATGCCGACCGGCACGCCAACAAGGACACCCTCATTCCCCTCGTGGAGCAGATCATGCGCGGGCATCCGAGCGAGGTTTGGGTGGCGCGGCTGGAGAAAGTGGGTGTGCCCTGCGCCGCCATCAACGACCTCACGCACATGAAGGCGCATCCGCAGACGGCGGCGCTCGGCATGGTGCAGCCTGTGCCGGAGATCGATCTCGAGCTGATGAGCCTGCCGCTGTCGCTCGATGGCGAGCGTCCCAGCATCCGCACCCGCGCGCCCAAGCTCGGCGAGCACAACGCCATGCTGGAGGGCCTTCCCAAGGCGAGGTAGGCGGAGCCGGGCACAACACGAGGATCAAGCATGTGGGCGTGACTGCTGTCATCGGATCACAAAGTCTTCTGAGGACCATTCGCTGGCATGCCCACCTTGCGACCATGGCTGCGAAGGCGCACTGTCAGGCTGCGGAAACGCGGTTTGCAAAAATCGGACAAGGGAGGATGCCATGACTGAACTCAGCCGCCGCCACATGCTGCTTGGTGCCGCCGCGGCTGGCGCCGCAAGTGCCATCGGTACGCAATTCGCAATTCCATCGGCTCGGGCCGCTGCGCCGCCTGTCGGCAAGCAGGCGCCCGGTTTCTATCGCACCAAGATCGGCGACTTCGAGGTGACGCAGATCGCCGATGGCGCGCGCACGTTCCCTATGCCGGACATCTTCGCGAAGAACGTGCCCAAGGAGCAGGCGCTCGCCGCCGCCGAAGCCGCGTACATGCCGAAGGGCATGGTGACCGTGCCGTTCAATCCGGTGGTGATCAACACGGGCTCCAAGCTGGTGCTGATCGACGCGGGCTACGGGCCGGGCGTCGCACCTTCGGTAGGCCTCACTCCGGCACACATGACCGCCGCCGGCATCGATCCCAAGGCGATCGACATCGTCGTGCTCTCGCACCTGCACCCCGACCACATCAACGGCATCAAGAATGCTGACGGCTCGCTCACCTTCGCGAACGCCGAGCACAAGGTGCCGGCGCAGGACTGGGCATTCTGGATGAGCGACGACAATGCGGCCAAGGCGGCGAACGACATGATGAAGGGCTACTTCGCCAACACTCGCAAGATCCTCTCCAACATGGCGGACAAGGTGACCAAGTACGACTGGGGCAAAGAGGTGGCGCCAGGCATCACAGCCATCGACACCAGCGGGCATACGCCGGGGCACACGTCGTTCGTGGTCGCCTCCGGTTCGGCCAAGATGATGGTGCAGTCGGACGTGACCAACATTCCCGAGTTCTTCCTGCGCAACCCGGACTGGCACGTGATGTTCGATATCGATCCGGACAAAGCCGTGCAGACACGCCGCAAGTTCTACGACATGGCAGCGGCCGAGAAGACGCTGATCGCGGGCTTCCACTTCTCGTTCCCGTCGATGGGCTACGTCGAGAAGGATGGCAGCAACTATCGGCTCGTGCCGGTGCGCTGGAATCCGGCACTCTAGCTGGAGCAACGAGAACCAGGAGCGCGTGTGGAGCAGGGTCCATCGTCTTCTTCAGCCGTCGCGGCGGGCCTCATGGCGCGCTGCCCCCGCTGCGGGAATGGCGCGCTGTTCAGGTCGGGCCTGGTCCTGCGCGAGAAATGCGAGCGCTGCGGCCTGAGCTACGCCTTCGCGGATTCGGGCGACGGGCCGGCGGTGTTCGCCACCTTCATCCTGGGCTTCGTGGTGCTGGGCGGCGCGCTGCTGGTGGAGTTCAGGCTCGGGCCGCCGGTGTGGGTGCACGTCGTGCTGTGGGGCGTGCTGACGCCGCTCTTGGCGTTCGGGCTGCTCAGGGTGCTCAAGGCAACGCTGATCGCGCTCCAGTACAAGCACCAGGCCGGCGAAGGCCGCCTCGACGTCGATTGAGCGCACGATGCTGCAGCGACTGCGACAAGCCGGATTGATTTGGCCGACGCTGCTGGCGCTTGCCGCCCTCGCCGTGCTGATCAGCCTCGGCACCTGGCAGCTGGAACGCAAGCGCTGGAAGGAGGATCTGCTGGCCAAGATCGCGGCGCGCACCACCGCCGATCCGATAGCGCTGGCACGGGCCGTGTCTCTGCTCACCGCGGGCGGCGATGTCGACTACCTGCACGTTTGGGTCAGCGGCACTTTCCACCACGACAAGGAGCGTTACCTGTATGCGCCGTCACCCACGGGGCTTGGCTGGCATGTGTACACGCCGCTGGAGCTCGCGCCCGGCCGCGTGATCTGGGTCAACCGGGGCACCGTGCCGGACGACCGCAAAGACCCCGCCCGGCGTTTAACCGGTCAGCTCGAGGGTGAGAGCGAGGTGCGGGGGCTCGTGCGAATACCGCCCGGCAGGACCATGTTCACGCCTCAGAACGACGCGAGCGGCAACCTCTGGTATTGGGCGGACGTGCCCGGCATGACAGCCTCGGTGTTCGGCCCGCGTGCCGTTGTGGCTTTGCCCTTCGTGGTCGAGGCGGATGCGCAGCCGCTGCCGCCCGGCGGGCTGCCCAGGGGGGGCGTGACCCGCCTCGGCCTGTCCAACCGTCATCTGGAATATGCGTTGACCTGGTATGGCATCGCCGCAACCCTTATCGGCGTCTATTCAGCATTTGTAATCAATCGCTTACGGTCGTTCAGCTCGCAATAGCGGGCGGCAGCACTCGTTTTTGGGGCGCCACGACCGAGCCGCCTTGTTCGGCCCCCGCTTGGGCCCTAGGGTGCAGGCAGTTTCCTCCGCCGACCCCAGCGAGAGTTCCCACTTCCGTGCGCTATGTCAGCACCAGGGGCGAGGCCCCCGAGCTAGGCTTCGAGGACGCGCTGCTTGCGGGTCTCGCGCGCGACGGCGGCCTTTACGTGCCGAAGACCTGGCCGCGGCTCGAGCCCGATGCCATCGCGGCCTTTGCCGGCCAGCCTTTCGCCGAGGTTGCGGCATCGGTTCTGGAGCCGTTTGTGGCTGGCGCCATGGCGCGCGGCGAGCTCATTGCGCTCGCCCGCGATGCCTATGCGCGATTCGGCCACCCGGCCGTGGCCCCGCTCGTTCAGATCGACCGCAACCTGTGGATCCTGGAGCTGTTCCACGGGCCCACGCTCGCCTTCAAGGACGTGGCGATGCAGCTGCTCGCCCGCCTCATGGACCGCGTGCTCGGCGCCCGCGGCGAGCGCGTGACCGTGGTGGGCGCTACCTCCGGCGATACCGGCGGCGCCGCCATCGAGGCCTTCCGCGGCTCCAAGCGCGTCGAGGCGGTAATGCTGTTTCCGCACGGGCGCATATCAGACGTGCAGCGGCGCATGATGACCACCGCCGCGGAGCCCAACGTCCACGCCGTCGCCGTCGAGGGCACTTTCGACGATTGCCAGGCGCTGGTGAAGGCCATGTTCAACGATCTGGCTTTCCGCGACCGCGTCAGGCTGGCCGGCGCCAATTCCATCAACTGGGCGCGCGTGGTGGCGCAGATCACCTACTATTTCACCGCCGCCGTGGCGCTCGGCGCGCCGCATCGCCCGGTCTCCTTCTCGGTTCCGACCGGCAACTTCGGCGACATCTTCGCAGGCTATGGCGCCAGGCGCATGGGATTGCCGGTCGAGCGACTGGTGATCGCCACCAACGACAACGACATCCTGCGCCGCACCCATGCCGCAGGTGCCTACGAGGTGCGCAGCGTCGTCGCCACCACCTCGCCGTCGATGGACATCCAGGTTTCCTCCAATTTCGAGCGCTACCTGTTCGAGGCGAGCGGCCGCGATGCCGCCTGGGTGCGCGGCAAGATGGGCGCGCTGGCGCAGTCCGGCCGCTTCGAGCTGGCGGGCGGCGTCTTGACCGCGATGCGCAACGATTTCTCCGCTGCGTCTGCCAGCATGGACGAGGTTGCCGCATGCATCCGGCGCGTCAAGGCCGAGAGCGGCTATCTGCTGGAGCCACATAGTGCTTGCGGCGTCATCGCCTTCGAGAAAGCCCTGGAAATGGGCACGACGCCACACGTCGTTCTCGCCACCGCGCATCCGGCGAAGTTTCCCGAGGCCATGCAAACGATTACCGGCGAGCGGCCGGCGCTGCCGCCCCGCCTGGCCCCGCTGATGACCGATCCGGAGCGCGCGACCGTCCTGCCCAACGACCTTGCCGCCATCCAGCGTTTCGTTGCCGAGCGCGCCAGCGCAACAGAGGGAGCCGCCGCGTGACCCCGCAAACGACGACGCTCAAAAATGGGCTGCGGGTGGTCTCCCATCGCATGCCGAACCTCGAGACGATCTCGATGGGCATGTGGGTCGGCGTCGGCGCGCGCCACGAGGGCGTGTCCCAACAGGGTATCTCCCACCTGCTGGAGCACATGGCCTTCAAGGGCACGAGGCGGCGCACGGCCAGGGAGATCGCCGAAGAGATCGAGGCGGTCGGCGGCGAGCTCAACGCCGCAACCAGCCTCGAGACCACGGCCTATTTCTCGCGCGTGCTCGCCGGCGACATCGGCCTCGCGCTCGACATCCTGGCCGACATCCTGCAGAGCCCGCGCCATGCCGAGGAAGAGTTGGAACGGGAACGCGAGGTGATCCTGCAGGAGATCGCCGCGACACGGGACAGTCCCGACGAGATCGGCTACGAGCTGCTGCAGGAGGCCGCCTTTCCCGACCAGGCGATCGGCCGGCCGATCCTCGGCACGGTCGCGAGCGTGAAAGGTTTCCGCGCCGGCGATCTGCGCAAGTTCCTCAAGGCCAACTATGGCGCCAAGCGCATGGTGCTCTCGGCCGCGGGCAAGATCGACCATGCCCAGCTCGTGCGCCACGCTGAGGCCCAATTCGGGGGCATGAATGGCGGCAGCGGGGGCCGATTCGAACCGGCACGTTACAGCGGGGGTACGCGCACCTCCACCAAGCCGTTCGAGCAGAGCCATCTGCTGTTGGCGTTCGAGGGGCCGTCCTACGGGCAAGACAACTATTACACCGCCCAGGTGTTCTCCGCCCTGTTCGGCGGTGGCATGTCGTCCAGGCTGTTCCAGGAAGTGAGAGAGCGGCGCGGGCTCTGCTATTCTATCTATTCCAGCTACTGGGCGCTCGCTGACACTGGGCTTCTCGGAATCCATGCCGCCACGGGGGTGGAGATGATGGAAAGGCTGATCCAGGTCGTGGCAGGGGAGCTTGCTCGTGCGGCTGCCGAACAGCCGACGGACTCGGAAGTGGCGCGCGCCAAGGCGCAGATCAAGGCCGGCATGATGATGGGGCTGGAAAGCTCCTCTGCCCGCGCCGAGTACATGGCGCGGCAGCTCCTCCTGTTCAATCGGCTCATCGACACGAAGGAGGTCGTCGAGCGCATCGAAGCCGTGACGCCGGAGGATGTCCGCGAGCTAGCGGCGCAATTGGTGGCCAAATCGCAGCCCTCCGTCACGGTCGTTGGGGCCGGGCGAAAGGGAGCCGCGTACGCGCGTCTGGCGGGGCGAATGACCCAAGGTCGGGCGACGGCAAGAGCTTCGTGAGCACTACCGGCTGGCACGGGTGACAGATGGCTTTCTTGAGATCTCCCCCGGTCGTTGACGCTGAAGCGGAAATCCGCGGTGCGCGGGTGTTTCTGCGCCATCCCACCATGCAGGACTACTCGGCCTGGGCCGAGCTGCGGGCGCTGAGCCGCCAGCACCTGACGCCGTGGGAGCCGCAGTGGACCCGGGACGAGCTGGCGCGCTCGACGTTTCGACGGCGACTGCGCCAGTACCAGCGCGAGTTGCGCGATGACCACGGCTATGCCTACCTGATCTTCAGCGAGGCGGACGCGGGGCTGCTTGGCGGGCTCAACGTGAGCAACGTCCGGCGTGGGGTCGCGCAGGCCGCTTCACTCGGCTATTGGATGGGTGCTCCCCACGCGGGCCGCGGGCTGATGACGGAGACCGTCCGCGCTGCCGTGCAGTTCGCGTTCACCACCCTGGGCCTCCACCGGCTGGAGGCGGCGTGCCTGCCGAGCAACATCGCCTCGGCGCGGGTACTGGAAAAGGCGGGCTTCAAACATGAGGGCAGGGCGCGCCGCTATCTCAAGATCAACGGCCAGTGGCAGGACCATGATCTTTTTGCGCTACTGCACGATGATTTGCGAGCGTAGGGGGGCGAGGACCTGATGCAGGGGCGCCAGGAGATCGCAGCACACAGGGCGCGCACCGCGCGTGGCGCGTGCGGACTGGCAATTTTCCTGGCTTGCCTGTTGCTGGCCTTCACGCCTGCGGCTGCCGCGCTCAAGTCGATCGACATCACCAACGACGCCGAGCGCATCGATATCTCGGCGCTTGGCGAGTTCTACGAGCCGCAGGGTGATCAGCTCACCGTCGAGACGGCGCCAGGCAGCGATGGGGTCACCCAGCGCCTGGCGGTCAGCGCTTCGACGCCCGGCACCAATCCCGGCTGGTACGTGTTTGCGCTGCGCAACACCACCGACAAACCGATCGAACGCTGGCTTGCGGCCGATCGCTACAATACTGCCGGGTCCGGCGTGGTGTGGCCGGACCTCGATGCCCGGCGCATCGAGAAGGTCACGCATTCGGTGGGCTATGTGCCCGAGCGCATCAAGAGCGACCGCGCCGACGTGTTCCGCATCACCCTGGAGCCGGGCCAGACGGTCACCTACGTCGCCGAGCTGTCGTCGGACCGCTTCACGCGCCTCTATCTCTGGAACGCGCTGGAGTACGAGCAGAAGAACAGGGACCGGCAGCTGTTCAACGGCATCATGCTGGGCATCACCGGGCTGCTCGCAATCTTCCTCACTGCCGTGTTCGCCGCCAATCACAAAGCAATCTTTCCATCGGCGGCCGTCTTCACATGGTGCGTGCTGGCGTACCTGTGTGTCGATTTCGGCTTCTGGCACAAGCTGTTCAACGTTCGCCCGGAGGAGAACGCGCAATATCGGGCGGCCACCGAGGCGGCCATGGCGGCAAGCCTTCTGGTCTTCATGTACATCTTTCTGCGGCTGGGGGCCTGGCACGGGTTTGTGCGCACGCTGCTCGGGCTCTGGATCGCGGCACAGGCCGTTCTCGTTGCGATTGCCTTCCTTGATCCTCGCCTCGCCGCCACGTTCGCCCGCCTCTCGAGCCTTGCGATCGCCACGGGTGGCGGGCTCGTCACGCTGTTTCTGGCGCTGCGGGGACAGGACCGCGCGCTGTCCCTGGTGCCGACATGGATGCTGCTGCTGGTGTGGCTGTTCGGCGCCGGCGCCACGTTCATCGGCCGGTTGGCAGGTGACATCGTCATTTTCGGCCTCACTGCGGGCCTGGTGCTGATCGTGGTGCTGATCGGCTTCACCGTCACCCAGTACGCCTTCCGTTCCAGCGAGCCGCTGTACGGCACCCAACCCGGCGAGCAACAGCTGCGCTCGCTGGCCGTGGACGGCGCCGGCGCCGCAGTGTGGGAATGGAACGCGCGCCGCGACGAGATCAAGGCGAGCCCGATCGTGGAGGCGATGCTGGGCCTCAAATCCGGGGAGCTGTCGGCCAAGGCGGACAACTTCGCCGCACACATGCATCCCGCAGACCGCGAACAATTCAAGCTCCTGCTGTGGTCGATGAAAGAGCGCGCCGGCGGAGAGATGCGCATCGAGTTCCGCATGCGGCACGTCGACAACTCCTATCGCTGGTTCGAGCTCGAGGCTGCCAGCGTGCCGACCTCCGACCGCCGCAACTTGCGATGCGTCGGTCTGATGCGCGAAGTGACAGATGCCAAGCGTGCGCAGGAGCGGCTGTTGCACAACGCCGTGCACGACAGCCTTTCCGGGTTGCCCAACCGGGAGCTGTTTCTGGACCGGCTGGCCATCGCCGCCAAGCGCGCCACCTTGGAGCCGCTGGTACGGCCGTCGCTGTTGTTCATCGACATCGACCGCTTCAAGGCCGCCAACACGGCTTTCGGCCTGGTGGTGGGGGACAGCCTCCTGCTGACCGTGGCCCGGCGCCTTGCGCGCAACCTCGGGCCGCAGGACACGCTGGCGCGCATCAGCGCCGACCAATTCGCCCTCCTGCTCTTGAGCCAGACCGACCCTCGTGAGCTGGCCATGCTGGCGGAGCAGGTGCGCCGCTCCATACGCTCGCCCGTCACCATCGGCGGCCAGGAGGTGGTGCTCACGGCGTCAATCGGTATCGCAATCTATGACGGCCCGGACGAGGATCCTGCCGAGCTGTTGCGCGAAGCCCAGATCGCCATGTATCGGGCCAAGCGGTCGGGCTCCGACCGCATCGAGATCTTCAACGCCGATATGCGTTCCGACAAGGACGGGCGGGTTGCGCTCGAGGATGAGCTTCGTGGTGCGATCGAGAAGAAGCAGCTGAGGCTGGTGTATCAACCGATCTTCTACCTGCCCACGGAGACGCTGGCCGGGTTCGAGGCGCTGCTGCGCTGGGACCATCCCCGGCTGGGCACGCTCAATCCCACCCACTTCATGCCGGTGGCGGAGGAATCGGACCTCATCATCAAGCTCGGCTCGCATGTGTTGTCCCGTGCGGTGCGCGAGGCCCAGCGCTGGCAGCGGGAGCTGCCTCGCCCCGACCAGCCGCTGTTCGTCAGCGTCAATGTTTCCAGCCGGCAGCTGTTCCGGCCCGACCTGATCAACGAAGTGCGCCACATCCTGGGCCGCGCCGTTCTCCCGAAGGGGTCCCTGCGCCTCGAGATTACCGAATCGCTGGCGATGGAGAATCCAGAGAAGGCCGCTTCGGTGCTGGAGCAGCTCTCTGCTGCGGGCGCGGGGCTGGCACTCGACGACTTCGGCACCGGTTATTCCTCGCTGTCGTATCTCAATCAGTTCTCGTTCGACACGATCAAGGTCGACGGTGCGTTCGTGCAGGCTCGGGGGCAGAACGGCACTGGGGCGACGATTCTGCGGTCGATCATTGCCCTCGCCCATGAGCTCGGCAAGAAAGTGGTCGCGGAGGGCGTCGAGGCCGAGGATGACGTAGGGTTTCTGCGCTCCATCGGCTGCGAGTACGCCCAAGGCTTCTACTACGGCGAGCCCATGGCGGAGCGGGATGTCCTGCAGCTGCTCAAGGTCGTGCGCCGGGCCGAGCGGCGGTTGAAGAAGAGCGTCCTGTTCGGCAATCGCACCAGGGCAAGGAGCGAAGCGACCGCCCCTGCTCCTCAGTTGGCGCCTCCGCCTCCGGCAGCGGCGATGGGCGATGCCGGTCGTGGCACCGCTCCCCCTCCGCGCCAGGCCGCCGCCCAACGGGGTTGCTCCCGCAGGTGCGCCCATTCCGGCCCGGCCGTGGCCGCCTCAGGCTCCACCGGGCCCGCCCTTCGCCCTGGCCGGCAGGGCAGGCGGCCCGCAATTGCACGCGAGCGGTCCACCGCCTCTGCCCAAGACCACGCCGGCGGCGCCGTCCGGCGCCAGGCCCGCGAAGCTGAATCTGCCGGCAACCCCGCTGCGGACGGATGCGCCCGCTGCAACGCCGGCGCCTCCGCCAGGCAGGGCCCCGCAGAAATCCGCACCTGTGCCGAACGGGGCTCCACCCGCAGGAGCGCAGCCGCCGCCCCTGCCGTCTGCAGGATCGCGTCCGGCGGCCGAGCCAAGGGCTGCGGCGCCTTTGTTGCCTCCGCTGCCACCGCACCGGCCGAGCCAACCTGGCCCCGATCTGTCCAAGCTGCCTCCGGCCATTCGTGCGAGCCTGGCCAAGCTGGCCGGCGATGCTGCGCCGGAGGAGGACGGCCCAACCGGTCCGCCGCCAAGCAGTACGAGCTGACCGCGCCAGCCTCGAGCGAGACCTGATCGGACCGTTGGAGGATCAGCCGGCGGCCAGCATCACGCGTGCCCGGCCTCGCTCACGAGGTGGGAAGGATCGATGCCGATCTTGGACATGGCCCGCTCGTATTTCTGGTCCAGATTGCGATCGAACAGCAGATCGAGGTCCGGCGGACAGTGCAGCCAGCCATTGGCCTGGATCTCGTTCTCCAGCTGGCCTGGCCGCCAACCGGCATACCCGAGCGCGAGGATCGCCCGGTTGGGTCCTTTGCCGCCGGCAATAGCTCTCAAGATGTCCACGGTAGCGGTGAGCGAGACGCCCTCGTCGATCGGCAGCGTCGAATCGGCAACGAAATAGTCCGAGCTGTGAAGCACGAAGCCGCGGCTCGTCTCGACCGGCCCGCCCACATGCACATCCATGTCGACGATCTCGGTCAGGTCGTGGCTGCCGTTGTCAGTGGTGATGCTGAGCTGCCCGAGCAGCTGCGGAAAGCTGATGTGCGGCGCCCGCTGATTGACGATCAATCCCATCGCTCCATCGGCGGAATGCGCACACATGTAGATCACCGAGCGAGCGAAGCGCTTGTCGGTCATAACGGGCATGGCGACAAGAAATTGCCCGTCCAGGTAGTTGGTCTTGCCGCCTCTGCGTGTTTTCCTGCGTACCGCCATGGGGTTGAGACTAGCGTTTGTGCCCTGCTCCTGGAAGGGGCTCGCGCCCATCCATAACCCATCGATCGAGGAGTCTTGAATTGTGCGCCACGAATCACCTCCTATCTTGGCGCAACTAGCGAGGAAAACCATGAGCGCTCTTCGGGCCGCGTGTGTTGCCGCGCTTCTGTCTGTTGCCGTCGCCCCCCAGGCCCAGCCCGCGCAGCAGGCGGGTGCCGCCACAGCCTGGGTCGAGCTTCACGCCTCGCGTGCGCGGCTGGTTGCAGGACTGGGCCTGACGCCTGGCGGCCACTATTTGGCTGGCCTCGAAATCGTCATGGCCGACGGCTGGAAGACCTACTGGCGGATGCCGGGCGATGCCGGCGTGCCGCCGACGTTCGATTGGACGGGCTCGGCCAATATCGGCGCAACCAGGGTTCTCTATCCGGCGCCGATGCGCATGGCAGAGGCGGGTGGTGAGACGCTCGGCTACAAGCACGCGGTGCTGCTGCCGATCGAGGTGACGCCCCAGGATCCCGGCAAGCCCGTGGTCATGAAGCTGGTGCTGGAGCTCGGGATCTGCCGCGAGATCTGCATCCCGGCCACCGCTGCCTTCGATCTCACCATCGCCCCGGGTCGCACCGGCGCGCCGCTACCCGAGATCATGGCAGCACTCGATCGCGTGCCCCGCGCACAGGCGAAGCGGCGCAAGGGTGACCCCGAGCTCAAGCGCGTTGCCGTGGCGCAGGGCGATGGAGCGAACTCCCGGCTCGCCATCGAGGTCGCATTTGGCGGCGATGCCAAGGCAGCGGACGTCTTCGTCGAGGCGCCGGAGGGACTCTACGTGCCGCTGCCGAAGAAAACGGGGCCGGCTGCCGGCGGTCTCATACGCTTCGAGACCGAGCTGTCGCCCAGCCTGGTGCAGGACCTGAAGGGCAAGACGCTCACGCTCACCCTCGTCGGTGAGGCGGGCGCGACCGAGGCGCAGTGGACCTTTCCCTGAGCCGCCAGTCTTGGCTTGCACCTCGCGAGCCCTTAAGGTCACGCGTGGCGCCAAGCCAGCGCACGCATCCGTCAGCCGTTTCCAGTTCGAAAGGATAGCCCATGACGATCAAGGTCGGCGATCGCCTGCCCGAGACGACTTTCATGACGATGTCGCCGGAAGGTCCCAAGCCGATGAAGACCGCCGAGGCGTTCGACGGCAAGAAGGTGGCCTTGTTCGCAGTCCCCGGCGCCTACACTCCGACCTGCCACAAGCAGCACATGGCCGGGTTCGTGCAGAACTACGACGAGCTCAAGAAGAAAGGCTTCGACGTGGTCGCCTGCACGTCCACCAACGACATTTTTGTCCTGACCAACTGGGCCAAGGATTCCAAGGCCGACGGCAAGATCCTGATGCTGGCTGACGGCAGCGCCGAGTTCGCCAAGAAGATCGGCCTCGACATCGACCTGTCAGCCCGCGGCATGGGCGTCCGCTCCAAGCGCTATTCCATGATCCTCGAGAACGGTGTGGTCAAAGCCCTGAACGTGGAAGAGGCTCCGCCCAACCACGACAAGTCGAGTGCTGCAACCCTGTGCAGCATGGCTTGAGCCTCAGGCCGGCGGCAGGTCTCCGGCTCACCACCACTGGTGGGGCCGCCGCCCCTCCCCGGACGGCCGGCCCGATCCTATATACTGGGGCGGTCGGGGGGCCGCTGGGGGCTTTCTCGGGCTCGGAGATCAACCTACATGCAGTTATGGCGGAGAGATCGCAACGGCGCACCTGACACCCACGAGATCGCTCAAGACGAGGAGCTGCTCGACGCCTACTCTCATGCCATTGTCTCTGTCGTCGAGCGGGTTTCGCCCTCGGTCGTGCACGTGCGCGTGCGCGGCGTGCGCCAGGGCTACGGCGCCCAGGGATCGGGGTCGGGCACCGTTCTGTCGCCCGACGGCATCGTCCTCACCAACAATCACGTTGTCGAGGGGGCCTCCGCGATCGAGTTGTCCCTCACCGATGGCCGCCATGTTGCCGCGCGCATTCTGGGGCGCGACCCCGACACTGATATCGCGGTGCTGAGGGCGGAAACCAGCGATCGCCTGCCGGCGGCGCGGCTCGGCAATTCCAAGAAAGTCAGGCCTGGCCAGGTAGCCGTCGCCATCGGCAATCCGTTCGGGTTCGAATCGACCGTGACGGCGGGCATCGTCAGCGCCGTGGGCCGCTCCCTGCGGGCCCAGAACGGCCGCCTGATCGGTGACGTCATCCAGACCGACGCGGCTCTCAACCCGGGGAATTCCGGCGGGCCCCTGGTCAATTCCCGCTCCGAGGTGATCGGTGTCAACACGGCCGTCATCATGGGCGCACAAGGCATCTGCTTCTCGGTGGCCGCCAATACGGCGCAGCACGTGCTGACCCAGATCTTGCAGCATGGTCGGGTTCGGCGCGCCCGGCTCGGCATCGCCGGCGATCAGGTGCGCCTGCCGCAGCGGCTGAAGGCGGCAACCGGCCTCAAGCAGGAGGCCGGCGTGCGCGTCGTGGAGGTTCAGCCTGGCAGCCCGGCGCATACCGGCGGGCTCGAGCCGGGTGACGTGATCGTTGGCCTCGATCAAGAGGTCGTGACCGGCATCGACGACATTGCCCGGGTCCTCGACGGCACGCGCATCGACAAGCGTGTTGCCGTGCACATCCTGCGCGAGGGCCGGCAGGCAACGATGCAGATCATCCCGACGGAACGTTGAGACGTCATCCCGGGGCTTTTGTCCGGCTGCCGTCGGCACGCGCGGCAAGATGGGCCCCGGGCAGGAGGCCTGGAATGACACACTACGACGATGCGGTCTTCATGACGAAGGGGTTGCCGCCGCCTGGGCCGTTGTTGATCCACACGCTCTTTGATTGCAGATAGCCCTCGAGCGCCTCGATGCCGTTCTCGCGGCCGAGGCCGGAGGCCTTGTAGCCGCCGAACGGCATCGTGAAGCTCACCGCCCGGTAGGTGTTCACCCACACGGTGCCGGCCCTGATGCGCCGCGCCATCGAATGCGCCCGCCTGACCGACTGCGTCCACACCCCGGCTCCGAGCCCGTAGGCGATGTCGTTGGCGATGGCCACCGCCTCGTCCTCGTCCTTGAACTTGATGACGGAGAGCACGGGCCCGAACACCTCCTCCTGGGCGATGCGCATCTTGTTGCTCACGTCCGTGAAGATGGTCGGCTTCACGAAATACTTGCCGCCGCCCTCCTCCTTGGTCGCTGGGCCGCCGCCCAGCACGCACCGGGCGCCCTCGCCCTTGGCGATGTCGATGTAGGACAGGATCTTCTGATATTGCGGCGGCGTCGTCACCGGGCCCACTTGCGTCTCCGCCTTGCTGGGATCGCCGAGCTTGGCGGTCTTGGCCATGGCCACGAGCTTCTCAACGAACCTGTCGTGGATGCTCTCCTGCAGCAGCAGGCGCGAGCCGGCGATGCAGGTCTGGCCCGTCGCTGCAAAGATGCCGGACACCGCGCCGCTCACGGCGTCGTCCAGGATGCAGTCGTCAAACACGATGTTGGGCGACTTGCCGCCGAGCTCGAGCGACACCTTCTTGAAGCTCTTGGCCGCCAGCTCGTTGACGCGCGCGCCCGTCACGCTGCCGCCCGTGAAGGCGACCTTGGCGACCTTGGGATGCGTGATCAGAGGTTCGCCCGTCACCGCACCGTAGCCGGTGACGACGTTGACGACGCCAGGGGGCAGGGCGGCCTCCTCGATCACCAGCTTCATGAACTCGAGCAGCGAGGCCGAAGTGAACTCGGAGGGTTTGATGACGATGGTGCAGCCCGCTGCCAGCGCCGGGGCCAGCTTCCAGCCGACCAGCATCAGCGGCGAGTTCCACGGCGTGATGAAGCCACAGACGCCGACCGGCTCCTTGAGGATGTAATTGAAATGATCCGGCCTATCGACCGGCACCACGGAGCCCTGAATCTTGTCGGCGAGCCCGCCGTAATAATAGAACCACTCCGGCAGATACCTGGTCTGAGCCACCATTTCGGAAATGAGCTTGCCGTTGTCGCGCACCTCGATCTGCGCCAGGTGCTCGGCATGCTTTTCGATCAGCCCCGCGATCTTGCGCAGCATCTTGCCGCGCGCCGTCTGGGTCATGGCCGGCCACGGGCCCGTCTCAAAGGCACGTGCGGCAGCCTCGACGGCACGATCCACGTCGGCCTTGTCGCATTCCGGGATCAGCGCCCATGGCTCGCCCGTGTAGGGGTCGAACGTCTGGAACTTCTTGCCGGAGGCGGCGTCGCACCACTTCCCGTCGATGTAGATTTGGTATTCCTGGAGCTTGGGGGGCCGGTCTAGCATGGGGCGCTCCTCGAAAAAGCCGCGCATTCGGGGATTGAGCCTCAAGGCTAGTGCGCGGCGGGCGCGGGTTCAAGGCGAGCGCAGCATGGCTGGCAAACCGCCAGTGAGCAGTCCGCCCAGTTGTCGACACACGCGTGATGTCCGCTGGACCACGGCACGCTTTGTTGGAAGCGGGAGTTTCCTCAATGAAGTACCTGTCCCCTATCGCCGCGCTGGTGATGGCCGTGGGCCTTGCAGGCACCGCAGCGGCCCAGCTTCCATTTCCCTTGCCGGGCCAGCCGCAGCCCGATCTCGGCAAAAAGGAGCAATGCACAAGGGACTACCTGAAATCGGTCGAGCGCCAGATTGAGCTCATCGAGAAGCTGCGCACCTCCGGCCCGGAAGCCGTCGGTCAGATCTGCTCCCTGATCGAGCTCGGAAGCGCTTTGGTGGGTGGCGAGCTTTCCGACGAGACGCGCAAGCGGCTCAAGGAGATGCTGGGCTTCGACATCGATCTGCGCTTCATCAAGGCGCAATGCCGGGTCGGCCAGGGCAACCTGGATCGCGAGTTCATGACCCGGCTCGGTTTCCTGCGGTCGGAGCTGGTGCGCTGCAACGATACGATTTAGCCTGGGTTTTCCAGAGCGTTGGCGAGGGTGGGCCTCGACCCCGGCGCCGTTTCTGGCCTACTCTGACGCGGAGCTGCACTAGGCAGCGTCGGTGCGAGGTGCCCCATGCGGAAGTGGATGGCAGCCGCCGCCTTCATCCTCTCTGTGGGGGCGGGCGGGCTCGGGGGCAGCCCCGCTGCCCGGGCAGACGAGGGACAGGTCGACCTGCTGCTGGTGCTGGCGGCGGACGTTTCGCGCAGCGTCGACGAGCGGAAGTTCAAGCTCCAGCGTGACGGCTATGCTGCAGCCATGGTCGATCCGCGTGTGGTGCGGGCGATGACGGCTGGCATCAACCGGCGCATCGCCCTGGTGTTCGTCGAGTGGGCGAGCGAGTTCGAGCAGAAGATTGTCGTCGATTGGACGGTGATCTCCGGCGAGCGCGAAGCACAGGACGTCTCCGATCGCATGCGCGGGGCTGCCAGGTCCTTCTGGGGACGCACGTCGATCAGCGCGGCGATCGATTTCAGCATGGGCATGCTGGCCCGCTCCCCTTATGCGGCGGACCGCCACGTCATCGACGTGTCAGGCGACGGGACCAACAACAGTGGACGCGACGTGACTACGGCACGCGATGCGGCGATCGCGCAGGGCGTGACGATCAACGGCCTGGTTATCCTGAGTGAGGTGCCGCTACCCACCAACCCCTCGCACACGCACCCGCCCGGCGGCCTCACGGCCTACTACGAGAACAATGTCATCGGCGGCCCTGGCGCATTCGTCCTCGAGGCGGAGAATTTCGAGTCGTTCGGTCAATTGCTTATCAGCAAGCTCATCAAGGAAATTGCCGCTTTGGCACCCCTCACGGTTCGGTGAGCGGCCGCCGGAGCCCAAGCGGCAGGCCCCCTCAGGCAGAAACGCCTTTCCGGTGTCAGCCGCCGCGAAGGGTAGCCTTTGCGCGCCGAGGCGGGGAGGAGCAAGGCATCCCTCACTTTCTGCTCGTAAGGGAACAAGTTTCTTATTTCTCGGCATCCATTGCCACAAGATAGGAAATATTTCTATTTAACCTGTTGTCGCGCCCGTGCAGCCGCCTGGAAAAGTTGCTTCCATCCCCGCACCTACCAGGAGGCCATGGGCGCGTCATTTCATGAGCAGGGACAAGCACTAGTGGGCTTCATCAAGGTCAACGACACGGAAGGCACCGCTCACACGCTCGAGGCCCTCGAGGGCTGGCGCGTGATGGAGCTGATCCGGATCCACGGCCTGCCGATCGAAGCCGTGTGCGGCGGCGCCGGCGCGTGCGCCACCTGCCATGTGCATGTAGCACCCGATTGGGCGGAGCGACTGCATCCCGCCCGCGACGAAGAAGAGGCGATGCTCGACCAGCTTCCTGCCACGGAGGCCACCTCGCGCCTTTCCTGCCAGATCATTTGGGACAAGCACCTCGATGGCCTGGAAGTGACGATTGCTGGAGCGGGAGACCAATGAAGTACTTTCCGCTGTTCGCTGACCTCGAGAATGCCGACGTCCTCGTTGCCGGCGGCGGCGAGCAGGCCGCGCAGAAGGTGCGGTTGCTGCGCAAAACCCCGGCCCGCATCACGTTGGTGGCTGAGGCGCTCACCGAGGAGCTGCGGGCTCTGGGTGAGCAAGGCGCCATCCGGATTGTCCCGCGGGCGTTCCAGGCTGGAGATGTCGAGGGCCAAAGCCTGGTCTACGCCGCCACGGGAGACCGCCTTGTCGACGCCCTGGTATCGCGAGCGGCCAAGGCGCGCAGCGTCCCGGTCAACGTGGTCGATGCGCCCGAGCTGTCCACCTTCATCACCCCCGCTATTGTCGATCGCGCACCCGTGACGGTCGCCATAGGCACGGAAGGGGCAGCGCCCGTGCTGGCCCGCGAGATCAAAACGAAGCTCGAGTCCTGGCTGCCGGCCAACCTCGGCAAGCTGGCCCAGCAAGCCCTGTCGCTGCGTGAAGTGGTGGCCAAGCGTGTCTCCGATGCGCGCACCCGTCGCCGCCTGTGGGAGCGGCTGCTGCAAGGCCCGTTCCGCCGCGCCGTGCTGAGCGGCGGGGACGCCGAGGCCGGCCGCATCTTCACTGCGGAGCTGGAGGGCGCGGCGGCTCCAGAGGCTGGCCGCGTGGCGCTCATCGGCTGCGGTCCCGGCGATCCCGATCTCCTCACGCTGAAGGCGCTGCAGCGTATGCAGGAGGCCGACGTGCTGGTGGTCGACCGCCTGGTCAACCCCAAAATCCTGGACTACGCGCGCCGAGATGCCGAGCGCATTCTTGTTGGCAAGACGCCGGGCGGCCCGTCGGTCTCGCAAGCCGAAATCAACCGCATCCTCGTGCGCGAGGCTTCGGCAGGCAAGGTGGTGGCCCGGCTCAAGGGCGGTGACCCCTTCATCTTCGGCCGCGCGGCCGAGGAGATGGCCGCACTCCAAGCCGCGGGCATTGCGGTAGAGGTGGTGCCCGGCGTGACGGCGGCGCATGCCTGCGCCGCGCGGGTTGGGCTGCCCGTGACGCTGCGCGAGCATGTGCGGCAGTTCTCGGTCGTGACCGGTGCTACCGCCGAGGGCGAGCCGGACCTTGATTGGCACGCGCTGGCTCACAAAGGCTCCGCCTTCGCCATCTACATGGGGGTCGGCAACGTACCCATCATCCGCCGCAATCTGCTCGCCGCTGGTGCCCGACCCGAGACGCCGGTAGCGATCGTGGAGAACGGTACGCACGACAACGAGCGCGCGATCGCCACCACGCTTCAGGACCTGACCGATTGTGTCGCGCAGCTGGAGATCAACGGCCCCGCCGTGATCTTCGTCGGCCTCGACTGGGCCGATGCGGGCCTCGAGCGCCCCGACACCGTCACCGTCTACAAACGCCGGCCACATATCGCCCGGCAAGATGAGCAAGAGATGCTCGCTGCGGAGGTTTTCCTGTGAGCAAGAACGCCGCCAAGCTTTCGCTTCTGACCGCCAACCGGCTCGGCGACGGCACGGTCGTCTTCCTCGATTTCGAGGGTGCCTGGAACGAGAGCATTGCCGAGGCGCTTGTTGCACATTCGCCGGACGAGGTGCGGGCGCTGGAAGATCGTGGCGCCTACGATGCGGCACGCAATCTGGTGGTGGAGCCTTACCTGGTCGAAATCCGGGAAGCAGCCGGCCGCTTCGAACCCATTCGCTATCGCGAGCGCGTGCGCGCGGCCGGTCCCAGCATGCTCGACCACGTGCCCGGCTATGTGGCGCCTTCTCCCTCTTCCGGCGCATCGCTGCCCTCTCCTCATGCTCCATCAGCGCGGGGAGAGGGTCACGGCGGAGCCGTGCCTCCGGCACGAGGTGAGGGGCGGCCCCAAGCGCCGGCGCAATCTGTTTCTGCCCCTCACCCCAGCCCTCTCCCCGCAAGCGGGGAGAGGGAGCCGCTCGTAGAGGCCGCCTGACGCCCATGTATCGCTACGATGAGTTCGATGCGGAGTTCGTGCGCCAGCGGGTGGCGCAGTTCCGCGATCAGGTGGGCCGCCGAGTCTCGGGCGAGCTCACCGAGGACGAGTTCAAGCCCCTGCGGCTGATGAACGGCGTCTATCTGCAGCTGCACGCCTACATGCTGCGCATTGCCGTCCCCTACGGCACGCTGTCGTCGCGACAGATGCGTAAGCTCGCGCACATTGCCAGGGTATACGACAGGGGCTACGGCCACTTCACCACGCGGCAGAACCTCCAGTTCAACTGGCCCAAGCTCTCCGACATCCCCGACATCCTGCAGGAGTTGGCCGATGTCGAGATGCACGCCATCCAGACCTCGGGCAACTGCATCCGCAACGTCACCGCCGACCATTTCGCCGGCGCTAGCGCCGACGAGGTGGCCGACCCGCGCCCTTACGCGGAGATCATCCGGCAGTGGTCGTCGCTGCACCCCGAGTTCAGCTTCCTGCCGCGCAAGTTCAAGGTGGCTGTCACCGCCGCCGAGCACGACCGGGCCGCCATCCAGGTGCACGACATCGGCTTGCATCTGAAGCGGCTCGCTGATGGCAGTCTGGGCTTTGCCGTCTACGTCGGCGGCGGCCAGGGCCGCACACCGCTGATCGCCAAAAAGGTCCGCGACGAGCTGCCGGAAGAGGATCTGCTCAGCTACCTCGAGGCGATTCTGCGCGTGTACAATCTGCATGGCCGCCGCGACAACAAGTACAAGGCGCGCATCAAGATCCTTGTGCACGAGATGGGCGCGGAGGCCTTCAGTGCCCAGGTCGAGGAAGAGTGGGCGCGCATCCGCGACGGCTCGCTCAAGCTGCCCGAGCAGGAGATCAAGCGCATCGAGGCGTATTTTGCCTCGCCGGCCTTTGAGAGCAGGCCGGCCAAGGCTGCGCTGCGCGCGGCCGATCGCGCGTTCGATCGCTGGGTGACACGCAACACGCATGCCCACAAGCAGCCGGGCTACGCCATCGTCACGATCTCGCTGAAACCCATCGGCGGCATTCCCGGCGATGCATCGGCGGACCAGATGGATGCGATCGCCGATCTCGCCGAACGCCTATTCCTTCGACGAAGTCCGGGTCACGCACGAGCAGAACCTGGTGCTGCCGCATGTGCGGCTCGGCGACCTCTGGGAGGTCTACAGCGCACTCAGACGCATTGGTCTTGCCGAGGCCAATGCAGGTCTTGTCACCGACATCATCGCCTGCCCGGGGCTCGACTACTGCGCGCTCGCCAATGCGCGCTCCATCCCCATCGCCCAGCGCATCTCCGAGCGGCTGGCGGCGCGGCAGAACCAGATCGGCGACCTGAAGATCAAGATTTCCGGCTGCATCAACGCCTGCGGCCACCACCACGTCGGCCACATCGGCATCCTGGGCGTGGAGAAGCGCGGCGAGGAGCATTATCAGCTGCTGCTCGGCGGCTCGGGTGCGGAGGATGCGGCGCTGGCCGCGATCACCGGCCCGGGCTTCGGACCCGATGGCATCGTCGATGCGGTGGAAACCGTGGTCGATACCTACCTCAGGCTGCGGTCGAACCCCGACGAGCCATTCCTGGCCGCTTATGGCCGCCTGGGGCCAGCCCCGTTCAAAGAGGCACTCTATGCCTCCGCTTGAGGATTCGACCTCTCCGCTTGCGCGCGACCGTGTCCCCCTCCCCCTTGTGGGGAGGGGTTAGGGGTGGGGGGAACCCCAACGGTAACCGTTCTGCGATCCCCCCCTCCCTGTCCCTCCCCCACGAGGGGGGAGGGGACGACGTGGCACCCCTTGCCGGAGGGCCTGACCCGAAGCGGCACGATCTGGAAGGACGGCGCCTTCCGGCGCGATGCCTGGGTGAAAGCGCCGGCAGATGCTCCCCTGCCGGACGGACCCGTGGTGCTGTCGAAGAAGCAGTGGCTTGCAGAGCGCGCCACGTTGGCCAGCCGCAATGCTCCGCTGGGCCTGCAGCTCGAGCCCGGCGAGGGGCTGGATGACATCGCCGCCGACCTTCCGCGGTTCGCGCTGATCGCGCTCAATTTCCACAAGTTTTCGGATGGTCGCGCCTTCTCGACGGCTCGCCTGCTGCGCGAGAAGCATGGATTTGCGGGAGAGCTGCGCGCCGTCGGCAACGTTTTGAACGACCAGATCCCCTTCATGCGCCGCTGTGGCTTCGACACGCTGGAGGTGACGCACGCGCCCACCCGCCGAGCGCTGGTCGAGGGCCGCATCGCCGAGGTTTCCCTCTACTACCAGCCGACCGGCATCTCCGGAGGCCCCCGCCGGGACCAGACCTTGGCTGAGACGGCCGCGCCGCTAGGTCTGCTGCCCGCCGGCCGCACCACGGGTCGCCTGGCCCGGGCCACGCTGATAGCAAGCTTGCATTTGGCCCCCCGCCCGCAATAACAAAGTCTACCGTACCCTGGTCCGCGTCGAGAGCCCACGCCGAGAGAATGTCCGGATGGCCCGTTTCCTTGCCCTTTCCGCCGCCGTCGAAGAGGTGGTGCGCGACGGCGACAAGGTCGCCTTCGAAGGCTTCACGCACCTCATCCCCTACGCGGCAGGCCATGAGGCGATCCGTCAGCGCCGCAAGGAACTGACCCTGGTGCGCATGACGCCGGACCTGCTCTACGACCAGATGATCGGCATGGGCGCCGCCAGGAAGATGGTGTTCTCCTGGGGCGGCAATCCTGGCGTCGGCTCGCTGCATCGCTTTCGCGAGGCCTATGAGCAGGGCTGGCCGCAGCCTCTCGAGATCGAGGAGCACAGCCATGCGGCGATGGCGAACGCCTTCGAGGCGGGCGCCGCCGGCTTGCCCTTCGCCACCTTTCGCGGCTATCGCGGCGCCGAGCTGCCGCGCGTCAACCCGAGCATCAAATCGGTGACGTGCCCCTACACCGGCGAGGTGCTGGCGACTGTGCCCGCCATGCGGCTCGACAGCGCGGTGATCCACGCGCAGAAGGCCGATCGCGCCGGCAATGTGCTGCTGGAGGGCATCGTCGGCGTGCAGAAAGAGGCGGTGCTGGCTGCGAAGCGCTCGCTGGTCACGGTGGAGGAGGTGGTGGACGATCTCGGCTCGCGCTCCTTCAATGCCTGCATCCTGCCGCACTGGACCATAACGGCCATCGCCGTGGTGCCCGGCGGTGCGCATCCCTCCTACACCCAGGGCTACTACAAGCGCGACAACGCGTTCTACGAAGCCTGGGACGAGATCTCCCGCAATCGCGACAGCTTCCACGCCTGGATGGATGCCAATGTCCTCCAGAAGGGCCCCGAGGCGTTCGCGGTTCACGCGCGCAAGGGCGGGAAAGGCAGGGCCGCATGAGCACCCTCGCCAAGCCAGCCTGGACGCCCACGGAGATGATGACCATTGTCGCATCGCGGGCGCTCAAGAGCTCAGACGTGTGCTTCGTCGGCATCGGCGCGCCGTCGGCGGCCTGCAATCTCGCCCGCCTCACGCACGCGCCCGCTATCACGCTGATCTATGAGAGCGGGACGATCGCCACCAAGCCCAACGTGCTGCCGCTCTCCATCGGCGACGGCGAGCTGTGCGAGACGGCGCTGACTACCGTTTCCGTGCCGGAGATGTTCCGCTACTGGCTGCAGGGCGGACGCATCACCGTCGGCTTCCTCGGCGGGGCGCAGATCGACCGCTTCGCCAATCTCAACACCACCTCGATCGGCGGCTCCTACGCCAAGCCGAAGGTGCGCCTGCCCGGCGGCGGCGGCGCGCCCGAAATCGCCACCTCGTGCCACGAGGTGTTCATCACCATGGCGCAGGGCAAGCGCTCCTTCGTGGACAAGCTCGATTTCATCACCTCGCTCGGCCACGGCGAGGGCAAGGGCAGCCGCGAGCGGCTCGGCGTGACGACCAAGGGTCCGACGCGGGTGATCACCGACCTGTGCGTGCTCGAGCCGGACGAGGACACCAGCGAGCTGACGGTGACGGCAATCCACCCGAGCGTCACGCGCGAGCAGATCACCGATGCCACCGGCTGGAGCGTCAAGTTCGCGGCCAAGGTGGCGGATACGGCGCCGCCGACGGCGCAGGAGCTCGAGGTGCTGCGCGATCTGCATGCGCGTACCAAGGCTGCCATCGAGGCTCAGAAATAGGGGCGAGCAGGCATGAATGACATCTACTCACGCGCCGGCGATGCCGCCGATCCGCCCTCGCTGTCTCCCGAATACCGGTCCACGGTCCTGAGGTCGCCGTCGCGACCGCTCGTGATCATTCCGCAGACGCTCTCCGAAATCACCGGACCCGTCTACGGCCACTCGGACGTGCTGCCCGGCGAAGCCGATCTCACCAGGCAGCATGCGGGCGAGCCGCAGGGCGAGCGCATCATCGTGCAGGGCCGCGTGCTCGACGAGGGCGGACGGCCGGTGCCCAACACGCTCATCGAGATCTGGCAATGCAACGCCGCCGGGCGTTACATCCACGAGACGGACCAGCATCCCGCTCCGCTCGATCCGAACTTCACGGGCGCGGGCCGCGTCGTGACCGATGATCGCGGTCACTACCAGTTCACCACCGTCAAGCCCGGGGCCTATCCCTGGCGCAACCATCACAACGCCTGGCGTCCAGCGCACATCCATCTGTCGCTGTTCGGCCCCTCGTTCCTGACGCGGCTCGTCACGCAGATGTACTTTCCGGGCGACCCCCTGTTCCCCTTCGACCCGATCTTCAATTCGGTGACGGACGCGAAGGCGCGCGAGCGCATGATCTGCCGCTTCGATCTGGAGACGACCAAGCCTGAGTGGGCGCTGGGCTACATCTTCGACATCGTTCTGCGCGGTCCCGCCGCTACGCCTCCCGATTCCGACTGAGACCGGACCCGATCATGACAGACCGCACACCTTCCCAGACCGTTGGGCCCTATCTGCACCTGGGGCTGACCCAGGGCGCCTTCGGCGCGCCCGAGATCTTCGGGCCCGCCGTCGCCAACGCGGGCCTGCCCGGCACCCACATCCGCGTCGAGGGCCGCGTGCTCGACGGCGAGGGCGTTCCGCTGCCCGACGCACTGATCGAGATCTGGCAGGCAGACGACAAGGGGCGCTATGCCCACCCGGCCGATGGCCGGCCGCTCGCCTCCAACTCGTTCCGTGGCTTCGGCCGATGCGCCACGGACAAGGACGGCAGCTTCCATTTCGCCACCATCAAGCCCGGCAGCGTGCCCGGCCCCAACGGTGCCGCTCAGGCGCCCCACATCAATGTCGGCGTATTGGCGCGCGGAGTCCTCAAGCGGCTGTTCACGCGCATCTACTTCGCCGGCGACCCCGCCAACGCCAATGACCCGATCCTGGCACTGGTGCCGGCCGATCGCCGCGAGACGCTGATGGCTAAGCCCGATGCCAAGTCGCCGGGCCTCTTCCGGTTCGACATTCGCCTGCAAGGCGCCAACGAAACGGTGTTCTTCGACGCGTGAACTCGCGCGCTGCGAAGCGTCTTAGCCAAAGTCCCGCATTGTCCGTCGAACGCGGTCGCAAGCCGTGCTAGAAGGGGCTACGCACCTCGTGGAAAGGCTGGACGCCCATGCGTTTCACCGTCGGGCTCAAGCTGAAGGCAAAGGCCGACCATCTCGTGGTGGAGGCCGAAGATGCGCTCATCGCCGCGCTCAAGGTCAAGACCGAGCGTCCGGATGCGCGCATCATGTATGTCCGCCCGCAAAATCGGCGCGGTGACGCCCGCCATCCCGTTCAGGGGCTCGCGAAAGACGGTTGAGGGGCCGGCGGGCTCACGACCGCAGCATCTTCTCCGCGCCGATATTGAAGAAGGCGGAGCCCGCCAGCCCGCTGCCGCCATCCACGATCAGCTGCTCGCCGGTGACATAGCTCGCCATCGGCGAGGCCAGGAACACGGCTGCGAAGCCGACGTCGTCGACGCTGCCGAGGCGCTGCAACGGAATGCGGCTCGTCCGCTCCTGCAGATCGATGCGGTCGGACAGGCGTTTCATGCCTTCGGTGCCTTCGATCGGTCCTGGCACGATGGAGCAGGAGCGGATGCCATACTTGCCCCATTCCAGCGCCAGGTTCTTCATCATGCTCTCGATGCCGGCTTTGGCTGCGCCCACGTGCAGCTGGAAGGCATAGGGCATGTAGGCCATGCCGGCCGAGATGAACAGGATGGTGCCCCTGGTCTCCTTGAGCTGGGCAAACGCCGCGCGGGAGGCGTTGAACGAGCCGATGAGGTCGATATCGACCACGGTCTTGAAGCCGTTGGGGCTCATGTCCTCGGCGCGGCACAGGAAGTTGCCGGCCGCACCGCACACGAGCACGTCGATAGGCCCCAGCGCCTGCCTCGTCTCGTCGATGGCGGCTTGCAGGGCGGGAGCCTGGCGCACGTCGGCCACCCTGGCGAAGACTTTGGCGCCCAGCGCCTCCAGTTCCTTCGCGGCGCCATCCAGCCGCTCCTGCGTGCGGCCGCAGATCGCGATATTGGCGCCGACGGCGGCGAAGTTCTTGGCGACGCCCAGATTGATGCCGCTTCCGCCGCCCGTGACGAATATGGTCTTGCCCTTGAAGAGGTCGCTGGCAAAGTACTTGGTGATCTCCATGGGCATGTCCGGCGTCAGCCGCCTTTCTTCTGCGAGAAGACCTTGTTGAGTTCCGCACCGGGTGCCGCATCTGCAAAGCCGTTGAAGCTGCCAGCCTCCATGATCTGCTTGGCGGTGCGTATGAATCCGCCCCAAGCTGCGCGCGCCAGCGATCCGCCGACACTGATGCGGCGCACGCCCAGCTCAGTCAGGTCCTTGACTGTGAGATCGCTGGGGCTGCCCATCAGCAGGTTGACCCCCTTGGGCGCGACGGCCTTCACGACGGCGGAAATCTGCTCGCGGGTGGAGATGCCGGGCGAATACAGGCAATCGGCGCCGGCATCGGAATAAGCCTTGAGCCGGCGGATGGTCTCGTCGAGATCGGGCTTGCCGCGGATGAAGCCCTCGCTGCGCCCGGTCAGCAGCACGTCGCCGCCGGCCTTGTCGATGGCTGCGCGCGCCGCCTTGATGCGCGCCACGGCCAGATCGAAGTCGTAGAGGGGCTTGGCCCTGTCGCCGGTGAAGTCCTCTATTGAGAGCCCCGAAACGCCCGTTGCAACGCACAGCCGCACGCTTTCCGCCACACCCTCCGGCGCATCGGCAAAGCCGCCCTCGAAGTCGGCGTTCATGGGCACGTCGGCGGCAGCCGACAGCTCGGCAATGTGCGCCAGCGCCATGTCGCGGGTTATCCCGCCGTCACCCAGCCCGCGCGACCACGCAAAGCCCGCGCTTGTTGTCGCCAGCGCCTTGAAGCCCATGCCCTGCAGGTAGAGCGCGCTGCCGACATCCCACGGATTGGGAATGACGAAGCATCCGCTCTCGTGCAGGCGTTTGAATGTGGCGCGCTTCTCGGCAACTGTGGACATGATGCGACCTCCTTGGGGACCGTAGTCATCCTAGCCCTCGTGCGCTGGATGCGTAATCACAATCCGCTTCGTCTTCGCGTCGGCCTCGTGGCACCAGCTCGCGAACGGAGGTGACGCGCGGGGCGCGCTAGTCGTCGGCAATGACACCGGCGCCGCGGAAACCGCCGTCGACGGCGACGACCTCGCCGGTCATGTAGCTGGACTTGGTGCCGTCCAGCAGAAACTCGATCACGCTGGCGATCTCGTCCGGCTCGGCATAGCGCCGCATCGGCACATGGCGCGCCCACAGCGCGCGATCCTTGGGTGTGTGCATGGTCTTCACCATCGGCGTGTCGACTGGCCCCGGTGCCACTGCATTCACGCGGATGCCGTAACGCGCCAGATCGTTGGCCAGCACCTGGGTCAGCACGATGACGGCTCCCTTGGACGAGCCGTAGGCGCTGCGGCCCTTGCTGCCGCGCACGCCCGAGACCGACGCCAGATTGACGATGGCGCCGCCGCCGCGGTCCTTCATGATCAGCGCCGCAGCACGGGCGACAATGAAGGTGCCGACGACGTTGACGTCGAGGATCTTGCGAAACAGCTCGACCGGCGTGTCGAGCGCAGGAATGTCGGCGGCAATGCCGGCCGAGTTGACCACGCCATCGAGGCCGCCCAGTTTCGTGACCACGTGGCTCACGATGCTCTGCGCCGCGGCTTCATCCGTCACATCGAGCGGCGCGACAAGCACGTTCGCTGAGCCGTCGTGCTTCCGCCGCTGCGCCTCGAGCGTCTGCTCATCGCGATCGACGATCGCCACCTTCCAGCCCGATGCGAGCAGGCGTTCCGCCGTCGCCAGGCCGATGCCGGACGCGCCGCCGGTGATGAGCGCCACCCTCGCCTTTGTTCCGGCCTCGATCATTGCTTCTCCCCAATTGAGCGCACGTCTCGAAGGGGCGCCGGGCGGCCATCACAGCGGAAACCGAGCCCTTTCACTGCTTTATGCGCAACTGGCCCAGAAAGTCGCGTTTCCCCAAGGGCACACCCTTGGTGCGCAGGATGTCGTATGCCGTGGTCGCGTGGAAATAGAAATTGGGCAGCGAGAACGATAGAAGGAAGCTCTCGGCCGTGAACGGTATTTTCCTGTCCCGAAACTGAAACGTGACATTTCGTCCTGCGAGCCCGTCCACCTCTTCGCGGCTCAAGCGCCGCAAAGTTTCGCCCGCGTCAGTGACCAGCTGCTGCAACCCGCGATAGTCGAGTGGGTCAGTGCTGCCTGACGGAGAGAACACGCCCTTCCTCACGCCTTCGATGGCGCCCAGGGAATGGTGCGCTACGGACACGACCTGGAAGCGCAAGGGCAGCATGTCCGCAGCCAGGCGTGATTCCACCATCTCGCTCGGATCGATGTTGTTGCTCGTGCAAAACGCGAGTCCCTTATCGAGAAATCCGGCGACCGCAGGTATGGTCTGCAGATAGTTTGCGACGCTCATATCGTAAAGTGATGTCGACATATCCCTCATTTCTCCTGTGCTACACATCGATATTCGCCGTCGCGCAGCCGACGTCGGAGCGTGCGGTTGCGATCGATCAGCTACCGGTTCGGTCGCCCGAACATCGCCTCCATCTCGCGGCGCACCTTGACCGCGGGCGCACTGGCATCGAAGTCGACGTCCGACCACTTGAGCGATTGGCCCTCCCCGACGTCGTGGGTGAGCTTGACATCGTGGGCGAGCCCCAGCGGCAGATAGCCGTTCTCGAGGGAGGTTTCTGCCGGCACCTGTTTGCCCCAAACGAGGAAGCCGCCCTCGCCGTCGAGCACCTCACCCTTCTTGAGCGCGCGCTTGGCCGTGGCAACCACATCCGAGTTGAAGCATATCGGCGCTCCGGTCGGCTCCTTGCGCAGGGCGGCCGACGCAACCGAGACGCCAAGCTCCAGCCCGATCATATGCGTGGGGCGATAGAGCGCCGAGTATCTCCCGCTCTTGTCGGGGAGGAGATTGTACTCGACGGCGCACTGGCCGGCGTAGGGGCTCTCGCTCTCGATCACGACGTAGGTGCCCATGACCAGGTTGTGCGGCACGTCCTTGCCGTCCCGGTCGAGCGAGGACACGACCTCGGTGACGCCCTTCTTCTCCAGCGTGCCACCCTCGGATTTCGGCTTGCACACGTCGGCCAGCTCGAAGCGCGATGCGGGCGGGAAGCCGAGGCCGCCCGACTGCGGCACCAGGCCAGTCGCGTTGCACACCGCCGTCATCTCGATGCCGGACTTGGTGCCGTCGACGAACGAGTTGAACATCTTCGGGTTGATGTGGCTGCGGTCCTTGATCACCAGGAAGGTGTCGAGGATGTCCCACACGCTGTCGGGCGTCGACTGGTGGTAGGTCGGATGGTATCGGGTGCCTTTGCCGGCAGCGACCACCTTGTAGCCGCAGGTGCGCGCCCAATCGACGTGCTCGCAGATCAGTGCAGGCTGGTCGCCCCAGGCCAGCGAGTAGACGACGCCGGCCTCGCGCGCTCTGCGCGCCAGCAGCGGCCCCGCCAGTGCGTCCGCCTCCACGTTGACCATGACGATGTGCTTGCCGTTCTGGATGGCGGCCTGGCACAGCCTGATGCCCGTCGCAGGATCGCCTGTCGCCTCGATCACGACCTCGATCTCGGGATGGTCGATCACGGCCATGGCGTCGTCAGTGACGAGCGTCTTGCCGGTCTTGAGCGCATCGGCCATCGACTTGGCCTCGGTCTGCGCCGCGGGCCATCCGACCCCGATCATGCGCTCCCTGGCCCGCTGCGGCATCAGATCGGCCAGGCCCACGAGGTGCATGCCGGTGGTCAGGCGCACCTGGGAGAGGAACATGGTGCCGAACTTGCCGGCTCCGATCTGGCCGATGCGGATCGGCCGACCGGCTGCGGCGCGCTCCTTCAGCATGGATGACAGGTTCATGGCGGCGCCTTCCTCGTTCCTCGCTCTCCGCGTCGACGGCAACCATAGCGCACAGTGGTAGGGCGCAATAGCGAAGCGTATTGCGCCGATGCGACCTCGCCGGTCGGGCTACCGGAAAAAACGGCGCAATACGGCTGACGCCTATTGCGCCCTGCACTTGGCCTCCGCATCATGCGGAAAACGCCAGGGAGGCGCCCATGCAGGACAAGCCGGAAAAGAAGGCTCCGCGCACGCTCAAGCTCAATTCCAACGACAACGTCATCGTGGCCGTCGACGCGGTGATGCCCGAGGTGACCGTGCAGGGCGTCACGGCGACGGCGCGCATCATGCGCGGTCACAAGATGGCGGTAGAGCGCATCGAGAAGGGTGAGCCGGTCCTGAAGTTCGGACAGATCATCGGTTTCGCCACCGAGGAGATCGTACCCGGCAGCCACGTCCACACCCACAACTGCTCCTTTGCCGAGTTCGAGCGCGACTACGCCTTCGCGCGGGACGCGCGCGAGGAGCCACTATTGCCGCCTGAAGCGCGGGCGACCTTCGAGGGCTACCGCCGCGCCAACGGCAAGGTGGGCACGCGCAACTACATCGGCATCCTCACCAGCGTGAACTGCTCCGCGTCGGTGGCCCGCTTCATGGCCGAGGCGGTCAACCGCTCCGGCATGCTCGCCCAGTTTCCCAATGTCGATGGCGTCGTCTCGTTCGTGCACGGGACGGGCTGTGGGCTAGCCGCCAAAGGCGAGGGCTACGACGCCCTGGAGCGCACGCAATGGGGCTACGCCGGGCATCCGAATCTGGCGGCGGCCCTGGTTGTCGGCCTGGGGTGCGAGGTGTTCCAGATCTCGCGCCTCAAGGAGAAATACGGCCTCGTCGAGGGTGACAACTTTCGCACCATGACCATCCAGGACACGGGCGGCACGAAGAAAACCATCGAGGCCGGCGTCGCCCGCATCAATGAGATGCTTCCCCGCGCCAATGCGGCGCGCCGCGAAACCATCCCTGCGTCCGAGCTCATCCTGGCGCTGCAGTGCGGCGGCTCAGACGGCTATTCGGGCATCACCGCCAACCCCGCGCTCGGTGCCGCGGTCGACATCCTGGTGCGGCACGGCGGAACGGCCGTGCTGTCGGAGACGCCGGAAATCTACGGCGCCGAGCATCTGCTCACGCGCCGCGCCCGCACGCGCGAAGTTGGCGAGAAGCTTGTCGAGATTATCCGCTGGTGGCAGGACTACTGCGCCAGGAACGATGGCTCGATGGACAACAACCCGAGCCCCGGCAACAAGGCCGGCGGGCTGACAACGATCCTGGAGAAGTCGCTGGGCGCGGCGGCCAAGGGCGGCACGACCACGCTGACCGAGGTCTACCGGTATGCAGAGCCGGTGACCGCCAAGGGCTTCGTCTACATGGACACGCCGGGATACGACCCCGTGGCTGCCACAGGCCAGGTGGCCGGCGGCTGCAATGTGCTGTGCTTCACCACGGGCCGCGGCTCGGCCTATGGCTGCAAGCCCACGCCGTCGATCAAGCTCGCCACAAACCACGACATCTACCGCCGCATGCTCGACGACATGGACATCAACTGCGGCGACATCCTTGACGGTGTCTCCATCGAGACCAAGGGTCAGGAGATCTTCGACACCGTCCTGCGCGTCGCGTCCGGCGACAAGACCAAGAGCGAGCTCTTGGGTTACGGCGACAACGAGTTCGTACCCTGGCAGATCGGCGCCACGATGTAGGCTCGGGACAGCGCTATGCGCCGAAGTATCCCTCGACGAAGCGGCGATAGACCTGCGTGAGCGTGGCAAGGTCCGAGAGCGGTACACGCTCGTCGATCTGATGCACGGTTGCATTGAGCAGGCCCAGCTCGATCACCGGGCAATATTTGTAAATGAAGCGGGCGTCCGAAGTGCCGCCGTTGGTGGTGAGCGCGGCCTCACGCCCCGTCACGGCGCGCACGGCCTCGCGCATGGTATCGACCAGCGGGCCGGGCTCGGTGAGGAACACGTCTCCAGTGCCGAAAAAGCGCAGGGTGAATTGCGCACCGGTCTCCTTGGCGGCCGCCTCGCACTGAGCGCGCATCCACCCCTCGACGCTCGCGCGCGTGTGCAGATCGTTGTAGCGGATGTTGAAGTTGGCCTGTGCCGCGCCCGGGATCACATTGGTTGCGGTATTGGGCACAGACACCAGCGTTGCCTGCACGCTGGACGGCTGGAAGCGGGCGGTGCCGGCATCCATGGGCGTCGACGACACGCGGTCGAGAATGCGGGCAAGCTTCGGAACGGGGTTGTCGGCAAGGTGCGCGTAGGCCGAGTGCCCCTGCTTGCCGTGCACGATGATCTCGGCATTGAGATAGCCGCGCCGGCCGATCTTGATCTCGTCGCCGACAAAGGCGGAGCTCGTCGCCTCGCCGACGAGGCAGCCGTCCACGACCTCGCCCTGCGCCTTCATCCATTCGAGCACCTTGGCCGTGCCGTTGATGCCGGGCCCCTCCTCGTCGCCAGTGATGAGCAGCGAGATGGAGCCGCGCTCCAGCCCGCCGCTTGCCTGCAGGTAGTCGAGAATCGCCGCCACAAAGCAGGCGATGGCGCCCTTCATGTCGGCCGCGCCGCGGCCATACATCACGCCGTCCGCGATGTCGGCGCCGAACGGCGGCCGCGACCATCTCTTCTCCTCGCCGACCGGGACGACATCTGTGTGTCCCGCGAAACACAAATGCGGGCTGCTGGTGCCGAGGCGGGCGTAGAGATTCTGCACGTCCGGCGTGCCAGCTTCCGTCATGGTCAGGCGGTGACAGGTGAACCCGGCTGGCCGGAGCACGCCCTCCAGAAGGGTCAGCGCACCCCCTTCCTCCGGCGTGACGCTACGGCATCGGACAAGCGCCTGAGCAAGGTGCACTGGATCGAAGGGAGTGCTGGCCATGTGCGCAAATCCGCCTTTTCATTTTCCGTGCGGGGGACCGATCCGGCCGCGCTCCGCGTATCGCCGATCAGGACGATGCTGGTGCGGCAGCGGTCGGCTGCTGGCCCGCCTCGTGTCCCAGCGTCTCCAGGATGACGATCTTCTGCCAGATCTTCTGCGCCAGACCAACGGCAACACGTTCGATATCGCTCACCGCATCTGTCACGGTCGGGTCCGGGAACCCCTGTGCAAACAGCACGGCAACCTTCGAGGTCAGAGACACCATCTCCGAGCAGTAGTCGAGGTAACGGCTGAGCTCGAAGCGGGTGAGGGTGCGCGCCGGCGAGGACGGCGTATTGCCGCCCACGCTCACGATCGAGCTCGGATCCTTTGTCAGCTGGTGCATATCGATGACATGCACGATGGAGCGCAGCTCGTTCAGCGCCCGCAAGGCGCGCCTGCGCTTCAGCCGTTCCTCCATGGTGGCGACGAAGAACACGGCCGCGCCTACCAGAACCACGAGGTTTGCGGCCGCCTCGACGCCCTGCAACACGGTGAATACGCTGTCGGCAGACGTGCGGGAGAAGTCGATCAGCCGCGCAATCCACACCAGCGCAATGCCTCCTGTGCCGAGCAGAGCATACGTCACCAGGCGCAGGAAGAAGCTGCGCCGTGAAATCCTGCGGGCCCGTGCCGAGTTGTCCTTGGCGATTACCAGGAGCTCGGCGCAGACGCAGCCGAGACCCGCGCCCGGGAAGCGCTCGCTCACGCGGTGCTGTAGCGTCGCGATCGTATCGATGACCCTGGCGGGATCGAGCGCGCGATAGGTTCGCATTCCTCCACCTGCGCTAATCCCGCAGCAATTCGTTGATGCCCGTTTTCGATCGTGTTTGTTCGTCGACCGTTTTCACGATGACGGCGCAATAGAGTCCGGGTCCCGGCTCGTTGTTCGGGAACGGCTTGCCGGGGAGCGTACCGGAGACCACCACGGAGTAAGGCGGCACCCTGCCGGTGATGATTTTTCCGGTCGCCCGGTCCACGATCTTGGTGGAGGCGCCGATGTAGACACCCATCGACAGCACAGACCCCTCGCCGACAACGACACCCTCCACGACCTCGGAACGCGCGCCGATGAAGCAGTTGTCCTCGATGATGGTGGGATTGGCCTGTAGCGGCTCCAGCACGCCGCCGATGCCGACCCCGCCGGAGAGATGGACGTTCTTGCCGATCTGGGCACAGGAGCCCACGGTTGCCCACGTATCGACCATGGTGCCGCTGTCGATGAATGCGCCGAGGTTGACGAAGGAGGGCATCAGGACAACGCCGGGCGCGATGTAGGCCGATCGCCTGACAATGGCCCCCGGTACGGCCCGGAAGCCGGCTTTCCTGAAGCGGTCGCCCGTCATGCCGGCAAACTTGGAAGGCACCTTGTCCCACCAATCGGCGCCACCGGGAGCACCGGAAATGGGGGTCATGTCGTTGAGGCGAAAGGACAACAAGACGGCCTTTTTAAGCCATTGATTTACAATCCATTCATCGCCCTTCTTCTCCGCCACCCTGGCTTGCCCCTGATCCAGGAGGTCGAGCGCCGCCGCAACGGCGACACGCACATCTCCTTGTGTGTCCAGGTTGATGGTTTCGCGCTTGTCCCACGCGGCCTCGACGATGGTCTTGAGTGGGGAGTGTTGCATGGCGAAGCTTTGTGGCTTAGCTGCTTTGGGTCTGTCAATTGGAACAGGGAGTACAAGTAGTCATTGCCGATCAACAGGAGGTTTGCTTTACGCGCGTGCAGTCCTGGCCTAGAGTTATGGCAACTGGGGTATGGGCTGGGGATTCGCGCGATGCAGTTGCGTTTGTGGGTCTGGGGCCTCACAGCCGCGGTTTTTGTTGTGCCGATCACGGTTTCGGCGCAGGAGCACGTCGCCTCCGCGCCACGGGTGTTGTTGCTTCCCTCCACTCCTCCTGGTCTTTCGCCTGATTGCCGCACCAAGCGCGTTGCGGGGGACCTGTTCCGTCGGCCGCTGCGGGCCTTGAGCCGGGCCGTGCACGCCGATCGCACGGTCAAAGTGCTCGCCATCGGTTCCTCGTCCACCGTCGGCGTCGGCGCCTCTTCGCCGTCGGCCACCTACACCGCCAAACTCGAAACCTCGCTTGAAGGCACTCTTAGGGGCCTCGACTTCGAGGTCATCGGCCGCGGCAGGTCGGGGGAAGAAGCGCAAGGCGCCGCCGACCGCATGAAAGCGGAGGTGGAGGCGACCAAGCCGGACCTCGTCGTCTGGCAGGTCGGCACCAACGACGCGCTGCGCCACGTCAGCGTCGACCGGCTCCGGAATTGTCTGAGGACAACCCTCGCGTGGCTGGCCGAACGCAAGATCGACGTGGTGCTGATCGACCCGCAGTACGGCGAGGCCCTGACCAAGGACGAGCACTATGAAAGGGTGGTCGCGGTGATCGCCGAGGTCGCGCGCGAGGCTGGTGTGCTGCTGGTCGACCGCTTCGAGGCCATGCGCGAGCTGCACCGCCAGCACGGTGACAAGTTCTACCTCGCCTCCGACAATTTGCACCTGAACGATACTGGGCATCGGTGCATGGCCGAGCAGCTCGCCCGCTCCATCGTCGGCGGCCTGCTGGCCGCCGACACGGAATCTGCGCAACCGGTGTTCTATCCCTGAGAGACCTTCTCTGGCTTAGGCTGCTTCAGGCGGTCTGCGCAACGGGAGAAGTCCGTGCGCCACGTCCGGCCAAAGCCCAGGCTCCGGCTCCACTGGCAAAGTAGAAGAGCAGGCCGCCAACGATGCCGACATTCTTGTAGAAGCTGATCTCTTGGGCCCGCCTCGCTGGTTCGGCGAACTCCCAGAACCTGTGGGCTATACCCGTCGCGGCGATCACGAACGCGATCAGCACCAGGGCGGTGATGCGGGGGAACACACCGATGATCAGCGCGATCGGGCCAAGGATCTCGATCGCGATTGCGATGCCGGCCAGCACCTCCGGGTAGGGCAGGCCCTGCCCGCCGAGCATCTTGGTGAAGCCTTCGAAACCCATGGCCTTGCCGATCCCCGATGGCAGGAACAGCGCTGCCATCAGGACCCGACCTATGAGCAGAAAGGTATCCTCTAAGCGCTCCATAGCTTCTCTCCTCGTTGGAGTATGCCCGCGCCGAGGCCTATCGTAGGCCTACCCAACCAACGTGCCAAGCTATTGGGCATTCACCGCACTACAGAGCGGATCAGGCGCTTGGCGTCCTCGCTGTCCCACTCTGCGGGGCCCAGCAGGCGGCCGATCTCGCGGCCCTGGTCATCGAGCAGCAGCGTCGCGGGCAGACCTACCGCCCTCAACTCCGAGCTCATGCGTGCGCTCGGATCGGCATAGAGAGCCAGGCGCTGGGTCTGGGTCTCCTCGAGAAATTTTCTGGACGCCTCCAGGCCCTTACGGTCGACGCTGATGGCCACCACCTCGAACTTTTCCGACCCCATGTCCTTCTGCAGGCGGTCGAGGGAAGGCATCTCCTTGCGGCAGGGCAGGCACCAGGTGGCCCACAGGTTGAGTAGCACCACCTTACCGCGCCAGTCGGCCAAAGAGCGCTCTTTCCCAGTTCCATCCTGGAATTTGACTTCAGGGAGCGTCTCCGGCTCCTTGCGGAAGACGAAGGCGGCCATTTGCCCCTGGCTCAAGGGATTGGTTCCGGGCCCTGCGGGAGGGGCCTGAGACGTGCCGGGCAACCGTGTGGCTGGGACAGTGGCGTTGTCAGGACGGCCAAGCGTCACGTATACCGCTGCAAATCCCGCCAGCACGGCTATGGCGGCCGCAGCCCAAGCGATCTTTCTCTGCACGCTTGGGTTGGGAACCTCGGTTGACATGCTTTATCCGCTCACACGCTTGCATTCGTAAGGCTGAGATCTGGTGACCAACAAATCCGCCAACAAGATGTGGGGCGGCCGCTTCAGCGTATCGCCGGCCGAGATCATGGAGGAGATAAACGCCTCCATCGACTTCGACAAGGCCTTGGCTCCCCACGACATCCGCGCCTCCAAGGCCCACGCGGCGATGCTGGGCCAGCAAGGCATCATCTCCAAGGACGACGCGCGCAAGATCCTGGCGGGGCTCGACCGGGTCCTGGCCGAGATCGAGAAAGGCGAGTTCGCGTTCTCCCGTGCGCTCGAGGACGTGCACATGAACGTGGAGAGCCGGCTCGAGGAGCTGATCGGCGATCCCGCCGGCCGGCTGCATACGGCGCGCTCGCGCAACGACCAGGTGGCGACCGACTTCAAGCTATACCTGCGCGAGTGGATCGATTGGGCGGATGCGGCGCTGGTAGCTTTGCAGCTCGCGCTTGCGCGAAAGGCGGAGACGCATTGTGCTCTGGCCATGCCGGGCTTCACCCATCTGCAGCCGGCCCAGCCCGTCACGTTCGGACATCACCTGCTCGCCTACGTCGAGATGCTGGCGCGCGATCGTAGCCGCTTCGCCGATGCGCGCGCCCGGCTCAATGAATGCCCGTTGGGCTCGGCAGCGCTTGCAGGGACGTCGTTTCCGATCGATCGGCACAGAACCGCCGAGGCCTTGGGCTTCGATCGGCCGACGGGCAATTCCCTCGACGCGGTCTCCGACCGCGACTTCGTGCTGGAGACGCTGGCGGTCGCGGCGATTGCCGCCATGCATCTGTCGCGCTTGGCTGAGGAGATCGTGCTGTGGATGACCCCGCAGTTCGGCTTCGTGGGACTGACCGACAGGTTCACGACCGGCTCCTCGATCATGCCACAGAAGCGCAACCCGGATGCCGCCGAGCTGGTGCGCGCCAAGGTCGGGCGCATCGCTGCC
This sequence comes from uncultured Alphaproteobacteria bacterium, assembly GCA_963827545.1. Taxonomy (GTDB): domain Bacteria; phylum Pseudomonadota; class Alphaproteobacteria; order Rhizobiales; family Hyphomicrobiaceae; genus AWTP1-13. The sequence continues at coordinate 98,859 of CAWHBI010000032.1, forward strand.
GCGTTCCAGGCCCTGCTCATGGTGATGAAAGGTCTGCCTCTGGCCTACGCCAAGGACCTGCAGGAGGACAAGGAACTCACGTTCGATGCCCTGGCGAGCCTGCGCCTGATGGTGGCGGCGATGACCGGCATGGTGGACGACCTCAAGCCCAACCCCGAGGCTATGCGAGCCTCGGCAGGGTCTGGCTTCTCGACCGCTACCGATTTGGCGGATTGGCTCGTACGCGCGCTGGGCCTGCCGTTCCGGGAGGCACACCACGTTACCGGCCGCATCGTGGCTGCGGCGGATGCCAGAGGCGTGCCTCTCGACAAGCTGCCCTTGGAGGCCATGCAGCACGTCGAGCCCCGCATTACGAAGGAGGTTTTTGATGTCTTGCCCGTTGAGAACTCGCTCAAAAGCCGCACAAGCTATGGGGGAACCGCGCCACAGAACGTCCGCAAAATGGCCCGGGGATGGATAAAGCGGTTGGAAAAGCAGCTTGGAAAGGTCTAAGGATGTTCAATGGCTTTGGGAGGGCTACTCTCTTGAGGCCGGATGGTATTGCGGGATGTGAACGAGGTTCACTAGTGCAAATGCGCAGCCGTCTGCCGCTTTGCGCCGCCGTGGCGTTGACCGTGCTGGCGATGTTGAGCATCGCTGGCTGTGGCGTGCGCGGCTCGCTCGAGACGCCGCCTGGCGCCCGGGATCAGACGGGCGGTGCCACGCCCGGCAAGCCCGGTGAGGCAGTCCCTCACAAACCCTCGGTTCTCGACCCGTTGATTCGCTGACGGGCATTACATGCACCACTTCGCCTACCGCGGTGGTGTCCTCCACGCGGAGGACGTGAGCCTTGCGCGCATTGCCGACGAGGTCGGCACCCCTTTTTATTGCTACGCCACGGCTACCCTGGAGCGCCATTACCGCGTGCTGCAGCAGGCCTTTGACGGCCTCGACGCGCTCATCTGCTACGCCATCAAGGCCAATTCCAACCAGGGGGTGATCGCCACCCTGGCACGGCTGGGCGCCGGCATGGACGTTGTGTCGGAAGGGGAGCTCCGCCGCGCGCGTGCTGCCGGCGTGCCCGCCGATCGCATCATCTTTGCAGGCGTGGGCAAGACACGTGCCGAGATGGCCTACGCCCTGGGCGAGGGCATTCTGGGCTTCAACGTCGAGTCCGAGCCCGAGTTGGAGGCGCTTAGCGAGATTGCCGCGCAGCTTGGCTGCACAGCCCGCATTGCCCTGCGCGTCAATCCAGACGTGGATGCGAAGACGCATGCCAAGATTGCCACCGGCAAGGCCGAGAACAAGTTCGGCGTGCCCTACGACGACGCGCCCCGGCTCTACGCCAAAGCTGCCAAGTTGCCCGGCATCAAGGTTGTCGGCGTTCACATGCACATCGGCAGCCAGATCACCGACCTCAAGCCGTTCCGCGATGCGTTCACGCTCATGCGCGAGCTTGTGGGCGATCTGCGCCGCGCTGGCCATGCGATCGAGCACCTGGACATGGGCGGCGGGCTCGGAGTGCCCTATCACAGCGGCAACGACATCCCTCCCTCGCCACAGGAATACGCCGCCGTGGTCCGCGAGGCCGTTGGCGATCTTGGGGTAAGAATTGCGCTGGAGCCGGGGCGCGTGATCGTGGCCAACGCCGGCGTGCTGGTCTCCCGCGTGATCTACGCCAAGCGCGGGCGCGACAAGACCTTCACCGTCGTCGACGCGGCCATGAACGACCTGATCCGGCCCACGCTGTACGAGGCGGAGCACGAGATCTGGCCGGTCAAGGAGGAGACGAACCGAAAGCAGCCGATCGTGCAGGACGTGGTCGGCCCCGTGTGCGAAACCGGCGACTATCTTGGGCTGGACCGCAGGCTGCCGCCGTTCGAGGCCGGCGATCTGGTCGCCTTCATGACCGCCGGGGCCTACGGCGCCGTCATGTCATCGACCTACAATACGCGCCTGCTGGTTCCCGAGGTGCTCGTGAAGGCCGGCGACTACGCCGTCGTACGACCCCGCCAGACCTATGACGATTTGATCGGGCTCGACCGATTGCCGGAGTGGCTTGCATGATGGAAACGCAACACTTTTGTTGACAAAATGATGTTTGGTTTCTATCACTTGGCGTAAGACGGCATGCGCTACTCGGAGTTTCGCAAGTGGTTGAGAGAACGGGGATGCACGTTCGAGACGCACAAGGGTGGCAGTGGCCACATTACGGTCCGTCTCGGTAACAGAAAGACTCAGCTTCCAGCCCACGGTAAAGGCCGCGATCTGGGAAAGGGTCTGGTTGAGAAGATTAGGAAGGACCTTGGGCTCAAGTGATCGCGTATCCGGTCACATTAACTCCCGACGAAAACGGGACGTTCCTGATTACCTCTCCGGATTTCCCTGAGCTTACGAGCTTCGGGGAAACGATCGAGGATTCTCTGGAGCATGCGCAGGGTGCGCTGCTGGAAGCAATCGAAGCGCGGATTCACGATCGGGAGCCAATTCCGGAGCCGTCGGCCGGCAAGCACCTTGTGCCATTGCCTGCGCAGGCAGCGATCAAAATACTACTTTATCAGGCCCTCGAATCCGAAGGGATCAGAAAATCGGAACTTGCCAGGCGCATGTGCATTCCGCGGCAGGAGGTCGACCGTATGCTGGACCTCAACCACGGAACCGCCCTGCCCAAGATCGAGCTTGCGTTCGCGGTTTTGGGCAGGCAGCTGCACGTGGAGGTGACCCCACGCGCTCGGGCACGGGCCCGCTAGCCCAGTGCACCCGAGATCGTGTTAAGCCGCCTGCTTCAGCAGCTTGCGGTTGACCAGCAGCTCGGCGATCTGAACCGCGTTGAGAGCGGCGCCCTTGCGCAGGTTGTCAGACACGACCCACATGGCCAGCCCGTTCTCCACCGTGCCATCCTCGCGGATGCGACTGATATAGGTGGCGTCCTCGCCGGCCGCCTCCATGGGCGTGATGTAGCCGCCGGGCTCGCGCTTGTCGATCACCAGGCAACCCGGCGCCTCGCGCAGGATCTCGCGCGCCTCGTCGGCCGTGATCGGCTTCTCGAACTCGAGATTGACGGCCTCGCAGTGGCTGACGAACACCGGCACGCGCACGCACGTCGCCGTCACCTTGATCTTGGGATCGAGGATCTTCTTGGTCTCGGCCACCATCTTCCACTCTTCGCGCGTGTAGCCGTCCTCCATGAAGACGTCGATCGTGCGGAATGCAGTTGAAGGCGATCTCCTTGGGGAACTTCTTGGGCTCGTACCTCCCGTCCCGGCACGTACTTGCCCTTGGTCTGGGCTCCACAGCTCGTCCATGGCGTCCTTGCCGGCGCCGGAAACGGACTGGTAGGTCGAGCCACCACCACGCGCTTGATGGTGGCGTGGTCGTGCAGCGGCTTCAGCGCCACCACCAGCTGCGCCGTGGAGCAGTTGGGATTGGCGATGATGTTCTTCTTGGTGTAGCCGGCCACCGCGCTGGCGTTCACCTCCGGCACGATCAGCGGCACGTCCTGGTCGTAGCGCCAGGCCGAGGAATTATCGATGACCACGCAGCCCTTGGCGGCGATGCGCGGCGACCATTCCTTCGACACGCTGCCGCCTGCCGACATCAGGCAGAAGTGCACCTTGGAGAAATCGAACTTTTCGAGGTCCTTGCATTTGAGCGTCGTCTCGCCGAACGAAACCTCGACCCCGACAGACCGGCGCGAAGCCAGCGCGTGCAGCTCCCCAACGGGGAACTGGCGCTCGCTGAGGATCGACAGCATTTCCCGGCCCACATTGCCCGTGGCACCGACGACGGCGACGTTATAGCCCATGAGTCCTGTCTTTCGAGCGTTCACGTGAAAACGATGCGTAATGCGGGCCAGCTTCTACGCGCAGCTGCGCCTCCTGTCCATGCTTGCGCAGCCGAAGTGTCCTGCACCGGCCACAATATTTGGTTATCCGCTCCCGCGATTTGCGGCGACAAGGCGTTTGCAGGAGTCCCACTGTGGTAAATTTTCGACGCAATGCAGTCCACATGGCGCTGGCCGCTACCTGCATCCTCGCTGTGCCTGTTCCCGCCTCCGCGCGCCCCTGGATGAGCGAGGAGGCCATGCGCGCCGCCTTCATCGGCAGGACGCTCGACGGCCACTACATCGACGGTCACAGCTGGACCGAGACCTATGCGGCGGAGGGCCGGCTCGACTATCGCGAGGCCGACCGCAAAGGCCTGGGCTACTGGTACTTCCGCGGCGACGTGTTCTGCACCTTCTATGACCCCGGATACGGCTTGAGCGGCGGCTGCTGGACCGCCATCCAGGCCAGCACCAACTGCTACGAATTCTACATGGCCGACCCTGGCGACCGCGGTGCGGAGGATGAAGCCACGCCGGGGCCGCTGGGCCGATGGGTCGCGCGGGCGTGGCGCAAGGGTGAGCCCTCGACCTGCGAGGACCGGCCCAGTGCGTAACGGCATAGCTGGCGACGCTGCATACCGGTGCTCCGAGGGTTATACTGGCCTGAAGAACCCAGGGAGACGCCCATAGCCGAGCACGTCACATTTCACACCGAGCCCTTGACCCGTCGCTGGGGCCGCATGGGTGCTCGCGGTCGATCGATTTGATTCTGCTTGCGCGGATGGCCGCATCTGTCGTTATTCGCGGCAAGCCCCTCTCACCCTGCAACCTACAAAGGAACGAGCGCATGTACACGTCCCTCGAGCACTACATCGACGGCAACTGGGTCAAGCCCTCCGGATCCAAATCCCAGGACGTGATGAACCCAGCCACCAGCAAGCCCATCGGGCAGCTTGGGCACGTCTCCAGGGGCGACCTCGACAAGGCGCTGGCGGCTGCCGACAAGGGCTTCAAGCAGTGGCGCAAGGTGTCACCCTTCGAGCGCGGCAAGATCCTGCGCAAGGCCGCCGATCTGGTCCGAACCCGCGCCGATGAAATCGCCAAGGTCCTCACCCAGGAGCAGGGCAAGGTGCTGATGGAGGCCAAGCTCGAGGTGCTGAGCGGCGCCGACATCATCGACTGGTACGCGGGCGAGGGCCAGCGCACATACGGCCGCATCATCCCGGCCCGCGCCGACGGCGTGCGCAACATGGTGATCATGGAGCCCATCGGCCCCGTCGCCGCCTTCTCGCCGTGGAATTTCCCGGTCACGCAAGCCGTGCGCAAGATCGCTGCCGCCCTGGCGGCCGGCTGCTCGATGATTATCAAGTGCCCCGAGGAAACTCCCGGCTCCCCGATCGGGCTGGTGAAATGCTTCCACGACGCCGGCGTGCCGGCGGGCGTGCTCAATCTGGTCTACGGCGTCCCGGCCGAGATCTCCGAATACCTCATTCCGCACCCGGTGATCCGCAAGATCTCGTTCACCGGCTCGGTACCGGTCGGCAAGCACCTCAATGCGCTCGCCGCCAGCCACATGAAGCGCGCCACCATGGAGCTCGGCGGCCATTCCCCGGTGCTCGTGTTCGACGACGCGGACGTGGAGGGAGCCGCCAAGCTGATGGGCGCCTTCAAGTATCGCAACGCCGGCCAGGTGTGCGTGTCGCCCACCCGCTTCTTCGTGCACGACAAGGTGTACGACACCTTCGTCGGCAAGTTCATCGACATCGCCAAGAAGACCAAGGTCGGCGACGGCCTGGAGCCCGACACGCGCATGGGGCCGCTGGCCAACCCGCGCCGGATCAACGCCATCGAAGGCTTCGTGACCGACGCGCAGGACAAGGGCGCCAAGGTTGAGACCGGCGGCAAGCGCATCGGCAACCAGGGCAACTTCTTCGAGCCCACGGTGCTGACCGATGTGCCCGACAACGCCCGCATCATGAACGAGGAGCCGTTCGGTCCCGTCGCCGTGATGCTGCGCTTCAAGGAGACCGACGACGTGCTGGAGCGCGCCAACAAGCTGCCCTACGGTCTCGCCAGCTACGCCTTCACCAAGGACGCCAAGACGGCTGGCAAGGTGGCGGACGCGCTGGAGTCCGGCATGGTGACGATCAACCACTTCGGCATCGCCCTGCCCGAGACGCCGTTCGGCGGCGTCAAGGACTTCGGGCTTCGGCCACGAGGGCGGCATCGAGGGGCTGCAGGTCTACATGCAGGCCAAGTTCGTCAGCCATCTGGGCTAACAACAGAATGCGTCGGGGCAGACCTGCACGGTCTGCTCCCGCCTTCCGTCAGTCTTGCCGAACCTCACTGCTGGCCATCGCGAGGTGTGCTGCCGCGGCGGTGGCGAGCTTGCGCGGCCGATAGTGCTTCGCGATCGAGCGGTGGCGGCGCGCGCGCGTCTCGATCGCCTCGACGAGGCGCGGCATGAGCGGTTCTGGGCCGGCAGGCATCGCCGCGACTGCTGCAGCTGCCTCTCTCGTCTCCGCGAGAACCGCGCGTGCCAATGTCTCCACGCGGGCGAGCAGCCGCGCTGTGTTGAGGCCGCAGTCGGCCGCAAAGGCCTCCCACTGAGGCCAATCGATGTGCTCTGCCGCGAGCATCCGATCGAGCTTGTGCGAGATGCCGTCCCAGGCCGCCACGCACGTCACGCCGTAGATCGGGGCGAGGCTGACGCCGTTGTCCGAAATCATCAGGGAAAAGTTCCTGGCGTGGGTATCGGGATTGCAGACCAGGATGTTGAAGATGAAGTAGTCGATCAGGCTCAGCACATCGGGCGCGCACATCACGCACCGAGTGAGAGAGAGCATATCGGCAAGTGAGGGCCCGTTCGGGCCGGCTTGGTGCGCGTCGTATTTGCCGGACCGAGCTATGCCGAGTGCCTGGAAGAAATTCTCCTGATGCAGCCGGCGCCAGCTCCCGGCCTGCTCGATGCGGTCGTAGCGTGTGACCAGGAGGTAGGTGCTGCTGCCCGCTTTGCCCGTGGCGACCGCAGGCGCGTTGAGGCCGCAGCGACGCGCCAGCACCAGGCAAAGGGCCTCGTTGTGCACCCCGCCGAACAGGTGGTCCGAAGCGGGCTTCAGGATGTGGGTCGAAGGGGCGCCGTCGCCGGGCAGGCAGATGCGGCCATCGGCATCGACGACAACGGGGAGCTTGCACTGCACGCCGGCCAGCGTCCCGGACACGACGCCTTCTCCGGCCGGGAGGGGCATTTGCGGCAGCTCATTCACAATTCGTTCCAGAGCAGTTTCGCTGGCAACAGGCGTCCAGCCGCTGTGAGCGGCAGAGCCAGGTTGGCCGCCAGGTTGGCCGAACGACAGCGCCCCGGCCGTGTCGCGACCCACCTTCTCCAGGATGGCCATGGTGTCTTCAGGGGCCGCGCCAAGCTGTCGCGCGAGGGCCCTCAGCCGAGACCCCTCCGGCAGCAGGTTGGCGGCCCAAGGCCGGAAGATGCGGTGTGACACGCGGGGAGCCGAAAGCGGCATCAGGAGCGAAAGGGGGAATGCCCCCCTGGTGCCGAGCCACGCGGGGTCATAGATGAACGACGGACCCCCATCCTGCGGCTCGATCGTGCCGACGCGCTTCGTTTCGAAGAAGACCGAGAGCTCAGCAGCCACGCGGAGGCCCCTCACCGCTCCAAGGCACGTCTCGAGCGTCCATGAAATCGAGCGGGCGCAGGCCGACAGCCGCCGCCGCGGCCAGCGCCTTGCCGAGCTGGCAGCTCGCCTTGCCGGCCTCCAGATCGATAATGAAGCGGCGGCCGAAGCCTGTGGCGAAGGCGATGTCCTCCTGCCTCAGGTGCATAGCCTCGCGGCGGCGACGCACCAGGGCTCCGAAGCGAGCCGCAAAGTTTTCTGCGCAGCCCGTCTTGTCCGTTTTGTCTTGCATGGCGGCTCGTCCACCTGTGTTCCCGAGAGGGAACAACTCATGGCGATTCGCCCTTGCGCGAGGGTGTTCCCGCTCGGGGACACCTGCAGTCCATGTGTCCGATCGCGCGCATGGACGCCGGTGTTCCCGTTCGTGCACATGCGATCCCGGCGACGTTCCCGAGCGGGAGCGTCGTAAGATCGGCAATGACCTGTTCCCGAGCGGGAACTCAGGGCCCGACTTCCCGCCCCAGATACTCCACAGCCGCCTGCACGCCGCCGGAGCCGTGTGGGATGGCCAGCGCCCTGAGCCCCATCTCCACCGCCCCCAGCGTGCCGAGGGCCATGGGCGCGTTGCAGTGGCCCATGTGGGCGATGCGGAAGGCCTTGCCGCTCAGGTCGCCCAGACCGACGCCCAGCACCACGCCGCACTTGTCGCGGCAGTAGTTCAGCAACGGTTCTGGATCGCGGTCCTGCATGAGGATGCAGGTCACCGAATCGGCGCGCTCGGGCGGGTTGGGGATGCTGAACGCCAACACCTGCCCCTCGGCCCACTTGGCAACGGCCTGGCGGGTGGCCTCGGCCAGCAGGGCGTGCCTGCGGAAGGCGTTCTCCAGCCCCTCGGCCAGCAGCATGTCGATGGCCTTGCGAAGGGCGAACAGCAGATGCTCTGGCGGCGTGCCGCAGTACTTCTGGTAGTGGATCTCGCCCTCGCGGAAGGTCCAGTCCCAGTAGAGCGTGCGCAGGTTGGCAGTGTTGTGCCGCTCGCGAGCGCGGGCGTTGGCGGCGACGAAGGCGAGGCCCGGTGGGGTCATCAGCCCCTTCTGGGAGCCCGACATGGCGACATCGATGCCCCAGCCGTCCATGTCGAACGGCATGCACCCCAGCGAAGCCACGGCGTCGACCATCAGCAGCGCCGGGTGCTTGGCCGCATCCATGGCCTTGCGGATGGCCGGGATGTCGTTCACAACGCCCGAGGCGGTGTCGATCTGCACCACCAGGATGGCCTTGATCTGGTGTGCCTTGTCGCGCTTCAGCCGCTCCTCGACGGCCACCGGATCGACCGCCCGCCGCCAGGTGCCGTTCAGCACCTCGACCTCGATGCCGATCATCTTCGCCATCTCGCCCCAGCCGAGGGCAAAGCGGCCGCTTGCCAGCACAAGCACGGTCTCTCCCCGCGATAGCACGTTGGTCAGTGCTGCCTCCCAGCCGCCGTGGCCATTGGCGGCGTAGATGTAGATGCGGCCCTTGGTGCGGAAGATGGTCGCAAGATCCGCCATACAGCTGTCGGTGATGCCGACCATCTCGCCAGCATAGATGTCCATGGCCGGCCGCTGCATGGCGGCCAGCACCGCGTCGGGCACGTTAGTGGGACCCGGGATGCTCAGGAATTGTCTGCCGTTGCTGACCGTCATGAACTGGCCTTCTGTAGCGAGGGGATCTGGGGCGGGCCGCAATCAAACCACTTGTCCGCCGAAAAGCACAGGTCGCAAACAATACAGGCGTTGCAGCGGGGTTTGCGTGCCTGGCACACATAGCGCCCATGCAGAATGAGCCAGTGGTGGGCGTGACGCATGTACGCCTCGGGGATCGCCTTCAGCAACCCCATTTCGACCTCGAGCGGCGTCTTGCCGGCCGCCAGCTCGAGGCGATGGGCCACCCGGAAAACATGGGTGTCGACGGCCAGCGTGGACTGTCCGAAGGCGACGTTGAGCACGACATTGGCGGTCTTGCGACCCACTCCGGGCAGCGCCTCCAGCGCTTCCCGATCCTTGGGCACCTGACCGCCATGCTCGGCCAGCAGCCGCTCCGACAAAGCGATCACGTTCTTGGCCTTGTTACGGTAGAGCCCGATGGTCTTGATGCGCTCCTGCACGTCCTCGACCCCCAAGGCCACCATTTTCTTGGGCGTATCTGCGACCTTGAAGAGGCCGCGCGTGGCCTTGTTGACGCCGGCGTCAGTGGCTTGGGCGGAGAGCACCACGGCAACGAGCAGGGTGTAGGGATTGACGTGCTCCAGCTCGCCCTTCGGCTCCGGGCTGGCGGTGGCAAAGCGCCTGAAAATCTCCCCCACCCTCTCGGGCGAGCTTCGGGCGCGATTGCGCTTTGCGCGCATTGCCTTTGGCGGGCTTGGTCCGGGCCGGACAGTCTTGGGCATCGGGCTTCGCGCGCGCCAGGAGGGTTGATAGGATCGCAGACATGAACGGAAAGCCGGAGCAAACGCAAGCCGAGCCGGGCGCGTTCCACGCGGTGCTCACCCCCCACCGTTCGCTGAGCCCCGCCGGCTTTCTCGCACTGATGGTGGCGCTGGGCGCCATAAGTTTCGTGACGGGCATCGTATTCCTGATCGCGGGCGCCTGGCCGGTGCTGGGCTTCCTCGGCCTCGACGTTCTCCTCATCTACGTCGCCTTCAAGCTCAATTACCGCTCGGGACGCCTCTACGAGACCGTGGACCTGACGCCTGCGCGCTTCGTACTGACGCGCGTGCACCCCTCGGGCCGCCAGGAGCAGTTCCACTGCAATCCCTACTGGGCGCGCGTGAGCTTGCGTGAATGGCCGGACGGCCGCACCGCGCTGAGCGTCGTTTCCCGCGGCAAGGAACTGGCGTTTGCCCGCTTCCTCACAGACGCAGAACGGCGGGATCTGGCAACTGCCTTGAGAGAAGCGCTGCTTGCCGCCCGCGGCGGCATAAGAATTTGAGAAGGCAGAGCAGGAAACGGGTCGATTAGTGCTGCCGTGCAGACTAACTGAGAGGTCAACGCCGCTAGCAACCGCGAGAAAGACCCATGCTACACGCACCCATCGCCACGGATACCGCAACTCTCCTCAGCCCTGACCGCTCGCGCGACTATGAGCTCATTCGCCGCGCAATCGCCTTCCTGTCGGAGACCTGGACCGAGCAGCCGCCGCTCGACCGGCTGGCGCAGCACCTGGGCCTGAGCCCGGCCCATTGCCAGAAGCTGTTCAAGCGCTGGTGCGGCCTGAGCCCCAAGGAGTTCGTGCAGTCGATCACCGTCGACCATGCCCGTGCGCTGCTGAAGGACTCCGCCAGCGTCCTCGAGACGGCGCACGAGGTGGGCCTCTCGGGCGCTGCGCGGCTCCACGATCTCTTCGTCTCGCACGAGGCCATGACGCCGGGCGACTACAAGCGCCGCGGCGAGGGCCTGGAGATGGCCTACGGTTTCCACGCTTCCCCCTTCGGCGAAGCCCTGCTCATCGCCACCGATCGCGGCCTTGCGGGGCTGGCGTTCGTAGACGAGGACAAGGGCCAGACGCAGCAGGAGGCGCTCGCCGACATGACGCAGCGCTGGCCCAAGGCGCGCTTCGTGCCGGCGCCGGAGAGAACGGCCGTCTTCGCACAGCAGATCTTCAAGTCGTCCCCTTCCAGCAGGGAGCGACCCATCCGGCTGGTCATGATCGGCACGGACTTCGAGGTGCGGGTGTGGGAGACGCTGCTCAAGATCCCGATGGGCCGGGCCGTCAGCTACAACGACATCGCGCGGCATCTGGGCCAACCCACCGCCTCACGGGCGGTCGGCTCGGCCGTGGGCCGCAACCCGATCTCGTTCGTGGTGCCCTGCCACCGCGTGCTGCGCGGCGACGGCAGCCTCGGCGGCTACCACTGGGGCCTCACCCGCAAGCGGGCCCTGATCGGCTGGGAGACGGGGCGGGTGGCAGGGCGAGCGTAAGGTGTCATCCCGGGCCTTGTGCCCGGGATCCAGGTATCAGCGTGCCGCAGCGCTTGCGGATGGCTGGATCCCGGCGACGCCGGCCTTCGCCGGTGCAGGCAAGCGCCGGGATGACAGCTAGGCCCACGGCCTCGCCGTCTGCGCTTTGGCCTCGTACTCGCCGATCGACTTCTCGCTTTCCATCGTCAGGCCGATGTTGTCGAGGCCTTCGAGCAGGCAACGTTTGCGGAACGGGTCCATTTCGAACTTGATGCAACCACCGTCAGGCCCGCGGATTTCCTGCTTCTCCAGGTCGATGGTGATCGTCGCGTTGGCGCCGCGGTTGGCGTCGTCCATCAGCTTGTCGACGTCTGCCTGCGGCAGCTTGATTGGCAGAATGCCGTTCTGGAAACAGTTGTTGTAAAAGATGTCTGCGAACGACGGCGCGATCACGCAGCGTATGCCGTAGTCGAGCAGAGCCCACGGCGCGTGCTCGCGCGAGGAGCCGCAGCCGAAGTTCTCGCCGGCCACCAGGATCTGCGCCTTGCGGTAGGCGGGCTTGTTCAGCACGAAGTCGGGCTTCTCCTTCCCCTGCTCGTCGTAGCGCAGCTCGTAAAGGAGGTGCTTGCCGAGGCCGGTGCGCAGAATCGTCTTCAGGAATTGCTTGGGAATGATGGCATCGGTGTCGATGTTGATCATCGGCAACGGCGCCGCAACGCCGGTCAGTGTCGTGAACTTGTCCATGGCCTACCTGCCCCGGTTCTGCCCCGCCTTCCCAATAGCGGGCACCCATTTTTCGCTAGCCAGCTTGCGTCCGTCAAGGCTGGGGCCATAGCAGCGGGTTGCACCCGTCCCTCTCAGGGTGTGGTCGGCCCGTCGCGAAAGGTCCACCCATGAACCACCGCATGGCCCGAATTCGCAGTTATCCCGGCTACTTGACGGTGGGGTCGGCGTAGCACCTGCGCATGGCTTCGCAGCGGTGCGAGCCTGAGAAATGCATGCTGTCGCCCTTGGCGGGGGAGATGAACTTGCATACCTCCTCGAGCCCCTCCGGCGTCAGCCACCCCTGCCGGCGCCCGCGCTGCACGGCAAAGCAGTCAGCTGTCTCCTCGTCGGGTCCGCGGTACTGGTGACCGCATTCGTGTGCGTGAATCCAGAGCTTCACGGGCACCGACACCTTCGCCAGCAGCTTCGGGTTGAGGATGAGGAAGCCTGGATAGGCGGCGCCGTAGTCGTCGAGCTTGTTGTCGAGCACTGTCGGCCGCTTACCGCAAATCACCTTCCGCCCGTCCAGGACAAGTTCACCCGGAGGCACGATTTTGGCGTCGGCACCGACCTTGCCGGCGTACTCCTCCGGCGTTGGACTGGCGGCCGCAACCGCCAGAACGGAAGCAAAGCAGAGCAGAACAAGCCCAGCGGCCACGCCCAACCGGACCCTCAGTGTGCAGCGCGGCTGCCCGCTCAACGGAAGACCCCCGTGGTCGAACTCCCCAATCTTTCGGGGCAGTTTTGCCCGTCCCCAATCGCGATTGCAACAGCTAGTTCAACGTGCTCTGCGGAGCTCTGGCAGGTGTGGCTTAAGCTCATCAATTCAACGCGTTGGTCAATCCGCGGCCTCTGCCTCAATGTGCGCCATATCGGCGTCGGACAGCCCGAAGTGATGACCAATCTCATGCACGAGGACGTGGGTGACGATGTGGCCCAGCGTCTCGCCGCCCTCGGCCCAATAATCGAGCATCGGCCGACGGTACAAGAATACCATGTCCGGCAGGCTTGGAGTGTCCATCACGCTCTTTTTGTCGAGGCTCACGCCCTGGTAGAGCCCCATGAGATCGAAGGGGCTCTCCACCTTCAGGTCCCGAAGCACTTCCTGGGTGGCGAAATCCTCGACACGGATTACCACGTCGCCGCACATATCGCGGAACTCACGCGGCAAACGTTGCCATGCGCTCTCAGCTAGCTCCGCTAACTCGGCGAGGCCCGGCGCATGCTTGCCTGCCCAACCCTTTCCGCCTGCCATCGGGCCATGCTCCTCCCCTGCCGAGTCTGCGGAAAGGAGATAGGTCCTCGGCGCAGACCAGACCAGGGGCCGCCGCTCAGGATTCGGACTCAACGACCGCCATCACCTGGCGCACGCCGACAACGGCCCTGAGCGCGCGCTCGACCAGATCAGCAGTGCGCTGGGGCACACCGGCGAGCCGCAGATCGACAGTCAGCTCGCTGCCGTCGCCGGACTCGCGCGAGGCGTGCACGCGGGAGGGCACGGCTCCCAGCTTGGCGACAGGCTCGATCAGCCGCGGCAGCAGGCCGGGATCAGCCGGGGCGGTGATGAAGAAGAAGGCTCGGACGGTTGCAACATTGGTGCGCGGCGCAGACGCATCTGCGGCGCCAGCAACGGAAGATGGCATGGGAAGAGGTCCTCGACATGTGATCGCGAATGAACGGCGAAAACCCGGCGCCCTCAGGCGGCCGGGGCCATAATTCGCAGCGCGATCACAGTGCGAAGGCTTTGGACCATGGGCATAATCTAGCGGTGCCAGGTTAACTTTTCAACAAGGTCAGCGAGGCCAAGCGTCAGGACGGCTTGCGGGCGATCACAATCGCTTCGTCCAGGGTGAACCAGAGGCTGTCGCCCTCGAGCCTCGGCTTGAGGAAGGCCTTCAATGCCGGCGCCGCCTCTGTCAGCATTGCGCTGAGCCGCTCGATGGTTGCCGCATCAGCGCCCAGGCGCTCGGCCCACGGCTGAAATTCCATGTCCTTGCCGAGCCGCTCCTTGTGCACGACATCGAACCCGGTGTCCGCGAGCACCTCGCTCCACTCCGCGAGCCCCAAGCAGCGGCTATGGCTCGGATCGCGGATCTTCTCGAACGCGTTGTAGGTGAGCGAGGCATCGCGCAATTCGGAATTGGAGAAGCCCGGGGTGGACTCAGTGTCAGGCGCGATGTTGTCGACCAACGCGAACGTTCCACCCGGTTTCAAGACGCGCTGGACTTCGCTCACAAAGGTCGGGATGTCGGGAAAATGATGGGGCGCGATGCGGCAGGTGACGAGGTCGAATTGCCCATCCTGGAACGGAAGCGCCTCCGCGTCGGCGCTGACAGCCTCCATGTTGGTGAGCCCCTTGGCCAGAGCAAGCTTGCGGGCTTCGTCCAGCATCTCGTCGGTGATGTCGCTGGCGATCGCGCGAGCGACGTGCGGGGCGAAGGCCGCCGCCGTATGGCCGGCCCCGGTGGCGATATCCAGCGCGTGCCAGTGTCGGTCCGGTTTCACCAGCTCGACGAGGCGGTTGAGGCTCGCACCCTTGGCATGGACCACCGACGTCGCGTAGGCCGCAGCGTGAGCGCCGAACTGCCGTTGCACGAGCGACTTTGTCATCAATGTCTCCACTTCGAGCTGGGCGACCGGCGGTACCCTAGCATGTCGGCAAGGCGGCGAGCGCTTTCAACACGGATCAAACCAGAATTGCGTAGGTGCCGGTGGAAAATGCTGCCGGCTTCGTCGAGCCTGTTTCGCGCACCTCGCAGGTACAGAAGGCCAGCGTCCTGCCGAGCCGCATCACCCTTGCTTCCAGCAGCGCGTCCGCACTGGTGATGGGGCGCATGTAATTGATGGTGAGGTCCACGGTGGTGCAGGGCTTGAAGCCGCCGCTGGCTGCGGCCAGCGCGATCACCATGGCCGTGTCGGCGCCCGTCAGCAGCGCCTGGCCGCACATGATGCCGCCGACCCGGCAAAGTTGGTCGGAGAACGGGATGCGCAAGGTGGCGGCGTCCGGCCCGATGGCCTCAGGGGTGATACCTGTCGCCAGCACCCACGGAGCGAAGTTCTCGGCAAGGATGGTGTTGGCGGCTGGAAGGGACAAGTTGGTCATGGGCGGCGAGTACCCGACAACAAATGCGATCCCGTGCTATAGCAAATCGCCACTCGAATGTAGGTAGAGTCCTCGTGAAAGCCGACCGATGCATGACACACCTCCAGACCGGCTGTCCTCCGACCCGACGAGCCCCTTCTACGACGCCGCTCTTCTCGAGCGCGGCGTGGGAGTCCGCTTCAAGGGCGTGGAGAAGACCAACGTCGAGGAATACTGCGTCAGCGAGGGATGGGTTCGCCTCGCCGTCGGAAACACCAAGGACCGCAAGGGCAGGCCCTTGGCCGTCAAGCTCAAGGGTGAGGTCGTTCCCTGGTTCCGCGACGGGGCGGAAAGCCCGTAGCCCTCCTGGCCTTAAGTCTCTGGACTAAGCCTCACTTCCGCAAGGGCGCGATCAGCTCGGAGTTCGCCACGAGATACCTGTGTGCGCGCTTGATCACGCTTAGGAGATGCGGCTTGAGGAGGCCGTCGATCTCACGCGGCTCCCTGCCTTGCAGCGCCAGGAAGAGGGAGATCGCAAAGCCCCACTCGTTTTCGCCGAGATACCCGGTGCGCGAATAGCTCCATCCCTGACGGTCGAAGTCGGTGAACTGCCTGAACTCGAATGCCACGTTTGCCCCGAACAGGCCGAAGCCGAGATGAACGGTGGCCAGATCGGTGGCGAACTCCTCCATGTCTGGCCCACCCGGTGGTTCAGAGGGCTGGCTTAGCAAAATGTCGTGGGCCAGCTCATGCGCGAAGACAGCGACTGTCTTCATGGGATCGTTCAGGATGCCAGGGTCATACGTAACGCGCGCGGTGTTGCCGCGAACGCTGTAGGTGCCCTCCGCTCCCCTGGTTTCCATGGTCCCGAAGGCAACGCTGCTGCCGAGGTTCGGACGCTCCGCCTGCACAACGAGGTCGTAGTGGCGGTCGGCAAGCCCCATGTAGCCTCGAACAAGATCGAAATAGTGAAGTGCCCGAGCGTGTCCGGTCGCCTCGGTGGCGGGAAAAAATTGCCTTGCAGGCAATACGAGCTGGCGCGGAGGGTCACCGTCGATCGGTCCGAGCAGGCCAGTGAGCCATTGCCAGCACTCGATCAGCCAAGCCTCGTCTTCCTGATCGACATGCGGCCGCCTTGCCCGCCAAAACATGTTGCCCTCTTTGAAAAGCGCATTGGGGTCAAACCTTCCCCCGCTGAAATGCTCCCATCCGAGCGGGACTGAAATACGGCGTCCGTGCTTCAGCAGCACCTCCGGCCGATCATCGGCAATGTGAGGATTCAGCCGAGCTTGCGCACGTCCACGAAATGGCCGGCGATCGCCGCGGCTGCTGCCATGGCGGGCGAGACAAGGTGCGTGCGGCCGAAACGGCCCTGGCGGCCTTCGAAGTTGCGGTTCGAGGTGGAGGCGCAGCGCTCGCGGGGTTTGAGCTGGTCAGGGTTCATGCCGAGGCACATGGAGCAGCCGGCTTCGCGCCAGTCGAATCCGGCGTCTTTCAAGATCGTATCGAGTCCTTCGGCTTCAGCCTGCTCTTTCACCAGGCCTGAGCCCGGCACGATCATGGCATAGACGCTGGAACTGACCTTCTTGCCCGCAGCAATCCGGGCCACCTCGCGCAGGTCCTCGATGCGGCCGTTGGTGCACGAGCCGATGAACACGCGGTCGAGCTTGATGTCGGTCATCCGGGTGCCGGGCGTAAGGCCCATGTAGGAAAGCGCCCTGCGCATGGAGGCGCGCTTGCCTTCGTCGGTCACCTTCTCGGGGTCCGGCACTGCGCCCTCGATCGAGACCACGTCCTCCGGCGACGTGCCCCAGGTGACGATGGGCGGCAGACTGGCGGCATCCAGCCTGACCTCGCGATCGAACCCGGCGCCCTCGTCCGACCGCAGGGTCTCCCAGTAATTCAGAGCCGCGTCCCATGCAGCGCCCTTGGGTGACTTGGGACGGCCTTTCAGGTAGGCGAAGGTGGTCTCGTCGGGCGCTACCATGCCGGCCCGCGCTCCGCCCTCGATCGACATGTTGCACACGGTCATGCGGCCCTCCATGGAGAGGGTGCGAATTGCCTCGCCCGCATACTCGATGACGTGACCGGTGCCGCCGGCTGTGCCGATCTCGCCGATGATGGAGAGGATGATGTCCTTGGCCGTCACGCCGTCGGGCAACTTGCCGTCGACGGTGACGCGCATGTTCCTGGCTTTCCTCTGCGTCAGTGTCTGGGTGGCCAGCACGTGCTCCACCTCGCTGGTGCCGATTCCCATGGCCAGCGCCCCGAAGGCGCCGTGGGTGGAGGTGTGGCTGTCGCCGCACACGATCGTCGTGCCGGGAAGGGTAAACCCCTGCTCTGGGCCGATCACGTGCACGATGCCCTGCCGCACATCGAGCTCGTCGTAATATTCGATGCCGAAATCTTTGGCATTCCTGGCCAGGGTATCGACCTGCAGGCGGCTCTCCTCGTCGGCGATCCCGGCCCGCCGATCAGAGGTCGGCACGTTGTGATCAACGACCGCCAGTGTCTTGCCGGGCGCGCGCACCTTCCGTCCTGCCAGCCTGAGGCCCTCGAAGGCCTGCGGGCTCGTCACCTCATGTACGAGATGGCGGTCGATATAGAGGATGCAGGTGCCGTCGGGTTGGCGGGTGACCACATGGTCATCGAAAATCTTGTCGTAGAGCGTTCTTGGCGCCATGGGCGCGATCCTTTCTGCCGTGCTGGCAGCTGTGATAGCGCGACAGTTCGCCGCCCGCAAATGGTCCACACGGGACAAAAAAAGAGCCGGGCACCAAGGCCCGGCTGTCAGTCACTTTGGACCGCCCTCGATGAGGGCGGCTGAAGGCGTCGAAGGGAGGGTAGCTGCCTTCATTAGCTGTCCGTCACAGCTGCTCATATTATCGGCAAGTGCGGCCCGGTTTGGTAGCCGGCAAGGGGCATGCGAGCCATGCGCCCGTGCATGGCTGGAGTTTTTGACCTCTGCTCAGAACTGCCACTGGCGCGCTTTTGCGACCAGGAAATCCCGGAAAACCTGCACTTTCTTCGCGGTCTTCAGCTCTTCAGGCAGCACGAAGAAGATCGGCAATGTCGGCAGCTCTGCTTCGCGCAGGACGGGTACCAGCTCGTTGTCCTCCTCGGTCAGATAGTCGGGAATGAGCCCGATGCCGATGCCGGCGCGGATCGCGTACTTCATGGCGATGACGCTGTTGGCGGCGAAGGTCGGCTTGCGCGGCGCCTTGCCGTCTAGTCCGGCAATTTCCAGCCAGCGGATTGCGGAGAGATGGACGGCCGGCGTGCCGCTGTAGGAAACGATCGGATGCTCGTCCAGCGCCTCCAGCGTCTGCGGCGCTCCGTTGCGGCGGATGTACTGGGCGGAAGCATACGCGTGAATTTTCATAGTGAAGAGTCGGCGCCT
Organism: uncultured Alphaproteobacteria bacterium; assembly: GCA_963827545.1. Classification (GTDB taxonomy): domain Bacteria; phylum Pseudomonadota; class Alphaproteobacteria; order Rhizobiales; family Hyphomicrobiaceae; genus AWTP1-13. The sequence continues at coordinate 117,481 of CAWHBI010000032.1, forward strand.
AATGAGATCGCTCTGCTGCGGTTCGGCGGTCCAGATGGCAACGTCTGCTGCCCGCATGGCGATGGCAATCTGCTCGTCGCTCAGCACCAGCTCGACGCGAATGTCGGGATAGAGCTCGAAGAACTCGCGCAGGCGCTGCGTGACCCAGACGGTCCCCAGCCCGATCGGCGCCGTCACTCTGAGATCGCCCGACGGCTTGGTCGTGGTGTCGGTGAGCAGCGTCTCGGCAGTCGAAAGCTTGCTCATGATCTCGCTGGCCGTTCCGAACAGCATTTCGCCTTGCTCGGTCAGCACGAGCCCACGCGCATGTCGATGGAAAAGCGCGACCCGCAGTTCCTTCTCCAGGGCGGATACCTGCCGGCTCACCGCCGACTGGCTCATGCGCAGCGATTCACCGGCGTGGGTGAAGCTGCCGGCCTCGGCGGCGGCATGAAAGATGCGAAGCTTGTCCCAGTCCATGGACGCGTGGTTCTTGTGACGGAGGGCAAATGACGTATAGGCCTATTCAGCAGCCTTTGCGACGTTTTCCAGTTTGGCGAGATAGCGTTCGGCCTCGAGTGCGGCCATGCAGCCCATGCCGGCGGCCGTTACGGCCTGGCGGAACACCTCATCCTTGACATCGCCCGCGGCAAACACGCCGGCAATGGAGGTGCGGGTCGAATCGGGTTCCGTGATCAGATAGCCGGACGGCTTCATCTCGAGCTGGCCCTTGAAGAGCTCGGTCGCCGGCACGTGGCCGATGGCGGTGAACACGCCGGCAACGTCGAGCTGCGACGTCTCCCCGGTCGTGACATTCCTCAGGCGAACGCCAGTCACGGCCTTGGGGTCGTTCGAACCCAGCACCTCGTCGAGCACCGAATTCCAGACCACCTCGATCTTCGGGTTCTTGAACAGCCGCTCCTGCATGATCTTCTCGGCGCGAAACGTGTCGCGGCGGTGCACGATCGTGACCTTCTCCGCAAAATTGGTGAGGAAGAGGGCCTCCTCCACGGCGGTGTTGCCGCCGCCGATCACCGCCACCTTCTTGCCCTTGAAGAAGAAGCCGTCGCAGGTGGCGCAGGCCGATACGCCGTAACCCTTGAATTTCTCCTCGGAAGGAAGGCCCAGCCAGCGGGCCTGTGCGCCTGTCGCAATGATCAAGGCCTCGCATGTGTAGGTGTCTCCGGAGTCGCCCTCGAGGCGGAACGGGCGGCGCCGCAGGTCCACCTTGACGATCTGGTCCATGACGAGCTCGGTGCCGACGTGTGCAGCCTGCGCCTGCATCTGCTCCATCAGCCATGGGCCTTGCACTACCTCGGCGAAGCCTGGGTAGTTCTCCACATCAGTGGTGATGGTCATCTGCCCGCCGGGCTGGCTGCCCTGAATGACGACGGGCTTGAGCATTGCGCGGGCCGCATAGATAGCGGCCGTGTAGCCGGCCGGCCCGGAGCCCAGGATGACCACTTTGGCGTGCTTGGCAGTCATGAGCGAAGGCCCCCAGCGGCTTCGGCAGGAACGAACCCCGAACTGATATGGGAAGCCTATACGGCCGCTGCAATGCTCAGGTCAATGCATGCTGGGCCCGAAACCCCCGTCAAAGGAGCCTCAGGCCCTTGAAGCTGGCATGCCCCTGGCGCCCGACGATCACATGGTCGTGGATGGTGATCCCGAGGGGCCGGGCCGCCTCCACAATCTGCCTGGTCATGTCGATATCGGCGCGCGATGGGGTGGGATCGCCGGAGGGGTGGTTGTGCACCAGGATGATGGCACTGGCGGACAGCTCCAGCGCCCGCTTCACCACCTCGCGAATGTAGACAGGCGTGTGGTCGACGGTGCCTTCCTGCTGCACCTCGTCGGCGATCAGGCGGTTCTTCTTGTCGAGGAACAGGATGCGGAACTGCTCGCGAGCCTCGAAGCCCATGGCAGCCCGGCAATAGTCGAGCACGGCGGTCCATGAGGCCAGAACGGGGCGCTGCATGATACCGCCCTGTATCAGGCGAAGAGCGCCAGCTCGCACAAGCTTGAGCTGCAGGATCGCGGCATCACCAACGCCCTTTACCTCCTTGAGCCGCTCGGGCGGGGCGTTGATGACCTCGGCGAAGGAGCCGAACCGCTCCAGCAGGCGCTTGGCCGTGGGCTTGGTGTCCCGGCGGGGAATGGCGCTGAACAGCACCAGCTCGAGCAACTCGTAGTCGGGCAGCAACTCCGGCCCGCCACTGACAAAGCGCTCCTTGAGGCGCTGGCGGTGGCCCGCGCGCTGGTCCGGCTCCGGAAGAAGGGAGCCCTGCTCGGGGACGACGACGCCCGCACTGCGGTCCTTCAGCCCGCCACTCATCCGCATCCCCAGGGCGCTCGTCTCAGGACAGGCGGTAGGGTGGACGGCTGAGCCCGCTGGGCGAGTGGGTGAATACCTCGCACCCGGTTTCCGTGACCCCAACGGTATGCTCGAACTGCGCGGAGAGCTCGCGGTCGCGGGTTACAGCGGTCCAGCCGTCGGCCAGGATCTTCACGTGCGGCTTGCCCAGGTTGATCATCGGCTCGATGGTGAACAACATGCCGGGCTCGAGCACGACGCCGTCGCCGGGCTCGCCATAGTGCAAGATATTGGGCCGGTCGTGGAACACGCGGCCGAGCCCATGACCGCAGAAATCGCGCACCACGCTGCAGCGCTCGGCCTCCGCATATTTCTGGATGGCCGCACCGATGTGCCCCGTGGTGTGGCCCGGCTTGACCGCGGCCACGCCGCGCATCAGCGCATCGTAGGTGACTTCGATCAGCCGCTCTGCACGGCGCGAGATGTGGCCGACCGCATACATGCGGCTGGTGTCGCCGTGCCAGCCATCGAGGATGAGGGTCACGTCGATGTTGACGATGTCGCCTTCTTTCAAGGGTTTGGCGTTGGGAATGCCATGGCAAACGACATGGTTCACGGACGTGCAGATGGATCTTTGGAACCCGCGGTAGTTGAGCGGCGCGGGAATGGCCCCATGCTCGAGCGCGAACGCGACGACCACGTCGTCGAGGTGCTCGGTCGTGACCCCGGGCCTCACATGCTCGACCAGTATGTCGAGCGCCTGGGCCGCGAGCTGCCCTGCCTTGCGCATGCCCTTGAAGGCGTCGGGCCCATGCAGCGTGATCTTGGTCTCGCGCGACTGGCCGCGAGACATGTCGAGGTTGGCCATCATGTTGTCGAGTGAGGTCCACTTGCCGCAAGACTGTTGTGCGCAGGAATTTAGAGCAAAAGCGCGCCTGCGCAACGTGTGGCACCTCCGCCCGGCATTTTTGGCGAGGAGAGGTGCTGCCGCATGTCGAGCTGACGGGCAGATGGCGTGCAGGGGTTTGTTGCGTCGCCCTGTTGTCGAGTGAGGTGCGCCGCCGGCACGACCGGAGAGGCGTGTTGGAAACATCCCGCAGCGCTTTGTGATTGGCGGCCGGATCGGAAGATGAGGTCAAGACTTAATCCGTTAGGAGCGAGTTAACACTTGTCCCACATTTTGATCGTTGCAAGTAGTAGCGATTCGTTTTTTGGGCAGAACTCAACCTGGGAAAGAGAAAGAGAGAAGAGCAATGGCAAGGATTGCTAAGAAGAAAGCGAAGCCGGCCCGCAAGTCGAAGATGACGCGGACGGCTTCCAAGCGCTCCGGCGCCGCCCGCCGCAAGTCGGCGAAGCGCGCTCGTCCGGCCGCCCGCAAGGGCAAGGCCCGCCGCAAGGCCGCCTGACCTGCGCAACCACGTCTGCGAAGGTTCGGCCGGGTCGCTGCTATTTGGCGGCATCCGGCCGCAACTTTTTCTGGGCGGCCGTTCGAATGGTGGCCGGCCGTATTTCAGTCAGCGTAACTTGGACGAGAAAGGACGAGTTCGATTGCAAAGACGAATTCATTGCATTTCGACGTGCCGGCGTCGCACCAGCAGAAACTGCTAAAATGCTCTTATTCTTAGCTCCGCAAGCACAAAAAATCGCGAGATTTGTGGACTCAATGCAACACTGCGCCGCCAAAGCTCGCGCCTCTCATCATAAATTCTTTGTTCTCTGTCAACAAACTAGGGGCGTTTGCTCATTATGACAGTGTTCGAACTGATTCGGACGCGAAAGAGAGAGGGATAAGTGACATGGCTAAGGCAATGAAGAAGAAGGCAGTCGCGAAGAAGAAGAAGCCGGCAATGAAGCGCACAGCTTCCAAGAAGCGCGCCACCAAGCGCCGCCGCTAACATCGGAAGGACGTGGTCTGGCGCCGGCCCCGGCCGGGCACCAGGGCAGAGCAGCAGGCCACAGTCCTCCCGAAACGGCGTTCTGAAAGTTCGAGGCCGGAGACCGCGAAAGCGTCTCCGGTCTCGGTTTTTTTGTGAATTGGCACAGGTCTTACTCGGCCAGATGGCAGACGGCCTCGATGTTGTGCCCGTCCGGGTCGAGGACGAAGGCGCCGTAGTAGTTCTCGTGGTAATGCGGGCGCAGGCCCGGCGCCCCGTTGTCCTTGCCGCCGGCGCCGATCGCGGCCTTGTGGAAGGCCCGCACCGCCGCCCGGTTCTTGGCCACGAATGCGAAATGCACCTGGCCTTTGATGGGCTTGCCGCTGCCGATCCAGAACGCCGGCTTGCCTGTGGGGCCGAAGCCCGCGTGGCTGTCGCCGCCTGTCTCCTCGGAGGCGACCTCCAGCACCAGCCCGTAGCCGAGTGGTGCTAGAACCTTCAGGTAGAAGCCCTTGGAGCGCATGAAGTCCGACACCGGGATACCGACGTGATCGAGCATGCTGCACACTGTCCTCGATTTGCGCAGAGCCCCTGCGGCTACACCCTGCGCTCGACCATGAGCTTCTTGATTTCAGCGATGGCCTTGGCGGGGTTGAGGCCCTTCGGACAGGCCTTGGCACAATTCAGTATGGTGTGGCACCGGTACAGCCGGAACGGGTCTTCCAGGTTGTCCAGACGCTCGCCGGCGGCCTCGTCGCGGCTGTCGCTCAGCCAGCGATAGGCCTGCAGAAGCACAGCGGGACCCAGATAGCGCTCATCGTTCCACCAGTAGCTGGGGCATGACGTCGAGCAGCAGGCGCACAGGATGCATTCGTAGAGACCGTCAAGCTTGTTGCGGTCGTCGATGTCCTGCCTGCGCTCCTGCGGAGGTGTGGGCGTCGCGGTCTTGAGCCATGGCTCGATGGACTGCAGCTGCGCGTAGAAGTTGGTCATGTCGGGCACCAGGTCCTTGACCACGCGCAGATGCGGCAGGGGATAGACGCGCACCGGGCCCTTCATGTCGTCGAGGTGCTTGAGGCAGGCCAGCGTGTTGGTGCCGTCGATGTTCATCGAGCACGAGCCGCAGATGCCTTCGCGGCAGGACCGCCGGAAGGTCAGCGTCGAATCGATCTCGTTCTTGATCTTGATGAGGGCGTCCAGAACCATGGGTCCGCACGTGTTGCGCTCGACCCAATAGGTGTCGATGCGCGGGTTCTGCCCGTCATCTGGGTTCCACCGGTAGATGCGGAACTCCTGCCAGCCGCGGCGCGCCTGTGGTTTGTTCCAGGTCTTGCCCGTCTTGACCCTGGAATTGCGGGGGAGTCTCAGTTCAACCATGCGGAGCCGCTTTCGTTTCTGCAGCGCATGAGCATACCAGCCACTCTTGTATCTCGTGGCAGCCCGTGTCAACGGATGCAGCGCCGCGGGTGAGGCGAGGTGATGCCGGTTGGCGACTAAACCGGCGAGGCCCTGGCCGTCAGCGCCACCTCTGCCGCGGTCTCGCGGGCCGGCGCCGGCTCCAATCGATCGGTGGCGTCCTCCGCCGCATCGGGGCCGCGGTCGGTGGTGTAGAAGTCACCCAGGACGAGCACGTCCATGCCCGTGCGCAGGTAGCAGGAAATTGCTTCCTTCGGGGTCGCGACGATCGGCTCCAAGCGGTTGAAGCTGGTGTTGAGCAGGATGGGGACGCCCGTCAGCCGGCCGAAGGCCTCGATCAAACCGTAGTAGCGCGGGTTTGCCGACCGCTCGACCGTCTGGATGCGTCCAGTGCCATCGACGTGCACCGCCGCCGGGA
>CAWHBI010000033.1:0-31952 GCA_963827545.1 uncultured Alphaproteobacteria bacterium
GCAAGGCGATGGGGCATTGATGGTCCCGCACGCAGGATCGGCTGGTTGACGCGTGCGGCCTGTCGAATGCGTTCGGATCTCGCGAGTATCGCATGTTGGATCTCAATCGGCGGCATCTGCTCTTGGGACTTGGAGCCTCGATCATGGCGCAACCTGTGACGCCGCTCGCCGCTGATCCCTTCGATTGGCAGCCCATCGCACCGTCAGACGCCGGCTTCGCGCCCGATCTCGAAGCACGACTCGACAAGCTCATGGCCGACAAGCGCGCGTGGAACCTGCACGGCGTGGTCGTTGTACGCAACGACCGTTTGGTGCTGGAGCGCTATTTCCAGGGCGAGGACAACGCGCGGGGCCGCCCGTTGGGCAAGGTCGCGTTCACGCCGGACACGCAGCACGATCTGCGCTCGGTGTCGAAAGGCGTCGTTGGCCTGCTCTACGGCATCGCTCTGGAACAGGGAAAGGTGCCGGAACTCAACAGACCGCTCTTTGAAGCGTTTCCCGAGTACGCCGACCTCGCTGGCGGCGCCGGCCGCGACCGGCTCACCATCCATCATGTGCTGACCATGACCATGGGAACCGACTGGGACGAGACCAGCATTCCCTATTCCAACCAGGCGAACAGCGAAATCGCCATGGATCTGGCGCCCGATCGGTATCGCTACATCCTCGAGCGCCGCGTTATCATGGAGCCGGGCAAGCGCTGGAATTACTGCGGCGGGGCAACGGCGCTGCTGGCCCGCATGATTGCCAAGGGCACGGGCAAACCGCTGCATGACTTCGCGCGCGAGGCCTTATTCGATCCACTCGGCATCGGTCCCACGCAGTGGATACCCGGCCGTGACGGCGAGGCCATCGCCGCCTCGGGCTTGCGCATGACGCCGCGCGACTTGGCCCGCATTGGCTGGACGATGGTCGGCGGCGGCATGGCGGGCGACCGACACGTGGTACCGTCCCAGTGGCTCGAGCGATCTACGGGCCAGATCGTGAGCGTCGATGAATTGCGACGCTTCGGCTACCACTGGTACATGGGCGATTTCGCGTTCGGCAAGCCGATTGGATGGGCCCCCGCAAACCTGGAACGCTGGTGGGGCGCATTCGGCGAGGGCGGCCAGCGGCTGTTCGTGATACCGGGGCTCAAGCTCGCCGTGGCCATCACCGCCGGCAACTACGGCACCGAGGACCAATGGATCCCGCCGACCCGCGTGATGCGCGAGGTCGTGCTGGCGAGCATCGTTTGAGGCCACGTTGCGGCGGGGTGACGTCAGGAAGATGCAGGGTGCCGCACCGGACGACCATCCCCGTCACCAGGCGGTCTCGACAATCCGGCCCCGCGCTCATACGCTATTTGCACCATCAATCAGATCCAGAATAGTCCGATGCGAATGAAGCTCATACAGACGTTCCTTTCTTTTTTGTTCTTCTTGGGCCTGTCCGCGCCAGCGTCGGCAAACACCGGTCTACCGATGATTTTTGTAACGTTTCCAGGAATGATCGTTGCTCTCTTGCCTATTATTCTTGTCGAAAGTTACGTACTCTCCAGGCAATTGGCAATTCCAGGACGTATGGCGATCAAGGCGTCCTCGATTGCCAATGTTGCCACCACAGTGGTTGGGATCCCTCTTACTTGGCTCGCGCTGGTCGTAATACAGCTCGCAACGGGCGGGGATCAAGCGTACGGACTGGATAGCTATCTTCACAAATTCCTCGCGGTAACCTGGCAGGCGCCTTGGCTGATTCCTTACGAGTCTGATATGTATTGGATGGTCCCTGCAGCGACTTTGACCCTTCTTGTTCCCTTTTTCTTTGTCTCATGGTGGATCGAGTATCAGGTTGTCAGACGGACAGTCGTGAGCTCTCATCCGTCCGGCCTCTCTTTCGCAGTTCGGAACGCAAATTTGGCTAGCTATGGACTGCTAGCGTTAGTGGTGACCTTGAAACTCCTGTTCTTCAGACAAACGGTTTTCCTGATTTGAACCGGAAAGCGGAGAAGCCTTTGACGCCGGCTCGAGCGGCGTCGCCGTCCTGGTTCGCCGGGCGGCTGACCTCGCTGCTGGACCGCTGGAAGGAGCTCAACTCCGCGCAGGTATCGAACCACCTCTCGCTGGCCCTCTGATGGACCAAACCATAGAGCCGGATGCGAGGCCCGCATGTCCGGTTCTGCGAGAGGCGCAGGGAAGCGATCCTGCAGCCTAGCCAGCAAGCGAGTCGCGCGCAAATCTGAGCGCCTTTTTGAGCGGCGGCAAAGATACCGCTCGGGTGCTTGACCCTGTCCCCGGCACAGGCGAGAAGGCGGGAATGCCCTTGTGGATCAAGCTCGCTCTCGGCGCCTTCGCGGCTTACGTGCTCATTGCTCTCGCCGGCTATCTGGGCCAGCGCAAGCTCATGTACTTTCCCGACCGCGCGCGCACGCAGCCATCGGAAGTGGGGCTCGCCAATGTCGAGGAGCGCGTGCTCAAGACGCCTGATGGAGAGCGCGTCATCGCCTGGTACGGCAAGGCGCGCCCTGGCCAGCCCACGCTGCTCTATTTCCATGGCAATGGCGGCAGCCTGGCGATCCGCGCCGAGCGCATCCGCCGCTTCATGGGCGAGGGCTGGGGCGTCTACATGATGACTTACCGGGGCTATGGCGGCAGCTCGGGCCGGCCGACCGAGGTCAACAACGTGGCGGACGCGCGCCTCGCCTACGGCGCGCTCGTGCTGGAGGGGGTGGCGCCAAGCTCGATCATTGCGTATGGGGAGTCGCTCGGGTCGGGCATCGCGGTCAGGATCGCCATCGAGCGGCAGGTGGCGGGCGTGATCCTGGATGCGCCCTATACCTCGATCGTCGACGTCGCAGCCGGGGCCTATCCGTTCTTGCCGGTGCGCACGTTCCTCATCGATCGCTACGAAACGACCAAGTACATCGCCAACCTCAAGGTGCCGCTGCTGATCCTGCATGGCGAGCGCGATGGCGTCGTGCCGGTGGCCATGGGGCGCGAGCTTGCCAGGCTCGCCAATGAGCCCAAGCGCCTCGTCACCTTCCCCAACGGGGGGCACAGCAACCTCTACATCGATGGCAACAACGCACTCGAGGCGGTGCGGCGGTGGATCGCCGGGCTCGAGCGTTAGCCCACAAGCACAATCTCCGCCCCTCGGAAAGGAGCGGAGACCTTGACTCGAACGCCGATGCAGGCTGCGGCCGGGGTTACCTCGGACCGCCGAATCCGCCGCTGCGGGGGGGGCCACCGGTACCGCCACCACTGCGTGGGGGGCCACCGGGGCGGCCACCTCGGCCAGGCGCGCCAGGACGCGCCGCCGGCGCCTTGCCCGGCAGCAGGCCCTCGCGCTGCGCCTTCTTGCGCGCCAGCTTGCGCGCGCGGCGCACGGCCTCGGCCTGCTCGCGCACACGCTTCTCTGAAGGTTTCTCGTAATAGTTCCGGAGCTTCATCTCACGGAAGATGCCCTCGCGCTGCATTTTCTTCTTCAGCGCCTTGAGAGCCTGATCGACGTTGTTGTCGCGGACCTGAACCAGCAAGCGGTACGTTCCTCACGTGTTGTGACGGTTGCGGAGCCTCAGGGGGCGATGGGCACGAGCAACACCAAAACGCGCTCGGAGCCCTAACCCCATGCGTGTGCCGAGCTTCTAGCAAACCGGGGTTAACATGTCCATCACGGAGTGGTTGCCGGGCTCCCTGGGCGGATGCGCACCCAAAACCGCCCATTCCCGGCTAATCCCTGTCGAGGAACTGCGAAACCGCTGCTACCGTACGCCCGGGGTCCTCCTCGTGCGGCACGTGACCGAGGTCGTCGAAAACCACAAGCCGGCTGTTTGCAAGGTCGCGGCGGAAGCGCCGTGCGTTCTCCGGCGGGATCAGGCGATCGCGCCCGCCCCAGATTATGAGGGTGGGCAGGCGGAGTTCGGCTATGCGCTCGGCCAGCGCACCAGGCTGAGCCTGGGCGAACCGCTGCACGAGCGCCTGCCGATTGCCTTCGCGCAGGGTGATGGCGTAGTAGAGATCGACCAGTTCCGGGGTGACCTTACCGGGGTCGCCGTAGACATTGCGCACGCTCGATTCGACGATGCGGCGAGGCAGAGTGTACCTGAAGAGCTCGCTTACCACGGGTAGCCGCGCCAGGCGAAAGCCGATCGGCACCGACGCGGATTGCTGAGGGTAGCCCCCAGCGTCCACCAGGATGAGTTTTTCGATGCGGCCGGGGTCGGCGAGCGCCGTTGCCCACGCCACGTAGCCGCCGAAGGAGTTGCCGCCGAGCACGCAGCGCTGCACGCCGAGCTTGTCGAGCACGGCCTTCATGAAGCGCACATAGCTTTCGATCGTGTAGGCGTTGTCGGGCGCCGGGCCGGTCAGCCCGAAGCCGGGAAGATCGAGCCTGATGACGCGCCGGCGGCTGGTCAGTGCCCGTGACCAGCCTTCCCATGTGTGCAGGCTGGCGGACGTGCCGTGCAAGAGCACGATGGGCCTGGCGTCCTCGCGCGGGCCTTCGTCGCGCATATGGACCTTCATGCCCCCGACATCGACGAAGATGGACGGTGGTTGCGCCCAGCGCTCCACCAGTTCAGAAACCGGGCGGTCGGGTGCCCACGTGAAGGCCACGAACACGCCGAGCAGGGCAACCAGTGCTGCCGCGATGCAGGCCAGGATCACCGCCAGGAGCTTCATGCTTCGACCTGTGGCAGGAGGACGAGGCGGAACTCGGGCTGCGAGGGACGGCCTATGCCAAGCGACAGATCGTTTGCGCCGCGAGAAAGTGGTGTCATGGGACGGCCGGAAGCCGGTGCGAACTTGGCCCTGAGGGAGCTTGGCCTTGAGTTTGTGCGAACCAGCCCAGCCTCGCAGTGCGCGATATGCGCAGCGTCTCCCTAAGCCAAGCCGTTGCGCGGCCGGCATTTTCCTCCATATTGCGACGCAGGAGACGCCGCATGGCCCTTTGCCGTCGCCCATCGAAGCGTTGATGCCGCATACGGCCGGCTCAGGCCGCGTCGACCTCGGACCCGAGGTGGCCTATCGGTTCGACTTGAATGGTGCGACCTTCAGCGAGGCGGCTCCAGCTCAGCGTTCCATTGAAGTAGCGGGCATCACTCCGGGCGGGTCGCAGCACGAGTTGACGTCCAGGCTCGGAATCCCAATCCTTGACCCCCGATGCTGCCGAAAGCCGCCCGTTGGGCCTTGCCTGGACGCCGACGATCGCATGATGCGCCACCGCTTCTTCCTCCTCGCCAACCCAGGGGCCGGCCTCACCGGCTCTGATCTCGCCGATGCGGTGGCGCGAGCCCTGGAGGGGGCCGGCGCGACGGTGGCGCGCACACGGCCCATCGATATCGACGCCGCGCGCCGCTCGGCGGGAGAAGCCGCGGCTTGCGGTCGCTACGACGCTATTGTGGCCGCCGGCGGCGACGGCACCATCCGCCAGGTTGCCGCCGCGCTGATCGGCAGCGACGCGCCGCTCGGCATCGTTCCGGCTGGCACCGCCAACGTGCTGGCCCACGAGATCGGCCTGACGCCCACCGCCGAGGCGATCGCGCACATGCTGCTTTATGGCCCGGTGGTCAAGGTGGTGTGCGCGCGCGCCAACGGCGAGCCCTTCCTGCTGATGGCCGGTGCCGGCTTCGATGGGCGCGTGATCGCCGCGCTCGACCACCGCTTCAAGGGCTACGTCGGCAAGGCAGCCTACGCGGGTCCCGTGCTGGGCGCCCTCGTGCGCCCCATGGACAGGCTCGCGCTAACCATCGACGGCCGCCACCACGAGGCGAGCTGGGCCGTCATCGCCAACGCCCGCCACTATGGCGGAGGGTTCGTGCTGGCTCCGCGCACGGGCATCCAGGAGCGTGGCCTGCAGGCTATCCTGTTCAAGGCCACGAGCCGCTCGGTGCTGATCGGCCAGCTCATGAGCCTAGCCATGGGCAGACTCGACGCGCGTGCCGCGAGCCACGGTGATGTCGAGATGCTTCCCTGCACGCGCGTCTCCATCCGCGCCCACCATCCGATCCCCGTGCAGATCGACGGCGACGCCTTCGGCTCGACCCCCCTCGACATCGCGGCCGGCGCCGCGGAGCTGGCGCTGATCATCCCGCAGGCACCGCATGGTAGCGGCAACGCGGGATGTTAACCTTTCGTTAACCAAATCAGCCAAGCTTGTGTGCAAGTGCCAGACGGACGCTGGAGACGGCGGCACACGCTAGGGACAACACTCCAGCCGTAAGGCAGGCTAGGCCCCTCCCGAGGGAGAGGTTGGCGTGCCTGAGCGAGGACGTGCTTGACTGCACGCATTGCAGAATTACCGGGGGCAAGGCGGACATGGATGGGGCCGCCGTCAGCAGCTCTCGGACTCTTGTGTCCGCGCAACGATCGCGGCCTCATCCCGAACCGCTGGACGCAACCAAGCCAAACCGCTGCGATGGCGCCTGCCGAGCCGATCGGCATGGGGGTAAAGCCTATCGCTCAGTTGAGGCATAGAGCGGAGCACAAGTTGCGAGCCGGCACCTCCTCTCGAGATGGAGTGGCACATGAAGCGCCTCTGTCAACGGTGTGGCGTGTTTTCAAGTTTGCTGAGCCCAAAGGCCAGCCTCACGCTTCGACCCGAGCCCGATCTGAAATGGGTGCTCCTGTGGCGCGACAACCAACGTCACCGTCCCCCAAGTAAGCGCTAATTCGGCTTTTGCCGGCGGGGTGGTGCGAGCCGCCGCCGGCCACGCGAGATGCGGCCGGCCCCTGTGGCCGGCCTTTCTCGTTCTGGCAGGTGCTGTCGAGGCCTGGGTGCTGTGCACGGCGATTATACTGAGCAGACCCACTGCTGTACGGCAAAGTCCGCGCCGCTCTCGATGCCGGTTTTGTGGCATGATGCGTGCGGTTCGGGCCAAGGCAAATCTTCGACGGCAATCCAACCACTGGACGAATCCGGGAATGCGACAGGCACCGAGGCAGCGCAGCCGGCGTGCGGCAGCTCAGGCGCATGCGAGCCGCGGTGACGCACGGCCGGCCGCTCTCACGATCCGCATTGATTTCGGTGCATTCGGATACCTCGGCCCTGGCAAGATCGCCCTGATGGAGCTCATTTCGAATCACGGGTCGATCTCAGCCGCCGGCAAGGAAATGGGCATGTCGTACCGGCGCGCCTGGCTGCTGGTGGACGAAATCAACCAGATCTTTCGCGAGCCGCTCGTTGAGAAGCAAATGGGAGGGTCCGGCGGTGGGGGCGCCCGTCTGACGAAACTTGGCCGCGATGTGGTCGGCCGCTATCGCGCCATCGAAGGCGCGGCAGCTACGGCATCTGCGGCAGACCTCAGAGCCCTGAAAGCGTCGCTGCCGAGCCGGCCCCCCAGGCGGGACAGCGGCAACGCTTGAGCACGACAGGATCGTTCACGCATCGTTGGCCTCGGCGTCGGCCCCGGGGGTGGCTTGGATGGGCCCGCTGAGGCTGCGGCGGTCGAGAGCCACGCTTTTGACCAGCGCGTAGATCGGCGCACCTTGTGCAAGGCCAAGCCGCTCGACCGAGTAGCGTGTGAGACGCGCGATCAGCGCCTCGCCCCCGCAGTCGAGGCGAATCTCGACGATCGGCCCTTCATGGGCGCCCATGCCGGCGACCACGCCGGGCATGACATTGAGCGCGCTCAAATCCGCCGGCGCCGACTTGGCGAGCATGACATCGCGGGCGCGCACCCGCAGCCGCAGGCGCGTGCCGACCGGCGCGTCCAGGCGCGGCAGCCTCCAAAGACCCGCACGGGAGCGCAATTCCGTGAGCCCGAAGCGCTCGTCATGGCGCTCCACCGTGGCCTCGATGATGGCGCCCGCCTCGGCGCGGCCGGTGAGAGGGAAGAGATCGAGCCGTTGCATGATCTCCGATATCGGGCCACACGCCGCGACCTTGCCTTCCGACAACAGGACGACGGTGGACGCCAGTCGCGCCACCTCGGCGATCGAATGGCTGACGTAGACGATCGGCACCCGGCTCTGGTCGCGCAGGCGCTCGATATAGGGGAGGATCTCGGTCTTGCGGGCTTCATCGAGGGAAGCCAGCGGCTCGTCCATGAGCAGCAGGCGCGGGCTGGCGAGCAGCGCGCGGCCGATGGCGACGCGCTGCTTCTCGCCGCCCGACAGGCGCGCCGGCCGGCGCTCGAGCAGGGTGGCGATGCCCAGCAGGTCGACCACGCTGTCGAGCTCGTCGCGGCGCTCGGCCTGCGGCGCGAACCAGCGGCCGTAGAGCAAATTCTGCCGCACGGTGAGGTGCGGGAAGAGGCGCCCCTCCTGGAAGACGTAGCCGAGCCGCCGCCTGTGGCGTGGCACAAAAATGCCGCGTGACGTGTCGACGAGGACGGCATCGTCGACGGCGACCAAGCCCTTGTCCGGCCGGATCAAGCCGGCGATGACGTTGACCACCGAGGTCTTGCCCGAGCCGGACCGTCCAAACAGGGCGATGAGCCCACCGCCCGTCTCGAAGCGCGCATCGAGCAGGAATGTCCCCAGCCGGTGCTTGATGTCGATCGCGAGCGTCATTCCACGTCCAGGCGCCGATTCACCCTGCGCGCCATCAGCTCGGATGCGAGCAGCGCCAGCATCGCAATCGCCACCGACACGATCGTGAGGCGGAAGGCGCCGGCATCACCGCCGGGCACCTGCGTGAACGTGTAGATGGCCGACGGCAGGGTCTGCGTCTCCCCGGGAATATTGGATACGAAGGTGATGGTGGCGCCAAACTCACCCATGGCCTTGGCAAAGCACAGGATCATGCCGGCAATGATGCCGGGCACGATCAATGGCAGCGTCACCGTGAGAAAAACCCAGGCACGATTGGCGCCGAGCGTGCCGGCGGCCGCCTCGAGCCGCGTATCCACCGCTTCTATCGACAAGCGGATGGCGCGCACCAATAGGGGGAAGCCCATGACGCCGCAGGCGAGCGCCGCGCCGGTCCAGCGGAAGGAGAAGACGATGCCGAAATGGTCGGCGAGGAAGCTGCCGATCGGCCCTCGCCGCCCGAACAGGATGAGCAGGATGTAACCCGTCACGACCGGCGGCAGGATCAGGGGCATGAGGACGAGGCCGTTCAGCAGAGACAGCCCCCAAAACCGCCCGCGCGCCAGCAGCATGGCGATGGCGATGCCGAGCGGGAGGCTGACAAGGGTGGCTACCACGGCCACCCTGAGACTCAACTGTACCGCCGTCCACTCCTCGGGGCTGAGGGTCATCCAGTCCATCGATGGGCACCCTCAGCGCCGTCAAGGTCTCACATCCCCACGACAACCTTGGATCAAGATTGCCCGGGGCTCAACATCGTGAAGCCCTGTGCCTCGAACACCGGCTTGGCCCTGGCCGACTTGAGATAGGCCAGGAACGCGGCGGCATCGGGGTGGGAGGCATTTGCCGTCAGGGCGATGGGGTAGATGATGGGCGGGTGCGTGTTCTCCGGGAACGTGCCGATGACCTTGACATTCGGGTCGGCTGCGGCGTCGGTCTGGTAAACGATCCCGGCCGGGGCCTCGCCACGCGAGACGAACAGCAGGGCGGCACGCACATTCTCAGCCTGCGCGATCTTGCTCGATACGCTCGTCCAGACACCAAGCTTCTCCAGCGCGGCCTTGCCGTACTTGCCGGCGGGAACGGCCTCGACGTTGGCCATCGACAGGCGCCCGTCGCCGAGGACCTTCGCGAGGTCGAATCCGGCCTTGATCTCAATCACCTGCGCCCTGTCCTTGTGCGCGATCAGCACGATGCGGTTCCCGAGCAGGTTGGACCGGGTCTCGGGCTTGATCAGGTTTCTTTGTGCGACATAGTCCATCCAGTCGAGGTCGGCGGAGATGAACAGCTGTGCCGGCGCCCCCTGCTCGATCTGCTTGGCGAGCGCAGGGACTCGAGGCATAGGAGATGGTGGCCTTCTTACCCGTCTCCTTCTGCCACTGCGCATTGATGGCATCGAGCGCGTTCTTGAGGCTCGCTGCCGCGAAGACAACGACGTTGCCGCTCTGCGCCTGGGCCGGCGCCAGCGGCGGGCCCAGTGTCAGCACCACGGCGGCAGCCAGTCCCCGCACAAGCCAATTGCGTCTGCCAACACCCATGCCGATCCTCCGTGCACCTGCGCGCATCTGTTGGCAGATAAATACACGATCCGGCGCTATATTCCATCCAATATCGCGATCGCTGCCGGCTACCCTGCTGAGGCTGCATGGAAGATAACGACCGAGTTTCCGAGGCTCGCCTTCGCCTGCGCCGGGCGCGCCGTCACGGCATCAGGCGCGCAAAATGCCAGGATTCTATCGGCGGCCGTGTGTGCACCAACTGGCCGTAGCCGTTGATTTGGGTGATTTCACCGCCTTGGCCCGGCCATAGGGCGAAGGGACCTGCGCCGCATTTGCTGCCCGAGGGCGGACTGGCGCCTGCCGCGAGGACAAGCCTCCCGGCTGCTACTGGCCTCGCGGAGGGCTGCACATGTTCGAGCAAAAGGCGAAGCCCCCGTGCTATCTAGGCGCGTTTGTGTTCGCTCGAAGACAAGGAGCAGTAGCGCGTCATGCCCAACGCTGGGGGTCTATCATCATCGAGTGCATTTGCGCCAACCGAGCGCATCAGCCGCATCGCCGAGTTCATCGAGAAGGCCGGCGGGGACAACGAGGCCCTCGGGCAGCTCACTCCGGAGGTCGTGGACCAGCTCCACGCGCAACAGCTCTTTCGCATGTTGCTGCCCCGCCAGTACGGCGGAGAGGAGATCGACCTTGTCACGTGGTTTCGAGCGATGGAGGCGCTTGGAAAGCTCGACGCCAGCACCGCCTGGTGCGTCGGCCAGATCAACGGATGCGCGGCGGCGGCGAGCACCATTGAGCCAGCAGCGGCGCAAAGGATCTGGAGCGAGCCGCGCGCCGTGCTGAGCTGGGGGCCGCCGCTAAGGTCGCGGGCGCAAGAGGTCGACGGTGGTCACCGGCTCAGCGGCGAGTGGGGAATGTCGAGCGGCAGCCGGCACGCGACATGGATCGGCCTCATGGCCCCGGTGTTCGACAAAGGGGGCGCCCCGGTCTCGCTGCCGGAGGGCGTCAGCACCCGCATCTTCCTGGTGCCGGCCAGCATGGTCGAGTGGGTCGACAACTGGAACGTGCTGGGCCTCAAGGCAACCAACAGCGGTGGCTTCAAGGCCGAGAATTTGTTTGTGCCCCAAGGCTACTCGCTGAGCCGGGAGCATCTCGCCGAGGTGCGGCTCGATGGTCCGCTCTACAAATACCCCCTGAACGCGCTCTTTGCGGTCGGGTTCTCTGCGGTCGCTCTCGGCATTGCCCGCTCGATGATGGATGCCATCATCGAGCTGGCCAAGAGCAAACGGCCCCGGCTGGCCAAGACGTCGCTCATCGATAGTCACCTGGTCCAATTCCAGATCGGCGAGGCTGAAGCCCGTCTTCGCTCGGCGCGCAGCTACGTTGAATCCACAGCTGAGCGCATCTGGAACGCCGTCGTGTCATCCGGCGAGCTCACCACTCCGCAGCGCATCGACATCCGCATGGCCGCGACCTTCGCCATTCACGAGGCCAGCACGGTTGCCGGTGCAGCGTGGGAGATTGCCGGCGCGAACGCAATCTTCTCTTCCGGCCCGTTCGAGCGTCGCTTGCGCGACATCCGTACCTTGACGCAGCAGGCCCAAGGCCGCAAATCGCATTTGCAGGACGCCGGCGCCTATCTTCTGGGATTGGAGCCGAACTTTGCGTATGCCTGAGGCCCCGAGGCTGCGAGATGGTGAGCCGTGTCCAGAGCCGAAAACACATCGCTATCCGGCTTGAAAGGATGGCCTGCGCGGTGTGACAATCCAGGCACCGTGGGTTCTCAGGAGGGATCATGGACGTGCTGATGCCGCAGCTCGGCGAGACGGTTGCCGAGGGCAAGATCACGAAATGGTTCAAGTCTGCAGGGCAGACCGTGAGCCCCGGCGACATCCTGTTTGAGATCGAGACCGACAAGACGTCGATGGACGTACCATCGACCGCCGCAGGCGTGCTTGCAGAAATCCGCGTCAGCGAGGGCCAGGTCGCTCCGGTTGGCGCCATCGTCGCCGTCATTGCCGATGCTGCCGGCGCCAGGGCGAGCCCCGCTGCCGCCGCATCCGCGCAGCCACGCCCACCCGCCCGAACGCCGCCTGCGGCTGCCGCAGCGCCCTCCACACCCGTGCGCAATGGTGCCGGCCCAATCCAGCTCGACCCCTTCTTCGAGGTGCGCACACCGTTGCGCAACTATGGACCAGCCAGGCTGCCAGGCGGCGTCACCATCACGCCGCTGGCCCGACGGCTTGCGGTTGAAGGCGGCGTCGATCTCGCGGGGCTTCGTGGCTCCGGTCCACACGGCCGCATCTTCGCGCGCGACGTGTCGGCAGGACGGTCTGCCCCGCGCGCCGGACCGGCGCTCGCTAGAGG
This sequence comes from uncultured Alphaproteobacteria bacterium, assembly GCA_963827545.1. Classification (GTDB taxonomy): domain Bacteria; phylum Pseudomonadota; class Alphaproteobacteria; order Rhizobiales; family Hyphomicrobiaceae; genus AWTP1-13. The sequence goes on from CAWHBI010000033.1 coordinate 12,374, forward strand.
TCCCACACCCGATCAGGTCAAGGCGCTGTACGAACCGGGCACCTTCAAGGAGGTGCCGCTCGATGGCATGCGAGCCACCATCGCCACACGCCTCGTCGAAGCGAAACAGGCCATCCCGCATTTCTATCTGACGGCCGACATCGACGTCGGCGCCATGCTGCAGCTGCGGGAGGAGGCAAACGCGGCCGCCCCCAAGGGGGCGGACGGCGAGCCGCGGCTCAAGCTGTCCCTCAATGACCTCATCATCAAGGCGTGGGCAGCCGCCCTGCAGCGGGTGCCTGCCGCCAATGCCGTGTGGGCGGGCGACCGCATCCTGCATCTGCAGCACTCCGATATCGCCGTCGCGGTGGCGGTGGAAGGCGGGCTCTTCACTCCCATCATCCGCAAGGCCCAGTCCAAGTCGCCGACCATGATCGCCGGCGAGATGAGGGAGCTTGCGGCGCGGGCCCGCGAGCGCCGCCTCAAGCCCAGCGAGTATCAGGGCGGATCGAGCACGATTTCCAATCTCGGCATGCACGGCATTCGCGCGTTTGCTGCCATCATCAACCCGCCCCAGGCCACGGTCCTGGCCGTCGGTGCGGTCCGGCGGCAGCCGGTCGAGAAGGTGGGCGGCGGCATCGCCTTCATCGACCAGATGACGGTGACCTTGTCCTGCGATCACCGCGTGGTCGACGGCGCGCTGGGCGCCGAGCTCATTGGCGCGTTCCGGGGCTTCGTCGAGAAGCCGGTGACGGCCCTGGCCTGACCGTTGATCGCGCGGCCTCGGGGCGGCAATATCCGTCGGTGCCATCGCAAGAGCTTGCAACTCGGGAGTAAACGCAATGACAGGCCCGCGCATCAGCTACGTCGACCCCGCCGGCATTACCGATGCCGCCATGCTGGCCGAGCTCGACCGCTGCCGCAGAGAGGGCACGCCAAGGCCGGAAAGCCAGGCCGTGCGGGCGCACGTGCCGGCGGTGTTCTGGTCGTTCGCCAACAGCTGGCGGGACGTGTTCAAGAACGGCGTCGCCGACCACGCCATCAAGGAGCTGTGCCGCATCTACGTGTCGCGCTCGGTGAAGTGCGAGTATTGCGGCAACCAGCGCTCCATGAAGGCGGCCAAGCAGGGGGTCGTCGAGGACGACTACCTCGATCTGCTGAACTTCGAGAAATCCACCCACTACAGCGACGGGCAAAAGGCGGCGCTCGCCTGGGCCGAGGCGATCACCTGGGATCTGCCCGCCGACGACAAGCTGTGGGCGCGCCTGCACGCCCATTACAGCGAGCCGGAGCTGGTCGAGATCGGCTATTTCATCGCGCTGACCATGGGCCAGCAGCGCTGGCTCAGGACCCTCGACATCGAGCACCACCAGGTGCTGGCCGGCACCGACGCCTCCATGGCGCCGGGCTTCGAGACCGACGAGGCGCTGCAGCGCTCCAAGGCTGACCCGGGCTACTGGGCCGGAAAGCCACCGAAAGAGGCGGCGGAGTGACCGTTCTCCCTCTCCCCATGCTGAAGAAGCATGGGGAGAGGGAATCCTGCTCAATCCTCCGCCTCGAGCCCCGTCGGGACGGGCACTTTCTCGCTCTCGAGCTTGAGACCCGCCGCCAGCGCCACCGTCTCGATGATGGCCGCGAAGTCCTTCTCCAGATAGGCCTTGGGGTCGGGTTGCAGCTGCGCGGCGCCGAAGTGGGCCTGTATCGCCTCGCGCGTAGCCGCCGTCACCGGCATCGGCATGTTGAGCCTGCGTGCCGCCTCCAGGCCGAGATCGAGGTCCTTGCGCAGCAGATCCGGCGTGAATGTGGTGGTCCAGTCGAGGTTGACCAGCGCATTCGACTTGTAGCGGCTGAACACCGATCCCATCACGCTGTTGTTGATGAAGTCGAGGAAGGCGTGACGCGGCACGCCGGCCTTCTGGGCCAGTATGGTGATCTCGGCGAGGTTCTGGATGACGACGCCCAGCAGCACATTGTGGGCAATCTTGCAGATGCGCGAGAGCTCGCCCTCCCCCACGTAGGAAACGCCGCGCGGGGCGAAGCTCAGGATGTAGGGCTTGGCCGCCTCGAACGCCGCCTTGGGGCCCGATGCGACCGCGCTGAGCTTGCCGGCCTTCACGGCCTTGCCGTTGCCGCTGACGGGCGAGGCAAGGAAGTCGGCGCCGAGCTCCGCGAGCCTCGCGCGGCAGTCGGCAGATTCCTGCACCGAGATCGAGGAGCAGTCGACGACGACCTTCGGGAGCTTGCCCTTGCCGCGCGAGGCGACTCCGTTCTTGCCGAAGCACACCTCGTCCAGGTCCTTGCCCGTCGAAACCATGATGAAAACGATGTCGGACCCTGCCAGGTCGGCAGGCGTCGCGACGATGTGGCCGCCGAGCTTGGCGAGCGGCTCCGCCTTGGCGCGCGTGCGGTTCCAGATGCTCACCGTATTGCCGGCCTTCAACAGCCGCTCGGCCATCGGATAGCCCATGCGCCCCATGCCGATCCATCCGATCGCGTGCTTGCCGGCCATTACTTGCTCCTTGCCTTGTTACGATTCCCGCGCCTTCCCTTCAGCATTCCAGCAATGCTGAGGTCCTCGTCCAGGTCCGGCCAGTGGATGCCCATCGGCATGATCTCGAAGTTCGCGCGCTGTTTTGCCGAAGCGCGCTTGAGCCGCGGGTACCAGGCAAGCGGCGTCGCGATCTTGCGTCCGTCAGACAGTGTGACCACAAGGTCACTCGCCGTGAACTCGACCGCGCGAGCCTGCAGGTCCTCGACATCAATTTCTAAAGTGGTCATTCCAGGCTGCCAGTAGCTCTTCGCGATGTGATCGCAGGTGGCGAATGATACCGCTGAGTTCGTGCGCGCGAAACTTCACATTGACCGCCAAGGTCAGGTCATGAAGCCAGAATTTGGCTTCCTTGTTCCCAGCGCGCACATGAACATGAGCGGGTTCGCCTCGCTCATTGGAATAGAAGAACGCGCGGTAAGGCCCCCCAACGTAGGACGGTCGGCACGTCAGCCAAGCCCAGGACAAACTCGACCCTCAATACTCGTTCGCGATCGGCAGCTCCTCGGCCGGGAAGAGCGAGATCACCCGGTGGCCCTTGTCGGTCACCACCACCTCCTCCTCGATGCGCGCGGCCGAGTAGCCGTCCTTTGCCGGGCAGTAGGTCTCCAGCGCGAACACCATGCCGGTCTTGATTTCCATCGGATAGTCCAAGGATACCACGCGCGAGATGATCGGCCGCTCGTGCAGATTGAGGCCCAGGCCGTGGCCGAACTGCAGGCCGAAGGCCGACATCTCGTCGGGGAAGCCGAACTCCGGCGCCTTGGGCCAGACGCTCGCGATCCTGTCGGTGGAGACGCCGGGCTTGATCAGCTCGATGGCCTTGTCGAGCCACTCGCGGCAGAGCTTGTAGGCATCGCGCTGGACATCGGTCGCGCGCCCCACGTTGAAGGTGCGGTAGTAGCAGGTGCGATAGCCCATGTAGCTCTGCAGGACGTCGAAGAAGGCCTGATCGCCCGGCCTGATCATGCGGTCGGTGAAGTTGTGCGGGTGCGGGTTGCAGCGCTCGCCGGAGATGGCGTTGATCGCCTCCACGTCGTCGGCACCGTGCTTGTAGAGGAACTGGTTGGCGTTGGCGACGATGTCGCTCTCGCGTACGCCGGGCTTCAGCTCCTCGTAAATCTGCTGGTAGACGCCGTCGACCATGGCGGCAGCGCGGTTGAGCAGCGCGATCTCGTCCACGTTCTTGATCTCGCGCGCCTCCAGCATCACCTGCTGGCCGTCCTTGATCTCGAGGCCCGCCTTCTGCAGCTCGAACATCATCGGCGGCTCGACGATGTCGATGCCCACCGGCTGGTTGGCGACGCCCGCGTCGCGCAGGATGCCCGCGATCTCCTCGGCATGGCGCTTCATGAGGCCCGCGGCCGGAGGCACGGTGCCGCGCATGCCGATCAGGCCCGCCTTGCAGTGCTCCTTGAGCAGCCATGGCGCATAAAGCCGGTGGTGCACTGCGGCTGAGCCGAAATCCCACAGGATCGGCTCCTTGCCGCGCGCCAGCAGCGCGAAGCGGCAGAGCTTGTCGCGCTCCCATTCGCCGATCTTGGTGGAGGTGACGTAGCGGATGTTGTTCACGTCGAACAGCAGCAGGGCGCCCAGCTCGGAGTTCTCCAGCGCCTGCTTGGCCCGGCCGATACGGTAGCGGCGCAGGCGGTCGAAATCGACGCGGCTCTCGAAGTCCACGCCCATGGTGCCCCAGGCGGGGAGGGCGCGGTTCCATTGCCAGTGCGGGTCGAGATCGCCCTGCGGGGACGCCTGCACGTTTGCGGGTTTTGGCTCCCTGACTTTGTCTTGCATGGTGCGTTCTCCCTGTTGGCCGCGCAGCGGCGATGCTCTTGTGCGCGCCGGCCCAATCCTTCAACCGCCTCGACCGACCCTGCCGCGCAAAGGTTGGTGAGTCAATCGATCGGGCCCCACCACTCCTTCCCAGCAGATCATTCAAAGACCCTGTCTGCTCTCCTCAGCACGACGGGCGGGATGGTCACACCGATTTCTTGCGCCGTCTTCAGGTTGATGGTCAGCACCCGCCGAGAGATGACCTCAATCGACAAGTCGGCCGGTCTGGCCCCTTTCAATATCTTGTCGGCCACCACCGGCAGGTGTGGAACGCCGTCCTGGACGCTCGTCCCGTAGGTGATAAGGCCACCAGCGTCCCCTAGGCTGCCAGGAAAAATTGTGGGCAGGCGGCGGGCGACCGCCAGCTCGGCCACGCGCTTTCCATGGGCGATGGGAACGGGCACCTCTAGGACCAGCAGAGCCTCGGCGCCGTCCCTCGCCATCGCCTCGAAGGCACCTTCAAGGTCCGGAGCAGGGCCCTTGACCTTGAACACTTGCGGCTTCAGGCCGAGCGCTCGCGCGGCTGCATCATTGGCTTTCTCTATGGGTGCCAACCCGCTCGCATCAGCGCCTGGTATGTCCGCATCGCTCAGGATCGCAACCTGAGCCAGGTTCGGGAACACATCCATCAGCAATTCAAGTTGCTTACTCGCCTGCTGCGGGTCGTGGCTGGTGATTCCTGTGGCATTCGATCCTGGTCGTTCCAGTGCGGCGGCGACTCCGATGGCGACTGGATCGGCGACCAGCAAGAACACGATGGGAATCTTCGTTGTCGCCTTCCTTGCAGCTGCACACGCTGGTCCGCCGAACACCACGATGAGATCTACGCCAAGACACACGAGGTCGGCGGCAAATGTAGAATGCCGATCCAGTTGGTGTTCGGCAAATCTGGGTTCGAAGACGACGTTTTGGCCCTCGACATAGCCGAGGCGGCAAAAACCCGCTCGAAGACCTTCAAAGTCTGGCCCTCGCACGCCATTGGTCATGAACCCAACACGCCAAACCTTGCTGCCCTGCTGCGCTCCCATGGACGTCTCTCGGCCTTGGTGCGCCTACAGGATCTCGAAGATCTGATAGATCGGCCCGCTCGGGAGCCGATGGCCGAGGCCGACTGAGACAATGTTGTTGATCCAGCCGTATTTCTCCGACGCGGTCTCGAAGAACGGCGCTACCCGGAAATAGTAGGCGGAGGGACTGACCTCTTCACCGCGCGTAATGGCATCGATCACATCCTTGGGGCCGTGCCGCAGGCCGCGGTAGGTCATGCCGATCAGATGCCCGTCGTCCGTCTCCATCACGAAGCGCACGTCCAGCGCCCAGGTACCGTCGCTGCGCACGGCCTGCCAGTCGCTGCCGCCGGACAGGATCTTGCCCTTGAGCCGCTCGCCCTCGAACCGGCCGCCAGTGATCTCGCCCACCCGCCGCTCCACGCCTGGCGTCTTGCCGATGATGGAGGGCTTGGCCACGTCGATGACGAAGATGAACAGTGGACGGAAGCGAAACTCCGCCATCTCGCGCGGAAGGATCGTCGAAAGAGCTGGTGTGGTCATGGAAGCCCCCTGTTGATGTCGCGATTGCCGGACTGCTCAGGATGCGCTTGGCCAGGGTAGAGACGGCGTGCACGCCTGTCGAGCAGGTCACGGTGCGCAGCAGCAGACATGGCCCTGTTGCCCCTGCTTCGTCCGGCAGGCTAAGGTCCGATGCAACAAACATCGAAGTCCTGGGGGACGCCCTTATGTCCACTGTCGAAGCGCGCGCGCCGGCACCTGCTGCAACCGGTCTCAACGACGACATCGGCGAGGAGATGCGGCTGCGCATGTACCGCATGCAGGTCGAGATCCGCGAAGCCGAGCAGCGCGCCTACGATCTCTTCCTGCAGAACCTGGTCAAGGGCACCAGCCACCTCTCGCTCGGACAGGAAGCGGTGGCGACGGGCTTCGCTGCCGCCATGCGGCCCGGCGACCTGAGCTTCTGCACCTACCGCGGTCATGCCCACACGCTGGCGCGGGGCGTGCCCGTGGAGCAGGTGCTGGGCGAATTGATGCAGCGCGACAACGGCCTCATGCGCGGCAAGGGCGGCTCGATGCACCTGACCTCCGCCAAGCACGGCGTGATGGGCTCCTACGCCATCATCGGTGCGCATCTGCCGATCGCCTGCGGTGCAGCCTGGCGGGCACAGTACAAGGGCCACAAGGACGTCACCGTCTGCTTCTTCGGGGACGGCACCACCAATATCGGCGCGTTCCACGAGGCGCTGAACTTCGCCGCCGTCTGGAAGCTGCCCGTGGTGTTCGTGTGCGAGAACAACCTCTACATGGAATACACGCCGATCGGCGACGTCATTCCGGTCGAGCATCCCGCAGCCAGCCGTGCCGGTGCCTACGGGCTCGAGCAGATCATCGTCGATGGGCAGGACGCGGATGCCGTCTACCGCACGGCCATGGCGGCCTACGACAAGGCACGTGCGGGCGCGGGACCCTCCCTGATCGAATGCAAAACCTATCGCTACAGCGGCCATTCGCGCGCAGATCCTGCCAAGTATCGCCCGGACGGCGAGCTCGAGCGGTGGAAGGAGCGGTGTCCCATCAAGATCTACCGCGAGCGCTTGAGGCAGTTCGGCGTCAAGGAAGCCATCATCGCCGGCATCGAGGCCGATGTCCGCCGCCTCATCGACGAGGCGACGGAGAAGTGCAAGGCCGCACCACCGCCGCCGCTCGAGATCCTCACAACCGACGTCTACGCCGACGGAGGCTGGGCATGGCGGAACTGACCTATCGCGACGCGGTCGCCCGCGGCATCGCCCAGGAGATGGCGCGCGATCCTGACGTCGTGTTCCTCGGCGAGGACGTGGGCAAGGCCGGCGGCGTGTTCAAGACGACTGTCGGCTTGCTGGAGCAGTTCGGACCGATTCGCGTGCGCGACACGCCGATTTCCGAGCAGGCGATCCTGGGCGCCGCCATGGGCGCGGCGATGACGGGCCTGAAGCCGATCGCCGAGATCATGTTCTCGGACTTCTTCGCCGTTTGCTTCGACTACATCGCCAACGAGTTCCCCAAGAGCCGCTACATGTCGAACGGGCAGCTCAAGTGCCCCCTGGTCGTCCGCACCGGCAACGGCGCCGGCTCGCGCTTCGGCGCACAGCACAGCCAGAGCGTCGAGAACTGGGCCATGATGATCCCAGGCCTCAAGGTGGTGGCGCCCTCGACACCGCGCGACGTGATCGGGTTGATGGCAGCGGCCGTGCGCGATCCCGACCCGGTGATCTTCTTCGAGCACAAGTCGCTCTATCCAACCAAGGGCGAGGTGCCGGACGGTGAGATCGTCGACACGCTGGGCACGGCCAGCATCGTGCGTTCCGGTGGCGATGCGACGATCCTGGCGCTGGCCCTGATGGTGCCCCGCGCGCTCGAGGCCGCCGAACGGCTCCAGGCCCAACATGGCATCGACTGCGAGGTCATCGACGTGCGGTCGCTGGTGCCGCTCGACACGCAGACCATCCTCGGCTCGGTGGCCAAGACGCACCGCCTGTTCACGGTGGAGGAGAACCCGCGGCTGTGCGGCTGGGGCGCGGAGATCGTTTCCATCGTCGCCGACGAGGCCTTCTACGACCTCGACGGACCGCCGGTGCGCATCACCACGCCGCACCTTCCGCTGCCCGCTGCCGATATCCTCGAGGACGCTGTCCTGCCAACTGTCGACCGCATCGTCGATCGAGTGCAAAAATCCCTGCAAGCCTGACTCGAGGCCACTTCCAGGTAGCGCAGCTTTCTGGGACTTGCCAAGAGTTTGGTGGAGGGTGCTCTCGCGTCGGAAGCGGCCCGGCGGAACCCGCCGTGGGCCCCACGCGCTATTCGGCATGAGAGGTCACGCTAGTTGCCGATTCGGATCTGGAGATCCGTGATCAGCTTACCCCACTTTGCTCGCTCGGCAGCGAGGAACTCGCCGAACTCCCTAGAGCCGGAACCAACCACCTCCGCCAACAACGCGGACATTCGCTCTCTCAGAACCGGGTCCTTGCAGATCGCTTTGACCGCAGTCTCGATGCTGTCGCAGATCTCCCTGGGCGTGCCGGCGCGCACAGCAATGCCGGAGAACGCCAGCGCCTGGTAACCCGGCACAGTGTCAGCGATCGGCACAAAGTCCGGTGCCAGCGGCCAGCGCGCCAGCGTCGAGATGCCGAGCGCCCTGACGCTGCCGGAGCGGGCGTGCGGAACGATCGACGTGGTGTTGTCGATCACCACATCGACGGCGCCGGCCAGCAGGTCGTTCACGGCCGGCGCGCTGCCGCGATAATGCACGGTGGCAAAGTCGACACCGGCCATGCGCTTGAGCATCTCGCTCGCAAGGTGCGGCGTCGTGCCGATCCCCGTGGAGCCGTAGTTGAGCTTGCCCGGATTGGCTTTGGCGAAGGCGATGAGCTCAGCCATGCTGTTGACGGGCAGACTATTGCGCACACACAGAAGGTTGGGGAAGGTGGCAACGAGCGCCAGCGGCACGAAATCCGCCACCGGATCGAAGGCGAGCTTGGCGTACAGGAACTGATTGGTGGCGAGGCCGGGGGGCACAATCAGGATCTGGCCGCCGTCGGCCGCGCCCTTTGCCACCCGATCCATGGCGATGTTGCTGCCGGCGCCGGCGATGTTCTCGACCACCACCGAAGCACCCCAATGTGCCGATAGCCGATCGGCGAGGATGCGGCCAACATTGTCCTGCGAGCCGCCGGCCGGAAAGCCGACGATCAGTTTGATGGTCTGGCCCCTCGGATAGCCGCCCTGAGCATGCGTTGCAGAAAGCGGCATCAGGCCAGTGGCCAATACGCCAGCCGACACGCTCCGACGTGTAACCCTCATTGTTGCAGCTCCCTGGTCGATCTGGCCCAGCGTCTATCAGACGCAGCAGGCAGGGATTGGACGACAGGACCCTGACACCGCGCCGGATTGCGTCTGCCGCGACACTGACCAAAGCAAAGTTGCGTGACGAGACGGCCCCGGCCAGCAAGCGGAGCGCTTGTTGGGCTCGCCATTGACGGCACCGCAAAACGTGATGAGCACGCTCGTAATGCACATTGGTGACGTGCTCTCGCTGTCAGCGGCCTAGCGGTCAGAACAAGCGGGGAATCAGATAGGCGAAGATCAGATGAATGCCCTTACGCCAGCAGTGCGACCACAACATGGCGTCGGCGGACTGACCTTCTCCCCCTCTTGCGCTCGGGCTCATCGTCGAGCATCTCGCGATGACTGGTGGCACCCTGTTCTCATCCAAGTAGCCTCGGAGCACTGTCCAATGCGATGCGGATGGCAAATCGAGCGGTGGCGGGGGGATAGGTCGTAGTCGTCCTTCTCACGCGGCGTCGGGACGACGCACCAAGAAGCCTTCGCCACGCTCCAGGAACGCCCCGACCAGGCGCGCTACCCTGCGCGGCTGGTCGAACTCCAGAGCGTGCGCCGCGCCGTAGATGAAGCTCAGATGCGAATGCACGATGCGAGCTTTGAGCCGCCGCGCGGTTTCGACCGGGACCACTTCGTCGTTCGCTCCAAACAGAATCAACGTGCGGGCCTTGATCCGAGGGAGCGCTTCCAGCAGCGCAGCATCGAGAGCGACGCCCCGCGTATAGCGTTCTCGCACCAGCTGATTTTCGGTGAGCACCTCCGGAGAACGGGTTTCCTTTGGCGCGCGCTCCGGCAGGGCATGGAGCATTCGCAGGCGCTCGCCGGGATCGGCCGGAAGACCACCTGTACCCTCCGTTCTGAGCCCTGCCGGCGCCTCCAGGACGAGTTGCTCGACGAGTTCTGGGTGGCGCACGGCCAGCCAAAGCGCAACCCAGCCGCCGAACAATTCGCCGACCACGTCGCAGGCGCCGCCGACGACGGTGCGAACGAATAACGCCATTAGATCGGAAAGCTCAATCATGGACGTTATCGTCCCGTGGGCAGGCGTGGCATTGAAGCCTGGCGCCGTCGGCATGTGAATAGAGTGGCGGCTCGCCAGCTGCTCGATCGCAGGAGATACGCGTGGTCCGGCCGCGCTGTGAAGATGAAGGATCGGTCGCCCGTCGCCGCCCCGCAAATAGACGAGCCGCCCCGTATCGAGTTCGATCTGTTGCTCTTCGAAACGGATGTCGGTCACGCCGCGCTCCATTCGTGTCAAGATCTACAGTTGCCTGGCCTCCGGCAGGACCGCATCCCGGAACAATTCCATACCGCGCCGCACGACGGCGTCGGAAATGTTGCCGATCTTCATGTTGATGTTGAAGTGGCCGTTGCCGAGCTCGTCGCGGATGCGCCTCATCTGCTTGAGAACGCTCTGCGGGCTCCCGCACAGCACGGATCCAGCCTCGATCATCTCATCGATCGAGCGTTCCTTCAGTGTCACCAGCCGGCTGACGAAGCGCTCCCCGTGCTCTTCGCCAAAAAAGCGCGATTTCTGGATCACCAGCCGCTGGGCGTCGCGGATCGCATGCATAAGCACACGGTGGAAGTAGCGCAGGCCCTCGCTCAGGTGTTCGCGCGCCTCCCCGTCCGTGTCGGCGATGCATGTGTTGTAGCCGAGGAGAATGTGCGCGGGCGTCGGTTCGAATCCGTGCCCTCGCGCGGCATCCCGATAGACGTCGATGCAGCGCCGCGCAATGTCGAGATCGGCGATCAGGGTCATGCCCATCATGGCACGATGGCGGGCGGCGAATTCGGCCGACTCCTCGTTGCTCGCCGACATCAGAATTGGCGGATGCGGCCGCTGGAACGGCTTCGGCCAGATGGAAACGGAAGGAAACTGATAGAACTCGCCCTCCCATCCAAAGGGCTCAGGCTCGGTCCACGCCTTGACGATCAGCGCCGCCGCTTCTCGCAAGCGCTCGCGCAACTCGTCGGGCGCGACATTGTAGGCGATGTATTCGTGCGGCACGCCGCGGATCATGCCGGCGATAAGCCGCCCACCGCTCATCACGTCGAGCATGGCATACTCCTCGGCAACCCGGATCGGGTTCAGCAGTGGAACGAGGTTTCCCAGCATCGCCAGGCGGATCGTGCGGGTTCGCTGCGCCAGCACGGCGCCGATCAGATTACAGTTGGCCATCAGGCCGTAGGGGCTGAAGTGGTGCTCGTTGCAGCCCACCCAGTCGAATCCGCATTGCTCCGCAAACGCCATGGTGTCGATGTAGCTGTCATAGAGCTCCTTGCCGCGCGCAGGCTCGAAGGCCCTATTGCTCACCGGCCACTGCGCCGGCGCCGCGTCCAACTCCGTCCACGGCATCAGGTGGAAGAAGGAGAATTTCATGGGCGATCATCGTTGGCGATGCGCGTGCGGCAGCGGTAGCCGGTATTTGCCGAATTGGCCCGGGCGGGCGGTAGTCGTAACGGTGGCGTGCTTGCAAGCCCAAGGCGACCTCCGGCCGCCGCTCCGGTCACAACAGCCGTCTCGCCCTCGAGCTCGCGCATTTGTTTGAACCCCAACGTGATTTGCAGCACTGTCAGCTACAAGCGCGACCACTGTCAACGCGAGCGATGAGGGAGGCACCCAGCTCTGCTGCTTGCGCGGGCGAAACTTGGGCTTCCTCCCACAAGGTCCCATCAGGCGCAGCGCTGGGCGAGCCCGTGGACGAACTGCGAATTGTGGACTAGCGTTGCGCACGCCGGAATTCGACGACCCCGCTCAGGCGGCAAAAGGATCGCGATAGGCATCGAATGGGGAGGATACTCGATTATGCGACAGGCAGCGAGGACGGGGTTTGCAGGCGCCGCACTTGCACTGACGCTCATGTTGGCCTGCGTCCCCGCCCGGGCACAGGACTATCCGGCCCGTGAGATCAAGGCGATTTGTACGTTTACGGCCGGCAGCGGCGCTGATGTCTTTGTTCGCTACTTTTCCGACAAGCTGAGCGCACTCGCCGGCAAACCGGTGATCGTCGAGAACAAGCCCGGTGCACTCGGCAATATCGGCTCGGAGGCGGCATCGAAGTCGAAGCCGGACGGCCACACCATCCTGATCGCCCCTGCCAGTTCCACCTTTGCGGCGGCCTCCCATACATTCAAGAAGCTGCCGTTCGACCCGGTCAAGGATTTCTTGCCAGTAACGACGCTGGCCAAGCTTGGCTTCGTTGTCGCTGTCGATGCCAAGTCGCCGATCAAATCTCTGGCGGAGCTGACCTCCAGCGTGAAGGCCAAGGCGGAGAAGGCGACCTATGGGATCGCCGCGAACACCGGCCTCGTCACGGCCGAGCTCTACAAAAAGGTCGCAGGTCTGCAGGCGATCAAGGCTCAGTACCGGGAAATGGGAACGCTGATGAACGACATGTCCGCTGGGAGTATCGATTTCGCGGCGGGCGATCCTGTCTGGGCTATCCAGCAGGCGCAGGCGGGCCGAATTCGCGTGCTTGCGGTGACCTCGGGGACGCGCATGTCCGTGCTGCCGGACGTACCCACGATGCAGGAGGCCGGCCATCCCGACTTTGGCGAGCTGATCGCCTGGTGGGCCGTCTTCGTTCCCGCTGGTACGCCGCAGCCTATCGTCGGCAAGCTCGAGGGCTGGTTCAACCAGATCGCGGCCAGCGAGGAGACGAAGAAGTTCCTCTCGAATTTGGGGTCGGAGCCATTCCCGGGAAATTCTCGCATGCTCGCGGAACTGCTTGCCGCTGATATCAAGAAATGGGGCGCCTACGTCCAGCTGGCGAATATCGAGCCGCAATAGCCGAGCCGGCGGGGCCTGACAGTTCGTAACCCGCCCGGGCACCGCCCGCGAGCAACAGCGTTGGGACGGCAGCGGCGATGTTCCGCATCAGGAGTCCGCAGGATCTGGGCGCCGCTTTGGTGCTCGCTATCATCGGCTTGGGAGGACTGTGGTTCGGCCGAGAATTGGACGCAGGTACCGCTTCGCGCATGGGCCCGGGCTACATGCCCATGCTCTTGAGCGCGGCACTCGTCGCGTTCGCCATCGTGATCGGGTTGCGCGCGGTTGCGCTGGATGGACCGCCGATCGAGCCCGGGCGGTGGCGTCCCGTCTCGCTGGTCCTGACGGCGATCCTGGTTTTTGCATTTCTCATCAACGCGGCTGGATTGGCGATCGCGACCTTTGTGGTTGCCGTCCTGGCAGCGTTTGCCTCATTCGAAGCAAGATGGAAGGAGGCCATTGCGCTGGGTATTTTTTTGGCGGTCTTTTGCGTGCTCCTTTTCGTCTACGGCCTGAAGCAGCCGATACCGATCTTCGGAGCCGGCTGAAGTGGATGTCCTCGGAAACCTGTGGGTCGGCTTTGTCGCTGCGACGTCGCTGCAAAATCTGCTCTTCTGCCTGATCGGCTGCGTCCTCGGCACCCTGGTCGGCGTCCTGCCAGGGATCGGCCCGGTGGCTACCATCGCCATGCTGCTGCCGATCACCTACACACTCTCACCACTGGCCGCGCTGATCATGCTGGCCGGCATCTACTACGGTGCCCAGTACGGCGGCTCGATCACCGCAATCCTGGTGAACATGCCGGGGGAGGCATCGTCGGTCGTCACGTGTCTCGACGGCCATCAGATGGCACGGCAGGGGCGTGCCGGGCCTGCACTCGCCGTGGCGGCGCTGGGTTCTTTCTTTGCCGGTTGCGTCGGCACCCTGGTTGTCGCCGGCTTTGCTCCAATCCTGGCCGCTTTCACCACCAAAATCACGTCGGTGGAGTACTTTTCCTTGATGGTGCTGGGCCTGCTTTCCGCCGTGCTTGTCGCGCAGGGCTCGCTTCTCAAGGCGATCGCGATGATCTTCGTCGGCGTCTTGCTTGGCCTCGCCGGCACCGACGGTAGCACTGGCACCGCCCGCTATACATTCGGCGTTTCCGAGCTTTTCGACGGCATCGGCTTCCTTCCCGTGGTCATGGGCCTGTTCGGCATCAACGAGGTCATGGTCAATCTCGAGCGGCCGCAAACTCGTCAGTTCTTGGCCGAGAGGATCAGGAACGTCTGGCCCTCCCGCCAGGACTTCCGCGACGCCTGGCCGGCAGTGGTGCGCGGTTCCGGACTGGGGTCTCTGCTCGGCATCCTCCCCGGCAGCGGTGCCGTGGTTGCCGCCTTCGCAAGCTACAGTTTCGAGAAAAAGATCGCGCGCAACCCCTCGCGCTTCGGTCACGGCGCGATCGAAGGTGTCGCAGGGCCGGAGTCCGCCAACAATGCTGCAGCGCAGACCTCGTTCATTCCTCTGTTGACGCTGGGCCTGCCGTCGAACGTAGTGATGGCGCTGATGATGGGGGCCATGATCATCCAAGGCATTGCTCCCGGCACGGCGGTCATCGATAAGCGGCCCGACCTGTTCTGGGGCATGGTCGCCAGCATGTGGATCGGCAATCTCATGCTGCTGGTGATCAATCTTCCCATGATCGGCATCTGGGTGCGTGTGCTCAGTGTGCCGTACCGGCTGCTGTTTCCCTGCATCCTGGTGTTTTGCTTGATCGGCATTTACGCGGTCAACAGCAGCACGACGGACATATTGCTGACGTTCGTGTTCGCTGGCTTCGGCTATCTGCTCTACAAATTCGGATGCGAACCTGCGCCGCTCGTGCTGGGCTTCATCCTTGGGCCGCTGATGGAAGAGAATCTGCGGCGCTCCCTGGTGCTATCGCGCGGCGATCCAACGATCTTCTTCACCCGGCCCCTGTCGCTGACGATTCTCGCCCTGGCCGCCGCTGTCCTCCTGCTTGTCGCGCTGCCCCAGATCCGCACGACCCGCGGCAAGATGTTCCAGGAGCGTGGTGGTTGAGCGCGGGTGGGCGACAGTTCGGCTTAACTCGCCACACCCCGGCATGAAGCATGGGCGACATCAAACCTTGGAGGGTGAGCCATGCGGTCGATCTTGATTGTCGCCTCCTCACTGTTGTGGTTTGCCTTGCCCGCTGCGGGCCCTGCTCAAGGACAGCCAGCATTGCCCGAAGGGGCTGGCAGGCAATTGGTCGAAGGCGCCTGCACGAGCTGCCATCCAGTCAGCCAGATCACGGGCAGCTCCGGCTATACGGCAGCCGGCTGGCTGGAGCTCGCAAGCACGATGATCGACTTGTCGGGTAACCCGGCGACACGCGACGAGATCATCCAGTATCTCGCTGCCCAGTTCCCACCCAACAGCAATCGCGCACCCAAGCTGATGCCCGGAAGCACCAAGGTTGCCTTCAAGGAGTGGCAGGTGCCGACGCTCGGCCAACGCTCGCGTGATCCGGTCCAGGCGGCGGATGGGACCATCTGGTGGGCCGGGCAGTGGGGCAACGTCGTCGGACGCATTGATCCCGCCACCGGCAACATGAAGGAGTTCACGTTGCCTCCCAAGGCGATGCCGCACACGGTGCTCACCGATGGTGCGGGCAATATCTGGTACACGGGCAACAAGAACGCGACTGTCGGCAAGCTCGACCCCGCCACGGGGAAGGTCTCGGAATACAAGATGCCGGATCCGGCCGCGAAAAATCCACACTCGGCCATCTTCGACGCCAAGGGCATCCTCTGGTTCACCCTCCAGCTGAGCAACATGGTGGGCCGCCTTGACCCCACGACCGGCGAGATCAAGCTCGTCACCATGAAGACGCCGGATTCAAAGCCCTACGGCATCAAGCTCGATGCCCAGGGCACGCCGTGGGTGGCCTGCAATGGCAGCAATTGCCTGGTCAAGGTCGATCCGGCGACGATGGAGCTCACCGAGATAAAGCTGCCGATCCCGGCGACCACCGTCCGGCGCCTTGCCTTCGCCAGCGATGGCAGGATCTGGTACGTCAACTCCTCCCAAGGCCGGCTTGGCCGCTACGACCCCAAGAGCGGGGAGATCAAGGAGTGGCCGTCGCCGAGCGGGCCGAAGTCGCACCCTTACGCGATCGCGATTGTCGACGACGTCGTCTGGTACAACGAGTCCGGCATGCGGCCGGACACGCTGGTTCGTTTCGACCCGAAAACCGAGACGTTCCAGAGCTGGCCGATCCCCTCCGGCGGCGTCCATGCCGGGATCATCCGCCACATGCGCCCGACCCGAGACGGCAACCTGCTCATCCATCAGAGCAGCACCAACCGCATCATGCTCGTGATGCTGAAGGAGGCGACAGCGACGCGATAAGCCGCCATCGTCGCGTTTTCAGCAGCAGGCGGATGCAGAAAATCGGAACGACGCGTTCTGGGGATTGCTCTTCGGGCCCGACTACTTCGGGTCGGTCTGGTGCGTCGCGTGATCCCCTCGCGACACCCAAGGAGGAAAGGGGCAAAATCGATGTTGGCGAAAACCGTCACCCACACCCATCGATCTGAGACGGCCCCTATACGCCGCCGCCCCCTTCCCCGTCGCCTTCATACCGGCGCATGCGCGGACGTAGAAGGCAAGGGCTGGCAGGCGGCAGCAACGTCACTTGCCGAGAAATGCCGCCGGGATATGCGGAGATAAGCGCGCCCGCGCCAGAGCAAGAGCGAGCACTGCCATGAGTTCGAATGCAACTCACGGCGTGACGCTGGGGTCTCGAAACGGAGCGAACTCCGGTGTGCTCTCCTTCACTTGGGCGCCTTTCGGAGGCCCAGTCTTCTTCGCCGTTGCTGCCGCTCCTGCGATCGGCGGCTTGACCTGGACGTCTTTCGCGATCGCCGGCTTGACTTGGACGTCTTTCGCCATTGCAGCCGGCGCCTTGTCGCTCGCCGTTACGGTTGCTTTGGCTGCCTTCTGTCCCTTCTTGGGAGCAAGTTCAGCGGCCTTTGTCACATCAGCCACCGCGCGGGTGTAGTCACCCTTGGCCACGTAGGCAGCCGCGCGGCCGTCGTACGGCGGAGCGAAGCCGGGGTTGAGTGCAATGGCTTTGCTGAAGTCCGCGATCGCTTGACCGAGATCGCCGTTCTTGGCCAAGGCATTCCCGCGCAGGTAGTACGCAATTGCGTCTTTGGGATCTCGGCGGATGATCTCAGAGCATCCTTTGATTGCCACGTGGTGATCTTTGGCATCCAGGCATTTGTTCTTGTCGTCCGCCAGCGCGGACACTGAGAACGCTACCAAGACTGCACCTGCGAGCCGAACCAAGGTCTCGCGCATCGTCGTCCCTCCCTAAGTCAGGCCCGCCCCCAGCAGGATAGCACCGAGGGAAGGGAGCGGCGAGGCCGAGAAGGCCGCCCTCCGCCCAAATACGCTAGCGCGTTGATTTTCAGGTCTGCTCATAGCGCGAACCGGTCGTCAGGTCGGTGCCGATCTGCACGAAAAATGTCGCGAATGACCCAATGGGAACCCAGCGCCAACGCGAACAACCAAAGGATTACCGCACCGCAACAGACGACCGGCACTATGAAATTGGACGGCCGCAACCATCCTGATCGCTGGGGCCGTGGTCGCTGTCCCGGCAAGGATCGCGGCGTTTCGTTTGTGCCTGCGTCACCCCATGGACGGCTGCTACGGCAGCCGCGGCTGCGCCGATGCCAAGAGTATGCAGCAGTGCACGACGACTGACGCTCCTGCGTGAGGATATGTCCGCATCCCTTAAGGTATAAGTCCTGCGTTCCATTAGACAGATCTCCTGTCGGAAAGCTCCGAGACTGCGCCGCATGGTGCCGCGGCGCCGCGTTTCCTCAACAGCAAGCTCAGCCCCGTTGTCGGAAAAAGACTTGCGTCTCCGAGAATTGATCGACGGTCTGGCCACATCTTAAGGGCAGCCGCTGAAAAAGCAATGCTCGGACCAGTCTGTTCGCACATTCTGCGGCACTCGCATCGCTTGGTGTCGGGATCTGATGCTGGTGGATGAGCGATCGCGCTGTGGGTAGATTACCGCAGAGGAGGGACCATGGATCGCTAGTCAACCACCGCTGCGCGGGCGCCGCGCCTTGCCGACTGCTCAGGCGCCTCTTCCTGTCTCACCAGCAAGCCTTCCCTTAGCAGACGCCGCACCAGCACGACCTTGCCAGCATCGTCGAGCTGGCCCGGCAGATCGCGCACCACGAAAGGCGCTCCCTCGAGGGCGAACATCACGGCGTCTCGTGTAAACGCGGGAAGGCTGATCTCTGTGGATCCGAACAGCAATGCTAGCCTCTCGTTTTCTTCGCGCACGAGGTAGATAAGGTCCGGCCGGGGTGCAAGTGTGCTCTCGATCGAGGGCTCGGGCGCTCTTTCCAACTCCTGCAGGCACCCGTAAAGCGCCGGTCGGCGCGAAGTCACGAAGTCTTCAGCAAGCCGCTCGAGAATGGGCGCCAGCTGAGCCTCGCGGGCAAAGGTGCCAACCAGGGCACGGAACGTGGCGGCGGCCTGACTTGGGTCGAACCCCGCATTGGCAAATCCGACCGGAAGGTTCGCGCGGAACGCCGGCGAAGCAAGGCACGCCGCAGACACTGCCTCGATCATCACTTCAGCCCAGGTCTTGCCGATGAGGCCCAACGTGATGTGCAGCGATGCCTCTTCTGTCGAGCGAGCCGAATGATAGAGCCCCCGCGGGCAGTAAAAAAGATCGCCTGCGTACAGCGTGAATTCGCGTGTCGGCGGACCAGGAGTGTGCTTGTCAGGATCGAAAACCTGCCCCCGCAGCGGGAGTACGATCCCAGTGTCGTACATGGTCCACACCTTTGATCCCGAGACCTGCAGAACGAACACGTCATGGTTGTCGAAGTGCGTCTTGAAACCCTGCGCATGCGGCGGCGAAAGGTAGATGTTCGTTTGAAAATGGCTGCTGAAGGTTCTTTCGACTGCGCGACAGAGAGCAGCAAGTGACGGCAAGCGCTCATGCAGCTGTGAAAGCGAAATCGTGGCACCCGTACCGAACAACTGGTAGGCACGCGGCAGGTCGATCCTGCCGGGCGGCTCTGAGTTAGGAAACGAGTAGTCCTCGGGCTTGAGCTCCCGTGCGGCGTCGACCAGAAAGACGTCGGGACTGCAAGGGGTCGTTGTCGAGAGGTATCGATCGATCGCGTCAATGCTCAGCAGCGACTCGAACTTCGCGGATTGCTTCCGTTCGATCAGCAGCGGCTTTCGCTCGTAAAACTCTGTGAAGAATGTCGTCGGTTCGATCGGATCAATCAGCCACTTGAACGACAAGGCCATACTTTCACCCCGAATTCTGGGCGTGACCACCTTCTGCTTGCACCCACCTGCAACTCCCTACGCGCTGGCTCCGTTCGGGGCAAGAGGTGATGCGCGCGGCACCTGGCCCTCCGCGCCACTTGACACAAGCTTGCTTGACCGCATGACATTCGGGCGGCCGAAAAGTTGGTGTTGATGGGGACCAGGTATGCGCACGGATAGCCGTTGGGCCATCCTCACTTTGCTCTT
>CAWHBI010000034.1:0-108025 GCA_963827545.1 uncultured Alphaproteobacteria bacterium
GCCTTCCTTGAGTGCATCGCGCCGGACCCGGATTGCAGGTGAAAGCAGTGCCGCCAAAAGGAACAGCGCGATGACCAAGAGCGCAGCGCTGATGGGTCGCGTCACGAACGCCGACATGTCCCCACCGGAGATGAGCATGGCGCGGCGAAAATTCTCTTCCAGCATGGGTCCCAGCACGAAGCCTAAAACCAGCGGTGCCGGCTCCACGCCGATCTTGATGAAGAAGTAGCCGACGAGACCGAACAGCAATACGAGCCAGACATCGAACAGGCTGTTCGAGACGCTGTAGGCGCCGATGCAGCACAGTGCCACGATGGCGGGAAACAGCAGCCGATACGGCACGCGCAGAAGAGATACCCAGAGGCCGATCAGCGGCAGGTTCATGACGAGCAGCATCAGGTTGCCGATCCACATGGAGGCGATGACGCCCCAGAACAGCTCGGGCTGCTTGGTCATCACGTGGGGCCCAGGCTGAATGCCCTGGATCATGAGTGCTCCGATCATGAGCGCCATGAGCGGGTTCGACGGGATGCCAAGCGTGAGCATCGGCACGAAGCTCGTCTGCGCGCCGGCGTTGTTGGCCGAACTCGGGTCCAGCGACACCCTCGATCGCCCCCTTGCCGAAGCGAGACGGATCGCGGGCTACCTTCTTTTCGAGCGCGTAGGCAGCGAACGCGGGCAGTGCCGCGCCACCGCCGGGCAGGACACCCAGGATTGTCCCGAGCGCCGTGCCGCGCAGGATGGCCGGGGCGGCCGCCACCAGGTCGGATCGTGTCGGCATCAGGCTGTTGATCCGGGCCTCGACCAGCGCGCGATCCTGTGGCCGACCCAGGTTGTGGATCATCTCGGCGATGCCGAACAGGCCGATGGCGACCGGCACGAAGCCGATACCGTCCGCGAGCTGCGGCAAACCGAACGTCATGCGCGGCACGCCCGAATTGACGTCGATGCCGACGAGCCCGAGGAACACTCCGACGATGATCATCAGGATCGCTTTGATGGCCGATCCGTGCGCCAGCACCACCGCGCTGATCAGGCCCAAAACGATCAGGCTCACCGTCTCGACGGCTGTGAACTTCAAGGCGAAGTAGGCCAGCGGCACGCTCATTACTGCGATGGCGAGCGTTGCCACCGTTCCGGCAAAGAAGGAGCCGATGGCTGCAACCGCAAGTGCCGGCCCTGCGCGTCCCTGGCGCGCCATCTGGTGGCCGTCGATGCAAGTGATGACAGAAGAGGTCTCGCCCGGAACGTTGACGAGAATTGCCGTGGTCGAACCGCCATACTGCGCCCCGTAGAAAATGCCGGACAGCATGATCAGAGCCGAAGTCGGCGGCAGGCCGAACGTGAAGGGGAGCAACATCGCCACCGTCGTCAGCGGCGAGATGCCTGGCAGGACTCCAACTAGCGTGCCGATCAGCACACCGACAAAGCAGAACGCGAGGTTCGCGGGCGTTGCTGCCGTTGCCAGCCCAAGTGCGAGGTTTGCGAACAGGTCCAAAGGCCGCCCTCACCAGGGCCACAGTTTCAGCGGCAGCCCAAGGCCCTTGACGAACAGGAGAGCCGAAAATGCCGCGACACCCGCCCCAAACGGGAGGAGCACGTGCGGTTGCATCGGTCGCGCCGCGATGCCCGCAACCAGGATAGCGGCCACGACCGCGACGACGAGACCCAACCATTCAAAGCAAACAGCAAACACCGCGACTGCCGCGAGGATCGCGAGCAGGGGGCGCCAGGCGAACGCAGGCAGCGGCATGGCGCTGGCAAGGAAACCTTTCGCAACAAATGCAAGGCCGGACACGAGGATGGTCAAGATGAGCGCGCGCGGCACATAGCCGGGCCCCATTTCGGAGGCCGTGCCGACGCTCAGGCCTTGCGTGGCATAGAAGCCGAAGAGCGCCAGTGCCACGAGGAACAGGCCAAACGCCAACTCGGGAACATCACCTCGTGTGCGCATGGCCACCGCTTCCCGTTGCATCCGTCGGCGCAGAAGGCTCCCACTTGGCTCGCACCTATTGCAGCTTGATCCCGTTTTCCATGACGACGGTCGCGAAGGTCTCCGTGTTGCGCTCGAGCCAGGCGGCAAGCTCCGAGGGCGGGCCCACCTTGACCTGAGCGCCTAGGTCATGCAGGCGCTTCAGCATGTCGGGCATGGCGAGGATCTTGACCAGCTCGCTGTTGAGCCGTGCAACGAGTGCCGGTGGGGAGCCGGCCGTGGTCAGCAGCCCCTGCCAGCTGCCGCTGTCGATCGGCTGCAGGTTCAGCTCCTTGAAGGTCGGCAGGTCCTTGAACTGCTCGTGCCGCTGATCGCCCGACAGGGCGATGGGCAGCACCTGGCCTCCTGCAAGGAACGCCGACGAGGTCGGAATGCTGTTGATCGTCAGGTGGGTTTCCCCGGAGACAACCGATTTCATGGCCTCGGAGCCGCCCTTGTAGGGTATGTGCTTCACGTTCAAGCCCCAGGCCTTGGCGACCTGAATATTCGTCAGATGATTGGCGAGGCCGATCCCGGGGTTCGCGAACAGCACCTTCCCAGGATTCGCCTTTCCATAGGCGATGAACTCGGCGACCGTCTTTGCGGGCACGCCCGGGTTGATCGAAATCACGTAAGGCGCGAATGAGATCATGCCGATCGGCGCCAGTTCCTTTGCAGGATTGTACGACAGGCTCGGGATGAGCGTCGGGGAGATGGCCAGGGGACTCACGTCCATCAAGAGGAGCGTGTGGGCGTCCTTGTTGGCCTTGGCGGTGATCTCGGCGCCAATATTGCCGCCGGCCCCGGGCTTGTTCTCGACGACAATTGGTTGGCCGATCGCCTCCTGCAGCTTCGGACCGATCAACCGCGCCAGGATGTCGGATGCGCCACCCGGCGCGAAGGGCACGATGATCTTGACCGGCTTGGTGAACTCCGCCGCCGTGCTTGCCGTGGAGAAGGATAGTCCGAGAACCGCAACGCCCGCGGAGAGCAGCGCCAGGATGTGGCGACGAAGCATGGTGAACCTCCCCTGTCTTTTTTCGTTCTGTGCTCCTCTCTTTTGGCATGAAATCGACTGCGACAAAACTGTTGTCTGAACCTGGAGCGGGTTGGCAATGGCCCGGACGTGGGAAAGCGCGCGATCGCTCGGGCACTCGACCGGTGCAATTTGCTGCGGCGCATCAGCGAGGTGCTGACTGGTGCGCGCCAATGTTTTCCGAAGCTACAAGTCGACCGCCGCGCTTGGCAACCATGGCCGCGCTATTCCGCCGCGTGCAATGGGCTCGGCTGCGGACGCACCGATGCGGCCAGCCGCTTGGCGTAGACCTCCCGCCAGGGGCTCTTGTCGTCGCTGACGAAGTACCCGCTGCGCGCCTCACGAAACACGCCCGCGTCCTCGACCCCGGGTGGCAACACGCCCTTGTCGCGCAGCGCGCGCGCCGCCATCAGCAGGCGCCGGCGCGTGCGTGTGATCATCTGATCTGAAGGTGCGAGATGCTCGAGCATGTGGTCGACGATTGGCCCCATGCTCTCCGTGATTGCCTGGTCCTGCAAATGGATGCCGTCAATCCCACTGTAGATGGTGTTGCTTTGTTGGGCAGCTCGGTCGATCCCCCAGTCATTGCCCGCATTGGCAGCCATGCGCCAGCGGCCGAGCCAGTCCGTAGTGTTGGGCAGGAGCTTGTTGCCGCGCCCCGTGCCGCCGATCGGCGTGCCGTCCTTGAAAGCGGGCTGCGGCAGCGTCATCGATGATGTGCCGCGCTTCCACCAAAGGTAGCAGAACATCGTGTGACCGTCGTCGAGCGGCACCCAGCCGCGCGCATGCATGTGGCTGCCGAACTCGCCATTGGGCGCCTGGGTCCAGAACGGAAACAAGAAGTTGCCAAAGCGCCAGTAAGTTTGGCCCGGCCCGGCCTCGCGGAAGCCGGCATACTGCGTGCCCCACGGTGTTTCGGCGAGATGGTACTCAGGCGCACGGTTGGTGACGGTGTGCCGGACAGGCTCGTCCTCCGCCAGGTCGTCCGGATCGACATGGCCGGCGTGCAGGAAGCCGAAATGCGAGGTGTCGATCTCGCCCTCGAGCGCCTGCAGGTAGTTGCAATCGCGCTGGATGAAGCTGCACGCGGATCTCGTCCTGTGGCATGTCCAGGATTTCGAACGCGGGCAGCGGCGGCGCCTCGGCGCGCGATCCCATGTAAACCCAGATGACGCCGGCGCGCTCCACCACCTTGTAGGCTTTCGCCTTCACCTTTTGCTTGAAGCCTGGCGGTGGCAGGCTCGGCATATCGAGGCAGTTGCCGGCGACGTCGAACTTCCAGCCGTGATAGATGCAGCGAATGCCGCCTTCCTCGTTGCGTCCCAGGAACAGCGACGCACAGCGGTGCGGGCAGCGGTGGTCCATCACGCCGACCCGGCCGGCGCTGTCGCGAAACGCGATCAGCTTCTCG
The DNA here is from genome assembly GCA_963827545.1 of uncultured Alphaproteobacteria bacterium. Taxonomy (GTDB): domain Bacteria; phylum Pseudomonadota; class Alphaproteobacteria; order Rhizobiales; family Hyphomicrobiaceae; genus AWTP1-13. Next base: position 4,420 of record CAWHBI010000034.1, read on the forward strand.
CCGAGCAGCATCAGGCGGAGCGGCGCGCCGTCGCGTTGGAGCTCCGACGAGAGTGCTGCGGGAATCCAGTAGCATCGCATCAGCTCGCCCATCACAGTCCCTGGGCCGGCGCGCGTGAGTTCCATGCCTTCATTCGCCGTCGTCATCCGCTCCTCCCGATCGCCGCGGGCCGTTGCCACAACCTACGACATGCTAGCATACGAACGTCGCCATTCATTCGCCTTTCAGTTCGCCACCCTGCGGCTCCACTGTTCGTGTTCGATTGCTCGACGCGGGGCCATAGATCGAATGGGAACAGGGGAGCTGCCATGCTTGGATCCCTCGAGTGGCTCACGCGGGCACTGGCAGTCGCGGTTCTCTTGTCGGCCACCGCTGCCTCGGCTCAGACCTATCCGGATCGTCCTATCCGGGTGGTCGTGCCGTTCTCCGCTGGAAGCGCCAGCGATGTCGTCACCCGCATCGTCCTCGACAAGATGAGCCCTGCTCTCGGGCAGCAGTTCGTCATCGAGAATCAGCCCGGCGCCGGCGGCAACATCGGAACGGCGGCGATCGCCCGGGCGGAGCCTAATGGCTATCACTTGCTGATGAGCGCGTCAGGCCCACTGGCAGTCAACAAGACGCTGACGAAGAGCCTGCCTTATGACCCGGAGCAAGCGTTTGAGCCGATCACCATGCTGGCGACGCTCCCCAACGTTATCGTGGTCAGCAAGAACGTGCCTGTAACGTCCCTGCCGGAACTGATTGCGTACGTTAAAGCAAGGCCGGATGAGCTCACCTATTCATCGGTCGGGGTGGGCAGCTCGCAGCATTTGGCCGGGCTCTTCTTCGAGCAGTTGACCCGCACAAAGATGCGCCATCTGCCCTATCGCGTGACGGGCCAGCTCATCACCGACGTGATGACCGGCGTGGTGCCCATGAGTTTTCAGAATATTCCCAACGTCCTCGGTCAGGTGCGCTCGGGCGATCTCAAGGTCATTGCCGTCGCCGGCAAGACCCGATCGGCTGCTCTGCCCGAGGTGCCGACGACCATTGAGGCGGGCTTGCCTGCATTCGAAAGCTCGGCCTGGTTTGCCTTGCTGGCGCCGCGTGGAACACCGAGGGTCATCGTGAAGAAACTCAATGAAACGGCGGTCGCAGCTCTCGAGGATCCCGCGCTTCGCGCGCGCCTTGTCGAAATCGGTGCCGAGCCTGCCCCAATGTCGCCTGAGGAATTGGGGGCGTTCATTTCAGCTGAGATCATCAAGTGGCGCGAGGTGGTAAATCGAGGCGGGGTTTCGGGAGAGCAATAATCAAACGGCTCTCCGCCGAGGACGGCGCGGCGCGGGGCTCCGCCCTCATGTTGCTGCCATAGAGCGGAATCGGATCAGCTCCGACCCGGGCACAAGCTCGCGCGTGCGCTGGCTCAGCAGCGCCAGTTCCAGATTGCGACGAGCGAGGCGTGCATGCTCGCGCATCAGTGCCTCGGCGCGAGCGCCTTCGCGCGCTTCGATCGCCTGCAGGACGCAGCGGTGCTGGTCTTGCGCGATAATGAACAATGTCTCCGCCTCTGGTAGTTCCGCTTGTATCATAACGAACGCACTCGCCGACGCGAATGGCAGGCTGACCGCGCGTTCGATCTGCCAGGTCAGGACTTGGCTGTCCGCGAGCTCGACGACGCAAGAGTGGAAGCGCTCGTTGAATCGGACGTAGTCGCTCAAATTCGCAGGCGTGATCGGTGAACGAGCAAGGAGAGCGTCAAGCGCCGCGACACTGCCTCTGAGCGTCGCCAGACCCTCCGTGGAAGGGCCACGTTCCGCGGCCAAGCGTGCGGCGAGGCCCTCGAGCGTTCCTCGCACCTCGATCGCCGTGTAGAGGTCGCGCTCGTCGAAGCCGCGAACTGCGAAGCCGCCGGTCGGCATCGTCTCGAGCAGGCCTTCCTGTTCGAGACGGACGAGCGCCGCCCGCAGAGGGGTGCGCGAAACCCCAAGGCGCTCGACGAGCGGGAGCTCCGAGACCCTTTCACCCGGCTTGAGCGTACCGCCGAGGATCAGTTCGCGCAGGCTCAGAAGAGCGCGCAGGGTCTGTGATGGGGAGGGGTCCAAGGCTTCGCTCCCAGGGGGAAGCGGCCCACGCCTCCGCCAACAAGCCCTTGTCGCTGACATGCCTCCAACGTAAGCTGTATACAGAGACCGGGCCTGTCAACAGCTTCGCACATCCTTGCCGTTCTGGAACACCACAAAAATCAATAGCTGGCAGACGTGACAGCCTCGGAAAGTCCTCTACGCTGTATGCAAAGAGGGGGAGGCAATGCAGCGGAGCCACGAGCGCATCTTGACCACGCATGCGGGTAGCCTGCCGCGGCCGCCCGATCTCACGCGCTTGATGTGGGACCTCCTCGATCAAAAGCCGGTTGACGAGACGCAGCTACAGGCGCGCGTCAAGCAAGCCGTCGCCGAGGTCGTGGCTCGGCAGCGCGAGGTCGGTGTCGACATCGTTTCGGACGGTGAGATGAGCAAGGTTGGTTTCAGCAACTATGTGATGCAGCGCTACAGTGGCTTCGCCAACCGCGCGCAGTTCGTGGCAACGGATCTTGGCGACTTTCCCGAAATCGTCAACAAGCTGTTCGTAGACAACGAGGGCGGCCGACACCTCGTCCTGCCCAACGTCGAGGGCCCGATCGAGCTCAGTGATCGAGACGCCGTCCAACGCGACATCAGCAACCTCAAGGCTGCGCTCGGAAGCCAATCGGCGGACGGCGCTTTCATTGCCGCCGTCACGCCTGGGCAGATGCTGTTCAACTTTCCAAACCTCTATTACCCGACGCCCGAGGCATACATCGAAGCCGCGGCCAAGGCGCTGAGCGTCGAGTACCGCGCTATCGTCGACGCCGGTTTCAACCTGCAGCTCGACGCGCCCGATCTTGCGATGCGCGCGCATTGCTGGACCGGCGGCGCCGGCGTCGCCGACATCAAGAACTACGTGCCGATGGCGATCGAGGCCATGAACGAGGCGACGCGCGGCCTGCCGCCCGAAAAACTGCGGCTGCATCTGTGCTGGGGCAACTATGCCGGCCCGCATCACCATGACGTCGAGCTTGCGGACATCATCGAGCCGGTGTTGAAAACAAACGCGGGTTTCATCTACTTCGAAGCCGCCAATCCACGCCACGCGCACGAGTGGGAAGTGTGGGAAGGGGTGAAGGTCCCTGACGGAAAGGCGCTGATCCCAGGAGTGATCGACACGCTCACGAACCATGTCGAGCACCCGCGGCTGGTGGCGCAGCGGCTCGAGAAGTTTGCCTCAATCGTCGGCAAGGAGAACGTGATCGGCGGCACCGATTGCGGCTTCGGCACCTTTGTCGGGTGGAGCGGCTGCGATCCGAAGGTGGCGTGGCTCAAGCTCGAAGCCCTGGCGCAGGGTGCGCGAATTGCCTCGGACAGGCTGTGGAAGCGTCGGCCGGTACATCTGCGTGTAGTAGGGGAGGAAAAAGTGGCAAAGCAAGCCAAGGGTCCGTTCCGCGCCGACCATGTCGGCAGCTTGTTGCGTCCGCCGAGGTTGCAGCACGCCCGTATGCAGCGACAGCGCAAGAACATCACGCAGGAGAGGTTGCGCGAGATCGAGGATGACTGCGTCCGCGAGGTGGTGAACCTGCAGGAGGGCGTCCAGCTGCAAGGCATCACGGACGGCGAGCTGCGCCGTGACTACTGGCACCTCGACTTTCTAACCCGGATCGGCGGCGTGGAATTCGAGGAGGGCCACAACCCTCTGAAGTGGCACCGCACCGACGGGGTGGAGCTCGAGTGGGTGCCCCCGGAGGTGAAGGTGCATGCGCGCCTCTCGCGGCCGCAGCCGATACAGCTCGATGACTTCAAGTTCCTGAAATCCGCGACGACAAGGACAGCCAAGGTCTGCATCCCCTCGCCTTCGATGATGATCGTGCAGGGCGGGGAGAAGGTGATCGATCGGCAGGTCTATCCCGACCCCGACCTTTTCTTCACCGACCTGTCCCGGGTCTACGCGGAAGAAATCGCCGATCTTGCAAAGGCGGGCTGCACGTATCTACAGCTCGACGACACGTTCCTCGCCTTTCTTTGCGATGAGAAGATCGGTGCCGCGTTCGGTCGCAGCGGGGAAGATACCAAGAAGATGGCCCGCCTCTCGGCGCGTCTCATCAACGACGCGATCAGGGATCGGCCGTCCGATATGGCCGTCTGCATCCATCTATGCCGCGGCAACTACCAGAGCTCGTGGCTCAGCGAAGGAGGCTACGACCCGGTCGCGGAAATACTCCTGGGCGAGATCGATGTGGACGGCTACTTCCTGGAATACGACGACGAGCGCTCGGGCAGCTTCGCTCCGCTCCGTTTCCTGCCCAAGGGAAAGAAGGTCGTGCTCGGGCTCGTAACGTCCAAGCATGCACAGCTCGAGTCGAAGGATGCCCTCAAGCGTCGCCTCGACGAGGCTGCGAAGGTCGTACCGCTCGAGCAACTCGCCATCAGCCCACAATGCGGATTTTCGTCGACCGCAGACGGCAACGTCATTTCGGTAGAAGGCCAGATGGAGAAGTTGCTGCTTTGCGTCAAGGTCGCGCGCGAGGTTTGGGGCGGGGTTGCCAGCTGAGTAGTGGAAACAATCCGGCCGACCGGTCGGCGAAAGCGGCCTGCCGGGAAAACGAGAGAACCGCGAGGAGGAAACCCATGGACAGAAGAACTTTCGTAAAGGGCAGCGCTGCGGTTGTCGGCGCCACCACGCTGGCACGGCGGGTCCACGCCCAGGCAGCGGCACCGGACAAGATCCGGTTCGGCTATGCGATCACGCAATCCGGTCCCCTCGGACCGGGCGCAGAGTCGACGACGCTGTCGCAATACAAGCTTTGGCAGAAACGCGTGAACGATGCCGGCGGCATCACCCTGAAGAAGTTCAACAAGAAGGTCCCGATCGACCTCGTCGGCTACGACGACCAGGGCAAACCAGATGAATTGCTCAAACTCACGGAGCGCCTGATCGATTCGGACAAAGTGGACATGATCCTGAGCCCCTACGCCACTCACATGAACCTGGCGTCGGCGCCGCTGATCAACAAGCATCAGTATCCGGTGATCCTCTCGACGTCCGCCGCAGCGCAACTCTACGAGCTGGCGCCGCAACTGCCCTACGCGTTCTGGCACCTGGTGCAGCCGAACGAGGCGACCCAGCCAATCTCGGCGATGATCGCTGGCTTTAAGAAGGAAAACAAAATCAAGGGCCGCGTGGCAGTGATCCATCCGGGGGTGCAGCTTGGCGTCGAGTTGCATGCGGCTTTCCTCGAGGCGGCGAAGAAGGACGGGCTCGAGATCGTACTGAGCAAGAGCTATCCGTTTGGCGCCTCGGATCTCCAACCGCTGATCCGCGAAGTGATGGCGAGCAATCCGGATGCCCTGGTCGCCTTCAGCTATCCACCAGATACCTTCATGCTGACCGAGCAAGCCCAGATCGTGGGATTCAATCCCCAGATCATGTACCTGGCGATCGGCACGCCGTTCCCCGGTTTCAAGGCCAAGTTCGGCAACAAGGTCAACGGCATTCTTCTTTACGGCGGCATCGATCCGACTGCACCGGGCCTGGACGAGTACCACAAGGCTCACCGCGCGATGTTCAACCGCGAATTCGGAGGCCGGGGCTGTCAGCGTCTATGCTTGTCTCGAGGTTACGCAGCAGGCGATCGAGACGGTCGGCGAGATCGATCGCAAGAAGATTCGCGACGTGATCGCGAGCGGCACGTTCCAGACCATTTGGGGCGAGATCAAGTACAAGAATCAACTCAACGCCGACCCTTGGGCGGTTGGTCAGTGGCAAAATGGTGAGGTCGTCGGCCTCTACCCGGCGAACAAGAGAGGCGCTCGACCGGTCCAGTTCCCGAAGCCGGCGTGGACCTGACGGGGCGACCCGGACGGCTTCCTCGCGTGACGGCGAAGGTCGCTGGCGAGTGAACATCTCGGCGCGGCGCATGGCTTCATCCAAGCGGCTTCATAAAGTTGCGCTTGCGCCGGTGCCGTTCCTTGAGATCCGCGACGTAGGCCGCCTGCTTCCCGGCGGCCCGCGTTGCCGGCATGCGCCCTATCTGCTCCGCCGCTTCCGCGTAAGCCGAATTGCCGCCAGCGCTTGCGAGCTCTTCGATCCTCTCGGCATAATCCATCGCCGTCACCGTCGGGCCACGGTGGGTTTCTTCTGCTATTTGGGCTAGAGCGGACGCGCGGCAATTGGTCTGCCGACAGGGGTTTTGACCTGAAGCAGATGTTAGCGCTACTGCAGCGCCTTTCCGATCGAGCCCTCCGACTCTGTCAGCAGGACGTTCCACGCCTTGCTAGCGACCCCCTTTTACTTCCTTTGCAGTGTCGGAATGTTCGGGGAGACGGGCGTCCCATCCGCAGGGCCATGCCGTAACCTGGGGGCCGACTGATCCCTTATCATTTCAGGGTGGTTGCGCCCTCGCTTCCAGGGTTCACCCGAAGAGTAATATCCGCCACCGGTGCTAAGAATTTTCCCCTCGGCACCGCTGAGGCTCGCGCATGGCCGCGTCGGCCCTGTCGCCGACCGGCTTCACGAGTTCGGGCGCAAGATTGTCCCTGATTCTCCAGCCGGCCGAAAACGGGACGGAAGGGAAGGTCTCGCGGGACGTGGATCGGTTGGCAGTCGGCCAGATTGGCGGTGAGCCGTAAATGACCACGCAATTCGCAGAGAGCACGGAGCTAATGTGGGGCTAGTATCACCCATGTACTTGACCTCGAGACTGGGTGGCCCAGCGCTGATGCTGCTGGTCCTGGCCGCCCCGGTGTCAGCGCAGACTGCCGCGGCTCCCGAGAAGCGGGAGCAGGTCACCGACAGGGTGATCATCTCCAACTTGCCGGAGCAGAAATCGCGCGTCCGCAGCTTGCTCTCGACATATCTCGGCAATGCAGGAGGCGACAAACTGGGCGTGACACAATCGGAGGTGTGGTCCGTGCCGCGGTCCCTGCTGGCGCGCCTCTCGCAGACGCTCAAGGTGTTTGGCTGCACGGTGACAAGGTTGGGTGACGATTGGAACCACATCCTGAAGCGACATGAGGGTCCGGTAGCGATGTCGCCCGCCCAAGAGGAGGTGCTCAAGAAGCGATCGTCGCCGGGGACGGTGGGCGCGGGCGTGATGAGAGCCCAGAAAGCCGCGATTGCGGAATATGCTCTGACGGGCGGTGAACAGACATCCAGCAATGCAAGCGGTGGGCCACCAGAGGATATGGTCTCAAGTATCGTCCTTCCCATCAATGACACCCAGCATGTCACGATTCAACGGGTCAGGGCCGTCACGAAAGAGAAAGGCATGGCATGGCGGGGAATAGTCGAGGAAACCGGCGAAGGCGCAGTGCTGATGTGGTGGAAGGATGGCCACCTCTCGGGCGTCCTTGGTTACAAGGGGCGCATCTACTCGATCGAGAACATGGGAGGCGACGTTCATGCGGTGATCGAATTCGACCCCAAAAAGCTGCCGCCCGACCACGCGGTCGCGAGTTCCGACACGGTGCGTCCACGCGACGACGGCTTTGCGCTGCCTGGGGTCCAAACTCCGAAGCCGAAAGGTGTAGAGCCCTTGTCCGATGCGGAGCGCCTGGCGTTGGAAGCCAAAGAAACTACGATCGATGTGATGATTCTGTACACAAGGAAGGCGGCCAGCCGCTACATCTGCGATCCCGCCGACTTGCTCGAACTCGGCGTTGAGCAAGTGAATGAGACTTTTCGCAACAGCGGCGTTGGCAATGTCAAACTGCGCCTCGTGCACACGCAACTGGTCGACTATGAAGAAACGGTTGGGGACCAGTTCAATCATCTCTATCGCATGGTCGACGGGATAGGGCCGTTCAAGGAAGTGCGCCGCCTGCGCGACGACAAGCGTGCGGATATCGTCGGCATGATCGTCGATGACCCGTCGGGCTGCGGCTTGTCCACTCGGGTTGGCGCGGATGCAGAGGAAGCCTATTTCGTCGTTCACCACTCCTGTGCCACGATTACGATGTCGATCGCACATGAGGTCGGGCACATCCTCGGTGCGCGCCACGACCGCGCGATCGACGGGATCAATTCCCCGTTCCCCTATGGTCACGGCTATATCAACGGCACCAAGTGGCGCGACATTATGAGCTACCAGCAGGCCTGCGACGGCTGCCTGCGCATCCCTTTCTGGTCAAGCCCCAGGGTTACGTACAAGGGTGAGCCTACCGGCACCCTGACCGAGGACAATGCGCGGGTGATCCTGGAACAGGCAGAGCGCGTGTCGAAATTCAGGTAGGCGGATGCATGGGCAGGGACCCGTCCGCGCATAGTGCCCAAGGAACGGGCCAGAACTCTTGCATCGGTCGTGGCTTCCCATCCTTTGTCGCGCCAGCGACGAGCGGGTCCGGATGCTGCCCTGCGGACTCGGCATATCGGTTCGCAGGACGAGCGAAAACGCCAATCACACTTCGTCGACCCAACGACAGCCTCGGCAAAGGCCTGCGGGTCTTCCTGCGGCAGATTGTGTCCGATGCCGCCTTTGACTAGCCGATCGTGTACTTGCCCGAAGCAAAGGCGGCGGCGAGACGGCAGCGGCCCGGACGTCGTGTCGGAGACGCGCGCTTCGCCACGACGGAAGCCGCGTCGAACGGGCTTGTCGCCGTGCGCCAAGCGGCGCGACAGAGCAAGAGCGTGCGGTCCTTCCGCCGGGATCTTGCGACAACCGATACGCGCGCCTGGGCTGGCTAGCTGCGAGGAGTGGAAGGCTCACGTCGTCCAGCGCAAACGTGTGGGAGCATCTCCCGGAACACGGTGACGAAAGCACTGGCAGCGAAAGCCAGGACCCAAGGAAACCGCCGGATGGGAGGGTATGGCTCGCCCACAACTCGCTGGATGGCGTGGGCCATCTCAATGCCGGCCTCGAACCAGTGTCCGCCGAAGTGGAACACTTCGAAGGTGGCAAGCTCTGCCTCGCGGCGCAACCGACACTGAGCCTGCAAGTCGGTCAGTATATGGCGCGGGGCTGACGATGTTGGACCTGTGCCGGGACGGAAGTCACCCCGGGCAAGCTGTTGGTAACTCAGGAACCGCAGGTGTCCTGGTCGGGCGTCTCTGCAAATCAGCCCAAGCTGTGCCCGTGTCACATCTCTGAATGCACGACTAGATGGCATCCGCGCCACGGCATTGTTGGCAGAATGCAAGGATGAAGAAGAGCGCTGCCGTCAGAGCCCCAGCCGTGCGCACGTGGTTCCATGCAGTCCAACTGACCAGATAGTCGGACCACAAGGCGGCGCCGGCGGCGCTATCCGGTACGGCGGCCGCGAGCGCATTGTTCCGCGGCACGTTGAATGCCATGGTCACAATGAACGTGCCGACGAGATAGAAGGCACTGCCGACGAGCAGAAGGAACGCTCCAGGCGAGCGCCACAGGAGCGCTGCGCCTACAGACAGAACAGCGCAGGCCGCTGCGGTCCCAAGGAACACGCCCAGAAACCATCGATTGATCACGACGACATTGATGAATTGCATGGCGGCGATGCCCTGCGCGGCCGGTAGCCGCTCAAGAGACTGCATCACGACAAACGAGAACGCGAAGAAGAAGCCCGCCATCAACCCGCTTCCGAGAGCCGCAAGAAGGGTCAGAGCAAAGAGCACACGTTCGATCACAGCACGCCTCCCGTCTCATGGTAATGCGGACACCAAACTGCTTGAAACGCTCAACGGCCGCGTCGGGCTGCACGAGCGTTTCCGGCAAATGCAGGCCGCCTGCCGTGGGAGCGCGGCCGTCGAGGCCAAGCACACGCTCGGTTGCCACCAACACTCCGAGCGCCGTCAGATGCGCAAGGCCGCCGGGATCGGAAACGATCGTTCGACGTTTGGCCGGCTCTCCGGATTTCAGGACGCCGGCAATGTCGATGTAGACATCGCTCGAGGCAGCCAGGCCGGCACGTGTGCCCAGCAAGTCGCCTTGAGCCAAGTCGAGGCGGATGTCGGTCGCGCCGGTGATGGCAGCCAGGCTCGGCGCATCGAGCAACCTGCTGGGTAGACATCGAGCACGCTGTCATCGGCCAGGCGCACCTGTCGGCCATGCTGCCGGCCATCGAGCCATTTCCACTTGCCGCCCTCGCGCAATAGTGCGCGGCTCACCAGCATCTCAGCATCGCTGCCGGTCATCGGGCCTACGGGATCGCGTACGTCGTAGAGTGCGGTGATCTCGATCGAGTCGACGCGGCTGAAGCGCTCCGCGGCCATCTGCGTAACGATCGTCGCCGCGCCGGCCATGCTATGGCCCAACAGCGCGATCGGTCGCTTCGGTGAGCGCCTCAGCGCAGCAGCCGCAATCGGTGCCACGTCGTCGGGTTTGGTCGTAATGCCGACATGGGCAATGCCGTGCGACAAAGCCGCTTCGATCAAGGCGTTGGCTGGATCGTACAAGGCGGAGACAATGAGGTCGACCGCGCCAAGGTCGCCCACGCCGGTCGCTTTCTCGACATCGAGATGAGCCGTCCTGGCGCGGCCAAGCTCTTCGGCGAGGACAGCGCCTTTCTCCGGGTTTCGTCCGGCGAGGACGAGCTCGACCTCCTCGCTGACCTTCCTGATCTGCCGGGCAATCGTGCTGCCGATGAGTCCGTATCCACCCACGATGAGAGTGCGTCCTGCCATGTCTGCTCTCCGCCGACGCCGCTTATTGCTTTACACGTGTAAAGTAAGATATAAGTTTACACGTGTCAAGCGGAGGAATGGATGACCGTTGAGCTCGAGAAAGGACCGGGGGAAACTCGCGAGCAAATCCTTGTAGCGACTTGGAAGCTGATGGGGGGGAGCAAGGATTTGAACGTGCGCATCGCCGATATCGCAGCGGCGGCGGGCGTCTCCCGGCAGGCCGTCTACCTGCACTTCGGCAACCGCGCGAACCTGCTGCTCGCCGCGGTTCGGTACCGGGACAGCACAAGCCCAACCGAGACCATCAGACGCGCCGCGGAGGACGACGCTGTGCCTGGGGCACTGGCGAACTTCGTCAGATGCTGGTTCGAGCACATCCCCCGCATCCAGCCCGTCGCCCATCTGCTGTCAGCAGCATCGCAGACGGACCCGGAGGCCAAGCTGGCCTGGGAGGATCGAATGACCCTGTTGCGCCGACATTGCCTGACGCTTGCGAAACGACTAGCGAAGGGTGGCCTCCTCAAGCCGGAATGGACCGCCAAGCAGGCCGCGGATTGGATCTGGCATCGCACGCACCTCGACGGCTGGCGCCATCTCGTCGGCGAGCGGGGGTGGACCGCCGCCCAGTATGGGCGAGGCGTCATCAAGTTCCCTGCAGCGGGATCTTGTAAAGCCAAGCTAGGCTCTCACTTGCACGACCGCTTTTGGCAATTGTTTGCCGGTGCCCCCACTCTTCACGCGCAGCAGCTATCGAGGGATTAGCCGATGAAGTGCACACCTGATACCAAGGGCCCGTTTGATCCTGGGCTGACTCTCCCACGGAGGCGTGGAGACCTTGATGTTCCCAGCGGTTCTCGGTTTCCATGCCCCATTTCGTGGCATAGGCCAGCAGCAGCTCGGCAAGTTCGCGTGGATGGGAGAGCGCAACCAGGTGGCCGCCTGGGATTTCGTCTGCGACCTTGCCGAGCCGCTCGCGTGCCCCCGGGCCTGAAAGTCTGACGGGAAGAACCGATCGTCCTTTCCGACCACGACGTGAATGGGAATGTCGGGCCATGCTTGGAAGGTTGCTGGATCTTTGAAGACGATGTCAGATTCCGAACGCTCGTGTGCTGCTCCTGTTTCTGCGACCTCTCTTGGCAGCCGTTACGGGAGCACTTGGGGCAGCACAACAGCAGCTCGCTCGCCATGCCACGTCCTTGTGCCCTTCTTGCTGAGAACTCTTCCTGTTAGGCGGGGCTGGATGGTCGCGCGGCTCCGGGACAACTGAATCAACTACTGATAGTCTTGATTTTGGGAAGTTGGCGGCTGCTTCAGCCCTGTTCTTGCAGGGCGGCGATTGCCGATAATCGCTTACCCACAAATCAACCTAGGGCACACGGCATCGGTTAGCCCGGTGGCGGCGGGAGCGCAAGGCGCGGCTGCAGGACGTGATAAATTGGACAGGGCAGCAGGGGTGACCGCGGAGACGAAAATGATGATAGGCGGATGCTTGTGCGGGTTGGTGCGTTACGAGGTGAAAGCCGAACCGTTGTTCGCTGGCCACTGCTATTGCCGGGACTGCCAGAGGGCGAGTGGAACAGGCCATGTGCCATTCATGGTCCTTCCCCGCGACGCAGTGAAGATTGATGGGGAAACCCGCACATATAGGGCACTGGGCGACAGTCAGTTGCCGACCACCCGCCATTTCTGCCCGATCTGCGGGAGCCTGGTATTTGGTGAGCCGGAGGCTGCCGCTGGCATGGTCACAATCTACGCCGGCACTTTGGACGATCCGTCCGTGTTCAAGCCACAAGCAGCCATTTACACGCGCAGCCGTCCGGCCTGGGATCGTATCATTGGCGAGCTGCAAGAGTATGAGACGACACCCCCGCTAAGAGATGCGCCGAGATGAACGTTTTCGCGCTAACCTGCCAACATTGGATCGAAACGTTACAAGTGGGTGCACTGGTGACGGCTGAGGCGTCGTGAGGGAGAGCGAGCATGGGTTTGCTGGACGGACGTGTCGCGCTCATCACAGGCGCGTCGAGAGGCATTGGTCGTGCAATGAGCCTACGTTTTGCGGAGGAAGGTGCGGCTGTCGTGTGCGCTGCGCGCACAGCGGAACTCGTAAAGGACACCGCTCGCAGGGCAGTGAGTGCGGGGGGCCAAGCAGTCGCTATCGTGTGTGACGCAACCATGGAAGACGATGTGAGACGCACTGTGGCTGCTGCCGTGAAGGAGTTCGGCAAGCTCGACACGCTCATCAACAACGCGGGCGATCCCGGGCCTACCAAGCCCGTACAGGACTATTTGATGGAGGACTGGCGATACACGATCAACTCCTGTTTGACGAGCTCATACCTCTGCACACGGTTGGTCGTTCCGGAGATGGTGAAGGCAGGCCGGGGCTCGATCGTCAATATCTCGTCAGGTGCAGGCCGCCGCGGTTTGCCGTACCGCATCGGATACTGCGCGGCAAAGGCCGGCCAAGTGGGGATGACATACGGCATGGCACTCGAGCTGGCACCGCACAATATCCGCGTAAATTGCATCGCACCAGGTGCTGTTGAAGGAGAGAGGATCGATCAGGTCATCGCCGCCCAAGCCAAGGCGCGCGGGATTTCGGTCGATGAAATGCGCCGGGCGACGGTAGCGCGCTCGCCGTTGAACCGGATGGTCACGGCCAATGACATCGTGGACGCGAGCGTGTTTCTTTGTAGCGATATGGCGAGGAGCATCTCGGGCCAAGTGCTCCCTGTCAATGCGGGGCAGCCGGCGGGTTAGCCTCTTCGCCTATGTGCCGACAACTACCAAGCAGCTTCAGCGTCCGACGTTCGATACCGTCGGATTGTCTGGCTAGTCGGCGATGGATAACGAAAGGAAATCAAGGAAATCTTTGAACTATCAGCATGTTGGTCCACGTTAGCGATAGGTGGCGATAGTCCGCGAAGGACGTCAAATCACTCCCACTCGATCGTCCCCGGCGGCTTGCTGGTCACGTCGTAGACCACGCGGTTGATGCCGTTCACCTCGTTGATGATGCGGGTGGCCGTGCGGCCCAGCACCTCATGGGGAAACGGAAAGAAGTCGGCCGTCATGCCGTCGGTGGAGGTCACGGCCCGCAAGGCGCACACGTGGTCATAGGTGCGCGCATCCCCCATCACGCCGACGGTGCGCACGGGGAGCAGCACCGCGAACGCCTGCCAGATCTGGTCGTACAGCCCGGCCTTGCGGATCTCGTCGAGATAGATGGCATCGGCCTTGCGCAGAACCTCCAGCTTCTCCACGCTCACCTCGCCCGGAATGCGGATCGCCAGGCCGGGCCCCGGGAACGGGTGGCGCCAGATGAACTTCTCCGGCAGCCCCAGCTCGCGCCCCAGCGCCCGCACCTCGTCCTTGAACAGCTCGCGCAGCGGCTCCACCAGCTTGAGGTTCATGCGCTCGGGCAGGCCCCCCACGTTGTGATGCGACTTGATGGTCACCGACGGCCCGCCCGTGAACGACACGCTTTCGATCACGTCGGGGTAGAGCGTGCCCTGCGCCAGGAACTCGGCCCCGCCCAGTTTCTTGGCCTCCTCGTCGAACACGTCGATGAACAGCGCGCCGATGGTCTTGCGCTTGGCCTCGGGGTCCGCCTCGCCTTCGAGCGCCTTCAGGAAGCGCTGGCTCGCATCCACGTGCACCAGCGGAATATTGAAATGGCCGCGGAACAGCGACACCACCTCCTTGGCCTCGCTCTGCCTCAGGAGGCCGTGGTCGACGAAGATGCAGGTGAGCTGGTCACCGACCGCCTCGTGGATCAGCTTCGCCGCCACCGCGCTGTCGACCCCGCCGGAAAGCCCGCAGATGACGCGGCCCTTGCCCACCTGCGCCCGGATCTTGGCAACCTCGCTGGAGCGGAAGTGCGCCATGCTCCAGTCGCCGGGCAGGCCGGCAATGCGGCGCACGAAATTGCCGATCAGCTGGCTGCCCCGCGGCGTATGCGCCACCTCGGGGTGGAACTGCACGGCGTAGAGCTTGCGCTTCTCATCCGCGATGGCCGCGAATGGCGCACCCTTCGATACGCCGATCACCTTGAAGCCGGGTGGAAGCCGCGTGACGCGATCGCCATGGCTCATCCACACGGTGTCGGTCTCGCCCTTCGCCCAGAAGCCCTCGAACAGCGGGCTGTCGCTCCTGATCTCGAGCTCCGCGCGCCCGAACTCGCGATGGTGCCCGCCCTCCACCCCGCCGCCCAGCTGCGCCACCATGGTCTGCTCGCCGTAGCAGATTCCAAGCACCGGCAGGCCGGCCTTGAACACCCAGTCGGGCGCCCTGGGCGTGCCGAACTCGGTAACGCTGGCCGGTCCTCCCGACAGGATCACGGCCTTGGGTTTGAGCCGCTCCAGCGCCTCGTTCGCCTTGTTGAAGGGCACGATCTCGGAGTAGACGCCCTGCTCCCGCACCCTTCGGGCGATGAGCTGGGTCACCTGGCTGCCGAAATCGATGATCAGCACGCTATCGGTCATGTCTCAGGCCCCAGCAGCGGAATCGGGTGCACAGGCAGCCTCGATAGACCATCCGGCCCAGGGTGGGTCAAGGCGCGCCGGGGCGAGACAAAACCCCGCGCGGCCAACGTTTTGCCTTATCAACATGGAACATCCGAGGCCTCGTCCCTTGCCCATTTGGACGGCGGGCCACGTTTTTGATATCCAGTGGCCCCATGGAACCCGTTACATCCAAGCTCAAGCGCGCGCGGCTGTTCGCCCATCTGCCCGATGATGCCGTGGCCGGCCTGATCGAGCGGCCCGGCGTCACGACCGGCGCCGCTGGCGACACCGTGCCGGCCCGCCAGGGCGACCTGGTGGTGCTGCTCGAAGGCGGCCTCGCCATGGGCAGCAACGACGGCGGCCAGCACGTGGCCGCCTTCAGCGTCGACGAGGACGCCCCCGACCCGGCCATCCTCTACACTATCCCCGCCAACGCCCGCCTGACGTTGAGTCGTCCGTCCGTGTACCTGGTCATCGACGGCCAGCGCCTCGACGACACACTTTCGCGCCGCCACGAGACCAAGAGCCTCGCCGCCCTCGACGACAGCGTGCGCGAGCGCGTCGCCAGCCTGATCAAAGCCGCACCCTTCAAGCAGCTCTCCTTCGAGCACCTGTGCCGTTGCGCCGAGGCCATGCTGCCCCAGGATGCGGCACGCGGCGAGGACGTGATCAGCCAGGGCGACAAGGGCGACTTCTTCTATGTGATCGAAAACGGCAGCGCGGAGGTCTGGCGCACCGACCCCGGCAGGCCGCCGGCCAAGCTTGCCACGCTCGGCCCAGGCGCCAGCTTCGGTGAGGAGGCGCTGCTGAAGGGCGAACCGCGCAACGCCACCGTGCGCATGACCAAGGCCGGCCGCGTGCTCAAGATCGGCAAGGCGGACTTCGACCGCCTGCTCAAGACCCAGCTGCTGCACGAGATCGCCGCACCGGAGGCGCACCGGCACCTGGAGCAGGGCCAGGCGTCGCTCATCGACTGCCGTTTCGAGGAGGAATGGGAGCTGTGGCGCCTCAAGAACGCCCGGCTGATCCCCATGGAAGAGATTCGCGAGCGCGCGCGTGGCCTCGACAAGGCGCGCGAGTACATCGTCTATTGTCGCACCGGCCGGCGTTCCCGTGCGGCCGCCTTCCTCATGCGCCAGGCCGGACTCAACGCGCACTCGCTCAAGGGCGGCATCGCCGAATGGCCCTACGAGCTCGAGGGCAGTGCGCTCGATCCCTGAAAGGTTAGGCGGCATCGTGCGCCTGATTGCTACTCTCGTTCTGGCCTTCCTGTGCTCAGCACCGACCCGGGCGCAACAGGCGACCATCGAGGCGGCTGAAATCCTTTGGGCGGGCACTTATCGGGCACAGATCGCGGGCACGGTCGAGCAACCGGGAACGGCCACCGGCAAGACCAATCAGTTGACCGATATCGTCAAGCTCGAGACCACCACCACCGTCCGGGCACGGCTCGGAACCAGCTTCGGCATAGAATTCAGACTGTCCGGCGCACCCGAGGGTGCAGAGGCGCCGATCACCATCGTGGTGGTGCTGCCGAAAGCGGGGCTCTACAACCCGGCCACCCAGAAGCGCACGTTCCGCGAGGAGTGGCGCCCCTCCCCCCGGCTGGTAGGCGGGGCGAGCTTGGTAGGCTATCTGCTGGAAATGGACTGGGAGGTCGTTCCCGGCATCTGGAAGTTCGAGATCTGGTCCAACGGCCGCAGGCTCGGCGAGCAGTCGTTCTGCGTCATAGCCGACCGCACGCCCGAGCCCGATAGCCCCGAGAAGACCGCCGACGAGCCATGTCACTCCGCTGCGACGGCGTGACCGTTGCCGTTGGCCTGGACCTGCACCGGCCTGGCCGTGATCCCCAGCCGCTCCACCGCTGCCTGCAGGATCTGGCCCAGCAGCTCCGAATAGCGCATGCCCTGGAAGCCGGCCATGATGTTCATCTTGCCGTCCCAGCACCAGCCAGGATTGGGATTGACCTCCAGCAGCTTGATCTCGCCCTTGGCGTCGGCGCGGAAATCGAAGCGGGCGTAGTCGCGGCAGCCGAGCCGCTCGAACAGCCGTGACGAGCTGTCGATCATTTGCTGCTGCTGCTGGTCGCCGAGCGTGGCCTCGCGATATCTGATCTGCGTCCAATAAGGGCTGTCGGGCTCCCACTTGAACTCGTAGCCCAAGATCTTCGGCAGATTGGGATCGAGCCGCGAATAGTCGACCTCGAGGATGGGCAGCGCTCTCAAGCCCTGGTCCGGGTTGCCGACCAGGCCCACCGAGTACTCGGCGCCGGTCAGGAACTCCTGCACCAGCACGCCACGCTTGGGGAATTCGGCCCGAATCCTGTCGAGCGAATCGAGCAGGGCCTTCTCGTTGGCAACCACCAAATCCTTGGTGATGCCCTGGCTGCTGTCGCCCTGGTTCGGCTTCAGGAGCGCTGGGAAGACGGAGGGCAGCGTTGCGCCCTGGTCGCCGGGGCGCACATAGCTTTCCAGCGGTACCGGCACATCCAGCGCATGCGCAACCGCACGCACCAGGCCCTTGTCGTAGCAGGCCGCCAGCGCGGACGGGCCGGCGCCGGTGTAGCCAATGCCCAGCACCTCCAGCAGCGCCGGCACGTGCAGCTCTTTGAAGGGGTCGTTGTTCCACCCCTCGTCGCACAGGTTGAAGATGAGGTCCGTGCGCAGCTCGGACAGGTCGCGCTCAAGCGTGCCGTGGTTGTCGAGGTAGCGGAAGGTGTAGTTTGGCAGCTCGGACAGCGCGTCCTTGAGCTTGCGGATGGTGTCGATGTCCTCGGGGTTGAATGTGCCGCCCCGCTTGACCTGGTCGGGCAGCCGGTGGTCCCCCATCAGCACGGTAACGTCGAGCGCCTGCAGCTTGCCTCTGCCCTTGCGGACCGGCAGATGCGGCGCATCGGCCGACAGCAGGATGCGGCGCGCCATCATGCCGAGATCCTGGTCCCGGTCCGAGAGAGCCTCGGCGTGGCCATGGTGGCGCACGTTGCGAAAGCCGGACTTCTCCAGAAGCTTTCCGATGCTGTCACGCGTATAGAGCCGTTCGGCATAGAATTGGTCGGCGATCACGCCCATCTCGTCGTGCACGATAACTTCACGCGAGATCAGGCGTTCCCCGTCCTGGCTGATCGTGCGCTCCCGGCACACGAAGTGATGCTCGTCGATCCACTCCCACGAGCGCTTCTCGAAGTTCTCGTGCATGTGCCCGCCGTCGGTGATGTCGAGCACCAGCTGGCCACTGGGGCGCAGGATCTTGCCGACCGCGTTCAGGACTTTCTCGTCGTCCTGCTTGTTGGAGAAATAGCCGAACGAGTTGCCCATGATGGCAACGCAATCCATGCTGTTTTCCGGCAACCGTGGATTGCGCGCGTCGCCCTCCTTGAAGAGCACCTGCAGCCCCTCGTTCTGGGCGCGCTTCTTGGCGAGCCGCACGAGGTAGCGCGAGCGGTCGAGGCCCATCACATGCTTGAAGCCGCGACGAGCAAGCTCCAGGCAATGCCGCCCTTGCCCGCAGCACAGGTCGAGGATGTGGCTGTGCGGCTGGACCGCCGCCGCAGACACGATGAAATCCACCTCGCGGCGCGTGTTCTCGAGGTTCTCGACGACATCGCCATCGGTCTTCACGTAGAGGGCATTGAAGAGCTTGCGCCACCACTCTTCAGGAAGGTGCGCCTCGAGGTCCGCAACGGGCCCGAGGCACGAACGCGTGGCCAGGCGTCTCGGACGCTTGGCCTTAGTCGTGGCAATAACCATGGTGGACAGCCGTCCTCCTCGTTACCGCCTACGGCCGCTGACGGACTGCATCCAACGTCGCCCTCCCGCCGGCGCCGCCCTCAGGCGGTCAACACGAGGCCCTTGTGGCCTCAGCAAAGCACGATCCTTAGTTCAGCGATTTTTTCTGTCAAACGTTTATCTGTGGACGAGGGGCGGCTCGTGCAAGCTTGGCATGCCCTCGCAACACTCAGCTGCGTCTCGCGAGCACGGCGATGAAGAATCCGTCGGTGCCGTGCCGTGCCGGGGTGAGAAGGAGCGCCTCCTCGCCGCCGTCGGCGGATGCCGGCAGCTCACCGCCGATTCCCGCCGCCCACGAATCACTCCAAGGCAACGCGGCGAAGCCTGAATGGTTCGCGAGGAAGGCTCCCACCTGCTCGTTATTTTCCTCCGGCAGCACCGAGCAGGTGGCGTAGACGAGGCGGCCGCCGGGTTTCACCAGCGGAGCCGCCAGCTCGAGGATGACGCGCTGCTCGCTCTGGCGCTGCGAGAGATTGGCGGGTTTCAGCCGCCACTTGGCGTCGGGCCGCCGCCGCCAGGCACCCGTGCCGGTGCAGGGCGCATCGACGAGCACGACGTCGAAGCGAGGGCCGAGCGCCGTCAGGGCATCCCTGCTGCCTGGCGGCAGCACCTGCGCGTTGCGCGCGCCGGCCCTCTTCAGGCGCTCAAAGATGGGTCGCAGCCGCAACGCATCGTCGTCGTAGGCATAGATCTGGCCGGTGTTGCGCATGGCCGCGGCGAAGGCCAGCGTCTTGCCGCCCGCGCCTGCACATATATCGAGCACCTGCTGGCGTGGCGCGACGCCAGCCATCAGGGCGGCAATCTGCGACCCTTCGTCCTGAACCTCGTACCAGCCTTTGCCGTGCCCGACCTCGGCCTCGACGTTGGGCTGGCGGCGGGATCCTTCGGGGGCAGGCAGGCGAACGCCCAGCGGCGAGAACGGCGTTGGGACTGGTGAGAACCGCGCCAAGACCTTCAGCACCTTCTCCCGGTCCGCCTTGAGGGCGTTGACCCGGAGGTCGACCGGAGCCCGAAGCGCGAGCGCGGCCCCCTCCTCGGCCGCAGCAGCCCCGAATACCCGCTCGAAGGAAGGCTCGAGCCATGCGGGGAAGTCACCACGCGTCGAGGCCGGTACATCGGGTGGCAGCTCCCGTGACAGGCCGGCCTGCTCCTCTTCGCTCAGGGGCTCCACGGCATGGGGCGACCCGTCGGCGCTGGCGATCACCGCCGCGGTCGACAGAGCCAGGGCTCGTGGCGCAGCGGCCAGCGCAATGGCACGCGGCGTATCGCTCTGCATGCGTGCCACAAACGAGCGGCGGCGGCGCAGCGCGTCGTAGACGAGGTTGCCTATGGCCGCACGGTCGCCGGAACCGGCGAAGCGGTGGCTCTTGCCCCAGTCGGCGAGCGCACTCGCCGCCGGCCGGTGCCGGATCAGAATCTCTTCGAGCACCTCGATTGCGGCCTTGATCTGTGCGCCAGGCCGCATGTGATCAGACGGCAATGCCCCGGGTCATCACGTGCAGAGCCAGCTTGATCCACATGGCGAGCACGATGAGGAACCCCAGGCCGAAGGCCGGTGTACGCCACCTGACCTTGTTCGGTCCGACATGAATGGCCGCGTGGACGATGCGTGTCAGCACGAAAGCCCAAGCCAGCGCTACCATAACGGCGTCGGCGCCCTTGGCGATCAGAGCGAACGCCACCACCGCATAGAACAAGACTGGCAGCTCGAACTGGTTGGTGTAGTTGGCGGCTCGCTTCGCCGCGTCCTCGGGCCATACCACCCGGCCGAGCGCCAGATCGGGATTGCCGCGCTTGCGGTCCATGGTCCTGACGGCCCGCGCGCGTGCAACCGCCATCGAACCGCCTACGAGGAAGCTCAGAAGCACCTGCACGAAAACCGGATAGAGGATGGCGATCTGGTTCACGAAACCTCACCGGGAGCGCATCCCGGTCCCCTTCAAGAGATGCTAAAGGCTCGAATCATCCGTTGCGCTGGTAGTTCGGAGCCTCGCGCGTCAGGCCGACGCCGTGCGGATGGCTCTCGGCGGCCCCGGCGGGCGAGATGCGGATGAAACGCGCCCGCTCCCGCAGGGATACCAGATCGGCCGCACCCACGTAGCCCATGCCCGCGCGCAAACCGCCCACCAGCTGGTGCAGAACACCATCCACCGGGCCCTTGTAGGGCACCTGGCCCTCGATACCCTCCGGCACCAGCTTGAGCGTATCCTTCACCTCCTGCTGGAAGTAGCGGTCGGCACTGCCGCGCGCCATGGCGCCAACCGAGCCCATGCCGCGATAGGCCTTATAGGTGCGCCCCTGGTAGAGATAGGTCTCGCCCGGAGCCTCGTCGGTGCCGGCGAGCAGGGCCCCGATCATGGCGCAGTCCGCGCCGGCCGCCAGCGCCTTCACCAGATCGCCCGAGAACTTGATGCCCCCGTCGGCGATCACCGGCACGTCCTGCTTCTTGGCCACTTCGACGGCATCCATGATAGCGGTGAGCTGCGGCACACCCACGCCGGCCACGACGCGCGTGGTGCAGATCGAACCCGGGCCGATGCCGACCTTCACGGCGTCCGCGCCGGCATCGATCAGGGCTTTGGTGCCGTCGGCAGTTGCCACGTTGCCGGCGATCACCTGCACGCGGTTCGACTGCTTCTTGATCCGCGAAACCATGTCCAGCACCCGGATCGAGTGCCCGTGCGCGGTATCCACCACCACCAGGTCGACCCCGGCATCCATCAGCCGCTCGGCGCGTTGAAAGCCCTCGTCACCCACACTGGTGGCCGCGGCCACGCGCAGGCGGCCCTGCTCGTCCTTGCAGGCGTTGGGGTACTTCTGCGCCTTCTCGATGTCCTTCACGGTGATGAGGCCGATGCAGCGGAAGCCGTCGTCCACCACCAGCAGCTTCTCGATCCGGTTCTGGTGCAGCAGGCGCTGCGCATCCTCACGGCTGACACCATCTCTGACCGTCACCAGTTTCTTGGTCATCAGCTCGGAGACGGGCGTCTTCGGGTTGGTGGCGAAGCGCACATCCCGGTTGGTGAGGATGCCGAGCAGCTTGCCCTGCTTGCCGGCCTCCACCACTGGGATGCCGGAAATGTTGTGCTCGTCCATGAGGTGCAGCGCATCGCGCAACGTCGCCGTCGGATTGATGGTAACGGGATTGACGACCATGCCGGCCACGTAGCGCTTCACCATCGCCACCTGCTCCGCCTGCACCTCCGGCGTCATGTTGCGATGCACCACGCCGATGCCGCCCGCCTGCGCCATGGCTATGGCGAGCCGCCCTTCCGTCACGGTATCCATGGCCGAGGACAGGATCGGGATCTTCACTGCGATTTCGCGCGTCACGCGCGAGCTGACGTCGGCCTCGGCCGGGAGCACGTCGGAGGAGCGGGGCTGCAGGAGCACGTCGTCGAAGGTCAGCGCCACGGAACTGTCATCCAGGGTCGGCCGCTGCGCCATGCTCGTTCTCCTCATGTCTCAGGTTGACGGGATACGGGCGCGCCAGGGCCCTCACCCTGGCACGCGGCCCGTTCAGCCGTCTTTTCCTGGAATCGCTCCAAACCTCCTATTAGCACCCCCGGGGAATCAGGGAAAGGCGGCCCAACAAATCCAATAAATCAAGCGTTGGTTGCAACCTGCCAGCCTAGAACTGCGCCGCCGGACCACCCTTCGGCCCCGCCTGAGGCGTTGCCAATCCCGCCAGCGGATTGGGTAGCGCCGGGGGCTCCCGCTTGCCGTCGCCACAGCGCGAGCCCGGGCCGTTGCTGTGACGATAGCGACGGTGCATTTCTTCGACGACGCGATCGTAGAACGCACGCTCGGCCACGGGGTATGTCAGCTGCCAGCCATGCAGCGAGCGCCCGTCGCAGGAGAAGGTGATGCGCTCGTAGAACATCGCATCGCCGCGCGTACCCGACAGCACGAACCAGTGGCTCTGCTGCGGAGAGTAGTCGTAGGTCGCGCCGCCGTACCGCTGCTCCATCACCGTGCGGCGGTACTTGGGTATGGTCAAGCCGGCCGCAATCGGGCCTGCGGTGATCTGCAACATGGCCCGACCATCACGGGAGACAAAGGCGCGCACGGGGCTATCCGCGGGCGCCGCTTCGGCAACCGGGAACACCTCGCCTGGATAGTTCAGGGAGAAGCCGAAGCGCGCATTTCTGTAGGCGGTCCAGTTCGCCAACCGGGCTTCGGCCGCCACGGGGCGCTCGACCTTCGCCTCGGAAAGATCGGCAATTGCAGGGTTGGCTTGTGGGGGCGGCGCCCCGTCGTTGGAAACAATCCGTGGCGTCGGTTCCACCGGTGCACCGAGCTCTCTGGGCGGCTCGTCACCACGGACCATCTCCTGATGCCCAGCCGCGCCGAGCGGAGCCTCGGGCAGCGGCAAGCCAGCCATCCTGCCGGGAGATCTGTGAGCATCGTCGGCGGCCGGCAGGGCGGCGGCGGGAGACTTCGACAACTCCCCCGACTGGGCAATCAGACCGACAGTGGTCGACGACCGGGCGGGCTCGCCGGCCCCCGGCCTGGATATCGTCGCGTCCTGCGTCCAAAACGCGGCCGTAGAAGCCAGGCCGATCGTCAGCAGGAAGGTGGCGAGCGCGGTGGCAGCCGTTTGCCAGCGACGCCGGCGCCCGCCAGCACGCTCACGCCGCAGACGCTGCTCATGAACCGCGCGGGCCTCCGGATCGCTCAGGATCTGGTAGGCGCTGTTGATCTCCTTGAACCGCTGCTCCGCAGCCAGGTCACCAACGTTGACGTCCGGGTGAAAACGCTTCGCCAGCTCCCTGAAGGCGGACTTGATCCTCTCCTGGCCAGCGCCAGGAGGAAGGCCAAGGACCTCGTACACATCGTGCATGCCAACTCATTGTCACGAACGCAATACCGATAGCCCGCCGCCCGGCCTTTGGCCGGCCAGGATACAATGTACGTAGGTGACGTCAGCTTGGATCCGGGTCAGCGCGCCTGAGCGGCTGAATTTGCCGCCTCGGCCGCAGCGCTCGATAGCCACCTCGCGTCGAGTTTACCGAATGGCTAGGCCGGGCCGCGCCCCGTTTTCAGTTCGCGGGCCCAGAGACTACGCGTCCATCGCGCTTGAGCGCGCGCACGGTTTCTTGCACGGCCGCTTGCAGATTCTGCAGGCGCTCACGTGCGATCAACTCGGCGTGACGATAGCACTGCCGCTCGTAATCGAGCTTCGCGCGCAGAGCGATCTTGCTCTAAGGGGGTATGACGCGATGGAAGCCGGTGCCATTCGGCAGGCACGCTAGCCAGACGCGCTCGCCGGTGACGGTCGTCAAGGTCGCCGAGATGAGCCAACCGTTCTCGATCGCGTCGCGCCACATCGGCTTGGTGCAATGCGAGCTTTCCCACTCCTGAACCTTGCGCTCTCTCCAGGCGTCGCGCAAGCCGCTGACCGGGATGCTCGAGTATCTCTTGAAGTGAACCAGTTTCCGGTTGCAGAGGATTTCAACGCCATCGTTGCGGGTGGAGCGATCGATCCACGTTCCGACATCCCCGGCAGCCGCGCGGACGAACTGGTTCACGGCCTGGCAGAACTGGGTATCCTCGAACGAGAGTGCACGACCGCTGCCAGTGACAGCGAAGAGTGCGCTTGCCGCGATGGGCGCGAGCAATGCGGTGCGCATGCCCTTACCGCGTGGACATGTCATTTCGAGCCTTTCGGCCGCCCCGTACCAATTGCACCGGCGGCGTCGCAGCGCTGCTAGAGCAAGATCGTTTCTGATCGAAGCATTTTGCTTCGATCATGGAACGTGAATCTTGCTCTCAAGTCCATGAATAGAGCAGGATTCACGCTTCGGCCGCCACGTTGCAATTGTGGCAAAGTGCTTCAATCCGAAGCGATCCTGCTCTAGCTGTGAACTTCTCGATCAATCACACTAGCGCAAGATCGTCTCTGATCGAAGCGCTTGGCTTCGATCATGTGACGTGAACCTTGCTCTCGAGTCCATGAATAGAGCAGGATTCACGCTTCGGCCGCCACGTGTCGATCTGGGCAGGTGATGCAATCCCTAGCGATCCTGCTCTAGTTCGTCGCCTTGAACAGCGTGCTATATCGCTCCGCATCGCCCTTGATGGTCTGGTCGAACCGCTCGGGCGGCGAGGAGACGAGCAGGGCGCCCTGTGGCTCGAAGCGCGCCTTGACATCAGGCATGTCCAGCACCTGGGCAATGTCTTGGCTGGCTTTTGCAACGATTGCCTTCGGCACACCGGCGGGTGCCAGGATGCCGAACCACGAATCGTACTCGAACTCGGGCAGCCCGGCCTCCTTGAAGGTCGGAACATCGGGCAGCACGGTCAGGCGCTTGGGCCCGGTAATTGCCAGCGCACGCACCTTTCCGCTCTGAATGAGATCGCCTGCCGCAGCAAAGAACGAAAAGCCCACGGCCACATCGCCGCGGATGATGGCCGTATGAGTCTCCGGGAGACCTTTGAAGGGTACGTGGACGATGTCGGTCTTGGTGGTCTGCTTGAATAACGCGCCGGCGATGCCGGTCGTGCTTCCGAGGCCCGCCGAGCTGTAGTTGAGCGCGCCCGGCTTCGCCCTCGCCATCTCGATCAGGTCCTTGACGCTTTTGGCCGGCGAGTTGGGGGGGACCACCATGATGAGAGGCGTGGTGGCGACCGGGGTAACACCGACAAAGTCCTTCAGGGGGTCGAACGCAAGGTTCTTGTTGAGGTGACCGATGACGGTGTGCCCATTGGAGGTGAGCATCAGCGTGTAACCGTCGCCCGGTCCCTTGGCCACGCTGGAGGTGCCGGCAAGACCGGGCCGGTTCTCCACGATCACCTGCTGGTTCCAGCGCTGCGCGAGCTTGTCGGCAACAACGCGGGCGAGCAGGTCGGTCATGCTGCCGGCCGAGAATGGCACCACAATCCGCACCAGCTGCTCGGGATACTTGGCGGCGTCCTGCGCTGCGGCGCAGGTGGCGGCGAAGGCCACCGCGGCGCAGACAATCAGGGCTCTCGAGATGCCACGCATTTCAGCTCCTCCCCATTGCATTGCTGCCTTTGGTTGGCGCGATCCTACCGCAATGCCTCGCCAGGCGCAGCCATGAAAGCACCCGGCGCCTGCCGCGGCGGAAAGCAACGGCAGCGGCCAGCGTTTTGGATTACGCCAGCGGCACGCCCAGGGACGACGCGAGGGCCGCCAGCGGGTCGCCCGGCCGTCGCTCAGATCGATGGCGTCAGTCGCCGGTCGTGCAGAGACGCGATATCATTCGAGCGGAAGGTAGCGTGTGCGCATAGGATCGCCGGAGCGACTGTAAGGGGAACATGACACCCGACGTGCGCACAATTGCCTATCCCTGGAAACGGTCGGCGGATCAGAGCCGCGCGCAGCCGGCTGAGCACGCCATCGTCATTGTCGGCGCGGGGCCGGTCGGACTGGTGGCCGCCCTCGACCTGGCGCAGAAGGGGCACAAGTGCGTCGTCATCGACCGGAAGGGCAACCTCTCCGACGGTAGCCGGGCCATCTGCTGGGCCAAGCGCACGCTCGAGATCATGGATCGGCTGGGCGTGGGGCAGGCCCTGGTCGACAAGGGCGTAACCTGGAAGATGGGCCGAGTGTTCTTCGACGAGCGCGAGGTGTTCGCGTTCGACCTCCTGCCGGAGGAGGGGCACCGGCGGCCAGCCTTCATCAACCTGCAGCAGTACTATTTCGAGCACGCCTGCATCGAGGCGGCGGAGCGAACGGGCCTCATCGACGTCCGCTGGCAGGAGGACGTGCAGGGTCTGGAGCAGACCAGCGACGGCGTGCTGTTGACGATTGCCACGCCGGAGGGGAGCTATCGCCTCGTGGCGCAGTGGGTGATCGCCGCCGACGGTGCCCGCTCCACGGTGCGGCAGCTGATGGGCCTCGGCTTCGAGGGCCGCGTGTTTCGGGACCAGTTCCTGATCTGCGACATACGGATGAAGATGGATCGGCCGGTGGAGCGCTGGTTCTGGTTCGACCCGCCCTTCAACCGCGGGCGCTCCGCGCTCCTGCACAAGCAGGCCGACGACGTGTGGCGCCTCGACTTCCAGGTGGGCGAGGAGGCCAACCGCGAGGAGGAGATGAAGCCCTCCAATGTGGCGAGGCGCGTGCGGGCCATGCTGGGCGAGGACGTGGAGTTCACCTTCGAGTGGATCAGCCTCTACCGCTTCCAGTCACGCCGGCTCGAACGCTTCCGGCACGGCCGCGTGCTGTTTGCGGGCGATGCCGCGCACCAGATGTCGCCGTTCGGCGCGCGCGGGGGCAACAGCGGCGTGCAGGATGCCGACAACCTCGCCTGGAAGCTCGACCTGGTCTTGCAGGGACTGGCGCGGGAGCGGCTGCTGGACAGCTACGATTGGGAGCGGGTTCAGGCGGCGGACGAGAACCTGCTGCACACCACCCGTTCCACCGACTTCATCGCGCCAAAGAGCGGGATCAGCCGGGTGTTCCGCGATGC
Organism: uncultured Alphaproteobacteria bacterium; assembly: GCA_963827545.1. Taxonomy (GTDB): domain Bacteria; phylum Pseudomonadota; class Alphaproteobacteria; order Rhizobiales; family Hyphomicrobiaceae; genus AWTP1-13. Next base: position 31,795 of record CAWHBI010000034.1, read on the forward strand.
CGCCCTGGGGCTGGCCGAGACGGAGCCGTTTGCGCGCCGACTGATCAATTCCGGCCGGCTGTCGACCGCGACCTGCTATGCGAATTCCCCCCTCAACGGGCCCGACGAACTCGAAGGGGAAGCGCTGGCGGTTCGCCCCGGGGCTGCTGCGCTCGATGGCCCGATGGAGGACGGCTGGCTCCTGGACCGGACCGGCGGCGGCTTCGCGGGCGTCTGGTTCAGCCGCGATGGCCACCTGCCGGCGGGGATGGCGGAGGGCTGGAGCGCGCTTGCCCCGTTCGCCCCAGTTGTTAACCAAGTCATTGTTTCACGTGAAACAATTTGCGCCCGCTACGGTGCCGAGGCGCGGCCGGCGTTCTATCTGTTCCGCCCCGACCAGCACGTGGCCGCGCGCTGGCGCAGCTTCTCGGTCGCCGCCACGCAAGCAGCCATCGAGCGCGCCATCGCCGGCGCAACGCCGCGTGCCACTGTGCAGACCAAGGAGCCACCATGGCCTTGAAGCGCGATCCCAACCTCACCGACCCGGACTGGCTGTACGCGGCGATCATCGACGCGCACAGCGACCTCTCCGACCCCGACAGCGTGGCGCTGAACGCCCGCCTCGTGCTGCTGCTGGCCAACCATATCGGCGACGCCACCGTGCTGTGCGAAGCCCTCGCGACGGCGCGTACGTCGCTGGGGAAGCAGGCCCTCCCCCTCTCCCATGCGGACCATGGCTGACGGCGTGCGGCTCTCAGCGAAGGATGAGCCTTGATCCGATCAACCTCCGTCCGAGCACGACAAACTTGCCTGCCATTGGAGCGTCCTGAAAATAGTTTGACCCCGCTCACTCGTAGCGCCATGAAGCGCACTACGGCTGCCGCCCATTACGCCTTACGAGAATTGCGAACCTGTCGCCACCCTCGACAGATGGCCTACCGTTCCGCCTTGATCTCGTCGGTCAGGCGATTGATCTTGGCTGCCGCGCCGCCGAGCACCCAAAGGTCGTAAATCACGACGGCCATCGTCATGGTCGCGAGCAGCAGGTTGAAATACGACAGCGGCCAGAAGCCGGCGAAGTGCACGAAGATCCCGAACAGCGCGGCGATCGCCGGCAGACCCGAGACGATATTGTCGAGGTTGTGGGTGCTGGCGCTGCCGATATCACCGTGCGACACGGGGTAACCCTGCACCAGCAGGTAGCCCCAGAAGACGGCAAATAGTCCGGTGAACAGCACCATGATCCGCTCGGGGGTGGTTGCCCCGAACATGGCCGGCTCCAGGCTCGGCCTGAGCCAGAACACCAAGGCCAGCACTCCAGTAAGGACCACCGCGCTGATCGCGCGGGCACCGATGCCGCTTCGTTTCATGCTCACGCTCCCTGTGCGCCAGCGCATGCCTTTGCCCGTGGCGTTTGCCTCGAGGCGGCGAAACCATGCCCGCCGCATGCGATAGAGGCGAGACGACCCGTTCAGGATGGCAAGCGCTCGAGTTCAAGGTGAGAAACGCTGGCACAACGGGAAGGTTCCAAGGCGTGCGCGCTGTCATTGCGTTGCTTGCACGGTCTCCCGCAAAGCCGCGAATTTGGCCGCTCAACGGAGGTAGCTCAATTCAATCCGCCAGCTCGTAGAGGCTCCTGACCATCGCCTGCGCAGCTTCGAACACTTGCAGATTTGCGAGGAAGCTGGCTTCTGCGGTGGCCTGCTCCAGCGTTTCGCCCATCAGGTCCACATTGGGCTCCGCGACCATCCCGTTCGCGTCGGCAAAGCCGGCGTCAGGCGCGTAGGCCGCGCGCCACGCCGGTGCGGCAACACGCACCTTCGCCACCGTCCCGCCGCCGCCTGCGCTTGTTTGTTCGATGCGGACAGGCTGGTAGGCCGGTGGTGCGCCGGCCGAGGCAGTGCTGCTCGATGGCAACACACCCGATGAGCCCATGCTGGCGACGTTGCTGGCCGAGGCCCCCAGGCGGAGCGTGGCGGCGCGCATGCCGGAGGCGGCGCTGGCAATGGCGGCGAGCATGCTCATCCCCGACGGATTGTAAGGGACTGTCCTAACGGCCGATCGCTAACAAACCGTCAAAAGACCGCATCGATATGGTTAATACTGAACACCTCATTGTTTCACGTGAAACAATGGCTTGTTCAATTCGCTGTCCTCGGCTGCGGACCTGTAATACCGCCGAGCCAATGACTCCACCCGTCATCCCTGAAGCCGAGGCGCGCCCGAGGCTGTCCGGGATCTGCCACACGATGCACCTCGCTGCAGATCCCGGCTCTGCGCGATTCGCGCTTCAAGCCCGATCGCTGGGCCGGGATGGCGGGTGGGTGCGGGGGGACCGCTTCCCCGCGGCGCCATCGCGTGCTCATCTGATAGCCCGATCGCGGCAAAAGGGAGAGGCGCGCCATGCTGCAGGATGGAGACAAGGCCCCCGATTTCGAGTTGCCAACCGACGGCGGCGAGCCGCTCGAGCTCTCGCGCATGAAGGGCAAGCCGGTCGTGCTGTATTTCTACCCGAAGGATGACACGTCTGGCTGCACGCTGGAGGCCAAGGACTTCTCGAAGCTGGCAGCGGAATTCCGCAAGGCGGGCATCGAGGTCATCGGCGTGTCGCCCGACAGCACGGAAAGCCACGCCAAATTCCGCAAGAAATACGACCTCGGCGTCCGGCTTGCCGCCGACACGGACAAGGCCGTGGCAAATGCCTATGGCGTGTGGGTCGAAAAGTCGATGTACGGGCGCAAATACATGGGTGTCGAGCGGTCGACCTTCCTGATCGACGCCAAGGGGCGCATTGCCCGGAGCTGGCGCAAGGTCAAAGTGCCGGGCCATGCCGCTGAGGTGCTGGCGGCGGCCCGGGCCCTGGGGTAGGAGGCCGCGTCCGCTCCCTCATGTCCCGCACTGCCAGCAAGCCTGTTGCGCTCACCAAGACCCGCGCCAGACGCATCTGGCTGCGCGCCCAACGGCTCGACGAAAGCGCGCCGTTCGGCGACGGGCCCGAGGCGACGCGCCTCGCGGTAGAGCATCTGGGCTACGTGCAGATCGACACGATCAATGTGATCGAGCGCTGCCACCACCACGTCCTCTACACGCGCATTCCGACCTATCGGCGCGCGCACCTGCACCAGGCCCAGAGCATCGACAGGACGGTGTTCGAGTACTGGACGCATGCGCTGTCGTACGTGCCCACCCGGGACTTGCGGTTCTTCCTCCGTGCCATGAAGCAACACTGGCAGCGGCGGAGCGTCTGGTTCACCGCAGTGAAGAACGAGGACGTGAGCAAGGTGCTGGCCCGCATCAGGAAGCATGGCGCCCTGACGATCCGGGATATCGACGATGACGTGCTGGTGGAAAAAGACCATCTTTGGGCCAGCCGCAAGCCATCCAAGCGGGCGCTGCAGCTGGCCTTCTACAGGGGCGTGGTGACTGTCAGCCAACGCGTCGGCATGCTGAAAACCTACGAGTTGATGGGCCGGCACTTCGGGTGGGAGAGGCCGCCCAAGCCCGCGTCCGAGCGCGAGATATCCAACTATTTGCTCGAGCGTGCGCTGCGATCACAAGGCATCGTGAGCCTCGACTCGGCCTGCTATCTCGACGCCCCGCGCAAGCCGGCCCTGCGGCGATTGATCGAGGCACGAGTGCGCCGCAAGGAGCTGGTGCCCGTCGCGGTCGAGGGGGCAGGGAAACTGGAGCACTGGGCGCGGCCCGAGGCGCTGGATGGTGCCTTGGAGCCCGCCGAGGCGGTGGTCCACATCCTCTCCCCCTTCGACCCGCTCATCCACCAGCGCAAGCGGGTCCATCTCTTCTTCGGCTACGAGCACCGCTTCGAGGCATACGTGCCCAAGGAGAAGCGGCTGTTTGGCTACTTTGCGCTCCCCGTGCTCGTGGGCGAGGAGATCGTCGCCGCCCTCGATCTCAAGGCGGATCGCGAGAAGGGCAAGCTCATCGTGCAGCAATGGACGTGGGTCGGGCGCGGCTCGCCCCGATCGCACAAGCGGCGGATCGAGGAGGAGCTGCACCGCTTCGAGCGCTTCCAGCTCGCGCGCTGACCTACCCCCGTCCCTCGAATGGCATTTTGGTCGCCTTGATGTTCATGAACAGCACGTTGGTGTCGAGCGGCAGGCTCGCCATGTAGCGGATGGCCGAGCCGCAGTGCTCCACATCGAACACCGGTTCCGGCTTGATCTCGCCGCTGGCCTGCGGCACGCCGGCCTTCATGCGCCCGCCCATGGCCGTGTCGGCGTTGCCGATGTCGAGCTGGCCGCAGGCGATGTCGTGCTTGCGCCCGTCGAGCGCGATGCACTTGGTGAGCCCGGTGATCGCATGCTTCGATGCCGTATAGGCAACGGAGTTCGGCCGCGGCGTATAGGCCGAGATCGAGCCGTTGTTGACGATGCGCCCCCCCTTCGGCGTCTGCGACTTCATGATCCTGATCGCCTCCTGCGCGCACAGGAACGAGCCGTGCAGGATGACGTCGACCACCGATTTCCACGTCTCGAACGGCAGCTCCTCCATCGGCACCGGCGGCGCGCCGAAGCCGGCGTTGTTGAACAGGAAGTCGAGACGGCCGAAGGTCTTGGTGGTCTCGGCGAACAGGTTCTTCACGTCCTCGGGCTTGCCCACGTCGGCGCGCACGGCCAGCATCTTGCCGCCGCCCCCCTTCGCCATCGCCACCGTCTTGTCGAGCTCCTCCTTGCGGCGCCCGGCGACCACCACATTCCAGCCGTCACCCTGCAGAGCGAGCGCGGCCGAGCGGCCGATGCCGCTGCCGCCGCCGGTGACGAGCGCAACCTTACCCTGAGCCATGACAGTTCTCCCTAGCTGAAGCTGAAGCGCCGAGTTCGGCCGCAGCCTACTCTCTTAGGCTCCATCCCCGCCAGACCGATTGCGCACACGACTGCGGGCCGCGGATTTTTCTACCGGCCGTATTGACATCCCGCCGCGCATGCCTATACTTAACTACATGGTTAAGTATCAGCCCGCCGCCCTCGACCGCACGTTTGCAGCCCTTGCCGATCCCACCAGGCGCGCCCTGCTGGCGCGGCTGGCGGAACGCAGGGGCGCTTCGATCAGCGAGCTGGCTGGGCCGTTCGCCATGTCGTTGCCGGCGATCCTCAAGCACCTCGGCGTGCTTTCCGACGCCGGCTTGATCACACGCGAGAAGACCGGCCGCACCGTGGCCGTCAGCCTGACTGCGGCGCCGATGGAGGAAGCGATGGTGTGGCTCAGCCGCTACGAGCGCTTCTGGAGTGAACAGCTCGATCGCCTCGCCGCTTTCCTCGAGGAGGACCAATGCTCACCAAGCCAAGCCTCACCCTCAAGCGCCGCCTCAAGGCGTCGCCGGCGCAAGTCTTCGCCGCCTGGACGGACCCGGAAAAAATAGTCCACTGGTTCGGGCCTGCCGAAACCATTGTCGGCTCGGTGCGAGCCGAGATGGATGTTCGCGCAGGCGGCCGCTACCGGCTGAGATTCAAGACCGACGATGGCGAGTCCCACGAGGTCGGCGGCGTCTATCGCGAGGTGGTGCCGAGCAGCCGTCTGGTGTTCACCTGGGCCTGGCATTCCACGCCCGAGCGCGAGTCGCTCGTCACCGTCACCGTGGCCAAGGACGGCGACGGCGCCATGCTCACCCTGCTTCACGAGCAGTTCTTCGACCAGAAGGCGCGCGAGGGCCACGAGCACGGCTGGACCGGCACGCTCGAAAAGCTCGAACGCTATCTGTCGTAACCGTCACAGGAGAATCCCATGGCCCGAACGGCAACCGCACGGCGCACGAAAAACCAACCGCAGCAGCAGCCGATATTGTGGTCGCACGGCAAGTTCCACTGGAACGAGCTGAGAACCCGCGACGCGGAGCGCGCCAAGCAGTTCTATCGAGACACCATCGGCTGGAGCTTCGAGCGCACGTCGACGCCCGACGGCCGGGACTACTGGCTGGCGATGGTGGATGGCATGCCGGTCGCCGGCATGTTCCCGCTCACCTCGCCACAGTTCGACGGCGTGCCGGAGAGCTGGATGTCCTTTCTCGCCGTCGATGACGTGGACGCGCGCGTTGCCAAGGCCCTCGAGGCGGGCGCCGAACTCGTGATGCCCATCTTCGACGTCCCCAACGTCGGCCGCATCGCCATGCTGAAGGAGCCAAGCGGCGCGGGCATCGGCTGGATGACGCCGGTCAACGATAAGTGAAAGGAGCGCACCAGATGATCACGGTTTCTGCCTTCAGATGGGTTCCGGATTTCGCTCAGGGTCAAGTGCGCGATCTGCGCGCGCGCTGGGCGCTGGAGGAGGCCGGCCTGCCTTACAGGACGCGCCTCCTCGGCCAGGGCGATCAAGACAAGCCCGAGTATCGCGCCATGCAACCCTTCGGCCAGGTGCCGATCCTCGAGGAAGACGGCTTCGTGCTCTTTGAAACGGGAGCCATCGTGCTCTACGTCGGCGAGCGCAGCGAGACGCTCCTGCCGAAGGATCCGAAGGCGCGCGCTCGGGCGACGCAATGGCTAATCGCCGCGCTCAATTCCATCGAGCCCTTCGTCATGGATGTGGCCCGGATCGATATCTTCTACGCGGATCAGGAATGGGCCAAGGTGCGACGCCCGGGGGCAGTGGAGTTCGTGCAGAGGCGCCTCACCGCCCTCTCCAAGGCGCTCGGCGACAAGCCCTACCTCGATGGCGACCGCTTCACGGCGGGCGATCTGATGATGACCACGGTGCTCAGAATCCTCAAGCACACCGACATCGTCACCAGCGACAGGCGCCTTGCTGCCTACGTCGAGCGCTGCACCGCCAGGCCGGCCTTCAAGCGCGCGTTCGATTCGCAGATAGCCGACTTCAAGCTCGCTGCCTGAGGCGCCGGCATCGGCTGGAACACAGCCCTCAGCCCTAACTTGAGAAGGGATAGCCGACATGAAGCTCTACTACTTCGAAACCCTCAACCCGCGGAAGGCCTGCGCGGTGGCGAGGTACCTGGGTTCGCCTGTCGAGTTCGTTCGGGTCGATCTCGCCAAAGGGGAGCAAAAGACACCCACCTATCTGGCCATCAATCCCAACGGCAAGGTGCCCGCCCTGACCGATGGCGAGGCCAAGATCTGGGAAGCGAATGCGATCATGGCCTACCTCGCCCGTGCCGAACGCTCGGACCTGTGGCCGGGCGACGACCGGCAGATCGAGATGACGCGCTGGCTGAGCTGGAACGCCGACCATTTCACGCGCCATGCCGGCGCGCTGTACTTCCAGCACATCATCAAGCCGCACTTCGGCATAGGCGCACCCGATCCAAAGGCGGTGGAGGAAGCGACAGGTTTCTTCAAGCAGTTCGCGCAGGTCCTCAATGATCACCTGCGCGGTCGGAAGTACCTGCTGGGCGACACGCTCACCATCGCCGACTTCGCCGTCGCTGTGACGCTTCCCTATGCGGAGAAGGCGAAAATCCCGGTCGGCGGCTTTGCCGAGATCGAGCGCTGGCACGCGCGCTTGAATGAGCTGCCGGCGTGGCGCGAGCCGTTTCCTGCGACCAAAGCCGCGGCGGCGGCTTGAAGCGCACCTGCTTCGCTAACCACAAGAAAAAGGAGCCGAGCATGCATCCGCACAAGATTGCTTCGCGCGAAGAGTGGCTGGCCGCGCGCAAGACGCACCTGAAAAACGAGAAGGCGCTCACCCGCATGCGCGATCTCGTCAGCGCCGAGCGGCGCGCGCTGCCCTGGGTGAAGGTCGAAAAGGAGTACGTGTTCGACACGGCGGAAGGGAAGAAGACGCTGGCCGCGCTGTTCGGACGCAACAGCCAGCTGATCATCCACCACTTCATGTGGCGGCACGATCTCGACATGGGCTGCGTCAGCTGCTCTCTCGAGGCCGATCATGCCGAGGGCGCACTCGTGCACCTCGAGAATCACGACGTGACCTACGTGCGCGTCTCGCGCGCGCCGCTCGCCAAGCTCGAGGCCTACAAGAAGCGCCTGGGCTGGAAGGCCAAATGGGTGTCCTCCTACGGCAGCGACTTCAACTACGACTATGGCGTGTCGTTCACGAAGGAAAATCTCGCCAAGGGCAAGGTCAACTACAACTACGGCATGGTCGAAGGCTTCGACGAGCTTCCCGGCCTCAGCGTGTTCACCAAGGACGAGAACGGCGAAGTCTTCCACACCTATTCCAGCTACGCGCGGGGCAACGAGGAGGTGATCGGCGCGTTCATCTATCTCGACATCACGCCGAAGGGCCGCAACGAGAAAGAGATCATGGACTGGGTGAAGCGCAATGATGAATACGGCACACCCGCCGATGCGCAGTCCTGCTGCCACTGACCGAAGCAACCGCCTGTGACGCCACAGGCTCGATCCCTCGCCAGGAGCAACGACACATGCAGAAGATCACCCCGTTTTTGTGGTTCGACGGCAAGGCCGAGGAGGCCGCCAACTTCTATGTCTCCGTCTTCAAGAACGCCAAGATCGTGAGCGGCAGCGCCATGAGCGCGACCATAGAGATCGAAGGCCAGCAGTTCATCGCCTTCAACGGCGGCCCGATGTTCAAGTTCACGGAGGCCATATCGCTGTTCGTCAACTGCGACTCGCAGGAGGAGATCGACCATCTGTGGGAGAAGCTCTCCGAGGGCGGCCAGAAGCAGAAATGCGGCTGGCTGAAGGACAAGTACGGCGTGTCCTGGCAGATCATTCCGCCGGTGCTCGGCCAGATGCTGCAGGACAAGGACCCCGCGAAGTCCAAGCGGGTCATGCAGGCGATGCTGCAGATGGACAAGATCGACATCGCCGGCCTGAAGAAGGCCTACGGCTAGGGCGGGATGCCATGCCGCGCGTGATCCTCACCGGCTCGATCCGCGAGCAGGTCGGTGGCGTCGGCGCCGTCGACGTTGATGGGGACACTGTGCGCGCGGCCGTCGCAGCGCTGGAGGTCGCCTATCCCGGCCTGCGCGGCTGGGTCGTCGATGAGCGGGGCGCGCTGCGCCGTCACGTCAAACTGTTTCTCGGCGCCGAGGCCGTGTCCCTCGATACGGCCCTTGGTCCCGATGCCGAGCTGCACATCGTCGCTGCAATCTCCGGAGGATGAGCATGGCTGAACTGCTGGTGGGCACGAAAAAGGGCTTGGTCGTCCTGCGCGGGGAGCGCGGCGGCGGCTTCGAGATGGCGGCCCGCGCGTTCCCGGGCGAGGTCGTGGAGTTCGCCACGCGCGACCCCAGGAGCGGCCGCTATTTCGCCAGCGTCACGAACGGCCAGTTCGGGCCGCATCTGTTCTACAGCGACGATCCGACGGGGGGCTGGCAGCAGGCGGAGGGGCCTGCTTTCCCGCCCGCTGCCGGCGCGGCGGTCGAGCGCATCTGGGTCGTCGAGCCCGGTGTCGGCGATGGCGTGCTCTGGTGCGGCGTGGCCCCCGCCGCGCTGTTCCGAAGTGGCGACGGCGGCAGGACCTGGGCCCTGGTGCACGGGCTCTGGGACGTCCCCTCGCGTCCGCAGTGGGAAGGCGGCGCCGGCGGGCTGTGCCTGCACTCGATCTGCCCCTGGCCTGGCGACACCGACCGTCTGGCCGTCGGCATCTCGTCGGCAGGCGTGTGGCTCACCGACGATGGCGGCGAGAGCTGGCGCCGCAGCGTCAAGGGCCTGATACCCAAATACCTCCCCGAGGAAGCCCGCGCGACGACGCACGCCTACTGCGTTCACAACATGAAGCGCGCGCCGCGCCAGCCGCAAACGCTCTACATGCAGTTTCACGGCGGCGTCTACCGGTCCGACGATGCCGGCGAAACCTGGCTCGACATCGGCACCGATCGCGGGCTGCCCTCCGACTTCGGCTTCCCCCTCGCCATCGATCCTCACGATCCCGACCGCGCCTTTGTCATCCCTCTCGCTGCGGACACGGATCGGGTTACCCCGGGCGGTCGGGTGTGCGTGTACGAGACGCGCGATCGCGGCACGACTTGGCGCGCGTTGCGCGAGGGACTGCCGCAATCGCAGGCCTACCTGACGGTGCTGCGTCAGGCCTTCTGCAACGATGGAAATAGCCCGCTCGGCCTCTATTTCGGCACCCAAACGGGCGAACTGTTCGCATCGGCCGATGCGGGCCGCAGCTGGTCGACGATCGCTGCCCGCCTGCCGCCAGTCGCATCGGTGCGCTGCGCATGACGTAGAAATGAGAGGAGCGCCCACATGCCCTACGTCGATGGATATGTCCTGCCCGTCCCGAAGAAGAACGTGCAGGCCTACCGCCGCATCGCCCAGAAGGCGGGCAAGGTCTGGCGGGAGCACGGCGCGCTCGAGTATCGCGAATGCGTCGGCGAGGACCTCGACGTGAAGATGGGCATGCCGTTCCCGCGTCTGATGGAGGTCAAGCCGGGCGAGACCGTGGTTTTCGCCTGGGTGGTGTTCAAATCGCGCGCGCACCGCGATCGCGTCAACGCCAAGGTGATGAAGGACCCGCGCCTCGCCGACATGGATCCGAAGTCCATGCCCTTCGACCTCAAGCGCATGGTCTACGGCGGCTTCAACGTTCTGGTCGAGGCCTAGTGCGAGGGAGCGCAAGGGGTCAGACCCCTCGGCGCAAGCGTCTCGATTTAAGGAGAAGGTATCGGCGAGGGGTCTGACCCCGGCCGTGCAAAGGGAGAGCGAGCGATGGAACACAAGGTAGTATCCCGAGACCAATGGGTTTCGGCCCGCAAGGCGTTCCTGGCCGAGGAGAAGGAGTTCACGAAGGCGCGGGACCGCCTGAGCGAGCGTCGCCGCGAGCTGCCGTGGGTCGAGGTCGACAAGGCCTATGTCTTCGACGGGCCCGACGGCAAGGAGACACTAGGCGACCTGTTCGGCGGCAAGGGCCAGCTCATCGTCTACCATTTCATGTACGCCCCCGATTGGGACGCCGGCTGCAAGAGCTGCTCGTTCTGGGCCGACAACTACAACGGCATCACGTCCCACCTCAGGCACCGCGACGTGAGCCTGGTGGCGGTCTCCAGGGCGCCGCTGCCGACGCTCGAGGCCTTCAAGAAGCGCATGGGCTGGAGCTTCAAGTGGGTGTCGTCCTTCCACAACGACTTCAACCGCGACTATCACGTCTCGTTCACGCCCGATGAGCAGCGCAACGAGGAAACACCGGCAACCTACAACTACAAGGCCGGCGGGTTCGGCGGGCCCGAAGCTCCGGGCGTCAGCGTCTTCTACAAGGCCGGGGACGGGCGCATCTTCCACACCTACTCCTGCTATGCCCGCGGCCTCGACATGCTGAACGGCGCCTATCACCTGCTCGATCTCGTGCCCAAGGGACGCGACGAGAAGGGCCTGCCCTACACCATGTCGTGGGTTCGGCTGCGCGACCAGTACGTCGGCTGATCAGGAGGGCTCAGACCCCTCGCCGCAACGTCTTCGACATGGACGATGCGTGTGCGCGAGGGTCTGACCCCCGCCACCCCTCGAAGGAGTGCGTCATGAAACTCTATGGATTCCCGCCCTCGCCCAATACCTGGAAAGTCCTGGCTGCCGCGAAGTACATGCGACTGCCGGTGGAGCTGGAGCTCGTCGACCTGAGCAAGGGCCAGCAGCGGTCGGACGCGTATCTGGCGCTCAACCCCTGCGGGCGTGCGCCTTTGCTGGTGGACGGCGATTTCAAGCTCTGGGAGTCGAACGCGATCCTGCAGTATCTCGGGACCAAGACAACGACACCGCTATGGCCCGACGACGCGCGCTCGCGTGCCGATATCATGCGCTGGCAGAGCTGGCAGCTGGCGCACTGGCATCCCGCGGTCACGCCCATGATCTTCGAGAACGTCGTCAAGCCGCGGGTGTTGAAGGACGGCGCGCCCGATCAGGCCGTCATTGCCAGGACGATTGACCTGTTTCACAAGGAGGCGGCTGTACTCGATAACCATCTGGCCGGCCGCGCCCACCTCGTCGGCGACACGCGAACGCTGGCGGACTTCGCCGTCGCCGCCCCGCTGTTCTATGCCGTGCCAGCAAACATTCCTCTGGAGAAGTACGGCAACATCCGGCGCTGGTTCGGCGGAGAGGCCGCGCTGCCGGCGTGGCAGGAGACGGCGCCCAAGATGTAGCGGGGGAGGCAGGTATGGCCTGGAGGCGCTCGCCGGACGCCCTGATCCAGCTCTTCGCAGATGCGCTGCCCGATGACTCTCGCATCGAGCGACGCAAGATGTTCGGCTACCCCTGCGCCTTCATTGGCGGCAACCTGTTTGCCGGCCTGCATCAGGAGAGCTTCATTGTGCGGCTGTCCGAGGCGGACCGGACACGCGCCAAGGCGCAACATGGCGCGCGCTCTTTCGAGCCCATGCCGGGCCGCTCCATGCGCGAATACGTGGTCCTGCCGGATGCAATCCTGACCGATCGGCGCAAGCTCTCGTCCTGGCTGCGCCGCGCGCTCGATTACGCCGGCGGTCTGCCCGCGAAGAGCCCCAAGAAAGCAAAGATAGCACCCACCAAAGCGAAGTCCGCCCAACTTAAGCAGGTGAGATAGGCGAGGCTGTTGCAATGGCGGACGGTTCCGTTCCAGTCCGATGTGCCTCAGGCCGCGGAAAATCCTTGCCGCTCCGCCGCGTTGCGGCTCTGCGCTTGCTTCTCGCGCCATTTCGGGCCGGGGCCGCGCATGTAGTGTTTTTCGGGCCGGTAGGATGCCCTTCGGTCGGCCCAAAGGGTTCGCCAAGCGTTTGCCAGTACAATAATCGGCCTCACGGATCCGAGACCATGAGCCATATTTACAGTTGCCTGTACTTGCATCGAGCTGGCCCTTCAGATGCCGACCACCCTGCGCATTGCGTTGGGCGTTGGCACGTCATAAACCAGCTGCAATCTTAACGCTGATCCATTAACCGAGTTCCTACGTTTCGGTAAATTGTTGGTTGCGACTTGTGCCGTTTCGCCACGACCGATTTGGTTCGTCGGGTGCATGCAAAACCTTGCGCGAGCATTTACACGCCGGCCAAAAAATGGCGGTAGTAGATAAAATACGCGGCACGGAAAGCCATTTCTCTGGTCAGTGGCATGATTTCTAAAGAAAAAATACCCGCCATGATATTAACGGGCCCGCGCAAATCATGTATGCAAAGAAAACTCTATCGACGAATTTGGGTGGGGCAGCACAGTCATGATGAGAAAGGCATTAACTGCGATTGTCGCGCTGGCAATCGTGATAACCGGCGCGATCATTGGCCTACGGTTCGCAGGCGATGATCCTGTGAAAGGGAAGGCTGCGAGCCAGGTGACCGCGAGCAACCACGCCGAAGAGGATCACTACAGGCGCAAAGTCGAGCAGGGGGAGACCGCGCTCGCGCAGGAGGAGCGGAAGCTTGCCGAGGGTCGGCGTCACGCCGAACGGGCTCAGCACCGGGAAGCCGAAGAGCTGGGGATGATTCTGGCGCTGCGCCACGAGGAAGAGCGCACGCTCGCCGACGCCCGGCAGCAGCCCGAACGGGAGCGCAAGGGGCACCAGGCAGACCAGCAACAGGCGGTCCTCAAGCAGCAGGCACAGCAGGAACAGCGGCTCGCTGAAGGCCGGCGCCAGGTGGAACAGCAAGTTGCGCAAGCAGAGGAGCGCAAGCTCGCCGATGCGCGCAGACAGCGTGCCCCCGACAACGCTCGCCCAAACAAAGGTCGCCTGACAAAATGCACGGCGTCTTGCAAAACCAAGGTCAGCAAACAGCGAGGCGGCACGGCCGTGCGGCGGGCCGCATACCGTGGCGGGGCGCCTCACGCCAGGACCGGCCATTTCATTTGCCCGTTCTTTGAGCGGCTGCACGTCGCGCTGGCCGAATTGACTACACCTGGCGCCGGCGTTGCCGTCGACCAGCGTTCCGGCCGTCGCCACTATCGTCAGGCTCACGCCGTTCAGTAGCCTCTTCGGCCTCGCGATACCGCCGCTTCCATCCCTTCCCCAATGTGACGATCCCGGTCTAGCTTGGCGTCGCCGCTCTGCGGCGCGCTCGTAGTGGCGCAGGGTCCGCGCGACGAGCGCACGATAGACGCGGCGGTACACCCAGCCCGGCAGGAAGCGTCCGCGCTCTTCGTGCGCAACGCGTCCTCGCGGATGGGCAAGCGTCTGCCGCTCGGCGAGACTGCGGCGGTAGTCGGCGACAAATTCAATGCCGCAAATGTGCTTGGGGTTCTTGTAGCCGTAGAGGGTGGGCGCAACGAGGCGCAGCGGCGCGCCGTGCTCGAGCGACAACGGCGCACCATCGAGACGGTCTGCGAGCAGCGTCTCATGGCCGACATCGCGACGGTCGATGCAGCTCTTGTAGCCGTCGAGCGAGATGAAGCAGATGTAGCGGGCTGCGGGACTGGGTTGCGCGTCGGGCTCAATAAACGTGTCGAGCACCTCCGACAATCGATATCCGCTCCAGCGAAGCCCCTGGCGAGTCCAGGTCGTCACGCAATGGAAGTCGGAGACCACTTCACGGCGTGGCAAAGTGCCCAGCGCGGCCAGATCGAGGTTGATTGGCGTCTGCACCAGCCCACCGACCGCGAGCGCGGGACGCTCGGGAATGGTCGGCCACCGCCCTGCGTAAGCCGGAACGCCGAAGCGCGGGAAGAAATCGATGGCCCTTTGGCCCGGAGGCAGGTCGGCACCGCGCATCGGCTGTGTGGGCCGCGGCGCTCAGCGCGTCGGCACCGGCTTCTCGCCGCGGTAATCGTAGAAGCCGCGCTGCGTCTTGCGGCCGAGCCAGCCGGCCTCGACGTATTTCACCAGCAGGGGGCAGGGGCGGTACTTGGAATCGGCTAGTCCCTCGTACAGCACCTGCATCACCGAGAGGCAGGTATCCAGCCCGATGAAGTCGGCAAGCTCCAGCGGCCCCATCGGGTGGTTGGCGCCGAGCCGCATGGCCTTGTCGATGGATTCGACGGTGCCGACGCCCTCATAGAGCGTATAGACCGCCTCGTTGATCATCGGCAGCAGGATGCGGTTGACGATGAAGGCCGGAAAGTCCTCCGAGACCGCCGTGACCTTGCCGAGGCTCTCCACAAATCGCTTGGCCGCACCGAACGTCTCGTCCTCTGTCGCGATGCCGCGGATCAGCTCCACCAGCTGCATCATCGGCACCGGGTTCATGAAGTGCATGCCGATGAAGCGCTCGGGCCTGTCGGTCGTCGACGCCAGGCGTGTGATCGAGATGGACGATGTATTGCTCGCCAGGATCGCGCCCTTCTTCAGCTTGGGGACGAGATCGGTGAAGATCTTGCGCTTGACGGCCTCGTCCTCGGTGGCCGCCTCGATGATGAGGTCGGCTTGGCCGACAGCGGCAAGGTCCGGCGCGAAGTTGATGCGCTTGAGGGCCCCGCTCATATCGGCGTCGGTGATCAGACCGCGCGAGACCTGGCGCGCCATGTTCCTTTGAATTGTGGACAGCGCAGCGTCGACGGCTTCCTTTTTGAGATCGTTGATGAGGACGCCATAGCCACCGAGGGATACGACGTGGGCAATGCCGTTGCCCATCTGACCGGCGCCGATGATGGCAACAGATTTTATGCTGGGCTCGCCGGCCTTTCCGGCTTTGCGGCTCGCGTCCATGACGCTCTGCTCCTTCACCCCGATCGACTGTGCTACGTTGCCCGCTATCATTTGCCCGCCTTCTCCAGCTCGCCCTTCAACTCGGGCAGGATCTGGAACAAGTCGCCAACGATGCCGTAGTCAGCGACCTGGAAGATCGGCGCCTCCCCGTCCTTGTTGATGGCGACGATCACCTTGCTGTCCTTCATGCCGGCCAAATGCTGGATGGCGCCCGAAATGCCGACCGCGATGTAGAGCTCCGGCGCCACGACCTTCCCGGTCTGGCCCACCTGATAGTCGTTGGGCATGTAGCCCGCATCGACGGCTGCCCGGCTGGCGCCCACGGCGGCCCCAAGCTTGTCGGCCACGGGCTCGATGAATTTCTTGAAGTTCTCGCCCGACTGCAGGCCGCGGCCGCCGGAGATCACGATCTTTGCAGCCGTCAGCTCCGGCCGGTCCGATTTTTGAATTTCGGCCTTCTCAAAAACCGAAAGGCCCACGGGTGCCGGGGCCTGGATGCTTTCGATCGGTGCTGAACCACTGTTGGCGACGGCCGGAAAGGCCGTGGTGCGCACCGTGATCACCTTTTTCTTGTCGGTGCTCTGCACGGTCTGGATGGCGTTGCCGGCGTAGATGGGGCGCTCGAAGGTGTCCGGCGACACCACTTTGATGATGTCGGAAATCTGCATGACGTCGAGAAGGGCGGCGACCCGCGGCATGAAGTTCTTGCCGGAGGCGGTCGAGGCCGCGAGCACCGCATCGTAGCTGGGCATCAAGCCGGCGATCAGCGCCGCCATCTCCTCGGCGAGCTGGTGCGCGAGATGCGGCGCATCGGCATGCAACACCTTGGCCGCGCCCTCCAGCTTCGCTGCGGCTTCCGCGACCGGCTTGGCGTCGGCGCCGGCCACCAGAATGTGGACGTCTTGGCCGAGCGCCTTGGCCGCGCTCATGGCCTTGGCCACAGCGGGGGAGAGCGCCGCGTTGTCGTGCTCGGCGAGCAGAAGGATGCTCATGAAAGCGTCCCCGCCTCTTTGAGCTTGGCAACCAGCTCGGCGGCATTGGCAACCTTGACGCCGGCCTTGCGGCCGGGGGGCTCGACCGTCTTCAACACCTTGAGGCGAGCGGCGGGGTCGACGCTGTAATCGGCGGGTTTCTTCACCTCGAGCGGTTTCTTCTTCGCCTTCATGATGTTGGGCAGCGACGGGTAGCGCGGCTCGTTGAGGCGCAGGTCAGTAGTGATCACGGCTGGCAATTTGATCTTGATCGTTTCCAGCCCGCCATCGACTTCGCGCGTCACCAGCGCCGCGTCACCCTCGATCACCAGCTTCGAGGCGAAGGTGGCCTGCGGCCAGCCCAGAAGGGCCGCCAGCATCTGCCCGGTCTGATTGCAGTCATCATCGATCGCCTGCTTGCCGAGGATGATGAACTTCGGTTTTTCGGCCTCGATGACGCCCTTGAGCAGCTTGGCCACGGTGAGCGGCTCGACGGCCAGCCCATCCGGCGTCTCAATCAGAATGCCGCGGTCGGCGCCCATCGACAGCGCCGTGCGGATCGTCTCCTGCGATTTCGTGGGGCCGATCGAGACGGCAACGATTTCCGTTACCTGGCCTTTTTCCTTGAGGCGCACGACCTCTTCAACGGCGATCTCGTCGAAAGGGTTCATCGACATCTTGACGTTGGCAAGCTCGACACCCGATCCATCCGACTTGACGCGGATCTTGACGTTGAAATCGACCACCCGCTTGACAGCGACGAGAACTTTCATTGCCCGTGAGGCTCCATGCGACGCACGACCGACCATCCCCGGCGCCGTGCTGCACTGCGGCCGCTGTCCGCTGCCCTGCCATCGTTCGGTTTGTCAGGCTGACATGGCGATCGGGACGTGACGCTTCGCAGATGCGAAATAAGAGCGTAGGGCGGCGACAATTGGGTGTCAATTGGGCAACCCGTTAAGCACTTTGGACAGGGACTAGGCAACAGAACCTGTGGCCTCGATGCAGCAGCTGGGCGTCAGCTTGAGCTATGCCGGGCGCCGATCGAACAGCGGCATGCCGGGCCGGCGCATGACAACCACCAGGATGGCGCCTGCGACCATACCACCCACATGCGCCCACCAGGCCACCTGGTCGGACGGGGCGATGGCCACCATGACAAACTGCGTGACCACCCAGATCCCAAGCACCCACGCGGCCGCAATACGAAGCGGAATGACGCGAAAAGCCAGCACCCAGACCAGCACGCGAGGATGCAGCACGAGGTAGGCCGCAATCACGCCCGCGACAGCGCCGCTGGCGCCGATGAGCGGCAACGTCGAGGCGGGCAGGAACATGGCATGCGTCAAGCCGGCCGCAATCCCGCACAGGAGATAGAACAGCAGGAATTTCAGATGTCCCATCGCATCCTCGACGTTGTCGCCGAACACCCACAGGAACACCATGTTGGAAAGCAGGTGGAAGATGTCGATGTGCAGGAACTGATAGGAAAGGAGCGTGAGACCTTCAGGAACACGGACTGATTGATCCGGGGACGGCACTGCCCCTCCGAAGAAGCGAACCTGGAACAGCTCTGAAGGTATGAGCGCGAAGCTTGCCACCGTTCCCGATCCGCCCGGCGCGCTCTCGAGCAGGAACACCAGGACGTTGGCGGCGATCAGTGCAATTGTGACCCATTGGAACCCGATCGACCGCAGGGGATTGCTGTCCGAGAGGGGAATGAAGACCACGGGTTGCGAGTCCTTAGTATCTGGAGAGGACGTAACATAGGCTGCTAGCGGTTCTGACCGGGTACCCAAAGGACGTCGCTCTTGCCGAGATCGTTGACGTACCGGCTGGCCACGAACAAGAGGTCCGACAGGCGGTTGATGTACTTGAGCACCGGGGCGCTGACCTGCTCGCCGGGCTGGCCGGCGAGCTCGACGATGCTGCGCTCGGCGCGGCGGCACACGGTGCGCGCGACGTGCAGCGCCGCCGCGGCGGGGGAGCCGCCAGGCAGGACAAAGGAGCGGAGCGGGGCCAACTCGGCATTCATCGCGTCGATCTCGTTCTCGAGGCGCTCGACCTGGGCGTCGCTGACGCGCAGCCGCTCGCGCTTCACTTTGTCGCTCGCACTCTCGGGCGCGCACAAGTCCGCCCCGATGTCGAACAGATCGTTCTGGACGCGTCCGAGCATGGCGTCGAGCCCGGGATTGGCCTCGCCAAGGTGTACGCGCGCCATGCCGATCGCGGCGTTGGTCTCGTCGACCGTGCCGTAGGCTGCGATCCGCGGCGCGTGCTTGGGCACGCGCTGGCCGGTGCCGAGCGCAGTGGAGCCCGCGTCGCCCGTGCGGGTGTAAATCTTGTTGAGAACGACCATGGTGCTGGGCAACCTCGCGCGCCGGGCACACGTATATCACTTGGTCTGGTGAACCTGCACCAAGGGTCCAGAAGCGCCAAGGGTCACGAACGCCACAGATATACCAGGATCATCATCAAAACGATGGCAAGAAATTGCAGGCCGACCCGCCAACGCATGAGCGTTTGGCTGAGGTTGGGGTTGGCGCCTCGCATCATGTTCCACAGCCCGGCCAGCAGCACCAGGAAGACGGCAACGACCGCGGCTGTGATCAGGTAGCGAGGGAGACCTTCCATGCCGATGGCCCGGTTTGTGCAGTGAATCGCTGGTTTCCCGCGTTCTGGGACGCTACTGCTCTTGTGGCCGACGTGCCGCCGCCATGCCAACCACCAACTCATCCATGCCACAATTGCCGCGATCTTTTCATAGTGAATTCGACGTATGTGCGATTGGCGGCGGCACGGACAGGCGCTATACGCATTCGTCTTCGGGCATGAGGGACTGAGCAGGAACGTGGCCCTTCCGCCGAACAGCACGGCCAAGGTCTGGGTTGTCGCAGCATCGATTGTGGCCTTGCCTGTGCTCGCGCTGGCACAGGCCCCCGGCGGTGACGAGGCGCGCAAGCGCCTGGAAGCGGACAAGAGCCGCCTGGAGGCGGACAAGAGCCGCCTGGACGCGACCCAGAAGCGGTCCAAGGAACTCCAGGCGGACCTGGACAAGATTGCTGCCGAGCGCCAGCGCATCAACGCGCGGCTCGTCGAGACAGGCAAGCTCATTCACCTGAGCGAGGCGCAACTGAGCGTGATCGAGTCGCGGCTGGGCGAGCTGGAAGCGCAGGAAAAGCAGGTGCGGGGCACGCTGGAGCAGCGTCATGGCACGATTTCCGCCCTGCTCGCTGCCATGCAGCGGATGGGCAGAAATCCGCCGCCCGTCATGATCACGCGGCGCGAGGATGCACTTTCCATGGTGCGCAGCGCGATGTTGTTGGCGTCGGCTTTTCCCGAGCTGAGGGGGCAGGCCATGGCCCTTGCCGAGCAGCTCAACGACCTCGCCCGCGTCATGGGGAGCATCCGCACCGAGGGCGAAAAGCTGAAATCGGAGACGGCGCGGCTCAACGAGGCCCGCACACGGCTGGGGGCGCTGCAGGAGACGAAACGGCAGTCGCTCTCGGAACGCCAGGCCGAGCTCGACAGCGTGCGCGACGCGGCGGCAAAGATCACCAAGAACGTGGAGGAGCTGAGCGACCTGATCACCCGGCTCGACAAGGAGGTGGCCTCGCGCACAGGGCTTGGCACGTACGAGCAGGAAATTGCTGCAGCGGACCAACAGGCACCGCCGCCCAAGGACGGAGAGCGCGCAGCTGCCGCCGTGCTGGCCCCCAGCGGGGAGCGCCTGGCGATGCTGGCTCCGGGTCGCATCAAGCCCGACATCCCGTTTTCTCGCGCCAAGGGTCTGCTGCAGTTGCCCGCACAGGGCCGCCGCATCTTGATGTTCGGCGACAAGACGCAGTACGGCAGCCAGTCCAAGGGCCTCGTCATCCAGACGCGCCATGGGGGCCAAGTGGTATCGCCTTGCGACGGCTGGATCGTCTATGCTGGCGAGTTCCGCACCTACGGCCAGCTCTTGATCATCAACGGCGGCGGCGGCTATCATATTCTGCTGGCAGGATTATCCCAGATTGACGTGCAAACCGGCCAATTCGTGCTCATCGGCGAGCCGGTGGGCGTCATGGCGGCAGCCGCGAAATCGGTGCAGGCGAAGGCTCAGGACAATGGTCCTGTGCTGTACATCGAGCTGAGAAAAGACGGACGACCAACAGATCCCGACCCATGGTGGTCGGATGGTTCTCGAAAGGTGCAAGGATGACGCGCAAATCCGACTTCGCGTTCTGGGCATTCATGATCATGGCCGGCCTTGCCGGTGCCACGACCGTATTCAACGTGAGCCGGACCTATTCCGCGACCTCGTCGAACTCCGAGATCTACAAGCAGCTCGATCTCTTCGGCGACGTGCTGGAGCGTGTGCGCACCGACTACGTCGAGAAGCCGGACGACAGTTTGCTGATCGATGCCGCGATCAACGGCATGCTCTCGGCGCTCGACCCGCACTCCGCCTACCTGAACCCCAAGAATTTCCGCGATATGCAGGTGCAGACCAAGGGCGAGTTCGGCGGGCTCGGCATCGAGGTCACCATGGAGAACGGCGTCGTCAAGGTGGTCTCGCCCATCGACGATACGCCGGCAGCCAAGGCCGGACTTCAGGCCAACGACCTGATCACGCATCTGGACAGCGAGCAGATCGTCGGCCTCACGCTCGAGCAGGCCGTCGAGAAGATGCGTGGGCCGGTCAACACCCCGATCGTGCTCACCATCGTTCGCAGGGGTAAGGATGATCCCTTCGACGTGCGCATCGTGCGCGACGTGATCCGCATCAATGCGGTCAGGGCACGGCTCGAGGGCGATATCGTTTACGTCAAGGTCTCGACCTTCAACGAGCAGACGCACGCCAACCTGATAAAGCAGGTCGACGCGCTCAAAAAATCGCTCGGCAAGCCGGCGAGAGGCTTCATCATCGATCTGCGGAACAATCCCGGCGGGCTGCTCGACCAGGCGATCGCCATATCCGACGACTTTCTCGACAAGGGCAGCATCGTCCTGACGAAGGGGCGGGGCCTGGAGGAGACCCAGCGCGCCAACGCGCGGCCCGGCGACATCGCCGACGGCAAGCCCGTCGTCGTGCTCATCAACGGCGGCTCCGCATCGGCCTCGGAGATCGTCGCGGGAGCGCTGCAGGATCACAAGCGCGCCATCGTCATCGGCACGCGCTCGTTCGGCAAGGGATCGGTGCAGACCATCATTCCGCTGGGTGCCAACGGCGCGATCCGCCTGACCACCGCACGCTACTACACGCCGTCTGGGCGCTCCATCCAGGCCAAGGGCATCGAGCCCGATACGATCGTGGAGCAGGAGCTGCCGCCGGAGATGCAGACCAAAGGGCAGCAGCGCTCGCCCAGTGAGGCCGGCCTGAGGGGCCACCTGAAGAACAACTCCAAGGATGGCCGCGAGAACACCGGCTCATCGAGCTACGTTCCGAGAGAGGCGGAGAAGGACACGCAGCTGCAGTACGCGCTCAAGATGCTGCGTGGCGAGCCGCTCCCGCTGCTGCCGACCCAGCAGCCTGCGCAGGCCGATGTTCCTGCGCCCAAGGCGCCAGCCAAGCAGAAGTAATGCGCCCTGCATGGGAAGGAGCTTGGGCGCCCCTGTGGCGCCCAAGCTTTTTTTGGTAACTCACAGGCGCTGAACCGGGAGTAACAGACGATGGCACCGGAGCAGCTGGCCTATCGCCCCTGCGTAGGCATCATGGTCCTGAACCGAGCCGGGCAAGTCTGGATCGGGCGGCGGCACGATGCGCCCGGCGAGCCCGAGGGCCCTGGCGCCTGGTGGCAGATGCCCCAAGGCGGCATCGACGAGACCGAGGATCCGGCCAAGGCGGCCCTGCGCGAGCTCCATGAGGAGACCGGCATCCGCTCCGTCGAGATCATCGCTGAGAGCCCGGGCTGGTACACCTATGACCTGCCCCCAGACCTGCGGCCGAAGGCCTGGGGCGGGCGCTATCGCGGCCAGAAGCAGAAATGGTTCGTCATGCGCTTCGCGGGCCGCGACGACGAGGTGGCGCTGGAGCGACCCGGACACAAGCCGGAGTTCGACGCGTGGCGCTGGGCTGGCATCGACGAGCTCATCGGCCTGATCGTGCCGTTCAAGCGCTCGGTCTACGAGCAGGTCGTGCGGGAATTTGCGCGGCTGGCCAAACCGCACCCTTGAGATGACTCTGCCGGCGCACCGCGCGATCTGGGAATAGCGTGGGCGCTTGCCAGCCTACCGGCGCAGCGCCTTGAGGCGATCCACGGCGGAGGCGGCGGCGAGCCTGGCGGAGTCGGTAGCGGCGGAGGCCAGCTCGGTCTCTGCAACCTGAAGCTCGGCGGCGATTTCTGCAGCGCCCATGGTCTCGGCATCCAGGGCACGCTCCGCCAGTACGATCAGCCGGTCCGCATCGACCTCGGCAAAGCCGCCCTTGACGAAGAAGCGCGACTTGGCCGCATCCCCCAGCGTGGCGTCCACCACGCCGGGGCGAAGTGCGGAGATGACAGGCGCGTGGCCCGGCAGCACGGTGAACTCGCCCTCGACGCCGGGCACGACCACCTGGCTCGCGTCCTGTGAGACCACCATGCGCTCGGGCGTCACCAGCTCGAACTTGAACGTGCCTGCCATCGATTCTGATCCGCTGATTTACCGGCGCGCGATTTGCACCGACCCGACCTCAAATGACCTCAGGCTGCGCTCTTGGCTTCCACCTCTTCTTCCGTCTGCAGCTTGGTGCCGCAGAAGGGGCAGAAGTACATCGGATGGTCGACCATGTTGGGCTCTTCCTCGCCCTGCGCATCGAGCAGCCCGACCGACATGTAGAGCACGCCGGACTCGTCCACGGCGATCAGCGGCTCGAACTCGCTGCTCGTCAGCGCGTCCTTGAGACCCTCACAACAATTGCCGAACTGCGCGCTTGCGTTGTCTGCTGGCATAGTACCCTGTTCCCCTCTCGCATTATGCCGCCTCGGCCAACTGCTCGGCCTTGGCGACCGCCTCTTCCATAGTGCCGACCATGTAGAACGCCTGCTCCGGCAGATGGTCGTAGTCGCCGGCGCACAAACCCTTGAAGCCTTTGATGGTGTCGGCGAGGTTCACGAGCTTGCCGGGCGAGCCGGTGAACACCTCGGCAACATGGAACGGCTGGCTCAGGAAGCGCTCGATCTTGCGCGCACGTGCCACCGTCAGCTTGTCCTCCTCGGAGAGCTCGTCCATGCCGAGGATGGCTATGATGTCCTGCAGCGCCTTGTAGCGCTGGAGGATCTGCTGCACCTGGCGCGCGACCTGATAGTGATCCTCGCCCACGATGTTCGGCTGTAGCATGCGCGAGGTGGAATCCAAGGGGTCCACCGCCGGATAGATGCCCTTGGCGGCGATGTCGCGCGACAGCACGGTGGTGGCGTCGAGGTGCGCGAAGGAGGTGGCGGGGGCTGGGTCGGTCAGGTCGTCGGCCGGCACGTAGATGGCCTGCACCGAGGTGATGGACCCCTTCTGTGTCGTGGTGATGCGCTCCTGCAGGGCACCCATGTCGGTGGCGAGCGTCGGCTGATAGCCGACGGCGGAGGGAATGCGGCCGAGCAACGCCGACACTTCCGAGCCGGCCTGCGTGAAGCGGAAGATGTTGTCGACGAAGAACAGCACGTCCTGGCCCTGGTCGCGGAAGTGCTCGGCCACCGTGAGCCCTGATAGGCCGACACGCGCGCGCGCTCCGGGCGGCTCGTTCATCTGGCCGTAGACGAGGGCGCACTTCGACCCCTTGGCGCTGCCGGCCTTCTTCGGGTCGATGTTGACCTTGGACTCGATCATCTCGTGGTAGAGATCGTTGCCCTCGCGCGTGCGCTCGCCGACGCCGGCGAACACCGAGTAGCCGCCGTGCGCCTTGGCCACGTTGTTGATGAGCTCCATGATCAGCACGGTCTTGCCTACGCCGGCGCCGCCGAACAGGCCGATCTTGCCGCCCTTGGCATAGGGCGCCAGCAGGTCCACGACCTTGATGCCGGTCACGAGGATCTGCGCTTCCGTCGACTGCTCGATGAATGCCGGGGCAGGCTGGTGGATCGCGCGCTTGGCCGCGGTCTTGATGGGACCGGCCTCGTCCACGGGATCGCCGATGACGTTCATGATACGCCCCAGCGTCTCGTCGCCGACGGGCACCGCGATGGCGTTGCCCGTGTCGGTCACCTCCTGTCCGCGCGTGAGGCCTTCGGTGGAGTCCATGGCGACGGTGCGCACCGAGTTCTCACCCAGATGCTGTGCCACCTCCAGCACCAGCCGCGCCCCCTGGTTCTTGGTCTCGAGTGCGTTCAGGATCTCCGGCAGGTGACCGTCGAACTGCACGTCGACGACGGCGCCCATCACCTGGCGAATGCGACCTACTTTGTTGGTAGCCATTGCTCCTACTTCCTCGCACTGCGGTCTCTTGTGTTGGCTCTGCCGTGCGTCGGGCGGAGCCTGAGAGTGGTTCGATTGTTCAATGCGCCCCGGTGACGGAGGACATCTCGATCATTGCTGTCCCTTCACGATCGGCGTGAGGTCCGATCCCTGCTCCATCCGAAACGCGCGTATGTTCTTCACACTAGTACCCAACATCAGAAGTGAGTGACGCAGGGCCGATCATGAAACATCGAGTCGCCAGCGTCGCTTAACATGATCGTGCCCGACGCAGAGACTGGTGATTCCGGGTACTAGGCCCGAACCACTCCAGCGCTCTCAACGCGTCGATCGCACCGAAGAGGCTGGCCAAGTCCTCGGACCCGGCGACGTAGACGCTCCCTTGTTCACGCTCGAAGCCATACTTGCTGAGAGTCGTCCTGATATCGTCATATGCCTGCCTCGATCCTCTCGGGTGGCGCGCTTGGACGTCCGCAACGGACATATCATAGGCGAGCACAAACATGCGATCCGATCATGGGATTGTTTCTGCCATTGGATCCTCGAGTACCTCGGCGATCGGGAATTTCACCTGTTCGCCCGAACTCGATGACCTCGATGACGACATTGCCAGCATCATCCACACTCATGATCTCATACGCAGGCCCGTACTCGCCCAGCCTTCTAATTTGGCCGACCAGCTGACGGGGATCTTCGGGCGCATACGCCGACTTCGTCTCTTCAAAACCGCGATTTGCCACTGTGGTCGTCCTACCTAGGTGAGAGCGGCAAGTCTACCATCTGTGCTTCCCTACAGCGCCTCGGCGCCCGAGATGATCTCGATCAGTTCCTTGGTGATGTTGGCCTGGCGCGCGCGGTTGTAGCGCATCGTCAGCTTGTCGATCATGTCGCCGGCGTTGCGGGTGGCACTGTCCATGGCGCTCATGCGCGCGCCCTGCTCGGAGGCTGCGTTTTCCAGGAGGCCACGGTAGATCTGGCTGGCGATGTTGCGCGGCAGAAGCTCGGCCAGGATCTCGTTCTCGTCCGGCTCGAACTCGTAGGCGGCCTGGGCGCCGGTCGCAGCCGCAGCGTTGCCTTCCGGCAATTTGGCGGGGATCATCTGCAGCGCGGTCGGTTTCTGGGTCATCACCGACTTGAACTCCGAGAAGTAGAGCGTTGCCACGTCGAACTCGCCGGCCTCGAACAGGGTGATCACCTTCCTGGCGATGTCGGCGGCGATGGCGAAACTGATCTGCTTTTGGCCGCGCAGATCCACGCGGTCGATGATCCTTTTGCCGAAATCGCGGCGCAGGTTGTCGGCGCCCTTGCGGCCGACTGTGATGATCTTCACTGACTTGCCCGCGGTGCCCAGGCGTACGGCGTCGGCCCTGGCCAGCTTGGCAATATTGGAGTTGAAGCCGCCGCACAGACCGCGCTCGGCGGTCATGACAATGAGCAGATGCACGTCGTCCTTGCCGGTACCGACCAGGAGCTTCGGTGCATTGGCAGGATTGGCGCGCTTGCCGAGATTGCCGAGCAGCAGGTCCATGCGCTCGGCATAGGGGCGGGCAGACGTGGCCGCCTCCTGCGCGCGGCGCAGCTTGGCCGCGGCGACCATCTGCATCGCCTTGGTGATTTTGCGCGTCGCCTTGACGGAGGTGATGCGGTTGCGGAGGTCTTTGAGGCTGGGCATCTCTCTACGCCGCGAAAGCCTTGGAGAACTTGTCGAGAACGCCGACCAGCTTTTTTTCCGTGTCGGCAGCGATTTCCTTCTTCGCGGCGATGTCGCCCAGGATGTCTGCGTGGTCCTCGCGCAGAAGCCGCAGAAGCTGCTGCTCGAACTTGGACACCGCGGGCACGGTGATTGGATCGAGATAGCCGCGCGTGCCGGCGAAGATCACCACCACCTGCTCCTCGACCTTGAGCGGGGAAAACTGCGGTTGCTTCAAGAGCTCGGTGAGGCGTGCGCCGCGGGCCAGCAACCTCTGCGTCACGGCATCGAGGTCGGAGCCGAACTGCGCGAACGCCGCCATCTCGCGATACTGCGCCAGCTCGCCCTTGATCCTGCCGGCCACCTGCTTCATGGCCTTGACCTGTGCCGCCGAGCCCACGCGCGACACCGAGATGCCGACGTTCACGGCCGGGCGGATGCCCTGGTAGAACAGGTCCGTCTCGAGGAAGATCTGGCCGTCTGTGATGGAGATGACGTTGGTCGGGATGTAGGCCGACACGTCGTTGGCCTGCGTCTCGATCACGGGCAGCGCAGTCAGCGAGCCGGCCTTGTGCTCCTCGTTGAGCTTGGCGGCACGCTCCAACAGGCGCGAGTGGAGGTAGAACACGTCGCCGGGATAGGCCTCGCGGCCGGGCGGCCGGCGCAACAGCAGCGACATCTGGCGATAGGCAACGGCCTGCTTGGAGAGATCGTCGTAAGCGATCACGGCATGCATGCCGTTGTCGCGGAAGAACTCGCCCATGGTGCAGCCGGTGAAGGGCGCCAGGTACTGCATGGGCGCCGGATCGGACGCGGTGGCAGCGACGACGATCGAGTACGGGAGCGCCCCGCGCTCCTCCAGCACCTTGACGAACTGTGCCACGGTGGAGCGCTTCTGCCCGATGGCGACGTAAACGCAGTAGAGCTTGACCTTCTCGTCGCCCGTCTCGTTGAGCGGCTTCTGGTTGAGGAAAGTGTCGAGAATGATCGCGGTCTTGCCGGTCTGGCGGTCGCCGATGATCAGCTCGCGCTGGCCGCGGCCGATGGGGATCAGCGCATCGATCGCCTTGAGCCCCGTCGCCATCGGCTCGTGCACCGACTTCCTCGGCAGGATGCCCGGCGCCTTGACGTCGACGCGCATGCGCCGGTCGGCCTTGATGGGCCCCTTGCCGTCGATCGGGTTGCCCAGCGCGTCGACCACGCGGCCCAGCAGGCCCTTGCCCACCGGCACCTCGACGATGGCGCCGGTGCGCTTGACGGTGTCGCCTTCCTTGATGCCGCGGTCGTCGCCGAAGATGACGACGCCGACGTTGTCGGCCTCGAGGTTGAGCGCCATGCCGCGAATGCCGCCGGGGAACTCAACCATCTCGCCGGCCTGCACGTTGTCGAGGCCGTAGACGCGGGCGATGCCGTCGCCGACCGACAGCACCTGGCCGATCTCGGAGACCTCGGCCTCCTTGCCGAAGTTCTTGATCTGCTCTTTGAGGATCGAGGAGATCTCTGAGGCGCGGATGTCCATCAGCCGATACCTTTCATCGCAACTCTAAGATTGTTGAGCTTGGTCCTGAGCGAGCTGTCGATCATCTTGCTGCCGACCTTGACGACGAGGCCGCCCAGAAGATGGGGGTCGACGCGCGTGTTGATCTGCACGTCCTTGCCAATTTGCAGGCGCAGCGCGTCTTTCAGTGCCTGCATCTGCTCGGCGCTCAACGCATGGGCGCTCGCAACATCGGCGCTGACCTCTCCACGCTCACGAGCCAGCAGCGCGCGGAAGTTCTTCAGCATGTCGGCGGCCGCGAACAGGCGGCGGTTGCGGGCGATCAGCTTGAAGAAGTTGGTGGTGAGGCCCGAGACGCCGACTTTGGCGAGGATGGCTGCGAGGGCCTTGGCCTGGTCCTCGGACGAGATCACCGGACTGCGCACCAGCCGGCGCAAGTCCTCGCTCTCGTCCAGCATGGCCTGGAAGGTCTTCAGATCGGTTTCGACCTGGGGAAGCTGCTTTTCGTCCTTGGCAAGCTCAAACAGCGCGGCGGCGTAACGGCCCGCCATGCTCGCCATCATAGGTTCGTCGGTTGACACGTGAAAGCTTTCGCCCCGGAACATTGGGAGAACGGTGGCGGCGTTTTACCCAACAGCCGCATGCCGAAAAGAAAGCCCGCAGCGCTGCCACCGGCACCCTAAGGCGCCAAATGCGCGCATAGCACGGGCAGCGCAGTGCAGCAACCGGTGCGGCTGTGTATGGAATGCCGCATCGGGCCCCGGCGACCCGCAGACATGTCGCACGGGCAATTCGCGCTTGCCAGGACCAGCCAGCCAGATGGGACCTCGTCTGCATCCCTCGACTAGACTAGCCGGCTGTCCATTCCACCGTCACGTTGGTTGGGGCTTTGATTTTCGCCTTGGCGCTGTCCGTTCTCTCTTTGCTGCGACCCGACGCGCTGCCGCCATCGCTGCTCGCGCCCACGTGACTAGCTCGTCGGGTTCGTCGAACAGCCGCTCCGGCGCGCGCCAAAAGGAGAGGTCTATGGTGCAGCCCTTCTTCTCGTAGTTGAGGGGCGGAAAGGACTGGGCTTCCTTGAAAGCCGCCCGGTTGTGGTCATCAACCCGGAAGTAGAGCGTGTCGTCTGTCACCATCCCGAACATCAGCCCGTCGCAGAACACGCCGCTCTTGCCGAACATACGCCGCGTTGTGACGCGGCCAAGCGGAGCGAGTTGCTCGCGCAGGAACTCGGCAAAGCCGTCGCTGGCAACCATCGTCCATCCTTAGTCCTGGCCTGCGGTTTCAGCTCGCGCAGGATAGCATTGCCGACACATGCGGTCCTTCAGGTTTCGGGACAAAGCCGACATTGCGATCCGTTGGCGGGTGACTACAGAAAATTGTACGGATCGATGTCGATAGTGAGCCGCAGATCGGAGGGCGGCTTGGGCAGCGTGTCGAGCCAGGCACGCAGGTAGGCTTGGATGTCGAGCTCGCGCGGGGCCTTGACCAGCAGGCGCCAGCGATAGCGGCCGCGAATGATGGCGAGCGGCGCCTCGGCGGGGCCCAGCACCTCGATGCGCTGGGCGGGCGGGGCATGGCGGGCAACATCGCGGGCGAACAGCTCGGCCAACTCCTTGTCCCGGGCCGAAATGATCAATGCGGCCAGCCGGCCGTAGGGCGGCAGCAGCCCGGCCTGGCGCTGGCGGATCTCGTTTTCCAGGAACGCGTCGCGGTCGCCGGTGATGATGGCCTGCATCACCGGATGCTCGGGCATGTAGGTCTGCACGAAGCCGCGGCCCGAGGTCAGCACGCGCCCCGCCCGTCCCGTCACCTGGTGCAGCAGCTGGAAGGTGCGCTCCGCTGCCCTGGGGTCGGCGGTGCCGAGCCCCAGATCGCCGTCGACGATGCCGACGGTGGCGAGCTGCGGGAAGTGATGGCCCTTGGCCACCATCTGCGTGCCGATGATGATCTCGGCCTCACCCGTTTCGATGGTCTTGATGATCTCGCGCATCTCGATGAGCGACGGCACCAAATCCGAGGAGAGCAGCGCCAGGCGCGCCTCGGGAAAGCGCTCGCCCACCTCCTCGGCGATGCGCTCGATGCCAGGTCCGCAGGCAACGAGCGAGTCGAGATCTCCGCAGCTCGGGCACTTCTCGGGAAGCGGCAGCGCAAAGCCGCAGTGGTGGCAGTTGAGCCGGTTGCGGTAGCGGTGCTCCACCAGCCAGGCCGTGCATTGCGGGCAGTCGAAGCGATGGCCGCAGGAGCGGCACAAGGTGAGCGGCGCGTAGCCGCGGCGGTTGAGGAACAGGAGGGCCTGTTGCTTGTTGGCGAGAGTCTCGGTGACGGCGGCCACCAGCGTCGGGGCAAGCCACCTGCCCCTTTCGGGCGGCTCCTTGCGCATGTCGATGGTCACGACGTCGGGCAGCTCGGCGCCGGAGTAGCGCCCTGGGAGCGCGACACTGCGGTAGCGGCCGGTGCGCGCGTTGACGTGGCTCTCGATGGAGGGCGTGGCCGACGACAGAACGATCGGAAACCTGCCGACGTTGGCGCGCACCACGGCCATGTCGCGCGCCTGGTAATGCACGCGGTCCTCCTGCTTGAAACCGCCGTCGTGCTCCTCGTCGACGACGATGAGGCCCAGCTCCTTGTAGGGCAGGAACAGCGCCGAGCGTGCGCCGACGACGACGCGCGCTTCGCCGGTGGCGGCGGCGCGCCAGGCGCGCGCCCGCTCCGGCGAGGAGAGCGCGGAATGCCATTCGACCGGCGCGCAGCCGAACCGCGCCGTGAAGCGGTCCATGAACTGGCTGGTGAGCGCGATCTCCGGCAGCATGATGAGCGCTTGGGCGCCCTTTTCCAGCGTGCGCGCCACGGCCTCGAAATAGACCTCGGTCTTGCCCGAGCCGGTGACGCCGTCGAGCAGCGTCACCGAGAAGGCACCGTCGGCCGCCGAGCGCATGGCGTGGACGGCGCGCGCCTGGTGATCGCCGAACTCGACCTCGGTGTGGGAGGCGCTTGGCACGGGAAGGCGCCGCTCGGGGATCGCCACTTCGACAAGCGTGCCGGCCTCGACGAGCCCGTCGATCACGCCGGTGGAGCATTGCGCCTCTGCCGCGATCGCGTTCTTGGCGCGGATCAGGCCGTCCCCGGCAACCTCCAGCGCGCGCTTGCGTGCGGGCGTCATACGGGGTGGCTCAGCGGCGTCTTCGTTGAGCCTGACGCCGAAGCGCGGCTTGACCGGCTCGAAGACGGCCGAGGAGCCCATCATCATGCGCACCACCATGCCGAGCGGGGAGAGCGTGTAGCGCGCCACCCATTCCGCAAAGCGCAGCGAGATCGCCGGCAGAGCCGGCACGTCGGCGAGGCAGGCGATGACGGTCTTGAGCTTCTTGTCGGGGACCGGCTTGCCGGGATCGCCGAACGGGGCGTCCCAGACCACGCCGATGCGGGTCTGGGGGCCGAAGGGCACCAGCACGAAGGCGCCAGGGGGCGCCTGGATGTCAACGGGCAGCAGGTAGTCGTAGCTCTGGTCGAGCGCCACGGGCAGCAGGACCGGCACGCGCGGGCCCTTGGGCGCAGCTGCAGGGCGCCCTTCATCGAGCTTTTCGAGCAGGCTTTCCAAACCTTGGCCCCAGGATTAAAACGCCGAATCGGATCGGCAACCCTTATAAGCCTACGCCTCCCTAAGGCGAACAAAGGGCGAATGCCTCAATCGCGACCGTATTCCCTCCCCCCTTGTGGGGGAGGGCTAGGGTGGGGGGTATTGCAGAACCGTCGTGGTTCCCCCCACCCCTAACCCCTCCCCACAAGGGGGAGGGGAAATCGCGCGGCGCTCGCGGCCCGGCCCGGCCGAGAAAATGGGAGTAGGCGCATGAAATTCTTCGTCGACACGGCGGATGTCGCCGAGATCAAGGAACTGGCGGCCACCGGCCTGCTCGACGGCGTCACCACCAATCCTTCGCTGGTGGCCAAGGCCAAGCGTGACTTCAAGGAGGTCATCGCCGAAATCTGCGCCGCCGTGGCTGGACCGGTGAGCGCAGAGGTGGCCGCCACCGACGTCGAGGGCATGCTCAAGGAGGGCCGCGCGCTCGCCAGGATCGCCAAGAACGTAACGGTCAAGGTGCCACTGACCTGGGACGGGCTCAAAGCCTGCCGTGCCCTTACCGGCGACGGCACCATGGTCAACGTGACGCTGTGCTTCTCGGCCAACCAGGCTCTGATGGCCGCCAAGGCCGGGGCGACGTTCATATCCCCGTTCGTGGGCCGGCTCGACGACGCGGGACAGGACGGCATGGAGCTCGTTCGCGAGATCCGCACCATCTACGACAACTACGCAGACCTCAAGACGCAGGTCCTTGCAGCGTCGATTCGCAATGTCATGCATGTCAAGCAGGCGGCGATGATCGGTGCCGATGTGGTCACCGTGCCGCCCGCAGTGCTGCGTGCGCTGGTGCAGCACCCGCTCACCGACAAGGGACTCGAGCTCTTCCTCAATGACTGGAAGAAGACCGGACAGCGGATCGTGTGACCCGGCTGCTGCTCCCGCTGCGTCGCCGCTGATTTGTCAGGCAGCCTTTTCAGCGAGCTGTGCCTCGCTGACCACCCGCTCGAAAGCTTCCGACGTACACTTGATGCGGTAAAGCTGCTTGCCACCTTCCACCGGAAGCTTGCGCACGATAGTGCACTCCCGGTTTGCCGCTGGAAAGCCCATTCGGCTCGGTTTGAAGTCAACCACCTGGCCGACCTGGAATCTCTGGCTGGGCATAAGCATCGAACGCACTCCACTGGAAGGCAGGAAAGCGCCCTCCCGTTGCGGCAGGGCGCTTGGCAAGGTCAGGTCCGGCAGGGAACCCGATTCGTGAATGCAGCAGGCGTCAGGCTTTCTGTATTTGGCCAGCCTGCTTGCCGCGTCCGCGTCTGTCATCCTCCAGAACGAATGTGACTTTGTCACCCTCATTGAGCGAGCGGATGCCCGCCTGCTCAAGCGCCGTGGCGTGCACGAACACGTCCTTGCCCCCGCCGTCGGGCTGAATAAAGCCGTAGCCCTTGGCGGTGTTGAAGAATTTCACGGTACCTGTGACGCGCATGTGGGGAGTTCCTTTTCCCAGTAAAGCGTGAGTATCGCCGGAGTTTGGGCCGCACGCTCGGCCCGTTACTCAGACGTGGGGAAGGCAAACCGCCCAGATGGGCAAGCAGCAAAACCACAGATCGTGAGGTTGCACCCCGACGAGGGGTGCACCGGCTGCGGGCGTCTATGAGCCAGGATGGCGGCGGAAGCAAGACACATGTGCGGCATCCGAAGAGGGACTTGCCCGACCGAAGAATTCGACGGGCGGCGTCGGGCTAGAGCTGGGTCGTTTCGGATTGAATCACTTTGCCTCAGCTGCAACGTGGCGGCCGAAGGGTGAAGCCTGCTCAATTCACGGATTTGAGAGCAAGATTCGCGCCCCATCATCGAAGCAAGTGCTTCGATCAGAAACGATCTTGCTTCACTGCTGATGGTTTACCTTTCATTAACTCTTTCCGGCGGATGTTGCCAAGACGTTCTGTTCGGAAAGCTCATGCGCGGCGCCACCCTCACGGAAATCCTCGACGACGGTGCTTTGCCGCTGGCCGAGGACTTGCGCGAGGCGGTGGGCGCATGGCTGGCGCATCTGGCTCACGAGCGCGGCCACGCGGATAAGACGCTCGAGGCTTATGAGCGTGACCTGCGCCAGTTCCTCGCCTGGCTCAAGGCCGAGCTCGGACATGCGCCTTGCCTTGGCGACCTCGCGCGCCTCGATGCCAAGCGCTTCCGTGCCTTCATGGCGGCGCGGCGCCGCGCGAAGTTCGAGGGCCGGTCGCTGGCGCGCAGCATGTCGGCGCTGCGCACATTCTTCCGCTGGCTGGAGGCCCAGGAGCTCGCGCGGAACCGGGCGCTGCTGCAAGTGGCGCTGCCGAAGGTGCCGCACCGGATCCCCAGGCCGCTGACGGTCGAAACGGCGGCGGCCGTGGTCGATGACGGGGGTGGCGCAGAGCTTGACTGGGTCAGGGCACGGGACACGGCGGTGCTGCTGTTGCTCTATGGCTCGGGCCTGCGCATCTCAGAGGCCCTGGCGGTCAGGCAGCGAGACGCCCCGCTGGAGGGACGCGACGTGCTGCGCGTCACCGGCAAGGGCGGCAAGGAGCGGCTGGTGCCGGTGCTCCCCGTCACCCAGGCCGCGATCCAGCGCTATATCACGCTGTGCCCCTACCTGCTCGCGTCTGACGGTCCTCTGTTTCGGGGCGCGAAGGGCGGTCCGCTCAGCCCGCGCATCGTGCAGCTTGCCATGGAGCGGTTGCGCGATGCGCTCGGGCTGCCGGCGACGGCGACGCCACATGCGCTGCGGCACTCGTTTGCCACGCATCTGCTCTCCGCCGGGGCCGATCTGCGCCAGATCCAGGAGCTCCTGGGCCATGCCAGCCTGTCCACCACGCAGGTCTACACGGAAGTGGACCGCGACCGGCTCCTGGCCGTCTACGAAAGGGCGCACCCGCGGGCATAGCCATTGTATTGCTTCCTTTGCACCGCATGCCATTTCCGCCACTCTGCTGCGACGCCGGGTGCCAGCCAGCCGGCAGGGAGGGCGAATGCCGAATTGGGCGACCGACCGACTGGACCAGCTGGTGCGCGGCGACGCTGCCCTTCCACCAGTGACGCGGACCTTGCGTCTCGGCACGCTGGACTCATGGGGGCCCGGGTGGATCAAGAAGACGTGGTCGCCGGATGCTGATCTCCTGAACGTCGACGGTTCCTTGTTTGGGGGCTACATCGCTGCACTGGCGGATCAGGCTCTTACCTTCGCCGCCATGACCAGCATGCCGGATGGCATGGTGTTTCGAACCTTGAATTTGTCGGTCACGTTCCTGCGCGTCGGCAAGGCGGAGACAATCGGCATCGAAGCCCGGGTCACCTCGCAGACGCGCCAGATCATATCGACCTGGGCGGAGTTTGTGCGGCCTGATGGAAAGCTGATAGCGGAAGCCTCGGCGCAACAATTCCTTCAACCGGCGACAGGGTGACGCCCGCCGACGTACAGTGGACGTCACTGTCAACCGGAGTTGGCTCCTTTGCCCGGCATCCAAAAAATTCTTTTCGCGGCCGCTATCCTTGTCAGCTTGGCCGCTGGAGCCCATGCGCAGGCGCCCGCCTGCACCGGCAAGAACGTTCTCGACGAGCTGCGCACGAACGATCCGCCGGCGCACGCGCGCATCCTGGCGGCGGCGGCCGCTACCGAGAACGCCAACGCCATCCTGTGGCGCATTGACAAGGCAGGCACCGCGCCCTCGTATCTCTTCGGCACGATGCATTTGACGGATGAGCGCATCAACGCCCTGTCCCCGGCTATCAAGGCAGCGCTGGCCAACTCGCGCCGGCTCGTCCTGGAGCTCGACGACCTTTCGCCCGGCGGGTTCATGAAGCTCATCGCCGGGTCCCCGCAGCTCGTCAGGCTCATGATGTTCACCGATGGCCGCCGGCTCGATCAGCTGCTGGGGCCCGACGACTTCGCAAAAGTGAGCGATATTCTTGCGCGCTACGGTGTGCCGGCCGTCGCCGCAGGACAGTTCCGCCCGTGGCTGGCGACGTTGTTGCTTGCGGTGTCGGGCTGCGAGCAGCGCCGCGTCGGTGCTGGCCTGCTGCCCCTTGATGCGCACCTGGCCAAGGACGCCGAAGGACGGGGGATCAGGGCGCTGGGCTTGGAGACGCTGGAATCGCAGTTCCGCGCGCTCGCCAGCGTGCCGGAGGCCGATCAGGTCGAGATGCTGAGATCGGGCGTGCGCTTCTACGATCGCATCGACGATCTGATCGAGACCATGGTGCAGCTTTACCTGCAGCGGCAGCTGGGCGCGATCTGGCCGCTGCAGCTGGTGCTGTCCGAGAAAGTGGGTGTGTCGGCCAAGGTGTTCCAATCCGCCGAGCAGAGCCTGCTCACCACGCGCAACCTTGGCATGCGCGACAAGGCCCTTGAGTATTTGGCGGATGGCAACACGTTCATGGCGGTGGGCGCACTACACTTGCCGGGCCGGCAGGGTCTGGTCGCGCTGCTGCGCGAGGCTGGATATACGCTGACGGCTATTGAATGAACGCGCCTCGCCCGCTGCATCAGCGGTCCAAGGATGCCCTGCTTCAGGAGTAGAGTGGATGACCAAGGCCGCACTGATCGTTGGCACAGGCTCTGGTATCAGTGCGGCATTCGCCCGCACGCTCAGCAGCAATGGCTACCGCGTGGCCCTGGCGGCTCGCGGGGTCGACAAGCTTGCCGTTCTGGCCAAGGCAACAGGCGCACTCACCATCGCCGCCGATGCGATAGATCCCGGCAGCGTCACCAAGCTCTTCGCCGAAGTGGATCGCGCCTTCGGCCGGCTCGATGTGGTGCTCTACAACGCCAGCTACCGCACGCGCGGTCCCTTCCTCGATCTCGATCCCAAGGAGGTGGCAAAGTCGATCGAGGTGTCGGCCTTCGGGGGCTTCCTTGTCGCCCAGGAGGCGGCAAGGCGCATGGTCAAGCAGGGCGATGGCGCAATTTTCTTCACCGGCGCCTCGGCCAGTGTAAAGGGCTACGCCCAATCAGCGCCCTTTGCGATGGGCAAGTTCGCTTTGCGCGGCCTGGCCCAGGCGATTGGGCGCGAGCTGCAGCCCAAAGGCATCCACGTGGCGCACTTCGTAATCGACGGCGGGGTCAGAAACCCCGGGCGCGGCCGCCAGGAAGGCCCCGGCGACATGCCCGACCACTTCCTCGATCCCGAGGCCATCGCCCACACCTACATGGCCGTGCTGAACCAGCCGCGCAGTGCCTGGAGTCTCGAGGTGGAGCTGCGGCCGTGGGTGGAGAAGTTCTAGCTCCACAATGACCAGTGTGAGCGATTTG
This sequence comes from uncultured Alphaproteobacteria bacterium, assembly GCA_963827545.1. Classification (GTDB taxonomy): domain Bacteria; phylum Pseudomonadota; class Alphaproteobacteria; order Rhizobiales; family Hyphomicrobiaceae; genus AWTP1-13. The sequence goes on from CAWHBI010000034.1 coordinate 68,671, forward strand.
CAATGCTGCGGGCCCGGTCGTGTTCGACGCACACCTTCCACCGTTGCATCAGCAGCCGAATCACGTAGCATACCGATGTCTAGGGAAAGCCTCGGGTGTGGCGCCCCTGCTCGCAATATCGCGGCAGGTAGCTATCATGCGCGAGGCCTCCCATGCGGGTTCCCCAAGACTTACGAAAAGACCCTCTAGGTTGGTGTATTATTTTTGCGTTGGTGCTGCTCGTTATCTTCGCCCTGGCAAGGCCGGCGCGGTCGCATTCGTGGTACGACCCGGATTGCTGCTCGGACCGTGATTGTGAGCCGGTCAGCGCCGTATCATTCGTGGCAAGCGACCCGAAATCGGTACCTGTCATGGTTGTCACGACGGGCTTCGGCACCAAGCCGGTAACCCCGCAGACCAAGATCAGGGAGAGCAAGGACAACAGGATGCACGCCTGCATCTATCAGGAGAAGCTCATTTGCTTGTACCTGCCGCCCAGCAATTAGCCGGGCCCGCTGGGGCAAGATCATTCCTGCCATCAACATGCAAGCCAAGTAGGGCGCCGCGCTGGCCTGGCTCGCGTCAATGAGATGACGCGCGCGCCCTGAAGTAGTGGGTAAGCTCGTCCGTGATGTTATTGGACGTCGGCCGCCTGTGGGCTGGGGGGTGCGACTGCCGGCGCTCGCCTTCCGGCGGCCAAGGCCCTGGTTCGACATATCCGAGCTCGGGCACCGCCTCGCGTCCCACTGGAAATGCGCCGATGCGGGAAGCCAGGCTTTGCAGCTCGTCCAAAACGGCCCGGCGCTTTGTCTCATGCTCGGCCGTGATGGTGCGTACGTCCATCATCAACTTGTCGTCGACGCGATTGAGCGCGTCCCTCAACGCCTTGAGCAGCGCCTGCTCGCTCGCAGCAATTTCGTTCAGCCGAACATGCATTTGCTCGACCAGCTGAAGCATTTTCGACATCGGGTAGACGCCCTCGCGATGTGCTGCCTGTCCGGAACGACGCAACGCGAATCAACTAGCCATAGTCGTAACTCAAACCATGGCGTCCCGTTGACCTGCCTGGGATTGTCTCCGGCCAAGGGACTCGAATGTCACGAAGGATACTAGGATATCCTGTATAGGATGTACAGCATCTGATTGGCGCCATTCCGTGGATTTGTGCTCGGTCATCGGCGGCGCTGCCGAGGTGTGGCAGGCGGCCAATGCAGCTTTCTCTCCTCCACCATTCGTGAAGGACCTGAACCGAAATTGATTGGTATGACCATCCATTTCGCCCTATAACCATTCCAATTGCGGCCCCCAGAAGCCGCTCGCCGTTCTCTAGGAAGGCCCCGCGATGGCAACGATTATCGAGCTGACCCTCAATGGGCGAAAACGGGTCGATGCCGTGCCCGGCAACCGCTTGCTGCTCGATTACGTGCGGGAAACGGTCGGCCTGACCGGCACCAAGACTGGTTGCGACGGGGGCGAGTGCGGGGCCTGCACAGTGCTGGTCGACGACAAGCCGGTGCTTTCCTGCCTGACCCTCGCGGCCACGGCAGGGGGCAAGCGCGTCGACACCATCGAGTCGCTGGGCAAGGGCGGCGCGCTGTCGGCCGTGCAGCGCGGCTTCCACGAGAAGCTCGGCTCCCAGTGCGGCTACTGCACGCCAGGCTTCATCATGGCCTCCGCAGGCCTGCTGCGCCGCAATCCGCGCCCGACCGACAACGAAATCCGCGAGGCACTGGGCAGCAACATCTGCCGCTGCACCGGCTACGTGAAGATCATCGAGGCGGTGAAATATGCCTCGCGGCTGCTGTCCGCTGGCGAGGCGGTGAGCCCGTGAGGAGCCGACCCCTTCAGCATGGTGTCGTAGGGCGCAATAAGGCGACAGCCGCATTGCGCCGCACTTGGGAACGGGTGCATCGGCGCAATGCGCTGCCGCTTATTGCGCCCTACGGGAACACCGCATGAACGAGATCGCGCCTGCGCACAACATCGGCGGCTACGTGCCCATGGTGGACGGGCCGGACAAGGTCTCGGGCCGCGCCAAGTACACCGCCGATTTCGTGGCACCGGGCATGCTTGCCGGGCGCATCTACCGCAGCCCCTATGCCCATGCCGAGATCATCGAGGTGGATGTCACGCAGGCGCTGAAGCTACCGGGCGTGCTGGCCATCGTCACCGGCGCCGATTGCGACAAGCCCTTCGGCGTGCTGCCGATCGCGCGCAACGAGTATGCGCTGGCGCGCGACAAGGTGCGCTACAAGGGCGAGCCGGTGGCGGCGGTGGCGGCCATCGACGAGGTCACGGCCGACAAGGCCATCCGCCTCATCAGGATGAAGGTGCGCGAGCTGCCCGCCTACTTCCGCGCGCAAGACGCGCTGGCGCCGGACGCCGTGCAGCTGCACGAGAAGAAGCCCGGCAACATCGAGCGCGACGTGCTGTTCGAGCTGGGCAACGTGACCGAGGGGTTCGCCGCGGCCGACCTGGTGCGCGAGGCGACGTACAACTGCGCTGAGGTGTGCCAGAACCAGATGGAGATGCACGCGGCTGTTGCCGACTACGACGCCGTGCGCGACCGGCTGACGGTGCATGCCAGCACGCAGGTGCCCTACTACGTGCATCTCATGCTGTCTCAGATCCTCGACATGGACATGTCGAAGATCCGCGTGGTCAAGCCGTTCGTGGGCGGCGGCTTCGGCTGCCGCACCGAGTGCCTCAACGTGGAGCTGATTGCTGCGCTGCTGGCGCGCAAGGTCGGCGGCACCGTGCGCATGGTGATCAGCCGCGAGGACACCTTCATCACCCACCGCGGCCGGCCCGAGACCGACATCCGCATGAAGATCGGCCTCTCCAACGCGGGCAGGATCACGGCCGTTGAGTGCGAGTGCATCCAGCGCGGCGGCGCGCACTCGGGCTACGGCGTGGTGACGATCCTCTACTCGGGCTCCATGCTCTACGCCATCTACGACCTCAACAACGTCAAGTACATCGGCAAGCGGGTGCTGACCAATACCCCGCCGTGCGGCGCCTTCCGCGGTCACGGCACGGTGGACGTGCGCTTCGCGTTCGAGAGCCTGCTCGACGAGATGGCGGGCGAGATGAAACTCGACCCGATGGCGCTGCGCCGCGCGAACTTCCTGAAAGCGCCCACATTCACCGACAACGACCTGATGGTGAACAGCTACGGGCTGCCCGAGTGCATCGACTGGGTGGAGCGCGAGAGCGGCTGGAAGGCGCGCAAGGGCAAGGCGCCTGAAAGGCAAGGGCCTCGGCTTTGCCTGCTCGCACTACATTTCCGGCGCGTCGAAGCCTGTGAACTGGACCGGCGAGCCGCACGCCACGGTGAAGCTGAAACTCGATTTCGACGGCTCCATCGTCATCCTCACCGGCGCCGCCGACATCGGCCAGGGCTCGTCCACCATCCTGGTGCAGACCGTTGCCGAGGTGATGGGCCTCGACATTTCCCGCGTGCGCATCGTGTCGGGCGACAGCGAGGTGGTGCCGAAGGACAACGGCTCCTATTCCTCGCGCGTGACTTTCCTGGTCGGCAACGCGGCCATCGATGCGGCCAACAAGCTCAAAGCCCTGATGATCGCCGCCGCCGCGCGCAAGCTCGACGCCGCGCCACAGGACATCGAATGCCTCGGCGAGGTCTATCGTGCGGGCGCGCAGGACAAGGGGCTCACCTTCGAGGACGTGGTGGCAGAGGCGCTCAAGGACGACGGCACCATCACCGTGACGGGCAACTACTCCACCATTCCGGAATCGCATGGCGGCAAGAAGTATCGCGGCGCCGCCATTGGCGGCACCATGGGCTACAGCTACTCCGCCCAGGTCGTGGAAGTGACGGTCGACGAGGAGACCGGCGAGGTCACCGTCGACAAGGTGTGGGTGGCGCACGACTGCGGCAAGGCGCTGAACCGCTTGACAGTCGAGGGCCAGGTGCAGGGCTCGGTGTGGATGGGCATGGGCCAGGCCATGAGCGAGGAGGCCGGCTACCACGACGGCCTGCTGGTCACGGCCAACATGCTCGACTACCGCGTGCCGACCATCCAGGATTCGCCGCCCATCGAAGTCGGCATCGTCGAGAGCAACGACCCGCACGGGCCGTTCGGGGCCAAGGAGGCGGGCGAGGGCTCGCTGGCGGCGTTCCTGCCGGCGCTGACCAACGCCATCGCCGACGCCACTGGCCTGCGCTTCAATGATCTGCCGGTGACGCCAGACCGGGTGTTTGCGGCCGTCGAGAAGCGTGAGCGGACGAGGACCGGAAAACGAAACGGAGGCGCCTGATGGAGGCGCTGGCCGAGTTCGATCTGCTGTCCCCCAAGACGCTGGCGGATGTGCTGGCGGCGCGCAAGGCCCACCCGCAGGCCCAGCTCGTAGGTGGCGGCACCGACCTGGTGGTCAACGTGCGCCGCGGCATCGTCGCGCCGCCCGTGCTGATCGAAATGAACCAAGTTGCGGAGCTTCGCTCGATCAAGGCCGACGCGAGGATGCTCGAAATCGGTGCGTCCGTGACGCTGGCGGAGGTCGCGAACCATCCGGGCACTATCGAGCACTACCCGGTGGTGGCGCAGGCGGCCGCCTCCATTGCTGGGCCGACCCATCGCAACATGGGCACCGTCGGCGGCAACCTCTGCCTCGACACCCGCTGCATCTTCTACAACCAGAGCGAATGGTGGCGCTCCGCCAACAATCACTGCCTCAAGACCACCGGCGACGTTTGCCACGTGGCGCCGAAGAGCCGCGGCGTATGCTTTGCCACTTTCAGCGGCGATCTGGCGCCGGCGCTGCTCACGCTGGGCGCCGAGGTGGAACTGGTTGGGCCGAGAGGCGAGCGCACCCTGCCATTGCAGCAGCTCTATGTCGGCTATGCGCGCCACGACGGCTCGGAGGGCGATGGCAAGCACTATCTTGCCCTCGAGCCCGGCGAGTTCGTAACCGCTGTGCGCGCCCCGAGGACGCCCGGCCTGCGCTCAGGCCTACGACAAGATCCGCATCCGCCGCTCGATCGAGTATCCCGTTGCGGGCGTGGCGGTGGCGCTGCGGCGCGAGGGCGACGCTTTGGCCGACCTTCGCGTTGCCATCACCGGCACCAACCCGCGCCCCGTCCTGCTCGAGGGCACCCGCGAGCTGTGCGGAGCTGCGCTCGACGATCGTGTTCCTCAGCGGACTAGACGCCCTCGTGCGCGATCAGATCATGTCGATGAAGACCACGTTCACGCCGGGCCATTACCGGCGGCGGGTTGCGGGCGTGCTGGCGCGGCGGCTGGTGCAGCGCCTGTTTGCGGGCTGAACCAAGTAGCAAGATCGTTTCTGATCGAAGCGCTTCGCTTCGATCATGGAACGTGAATTGTGCTGCTGGCTCCGACGTTTATGCATAGAGCAGGATTCACGCTTCGGCCGCCACGTTGCAGTTGAGGCAGAGTGCTTCAGTCCGAAGCGATCCTGCTCTAGGCCCCCACCGGCACGGCCAGATACGCGAGGTGCGCCCAGCCGTGCCGTCGACGCCCGGTACGCGAAACTTTCATCCGCGGCGTGCCGGGCCTATGTGACAGCCGAACGGTTACCAATTTACCAACGAGGCTCTCAGCCCAGCGCGAGTTCGGCCCTCGCCCAGCGATCGAGGAAGCTGCCGAGCCAGTCGCGCACCTTGGGCCCGTGCGTGACATGGCCCTCGATGTGCTCTTCGCGGGTGCGAGCACCTTTCATCTGCATGCGCGTATTGTTGTGGCCGGTCCAGCGGTGCACCTGCGCGAACGTGATCTCAGGGTGAAATTGAACGCCGAACGCGGCGGGGCCGTAAGCGAAGGCCTGGTTGGGGAAGGCGCCGTCTGATGTGGCAAGCAGCCGCGCGCCGCTGGCCAGATCATAGCCCTCCCGGTGCCACTGATAGACGTGACCGGGGAACGCCCCGAGCCGGCTGCCGTCCGCCGTCGTAGCCAGCGGGTAATACCCTATCTCCGCCTTGTCCTCGGGGTCGAAGCCGACCTTGGCGCCCAGGTGCATGGCCAGCATCTGCGCCCCGAGGCAGATGCCGAGAAACGGTGCGCTCTCCTTCAGCGCCACCCCGATCCATTCGATCTCCTCGCGAATGAAGTCGTCCTTGTCGTTGGCGCTCATGGGGCCGCCGAAGATCACGGCGCCGCAGTGGTGCGCCAGCGTCGGGGGCAGCGGCTCGCCGAAGCGCGGCTTGCGGATGTCGAGATGGTAGCCGTGGCGAACGAACCACTGGCCGACGTGGCCGGGGTTGGAGTTTTCCTGATGCAACACGATCAGCACGGGCTTTTTCGCCCCGTTCGTGCCCGCGCTGATCGGCACTTGACCGACGGCGCGTGCCTCGCCGGCGGTTTCGGGAGATTGGACGTCAAGCATCGCTTCGCTCGCCTTCGCGTGGCTTCAGCAACCATCCGACGATGGGAATCAGGATTCTATGCGGCATGATGCGCATGGCCAGCGCCAGAAAAGGATTAATCACTCCCGGAATCACAACCCGCAGCCCCAAAATAAAGCCGAGATAGCCGGCGCGGGCGACCGATTCGGCCGAGGCCGGCAGCACCAGCGTGCGGTACATGGCCGTCTCGGACCCCATGCGCGCGTGAAACGCCGTGCTGACGGGCCCAGGCGCCAACGAGCACACGCGCACGCCCTCGCCCGCCGTTTCCGCCGCGATCGCCTCGGTCAGCGAGAGCACGTAGGCCTTGCTCGCATAATAGGCCGCCTGGTTGGGCCCCGGTGCGTAGCCGCCCAGCGAGGCCACGTTGAGGATTCCTCCGCGCCCGCGCACCCGCATGCCAGGCAGAAAGTGCCGCGTGAGTTGCGACAGGGCTCGCACGTTGAGGTCGATCAGCCGCAACACGTCCTCAGGCGCGTGCCCATGGAACGGGCCGGAGAGCCCCATTCCGGCGCTGTTGACGAGCACGTCGGCGTAGGCCCCGCGCGCTGCCAGGGCGGCCTCGATCGTGGCAATCGCGCCGGGCGCGGTCACGTCGGCGGGGACGGTGGCGGCCTGCACCTTGAAGTCGGCGCGGATGCTCGCTGCGGCCTCCTCCAGGGGCGCGGTGCGCCGCGCCACCAGCATCACATCGTTGCCCGCTGCCGCGAAGCGCCGCGCAAGCGCACGGCCGATGCCCTCCGACCCTCCGGTCACGACCACCGTCGGCCGCAAACCCGCATAGGCTGCCAGCGCCGCGGGGTCGGGGCGCCACCAGCGCCGGCGCCAGGCCTGGAGCGGGGATGGCATGGGGCCTTTCTATGCTCTCGCGGACGTCGCTAGAATGGAGCACCGCAACAGAGGGGACATTATGTCTCGCGTATCGATCAAGGCGAAGGAAGACTTGCCCAAGGAGCTTTGGCCCCTGTGGGAGAGGATGCAGGGCTACGGCGCGTTCGAGAACCAGGCAGGCGCCATGGTGCACCGGCCGCCGATCTTCAAGAACGTGTGGGCGCTGCTGACGGATCTCGCCGACGAGGCGGTGCTGCCCAAGCGCACCCTCGAGCTTGCCCTGGTCACGGTGTCGCTCCTCAACAAGTGCACCTATTGCGTCTCCCATCACGCGCCGAAGCTCAGCGTTCAGGGCATCTCGGAGGAAGGCGCGGCGAAGCTGCTCGACTATCAGGACCACCCCGAACTCGATGCAGTCGACAAGCTCGTCGTCGAGTACGCGATCGCGGTCACCAACCATTGGAACCGCACGCGCGACGAGGTGTTCGCCCGCTTGAAGCAGCACTTTACCGAGGCCCAGATCGTCGAGCTGACCTGGCGCGCGGCGTTGTGCGGCGCCTTCAATCGCTTCAACGACATCCTCCAGCTCGACATCGAGCAAGGTGTCGCCGTTCGCGAGGCGGCGGAGTAAAGAGCCGATGGGCCACGGAGCAAGCAAGAACCTTCCATAGATGGAAGGCCTGTGCGTCATTTCAAAGGCCCCAGGCATGGCCCGTCGCAGGAAAAAGCTCTCGCCAATGCAGCGTCGTCTGCACAGCATCGGCTTTGGCTTCATGGTGGCGGGAGGCACGGTGGCGCTCGTCCTGCTCCTGCCGATCATTATTCCTGTCGCTGCCATCAGCGAGTCTCTGGAGGAACGAAGGCTGGCCCGCTTCAAGTGCCTGACCTGCGGTCAGCCGATCGGAAGAGAGGAAATCCGGCGCGCCAAGCGTGAGGCCGTGGTCTTGGGCCAACCCAGCGGTGGTCCGCTGGATCACATCAAGCGTCGCGTTGTCACCGTGTGGGAGGTGATCTGTCGGACGTGCGGTCACAGGTACACCTATCGGCCGAGCCAACCGCACGCTGCCCTGGAGTCCAGGGGCAGCGGCGCGAGCGGGCAAGCCGCCTGAGCCGCTGCACAAGTTCCGCCTCGGGTGCCGCGCCGAGGTGACGAGGCGTCCGGTAAGCTGCGGCGGCTGGGATATCGGCGGGCCATCCATGCACTTCATCTCGTTCGAAACCCTGCTGGCGTTTGCCGCCACCTGCCTGGTGATCGAGCTGACGCCAGGACCCAACATGGCGTACCTGGCCATCCTGAGTGCGAGCGTCGGCCACCGCGCAGGCTTTGCGGCAACGCTCGGCGTTGCGCTGGGTCTGCTGGGGATCGGTCTTGCCGCTGCGCTCGGCCTCGCCGCGATCATTGCCAATTCGCGCTGGCTGTACGAGCTGCTGCGCTGGTGCGGTGTGGTCTACCTGTTCTGGCTGGCATGGGAAGCCTGGCGCGGCGAGCGGGAGACGTCGCCCGGCAAGGCCGAGGTCGAGACGGAGGACGCCAAATATTTCGTGCGCGGGCTCGTCACCAACCTGCTCAATCCCAAGGCCGGCATCTTCTACATCGCAATCCTGCCGACATTCCTCGACGTGTCCCGGCCGCTCATGGGGCAAGCGATTGCGCTGTCGGTCATCTATGTGATGGTGGCAACGGCGGTCCACGGCGGCATCGTGGCATTGGCCGGCGCGGCCCGACCATGGCTCGAGGACGAGCGCCGCAGCACCATCATTCGCCGCACGCTCGCGCTCGTTCTGGCCGCGATCGCGCTGTGGCTGCTTGCGGCGACCCGGCGATAGCTGCCCCGGGGCATGATGCCCGTCAATCCGTCATTGCCACCGCTGGCGACGGCTTGCGGCGCAGTCTGCTATCCGACCCCGGCCGGCCGGGCCTGCGCAAGCGCGTGGCGAACTCCTGGCGAATGTGGCGGGCCAACTCCACGGCGATCTCGTTGGGCCGCCCCGGCGGCAGGTACATGTTGATGAGGAACCGCGGCATCGGCGGCAGCCGCTCGTGTTCCACCGTCTCCAGATAGTGGGGGATGGTGCCGCGCAGGAAGACGCCAACCGCCACGTCAGCCTCGATGGACGCGAACAGGGCCTCCATGCTGCTGACCTCGCACACGGGACGCCAGTCGCGCCCCGCCTCGCGCAGCGCCTTCAGTATGGTCGGCCGGAACTCGCAGTTGCGGTCGCCCACCGACAGCGGCAGCGGGTCGCGCAGGTGCGCGGTGCCGTTGATGGCGCCGGTCCACACCAGGTCATCCTCCAGCAGGCTCTCGCCGTTGGCTCGGCAGCGCTGCTCCGTGGTCAGCGTCAGATCGACCTCGCCGCTGCGCAGCAGATCCAGCAGCTCTGGCGTGGTCATGCACCTGAGGGCCACCCGCACACGCGGCCAGGCCTTGTCGAACCGCCTCAGGATCGGCGGCAGATAGGGGCCGACGATGTCGTGCGGCACCCCCAGCCGCACCTCGCCCTCGTAGGCCGGTGCGCTCATGGTGCCCCACACCTCGTCGTTGAGGGCAATGAGGCGCTGCGCGTGCGTCATCAGCCGCTCCCCGCTGGGCAGGACACTGAGGCGCTTGTGGTGGCGTTCGAACAACTCGGTGCCGAACAGCTCCTCCAGGCGCTTCAGCTGCTGGCTGACGGCGGCCTGCGTAAGGTTGAGCAGGTGGGCCGCGCCCGTGACGCTGCCGGTCTCCACCACGGCCACGAAGGCCCTGAGCAGGCCGATATCGATGTCACGGCGCATGGCTTGCTCCTGAATAAGAGAGCGTGATGCAAGACATAAGTAATATTCGATTTCGTTATGCAAGAGCAAGGGGTAGATCGACCGCTGGAGAAGGGTCAGACCCCTCGCGCCGACCGATCATTCCAGCCATCGACGTTGGAGGCGAGGAGTCTGATACCGGCGAGCCAATCAACATACCCGTCATCCCGGAAGTCGAGGCGTCGCCGAGACTGTCCGGGATCTGCGGCAGGGCATGGGCGCGCGGCAGGTCCCGGATATCCTCGACTGCGTCTCGGATTCCGGGATGACGGGTGAAAACTTTGGCTGTTTGGTATGAACCCTTGCAAATAGCGGAGCAGGACAATGTCTTCCTCAGTTGCATGTGCGCTGTCGCGGCCGTGGCTGAGCCTCGCAGCACAGGCTTCTTCCCTGGCACGCAAGATCGCCCTTGCCCTGGAAGTGCGCGCCGAGCGCCGCAGGCTGCTCAGTCTGGACCATGGCGCGCTCAAGGACATGGGCTTCAACAAGGGACAGGCACATTGCGAAGCCAGCCGCTCGTTCTGGGACCTGCCCGTCGACCGGCTGCGCATGTGATGTCCCTCTCCCCGCTTGTCCGGGAGAGGGCTAGGCGCGAGAGGCGCAAAGCTCGGATGGTCCTTGGGGCCGCCCCTCACCCGACCCTCTCCCCATCGAAGATGATGGGGGAGAGGGAGAAGCGCTCACCCCTTCACGCACACCACCTGCCGCAGCGTATGCACGATCTCGACGAGGTCCGTCTGCGCCGCCATCACCGCGTCGATGTCCTTGTAGGCCATGGGTGTCTCGTCGATCACGCCGGCGTCCTTGCGGCACTCCACCGCCGCCGTGGCTTCGATGTGATCGGCAAGTGTGAAGCGCCGCTTGGCTTCCCCGCGCGACATCTTCCGTCCCGCGCCGTGCGCGCAGGATGAGAAGCTTTCGGCGTTGCCCCTGCCGCGCACGATGTAGGACTTGGCGCCCATGGACCCCGGAATGATGCCGAGGTCGCCAGCGCCGGCCCTGACCGCGCCCTTGCGCGTCACCCACACCGCCTCGCCGAAGTGGCTCTCGCGCTCGACGTAGTTGTGGTGGCAGTTGATCGCCTGCTTCTGCATCTGGAACGTGGGAAGCTGCTCACGCATGACGCGGAGCACGGCCGCCATCATCACCTCGCGATTGTGGCTGGCGAACTCCTGCGCCCAGGCGACGGCCGCCACGTAGTCCTCGAACAGCGGCTCGCCCTCCTCGAGCCAGGCCAGATCCTTGTCCGGCAGCGGGCGGGTGAGCTGGCGCCTGTCGAGGGCCTCGCGGGCCTTGGCGATGAAATAGGTGCCGATGCGGTTGCCGATGCCGCGGCTGCCCGAGTGCAGCATGGCCCACACGCGGTCCTCCTCGTCGAGGCACACCTCGATGAAGTGGTTGCCGCCGCCGAGCGAGCCCAGGTGCGTGACGCTCTGCGCCTCGCGGATCTTCGGGTGCTTCTCCTCCAGCGCCTTCAGGCCATCGGAGAGGCCGCTCTCGGCGAAGCGGCGGGCGACCGGGTTGGGCACACCCTCTTTCCAGCCGCCCTTGAGGCCGACGCCGCCGTGCGGCACCGCCCCCTCGATGCCGAGCCGCAGCCTGGCGAGGCTGTCGGGCAGTTCACTGGCGGTCAGCGTGGTGCGCACCGCCATCATCCCGCAGCCGATGTCGACGCCGACGGCGGCCGGCACGATGGCCGCCCTGGTGGCGATGACCGAGCCGACGGTAGCACCCTTGCCGAGATGCACGTCCGGCATCACCGCGACGTGGTGATGGATGAACGGCAGGGCGGCGATGTTGAACAGCTGCCGACGAGCCGCGTCCTCGACCGGCACGCCGGCAACCCACGCCTTGATGGGCGCGTAACCAGTCTCGATCGTCTCTGGGCCGGCCATGGCTGAACTCATGCCGCGTTGCAGGGCTCAGCCCCTCGCTGGTCCCTTCTTAAGCCTGAAAGATAGCTGGCGCGAGGGCACTACTCCGATGGCAAAGGGCCGCGCAGATGGCAGACGAATGCGTTGGCTTTTTGTCCCCGGGCCAGTAGACAGAGCCCCATGCGCACACAGGTCGGCATTGTTGGTGGGGGCCCCTCGGGGCTGCTCCTGGCCAGGCTCCTCGGCCTTGCCGGCATCGACACCGTCGTCCTGGAGCGGCGCACGCCCGAATACCTGCGCGCTCGCATCCGTGCCGGGCTGCTGGAGCAAGGAACGGTTGACCTCCTCACCGAGGCCGGCGTGGGCGACCGGCTGGCCCGCGAGCGGCTGATCCACGAGGGTGTCGAGCTCGCCTTCGACGGCAGGCGCCACCGCATCGATCTCAAGGGCCTCTCCGGCAAGGTGGTGACCATCTACGGCCAGGCCGAGATCCAGAAGGACCTGATGGACGCTCACGCGGCCATGGGCACCGAGGTGGTCTACGAGGCCGAGGATGTCAGCCTGCACGGCCTCACCAACGAACGCCCGCGCTTGCGCTACCACAACGGGGGCAACACGTTCGAGATCGAATGCGACTTCATCGCCGGCTGCGACGGCTTCCATGGCGTCAGCCGCCAGGCCATCCCGCAGGAGGTGATCCGCATCTACGAGCGGGTCTATCCCTTCGGCTGGCTCGGCATCCTCGCTGACACGAAGCCCGTCAACCACGAGCTGATCTACGCCAACCACGAGCGGGGCTTCGCGCTCTGCACCATGCGCTCCATGACGCGCAGCCGCTACTACCTGCAGGTCTCAGCCGACGAGGATGTGGCCGACTGGTCGGACGACCGCTTCTGGACCGAGCTCAAGCGGCGCATCCCGCCCGACGCCGCGGCGGCGCTCGGAACCGGGCCGCGGCTGGAGATGAGCGTGGCGCCGCTGCGCTCGTTCGTGGCCGAGCCCTTGCGCTACGGCCGCCTGTTCCTTGCAGGCAACTCCGCCCACATCGTGCCGCCCACCGGGGCGAAGGGCCTGAACCTCGCCGTTGCCGACGTGCGCTTCCTCACCGAGGCGCTCATCGCTTACTACAAGCGGGGCAGCGCAGACTCTGCTCGACGGCTATTCCGACCGCTGCCTCGCCCGCGTCTGGAAGGCACAGCGCTTCTCCTGGTGGATGACCAACCTCACCCACCGCTTCCCGGAAGCCAGCTCCTTCGAGCGGCGCGCGCAGATGGCTGAACTGGCCTACCTTGCAAGTTCCAGAGCGGCGCAAACGACTCTGGCCGAGAACTACGTCGGCCTGGCCCTGGGCTGAGCCACCCACGATCTCCGAACGCTCAGAGAGAACAGGGTGACCTGCCGCACGGGCGATCCCCGCAGCAGATCCGGATCAAGCCCCGGTTTGGTCTGATAGGCAGGCAGGGGCGTCACGCCGCCTGCCTGGTCTTCTCGCGCACCGGCGCCTTCCTGGGCACCGCCTTCAAGTTGCGTCCTGGCGGCGCCGTCTCGGCACGCAAGTGCTCCTTGACGACGACCCTGGACGGCCTGAAGGCCTGCTTCACCGCTTCGACCGCCAGGTCCGGCCTGGCGTCGCGACCCATGAAGGCGTCGAGCGCCACATAGCCCGCGTCCGGCCAGCTGTGAATGCTGATGTGGCCCTCGGCCAGCACCGCCGCGCCGGACACGCCGCCGTTCTCCGCAAAGCGATGCAGATGGATGTGCAGCAGGGTTGCGCCCGCCACGTCCACGCACCGCCTCAGCGTCTCTTTGATGTGCTTGAGATCGTCAAGCCGCTTAGCGCCGTACAGATCCACGATGAGATGGGTGCCCGCACATCGAACCCCATCGCGTTCTATGAAGAAGTCTTTCCTGACGTTGTGCGCTAGAGGCGCGCTTTGACCATGATCTTCCTTTTGGGCGGTGCTTGAACGGGTCAAGTCCATCCCCAATTGGAAGAGGGCGTCGGTGTAAGCCATGGGACCCCTCCCCAACCAGTAGACAGCCAACCCGCTGCCCCACAAATCGAGATCGATGCGCGGGGCAAACGGAGACGCGTGATATGAGGCCAAAGGTCACCCCACGCAAGGGTAAATAAGGGCTTGCGACGAAAAATTCTCATGCGTGCTGCGCTGAGAAACCAGTGCGAACGTGCGCGCCCGAGCGCTACTCCTTCTTGAGGAGTTTCTCGAGCAGCTCGCGTGGTCTCGCACTGGGCTCGCCGTCGCCGCGCAAGAGGCCTTTGATGGCCTCCTGAACCTCCTGCGATTTGAGGTTCTTGCCGATCTGCTTGATGGCGCCGGTCAGTCGCTCCTGGCCCTTGATCTTGAAGACGGGCTTGTCCCATGGGCCTTCGATGCCGATCGGGATTTCCACGCTGCCGATGTTGACGACGGCCCCCTGCGCGGGCGGGCCGCCGACGATCTTCGCATGCACAGTGTAGTCGACCTGGCGAGGGCCCAGATCCAGGGTTCCCTCGCCGGTGAGCTGCACATGCGCGCTGACGAGCCTGAGATCCCGATTTTTGGCCGCGCCGTTGGCGACGTCGAACGTGCCGGAAAGCTCGCTGAAGGGGGTGCGGTCTTCCGGCACAGGCACGAGGTTCGGCAGCCGGCCCTGCTGCAGCGTGCGCACGATCTTGCCGACGTCGATGCCCGTCACTGCGCCGTTGGCAACGGCCAAGTCCACTTTGCCATTCAACGTCCCGACGATTTGCCGCTCCGACAGACCTTGCCCGGCAACGGCGAGAGCGATGTTGCCGCGCCCGCCGTCCAGCCACCGGAAGCCCAGGGCATCGGCAAGCAGCGGCGAAACCGAGACGCCCAGGAGCCTGAGACTAGCCCCGGTGCCGAGCACCTCGCCGCTGCCGTCGAGCGTCAGCTCACCGCGCCCGCGGCCGCCGTAGAGCTCGATCTCCTCGAGCGCCACCTTGGCAACTCCGTTCTTCAACGCCACCGAGAGCCTGCCTTGGCCGGTTTTCAGCTCCTTGTAGACGAGGCGCCCTACCGATAGCGCCAGGCTGGCATCGACAGCGCGGAGCACCGGCAGATCGATGGGCTCCTCGCTCCAGCCGGATTTGCCGGGGGGCTGGCCCGATGGGGGCAGCGGCGCGGGAGGCGCGGACTCTTTTTGAGCCGGTGCGGCCGCAGCCCGCTCTGCCGCCGGTACTTGGCCGCCGGGCCGCACCAGCAGGCTGCCGAAATCCAGCTCTGAAACGGTGAGGTTGCCGCCGACGCTGGGCCGGCGCTGCGTCGTATCGACTGACAACGAGCCGGCCAACGTGCCGTCGCCCAGGGTTCCCTCGAGCTGCGAGACCGTCACTTGGCCACGGCTTGCGGCTACTTGCATCGAAACGGCCAGGGCGCCGCCATCTGGCCCCCCCGGCAGGGCCTTACCGAGGCGCAGGGCCTGCACCGACGGCGCTTTGATGCTGGCCTTACCGTTGAGGAAGACGTCTGCCGCCGGTGCCAGGGTTCCCTCGTAGGCAGCTTCGAACGGCGCGCCGGTGATCTTGAGATGAAGCTCTGCGGGTTGGTCCTCGAGGAGTGCCTGGAGCGGCGACACCGTTGCCGCAAAGCTCATGGGCGCCCCGTGCCAGGCCAGCGTGCCGTTGATCTCCAGGCGTCCGGTGCTGTCGTTGGCTGTGACGGCGAGATCGAGCGACTTGACCTCGTGATGGGACCCCGCTCTTTCGTCGTGGTAGCGGATCGTGGCATCGGTCATGCGAAGGCTGCCGAGCCGCGCCAGCGCAGCCTCGGAGCCTGCTCCTGCCGGAGGCCGCGCAGGTGCCGCCGCCCCCTGGTCGGAGTGGGCCGCATCGGCCGCGGTAGAACCCGGCTCTCGCGCCCCGACGCGGGTGGCTTCCCAGCTTCGGCGGCCCTGGGCATCGACGCTGAGCTCGATCGTCGGCCGGTGCAGCGTCACGCGCTTCGCGGCAAGCTTCCACGCCAGCAACGACCAGACGCGCAGCTCGACCTCGAGGGACGGGACGACGAGCGTCGGTGCTCCCTCCCCGCCGTCGGGCGCGGACAATGAGACGTCGCTCAGGGACACGGCCAGTCGGGGAAAGACCGAGAGCGACACTGGCCCGGCAACGGCAAGATCGCGGCCTGTGCGGGCCTTGACCTGCTCGATGAGCCGGTCGCGCAAGATGTCGACGGGGGCCGCAACGAGCAGGAAAACGAGCGCGGCCAAGCCAATGCAGCCGAGCACGAGCCCGCCGTAGCCGACAAAAGCCAGCCATCGGCCCCGCTGTTGCTGGCGGGGCGTACGGTTTCGCTCCTTCGGGGGCCGAGCCGCCTTATCATCGGGCGAGCCCTCGGCCCAGATCTCAAGCGGTTCCGAAGATGGATGGTCGGTCATGGTCGTGATCCGTGGCCGGAGGCCGAACGGCAGGTCATGGTCTATCCGGAATCAGGTCCCAGCCGTGATTGTCCTAGGTTGCGGGCAATTATGTCACAGAGACGGTCGAATTGAGAGATCGGGTGGGCATATTTCCAGCCCCTCGGGCTGCGCCCAAACGCCCATGGGACCAGCGTCGCACGGGCTTGAACGGGAAAGGGCCCTGTGGGACATGAGAATTCGATGCCGCAATGCCCGGACAGCGCAGCTACTGGAAGCAACCTGCAGCAGCTCCAGCGCAGGCGCAAGCGCGTGCTCCGCGCCGGCGCTCTTGGTGGAATGGTGCTGCTGCTTCTTGCGGACTCGGCATGGCGCACGGCTGCTCCCGGTGTGCACGTGCTGCTGCAGCGGTGCGGTTTCCTCCTGATCCTGGTGTGCATCGTGGGGCGCACGTGGTGCACGCTCTACATCGGCGGCTACAAGAAGCGCGAGCTGATCACGAAGGGGCCGTATTCCGTCGTGCGCAATCCGCTCTATGTGTTCACCATCATCGGTGTGACCGGTGTCGGGCTGCTTGCGGGCAGCGCTAGCATCGCGCTTCTTTTTGGGGCGCTGGCCCTGGCCGTTTTCGCCTTCGTGACGGTGCAGGAGGAGGCTTTCCTGGCCGGTACCTTCGGGAAGGCCTTCGCCGCCTATGCCGCCGAGGTGCCGCGCTTCTGGCCGCGCTTCTCAGCCTGGCAGGACACCGACGAACTGCTCATCAGGCCACGGCTCGTGCTGCGCACGTTCCTCGAGGCCAGCCTGTTCCTGCTGGCTGTGCCGCTGTTGGATCTGAAGGATCTGGCGCAGCGACTGGGTCTGCTGCCGGCGTTGCTGCAGCTGCCCTGATCCTGCGCGAGTGGCGCGTGGCGGCGCCGGCCCCTATCATGTCGCCGACAACGCTGGAGTCTTGGATGCCCGCCGCACGCCTGCTGTTCGCTTTGTTGGCCGCCCTTGCCGTCTGGCTTTGTCCGGCGGAAGTCATGGCGCAGGTGGCAGACCGTTGCCTCGCGGTGTCGCAGGCCCCGCGCCTGATACAGCCCGCGGTCATGCGGCTGGCCTCGCTGCAGGCAACGGAGGCCCGCCTCACCTTCGTCGGGCACGCTACCTGGCTCATCGAAAGCGCGGGCGCGGTGAAAATCGCCACCGACTACAACGACTACATCCGCCCGTCCGTGGTGCCGGATATCGCCACCATGAACCGCGCCCACACCACGCATTATTCGCTGTTCCCCGACCCTGGCATCCAGCACGTGCTGCGCGGTTGGAACCCCGACGGAGGCCCGGCCAAGCACGATCTGATGCTCGCGGACGTGCGCGTGCGCAACGTCGCCACCAACATCCGCGACTGGGGCGGCGGCTCGATCCCCTATGGCAACTCCATCTTCATCTTCGAGATCGCGGGCATGTGCATTGGCCACCTCGGCCACCTGCACCACACCCTCACAGACCAGCAGATCGCCCACATCGGCCAGCTCGACGTAGTGATGGTGGCAGTCGACGGCAGCTACACCATGGATGTCGCTGGCGTGGTCGAGACGCTCAAGACGCTGCGCGCGCGCCTGATCCTGCCCATGCACTATTTCAACCCGTACACGCTCAACCGCTTCCTCGACCGCATCCGCGACGACTTCCCCGTCGAGACCGCGAGTGAGGCGACCATCGTTGTCTCGCAGGCCACGCTGCCCGGCGAGCCGAAGGTGCTGGTGCTGCCGGGAAGCTGAAACCAAGGCACCGAACAAGTTGGCCTAGCGCTGCTCGATCTTGTTCTTGGCGATGACGTCGGCCCACTTGGCGATGTCGGCCTTGAAGAAGGCCGTCAGCTCGTCGGGGGAGGTCGGATCGGCGACAATTCCCATTTCCAGCAGGCGCTTCTTGAGATCGTCGTCAGCCAGGACCGCGCGCATGGCCTCGTTGAGCTGCGCAACCACGGCGGCTGGGGTGCCGGCCTTGACGAACAGCCCGTTCCATGACGTTACGTCGAAGGTAGTCGCGCCGTCCTCCCTGGCCGTGGGAACGTTCGGCAGCAGCGGCGAGCGCGTCGGCGCCGACGTCGCGAGCGGCCGCAGCTTGCCATCGTCGAAGTTACCCCTGAGCGCCGCGTAGGCCTCGATCGCCACATCGACATCGCCACGCATGAGAGCGATGAGCAGGTCCGGAGAGTTGCGGAAAGGAACCCACTGAAACTCGATGCCGGCAGTCGATTTGAGAAGCAGCGCGGACAGGTGCTGGGTGCTGCCCGGATTGACCGTGCCGACATTGAGCTTGCCCGGGTTGTCGCGCGCCGCCTTGATCGTGTCGGCCAGCGAGCGATAGGGCGAGCCGGCATTGGCGGCGAAGAAGAACTCGAAGCGGCCGATCTTCGTTACGGGTGCAAAGTCGGCGAGCGGGTCGAACGTCAGGTTCTTGAAGAGCCCGACGCTGATCGAGGTGCCATTGGTGAGCAGCGCCAGCGTGTAGCCGTCGGCCGGCGCGGACAGCACAGCACGCGCCGCTGCGATGCCGCCGCCGCCCGGATTGTTCTCGACGACGACGCGCTGTCCGAGCTTGTCGCCGAGCTTCTCGGCAACCAGCCGCGAGGTGGTGTCGGCAACGCCGCCGGGGCCGAACGCGATCACGAAGCGCAAAGGCTTGTTGGGATAGGCCGCTTGCCCCCATGCTGGGACGGACACCGCACACAGCGCCAGCCAGGTCAATGCCGCTGCCGCCCGCAGACCTGTCGTTGTCGATCTGGCAGTGGTCCTCGTCATTCGTGCCCCTCCCTTCTCGTCGGCTGGACCTTGCGCTTCTCTCACACTCTCATCACATCGGTTGTAGATGCGGCGGGAGCGGCAGGTGCGTCCAGTGGAGCGTTCCACGCATCGTACCCATAAAGCCAGGCGGTGTCCGAATTGCCTTCCTTCATCCACGTGTTGGCGCTCGAAATTGCTTGAACAAGCGAGGTGCGCGGCTTGCGATGGGCCTCGTAGCGCCGAAACGCGCCCTCGATGTCCTCGCCGTCGACAGCGTCGAGGCAGCGGGCGAGAACCGCCGCGTCCTCGATCGCCGTCGCTGCGCCCTGCGCCATGTAAGGCGTCATCGGGTGGCAGGCATCGCCGAGGAGCACGACGCGGCCATCGCTCCAGCGTTGCAAGGGCTCGCGTTCGAGGATGGCCCACTTGTGGCAGTCCGGGCAGGCGTCCAGCACGGCGCGCACATCGGCGTGGAAGCCCTCGTAGGCCTTGCGCAGCTCCTTCACGTCGCCTTTGGCCGACCACGACTCGCGCGTCAGCCATTCGGCGGGCTCCGGTACGCTGGTGACGAAGTAGATCTCGCTGCGGGCCTTGTTCGTGTAGTAGATGACGATGTGGCGGTCGATGCCCCACCATTTCGTGCGCGACGGACCAATATCCCTGCCATTCATGAGGGCCGCCGGAAAGACCGCGCGATAGGCAATGCGGCCTTTGTGAAGGGGCGCGTCGGGGCCGATGACGATATCGCGCACCGCGGAGTGGACCCCGTCCGCACCGACCACGGCATCAGCAACCTCTCGGCTCCCATCGGCGAACGTCAGGGTGACACGGCCTGCGGCCTGATCGAGGCCGACCAGCTTCTTGTCGAGATGAATGATCTCGGCCGGCAGCGCCGAGAGCAGCGCATCATGGAGGTCGGCGCGATGCATGCACAGATACGGCGCGCCGTGGAGGCTCTCCGGCATGGGGAGCTCGCGCGTGACCTCGCCTGTATTCCATACGCGGTTGAGATGGGAGTGTGGAGCGAAAGACGTCCGACGCAACCGCTGCTCGATGCCGATTTCACGCAAAACCTTCATCGCGTTCGGCATCATCTGAATGCCGGCGCCGATGCGGGCAAAGCGCGGGGCTTGCTCGTAAACGCCCACATCCATGCCGAAACGGCGCAGCGTCGCGGCAACGGCGAGACCGCCCATGCCGGCGCCTACGATGGCAATCGAGAGCTTCTTTCTGGGCATCGGGCCAAGGGATAGCAAGCCGGCCAGCAGGGCTCAATGACGGATGCGACACGGCCGCGCCGCGAATGGCCCCGCCCGCCGACGCTGGAGGTCACGCGAACCCTCCGCAGCACAGCCCGC
The DNA here is from genome assembly GCA_963827545.1 of uncultured Alphaproteobacteria bacterium. GTDB lineage: Bacteria > Pseudomonadota > Alphaproteobacteria > Rhizobiales > Hyphomicrobiaceae > AWTP1-13. The sequence continues at coordinate 89,043 of CAWHBI010000034.1, forward strand.
CTGCTCGGCGCTGGCGTCAGACCGCGCCTTCGGCCGTGGTTTTCAGCTGCAGCAGAAGGTCCCTCAGCCCAGGTTCCTGCACGGCCGCTGCCGCGTCGCTCAGCGTGAACCACGCCCGCTGCCGCTGCTCGCACTCGGGCCAGGTGTCGAGCTCCTCTCGCACCTCGAGCAGGTAGACGGCCACGCGAACGGGCAGCCGGCCCGAAGGGCGGCGCTTCTCATATGTGTAGGAGCCAATGCTCGCGGTCCCGGCCTCGCCAAGCACGCCGGCTTCCTCGCGCGCCTCCTCGGCTGCCGCGGCGTAGTCCTGCTGCTCTGGCCACGGCCAGCCCTTGGGGATCACCCACCGCTGCGTCTGCAGCGTGGTGACCAGGAGGACGAGCAAAGAGCCGTCGGGCCCACGGCGCACGGGCAGCGCCCCAACCTGTCGAGCCAATTCCATGCCGCCTATGTGACTGCGTCGCCTCCCCCTTGCAAGAGCCTTGACCGGCACGCAGCGCAAATATGGTTGATCATTCAACTGGGGCAACGGCTCGCAGCCAGCGCCTGATTGGGCTGCATCTGGCGGGCGGAGGGCAGGAATTCCGCACACGCGAGAATGATGCGGCGCAGCACGCCCGCCAGGAATCACGGAAGCGGCCCGCCATGCAGATACGCCAGTCACGGCCTCACTTGCCGTACTTCGCCGCAAACTCGCGCTCGGCCTGGTTCTTCCAGCGATGGGCTTCCGCCTCGTACCGCGGGCCGTCCCAGGCTCGATGCTCGCCCCTCGCATACGCCAGGGCATTGTGGTGATACAGCATCGCATTCACGCGGTTGGCGACGAAGCTGTTCACCGAACGCACCACCTTGGCCGGCGTGCCCATGACAATCGAGTTGGGCGGGATGATCGAGTTGTCTGCAACGAGGCTGTGGCCGGCGACTATGGAGTTCTCGCCGATAACCGCGCCTTCCATGATGGTAGCGCCGATGCCGATCAGGCAGTTGTCGCCGATCGTGCAGCCGTGCAGTACGACCCGGTGCGTGATCGAGCAGTAGTCCCCGACGATGGTCGGCGCGTGGTAGCCCACGTGCACCATGACGTGGTCCTGCAGGTTGGTGGTGCGGCCGATGCGCACTTCCCTGCTTTCGGCGCGAATGACGGCGTAAGGCCACAGGCTCGCGCCTTCGCCGATCTCGACGCTGCCATAAATGCAGGCAGTTGGATGAATGTACGCCGCCTGCGCGAAACGCTTTTCGATCTCCGGGGGCATCGGCGCTGTCCTGGCTGTGAGCAACCCTCCTTAGCACGGGCCCTGCGCCTTGACAGGGGCTGCGCCGGCGGGCGAAGGCTCCGCAGTCGCACAGCTGGAGGCGCCAATCCATGGGCAACACCGGCGCGGCCAGGGGCCGCCTGATCGAGATCGTCAAGCGCCGGTCGTTCTCCGCCGGCACAGAGACAAAACTGGTCTCAGGGCGCTCGACCAATTTCTACTTCAACATGAAGCCCACCATGCTCGATCCCGAGGGCGGGCACCTGATCGCCACGCTCATTCTCGACGCCTTGGGGGGCGCCGAGGTCGACCTGATCGGCGGCCTGGAGATGGGCGCCGTGCCGCTGGCGGTGGCGGTGGCGGTGACGAGCCAGGTCAAGGGCTCGCCGCTGCGGGCGTTCTTCGTCAGGAAGCACGCCAAGGAGCATGGTGCCAGGAAGGTCATTGAAGGCCTGGCGCCCGGCGAGACCCTCGGGGGCAAGCGCATCGTCGTCTTGGAGGACGTGACTACGACGGGCGGCTCCGCCCTGAAAGCGATCGAGGCGCTCAAGGCGGAAGGTGCAGTCATCGTGCGCGTGATCACCGTGGTCGACCGGAAAGAGGGCGCAGCTGACGCCTTCAGGAGCGCGGGCATCCCCTTCACGGCGCTGCTGACGGCGGGCGATTTCCTCTAAGCTTGCCCCCCCATGTTCTGGCGACGAATCGGCATCAACACCTGTCTTGCCTTGGTCGCGTGGTTCGACAGGCTCTTGAGGCCCGATCTGGGGACTGCTTGGCTGCGACCCTCGCCGCCCCAGCGCTGCGGGCTGCGCTTCGGAAATAGGCAACCACGCGCCGGCGAGGCTATTCCGCCGCCTGCCTAAGTGCGGGTGCGGCCGCCCTTACGTCCTCGTCGACGTGCACCTCGAACTTCTCGAAGTTCGCCTTGAACATATCGACGAGGGCGCGCGCCTGAGCGTCGTAGGCGGCCTTGTCGGCCCAGGTCTCACGCGGATTGAGGATGGCCGGCTCCACGCCCGGCAGGGCAGTCGGCACCTGGAAGCCGAACAGCGGATCGGTGCGCATCGGCTGTGCCTTGAGGCCCCCGGCGAGCGCCGCATCGAGCAGCGCTCGCGTCGCCTTGATCGGCATGCGCCGGCCGGTGCCGTATTTGCCGCCGGTCCACCCGGTATTGACCAGCCAGCAGTCGACGCCATGCCGGGCGATCAGGGCGCGCAGCATGTTGCCGTAGACGCTCGGGTGCCGGGGCATGAAAGGGGCACCGAAGCAGGTGGAGAAGGTGGCTAGTGGCTCCTTGCCCAAGCCCTTCTCAGTGCCGGCAACCTTGGCGGTGTAGCCGGACAGAAAGTGGTACATGGCCTGGCTGGGGGAGAGCTTGGCGATGGGCGGCAGGATGCCGAAGGCATCGGCCGTCAGCATCACGATGTTCCTGGGATGTCCGGCCGTCCCAGTCTTGCTGGCGTTGGAGATGAAATCGAGCGGGTAGGCTGAGCGCGTGTTCTCAGTGAGCCGGCTGTCGTCGAAATCGGGTTCACGCGTGCCGGGCTCGAGGATCACGTTCTCCAGCACGGTGCCGAAGCGGTTCGTGGCCGCCCAGATCTCGGGCTCGGCCTCTCGAGAGAGACGGATGGTCTTGGCGTAGCAGCCGCCCTCGAAATTGAATACGCCGTCGCTCGACCAGCCGTGCTCGTCATCGCCCAGCAGCGTGCGCTTGGGATCGGCCGACAACGTCGTCTTGCCAGTGCCCGACAGCCCGAAAAAGATCGCCGAGTCTCCGCCAGGGCCCACGTTGGCGGAGCAGTGCATCGGCATCACGCCCTTCTCGGGCATGACGTAGTTGAGATAGGTGAACACCGACTTCTTGGTCTCGCCGGCGTACGACGTGCCGCCGATCAGCACCAAGCGTTTGGCGAAGTTGCATGCGATCACAGTTTCGGTGCGCACCCCATGCCGTTTCGGGTCGGCTCGGAAGCTCGGCAGGTTGATGACCGTGAATTCCGGCTTGAATGCCGCCAGTTCGCCCGGCTGAGGCTTGCGCAGCAGGTGACGGATGAACAGCGCGTGCCAAGCGTATTCGGTGAATATGCGGGCGTTGAGGCGGTGTGCGGGGTCGGCACCCGCAAACAGGTCTTGCGCGAACAACTCCCGCGATTTGGCGTGATCGCGGAAGTCGGCCCACAGCACCTCGAAGTGCTCGGACGTCATCGGCTTGTTGTTGTCCCACCAGACGGCCTTCTCGCTCGTCACGTCGCGCACGGTGAACTTGTCCTGCACAGAACGGCCGGTATGGATCCCGGTCTCCACGACCAGGGCCCCGCCGGCAGCAAAACATGCTTCGCTTCGGGCAATAGCCTGCTCGATGAGTTCGGCGTCACCAGTGTTGTGGTTGACCTTGGCAGGAGCGCTCAAAGGAAAGGATTCAATCGTCATGTGTCAGCCGCGCCATTCCTGAAACGCCATACAAGCCATCCCGGCGCGCCGCCGACACGGCATGAAACCTTTCGAGCCGCTGAGGGAGGAGCGGGAGCGAAAGTGTACACATATCGGGGTCCTTGTGAACCAAGACGGACCGATCTCCCTTCGAAATTTGTCTCGTCAGGGTGTATGCAAGCGCACTGTCACGCGTACAACCTGCCAAACGTCGCATGGCTCGCAACGCTACGCGGCAACAACGCGATAGCGATGCAGCGCCAACCATGTGGCTGCCCAGTTTCACGCTCCCGAGCCTGCGTCCGGACGCGACCTTGCCACTTGCGCCAGCGCAATCAGGGTCGTGCGCGCTTCGGCAGGCGTGCGTACGCGCCTCGGAAACTCTAGCCGCACAGCATTGCTGCAATGCAGCAGATCCGCCCCAGTGGGATCGATGCCGGACATGCGCCATGCTCCAGGCGGGTCTTGCGCCAACTGCGTGGCATAGAGGGCGACCGCGTCGGCGTGGTCGCTGTTCATGTGACTGATGATGTCAGTTTCGGCCGCAATCAGCTCCTGCGCGTCAGCAACATCGGTCAGCACCTGTGCTGGTGTCAGATCGACAATCTTGCCGAACCCTCCGATGTAGTGTCCGCTGACGATCTCGAGCGCGAACATCCCAAAATCGGGCAGTGAAGCGTACCTCTGCGCCCCGGCGTGCCGCGCGAGAAAACGACGCAGGGCAGTGGCGCTGCTGGTCCGCCGTACTTGGCCCATCAGCGTCAGGCGTCCCCCGGTCATGGGATCGCCGAGACCCGCAGTGCCGTCGATGAGCACGCTGGCACGCGCGTCCTGCTCCAGGTTGCGGGTGTGCAGGGCGAGCCGCGAGATGAGGAAAATCGGGGTGCCATCGGGCTCGGTTGCGAACAATACCAGGGAGGCGTATGGATGCCCGGAACTGCGGTCGAGCGTGCCAAGCGACCCTTTGAGCGCAGTCCTTACCAGACGACGCGCGGCGTCGGCGGCTGAAGCAGAGCCAGGGGCAGGCGCAGAATTGTCAACAGACATGGGGGTTGCGGCCGCTGTTGTGGGGTTGGGCTGTCAGATAACATTATGCGCAGGCCCTGCCGACATGCCACAATTTACGCATGGCGGCGCCATAAAGCGCGGTTCCGTTGACAAATGGGCCAGGATGCCAAGCCGATGAAAGAGAAAAGCACGATTGTTCTGGTCGATGACGAGCGCAATATCCTGACGTCCCTCGGCATCGCCCTGGAGGCCGAAGGCTATAAGGTGCGCACCTATAATGACGGTGCCGCAGCGCTCGAAGCGCTGGCCGAGGAGCCGGCAGACCTGGCAATCCTGGATATCAAGATGCCGCGCATGGACGGCATGGAGCTGCTGCGGCGCCTGCGCCAGCAGACCGATATGCCAGTGATCTTCCTCACCTCCAAGGACGAGGAGATCGATGAGCTGTTCGGCCTCAAGATGGGTGCGGACGACTATATAACCAAGCCGTTTTCCCAGCGCCTGGTGGTGGAGCGCGTCAAGGCGGTGCTGCGGCGCTTCCAGCCGAAGGATGCGGCCGGGGCAGCGGCCGAGGCGGCGCGCGTGCTGGAGCGGGGCAAGCTCAAACTGGACCCCGAGCGCCATACGTGCCACTGGGACAACGCACCGGTGATGCTGACGGTCACGGAGTTCCTCATCCTGCAGGCCCTCGCTACGCGCCCCGGCGTGGTCAAGACGCGCGATGCCTTGATGGATGCGGCCTATGACGATCAGGTGTACGTCGACGACCGAACCATCGACAGCCACATCAAGCGGCTGCGCAAGAAATTCAAGCAGGTCGACGACAGCTTCGATGTGATCGAGACGCTCTACGGCGTGGGCTACCGCTTCAAGGAAGCCTGAGCCAGGGGTAGCGATGGCAATTCAGACGGACAGGTCGCGGCCTGCCGCGGGCGAAGCGGAGGTCCTGCTCCGCAGCATATCGAATGTCGCCGGTCGGGCCCGGGGGCTCGGCGCCTATGGCCAGCGCCTTCTCGTCTACGCCCGTGCTTTCTCGCGGCGCATCGGGCTTTATGAGTTCCTGACCTACGGGCCGCTGATCCGCCTCGTCGCCAAGACGCTGCTGCGCCGGATCATCTTCGCCAACCTGATCGGCCTCACCATCCTGCTCATTGGCATCTTCTACCTTGGGCAATACCATGCCTGGCTCATAGAGGCGAAGCGCGACAGCCTGAGGGCACAAGGTGAAGTCATTGCGGCTGCCATCGCCGCCAATGCGACGCGGGAGAAGGACACCGGCCGCATCGTCCTCAACCCGGACATGCTGCCGGAGATCGAGGGCCCGCGCAGCCTCCTGCGCGACGAGAACTTCGTCTCCATGCAGCTGTCCATACCGCCGGACCGGGTTGCACCCCTGTTGAAAGGCCTGCTGCCGGGTGACACCCGCGCCCGCGTGTATGCGACGGACGGAATCCTGATCCACGACTCGGACCGTGTGCTTGCACGGGGCCAAGTTGCAGACCCTGATGCTGCAGGAGCCGGCAGGCAAAGCCAGACCCGAGACGGTATCAGGACAGGCTGGACGCGATTCATGTCGTGGCTGATACGGCGGCAGATGCCGGTCTATCTCGAAATCGAGGGCGCCAACGGCAAGGCCTACCCGGAAGTGCGCGTAGCTCTGAGCGGCGGCCAGTCCACCGCCATGGTGCTCGTTACCGACAAGGGCGAACAGATCGTCTCCGTAGCCACGCCGATCCACTACCGAGGCTCCGTACAGGGAGCCCTGCTTCTGTCCACGCGCCCGGGCGTCATCGACGACGTCTTGCAGGAGGAACGCAACCTTGTTCTGGGGCTGGCTCTGACGGCACTGGCGGCGACATTGATCGCCTCCGTTCTCCTCTACCGCACGATCGTCGGTCCCATGCGCAGGCTTTCGGAGGCGGCAGAGAACGTCAGCCGCAGCATCGGCGCCCGCGCGGAGCTGCCCGACCTCGCCGGCCGCACAGACGAGGTGGGCCAATTGGGCAGCGCCTTCCGGACTATGACCGCCTCCCTCTACCGACGCATCGAGGCAAGCGAGCGCTTCGCCCGCGAGGTCGCACACGAGTTGAAAAACCCGCTCACCGCCGCACGCTCCACCGCAGAGTCGCTGGCCTATGCCAAAACCCCTGAGATGCAGGAAGAGCTCGTGCGTCAAATCCAGGGTGAATTGGCGCGCCTCAACAAACTCATCACCGACGTCTCGAATGTCTCCAGGCTCGATGCGGAGTTGGCCTACGGCGAGACCGAGCCGGTGGACATCCGCGAGGTACTGCGCGGCGTCACGGCGATATTCCAGGATCGCTTCAGTACCGACACCCGCAAGCTGGCGCTCGCCATCCAGGAGACGCCGCTCAATCCTGACGCCTTCGTCGTCATGGGTCACGAGGCCCGGCTGGGGCGCGTCATCACGAATCTGCTCGACAACGCCATCTCCTTCTCGCCTGAAGGCGGCGTCATTACGGTGAGCGCGCGTCGCGTCGACAGCGAGGTTGAGGTGGTGGTGGACGACGAAGGTCCAGGCATCCCGCCCGACAAGCTGAGCGACATCTTCGAGCGCTTCTACTCCGATCGACCTCAGTCAGACAGCACGATCGGAAAGAACTCCGGGCTCGGCCTGAGCATCTCCCGCGACATCGTCAACGCCTACGGCGGGCAAATTCAGGCGAGCAACCGCATGATCGTCGAGGATGCTCCACCGAGAACCTATGACGATCACCCCGCCCTCAAGGGGCGCCGCGGACATGGCGTCGCCGGGACGCGTTTCACGGTGTGCCTGCCTGCGGCGGATGCATCAAGCCCCAAGGGAGCGCAGCAGCTTGCTCGAAGGGGCTGAGCTCGTTCATGGCACCTGCGTTGCGCTCGGCAGGCGCGCAGCGTTGCTGCGCGGCCCGTCGGGCTGCGGCAAGTCCGATCTCGCCCTGCGCTTTCTGTTCCTGGCAAGGCGCGGCCCAGCAGCCCTGGAGGCCCCAGTTCTGATTGCCGACGACCAGGTCAGCCTGTCCCGCGACGGCGATCGCCTTCTAGCCGCCGCGCCGGAGAGCATTCAAGGCAAGATCGAGGTACGTGGCCTCGGGATCATGGGCGTAAAGTCGATCGCCGAGTTGGAGCTCGTTCTGGTGGTCGACCTTGTCGATCCTGGCGGGATAGAACGCCTGCCGGAACAGGAGAGCAAAGTGCAGCTTCTCGGCATCGACCTACCCCTGCTGCAATTGGTGCCCCTGGAGGGTTCTGCTCCCATAAAGCTGGCCCTGGCCCTTGCGCACGCGGGCCGAACCTGAGCGCAACACCGGTGCGAATTGCGGCGTCTTTCCCCTTGCCTCGCGCACTCGCCCTGAACCATCATGCGCTCCCTTGGGCGATCCGCCGCCGTCTTGGGGCAAGACGCAGGCGGAAGTGCCTGCCGAAGAGGAACCGCAAATTCACATGATCGGCGTCGTGATCGTCGCCCATGGCGGCCTTGCCGGGGAATTTCGCGCCGCGCTCGAGCATGTTGTCGGGCCGCAAGAGCACCTGGAGCCGTTCTCCATTGGTCCGGATGACGATGTGGAGGCTCGGCGCATGGAGTTGATCGACGCCGTTCGCCGTGTGGACGCCGGCAAAGGGGTGGTCGTGCTCACCGATATGTTCGGTGGCACGCCTTCCAATCTTGCGATTTCCGTGATGGAGGAAACAGGCGCCGAAGTCTTGGCCGGAATTAACCTGCCGATGCTGATCAAGCTTGCGAGCGTGCGTGGCGAAGCGACCCTGTCGGATGCGACTGCGGCGGCCAAGGAAGCAGGGCGCAAATACATCAGCATTGCCAGCCAGCTTCTGTCGGGCGAGGCCTGATCGGCGGGAAGGCTTCTATGCTGGAGAGCGAGAAGAGGCCGTGCGCGCGGGTGACCATTCGCAATCGCAAGGGCCTGCACGCACGTGCGTCGGCCAAGTTCGTCAAGTGCGCCGAGGCCTTCGAGGCGACCGTGCGCGTGACACGCGATGACCGCACGGTCGGCGGCACCTCGATCATGAGCCTGATGGCGCTGGCCGCCGGCCCGGGGACCGTCATTGTGCTGGAAGCCGAAGGTCCGGAAGGCCCGGAGGCCATCGAGGCCCTGGTGGCGCTCGTGGAGTCCGGGTTCGGCGAGGAGCACTGAGCGACCGCAAATGGGGCGCCGTTGCCGGCGCCCCATCGCTTCCCCCGCTGATTTTTCCGATGTCGTCTGATCAGTTCGTCAGCCGCAGCTTCGAGATCTTCAGGGCGATGTCGCGGAAGGCGCTCTTGAGCCCGTCGCCAGTCGACGTCTCGTAGTAGTGATCCGCCTTCGTCGCGCAGCTCTTCAGCATCGTCTTGGACGCGGTGGTGTCGAGCTGAAAACCGACCGTGTAGATCTCGATATTGGGATCGCTCGACAGGGTGTTCTTTTTCATGGCTGTGCAGAGCGCCAGCGCGTTGGCCAATGCTGTGGTGGCTTGCGCGCTGCCGTCGCTGTACTGCTTGCCCAGCAGGGTGTTGTACTCGCCGTCCGTCATCAGGATCGCGATCTTCTTCACCTTGGGGGTCCCGTAGTTGGCGGGCTTGCTCGAAGCCGGCCACACGTTGCTCCAGTTGGGTGACAGCAGGTACCAGGCGAAGGCGGTCCCGATCTGGCCGGCAGTCGATCCGCTGGCCTTGAAGCCGTCGATCGTGCCCTTCAGGGTGGTGCGGTCCTTGGTGAGCGGCACGATCTTGGCGCTCGGCGTGCAGCTCGTGGAGTTGCTGCCTGTCGCATCGTTCCACGTCGTAAGCCACGTCCCTGCCCCAGTGGGAGCCTTGTCGGTGGCTGCCTGCGTGCCGGTGCGCTCGACCACGCACTTGGCGTACGTCTTGACCTTGTATTCGGAGTCGCCTTCGCAGCTGTCCTTGAGCTTGCCCTTCTTCTTGTAGCAGCTTGCCGGATAGTTGTAGCCGTCGCCGTCGGGATCTGCCTCGTCGGCCTTGCCCGTGATCAGGGTGAAGTAGTCGGTGCCGACATTGACGGTCGGAGCGAACGGTGCCAGCGCTACCCTCGACGTGTACTGGCTCTGGTCATCCCACACCACGATGTCGACCAGGTCCTTGGCGGCAGCTATCAGGTCTTCGATCTTGTCGCCGCTCATCGAGCCCGTGACGTCCAGCATCATCGAGATCTCGAGGTTGGTGCCATCGTCGCTGTTGCCGCCGCCCGTGTCGCTGCAATTGAGACAGATCTGCGCTGTGGCCTTGGATACAATCTTGGTGCAGGCGTAGTAGTTGCCCTTGCAGCTGCCTGGCGCGTCACCTTCGGAGCCCCTGTAGTTGATCAGGTTGAGGACGCTCAGGAACGGCGTCTTCACCCAGGATGTCGCAGTGACCGTGAACTCGGTCTGTTGCGAGTTCGGCGCGAACACGATGCTGGTGGTGACGACATCCGTGGGCTTGGCCTGGTCGAAGTACGCCGAAGCTGCCGCGGAGGCCTTCGACACGGTATTGGTTTTCTCGATCTGGGCGACGCGGCCAGCAGCCAGCGCGGCGGCGTCCAGCGCTCCCTGCGTATGCATGTTCACGTGGTAGATGCGGCCCATGTCGATGGCCAGGCCGATCGCCGCCACCAGCGGGATGACCAGCAGGGCGAACATCATGGCAACATTGCCCGAACGATCGCCATGCACACGCTGCAGGAGCCGGGCGTGCTCGCCTGGCCTCGCACCTGTCCCCTGGCCCGATGACTTGCTGGATTTGGCTGCACGCCGCATCAATGACGCAAACATGGTAAGGCTCTCCCGAACGGCTACGCGCGTCTCGAGGCAGCCTAGGCCTGCAATCGTTTCCGACCGGTAAAGAATAAGGTTGGAATTGTCAGACAATGTTTACAAGTTTCTCCGGGTTCTCCAACAATTTGCGTAAAACTTTATTGATCCTGTCCACTGGCGATCAATGATCTCTAACTCCGTTTCTTATTAGTGATTTCAGAAACGCTCCGAGCCTGCTTCCCTCGGTGCGTGACCAGCCCGCGTCGTGGTCTGGTCTGCACGGCAAAGCAGCGCGCGGCCAGGTCGACAGGGGTGGCTGGCGCAGGCGCTGCGCGCAGCGGCGCGCTTCCCTTCCGATTGTTACGCCCGACGTCCCACCCGCTCTTGAATCACACACCAAACCGGCGCAGATAGTCGGACACGAGCACGAGACCAGGTATGCAGCCTGATACCACCAGCCGCATGGCCCTCTGCGTCAACGGCGAGCGAGCCGAGACGCGGGCGGGCACCCTTGCAGAGCTGATCGCCAGCTTGGGCTTCCGCGAGCACGAGGTTGCGACGGCGGTCAATGGCAGCTTCGTGCCCAGGCCGGCACGTAGCGCAACCCTGCTGGCCGAGGGCGACAAGGTCGAGATCGTGGCGCCGCGCCAAGGTGGCTGATAGAACGCTGATCATGAACGCGCATGAACCCCGGCCGGTCACCTTCGAGCCGCTCAAGGTCTACGGCACGGACATACCCTCGCGACTGCTCATCGGTACCGCGCGCTTTCCCTCCCCGCAAATCATGAGCCAGGCGGTGAAAGCCTCGCGCGCGAGCGTCGTCACGGTTTCGCTGCGGCGCGAGACCGCGCGCTCCGGCAACGGCCGACGCTTCTTCGATCTGGTCACCGAGCTCGGCGTGCGCGTGCTGCCCAACACCGCCGGCTGCCGCACCGCTAGGGAGGCGATCACGACGGCGCAGATGGCGCGCGAGCTCTTCGGTACGGACTGGGTCAAGCTCGAAGTGATCGGCAATGACGACACGCTGCAGCCCGATCTCTTCGGTCTGGTCGACGCTGCGGCTGCTCTCAGCGCCGACGGCTTCAAGGTGTTCCCTTACACCACGGAGGATCTCGATCGCCGCCGAGCGGCTCATGGCGGCCGGCTGCCAGGTCTTGATGCCTTGGGGGGCGCCAATCGGCACGGGACGCGGCCTCGCCAATCGCTATGCGCTGAGGACCATGCGCGAATATTTCCCGGGTGTGCCGCTCATCATCGATGCGGGCATCGGTGCACCATCGCAAGCGGCCGAGGCCATGGAGATGGGCTACGATGCCGTGTTGCTCAACACCGCGGTGGCGACCGCAACCGACCCGGTGCGCATGGCGCGTGCCTTCGCGGACGCGATCGGAGCGGGCCGGCTGGCCTACGAGGCGGGGCTGATGCCGATGCGCGACATGGCGACGCCGTCCACGCCAGTGGCCGGTACGCCCTTCTTCGACTTGGACAAGCTGCAATGACGAGTCCGCGCCGCGGCCTCGATGTCTTCTACCCGATCGTACCCGGTTTGGCCTGGCTCGAGAGGCTGGTTCCCCTCGGGGTCAAGACCATCCAGCTCCGCCTCAAGGATGTTCCCTCCGACGTCGTTCGCCGCGAGATCGCAGCAAGCCTCGAGGTGTGCGCGCGGCACGGCTGCCAGCTCATCGTCAACGACTACTGGCGCGCGGCCATCGACCTCGGTGCTGACTTTGTGCACCTGGGACAGGAAGACCTGGCGGAAGCCGACGTGACGGCGCTGAAGGCCCAGAACGTGCGCCTCGGCATCAGCACCCACAGCCACGAGGAGCTGGCAACGGCCCTGGCGGTGCGGCCGGACTATGTGGCACTGGGACCCATCTACGAGACCAAGCTGAAGGTCATGAAATGGGCACCGCAGGGCCTCGAGCGCGTCAGAGAGTGGAAAGCGTGCATCGGCGCACTGCCCCTCGTGGCCATCGGCGGCATCACGCCTGAGCGAGCCGAGGGCGTGATCGGGGCCGGCGCCGACAGCGTTGCCGCAATTACCGATTTCTTGACCAGCGCCGACCCGGAGGCACGCGTTCGCCAATGGCTTGCATGGGCAAGGCAACCCAGCCCTCGAGTTTCCTAGAGCAAGATCGTTTCTGATCGAGGCGCTTGGGTTCGATCATGGAACGTGAAATCTTGCTCTCGAGCCTATGATTAGAGCAGGATTCACGCTTCGGCCGCCACGTCTCGATCCGGGCAAGGTCATGCAATCCGAAGCGATCCTGCTCTTGGCAAGTGCACGGCGTGCGGATTGTGACAAAGTCGCCTGCTACGGTTGGGTGGGTGCTGGAGCTCTTTGACCGGCGATCCGGTTTCATGGTCGCCGACCGGCGTTGGTGGTAAATGACCTACCGCTTCAAGTTGCAGGAGCCGTTGGCGAGCGGCGTGAGCCGTATTGGTCTCGAGCAGGTCGACATCGCGGAGGCGCGTCTCGTACGAAACGACGACATCGCCACCGCCATCCACGACGCGCGCCGCTGTCTCAAGCGCCTGCGGGCATTGTTGCGACTGGTGCGTCCGGTGCTGGACGAGCGCACCTTCCGTCGCGAGATCAAACGCGTAGCCGCCGTGGGCAAGCAGCTTGCCGGCGCGCGCGACCATCACGTGATGCTCCAGACGCTGGCCAAGCTGGAGCACCGGTTCGGCGCGCTGCCGAACGGCGCCGGCATGCAGCTCAAGAAGCTCATGGCGAACGGCCGGGGCCTGAGCAGCCGCCGCGCGAGTGCGCTGGAGCGGCGCCAGGCGCTCGCCGGGCTCGAGCAGACGCGGGCGTTCTTCGCTCGCGCTGCGCACAAGACCATCGCGCTCGCGCAAGTGACGGAGGGCATGGAGCGCGCCTACCGCAAGGCCCGCCGCGCTTTTCGCGCGGCTTACGAGAGCCCGAGCGACGAAGCATTCCATAGCTGGCGCAAAGCGACCCAGCAGCACTGGCGCCACATGCAGCTCCTCTCACGCGGATGGCCCGAGGTGCTGGGCGGCCGCGCGGCCGAGGCCAAGGAACTCTCCCGCCTGCTCGGCGACGATCATGATCTTGCGGTGCTGCTCGCCTTCGTCACCGATCGGGGAAAAGCGGTCCCTTCGCCGGACGATCTCGCAGCGCTTGCCCAGCTCTGCCGATCCTGCCAGTCCGATCTCAGGGACTTGGCAAAACCCTACGGCGACAGGCTGTTCGCCGAACGGCCTGGCGATCTGAGTGAGAGTGTCGAGCGCTATTGGTCGGCAGCGCGCCGCCTCTCGACGCTCGCCCCATGCATGGAGGACGCGGTGCCTGCAGTGAAGCGCGAGACGGCCACGCAACAACGGGGCGCTCGCGCCGCAAGGTCTGCTGCTCAGGCAGCCTCGCGTGGCTCGCGTGGGCCAAGGTCCCGCCGGTCCGGGCGATAGTTCTCCACTGCCCGGGAAAGGGTGGCCTGGATGGCCGCCGTCGTGCCTTCCGCCATGACGTTGCCCAGTTCCGTCAGCATGGCGTCGAGCTCGCCTTTCTGGAGGAACGGCTCGTGACTGCGCTTGATTCGGGGATGCTCGGTAGGGACGATGTTGTCCCCCAGCAGCAGCTCCTCATACATTTTTTCCCCGTCGCGCAGGCCGATGTACTCGATGCCGATGTCGCCGTCGGGATGGGCTTCGTCGCGCACCTCCAGCCCCATCAGCCGGATCATCGATCTGGCGAGATCGTCGATCTTGACGGGTTCGCCCATGTCGAGAACGAACACATCCCCGCCCGATGCCATGGCGCCAGCCTGGATGACAAGCCCTGCGGCTTCGGGAATCGACATGAAGTAGCGGATCATTTCGCGGTGGGTGACGGTCACCGGGCCGCCGGACTCGATCTGGCGGCGGAACCGGCGCACTACCGAGCCGGAGCTGTCGAGCACATTGCCGAAGCGCACCATCGTGAACACGGTACCCGCTTTGCCCTCCGCGGCCCTCGCCTGCAGCACCATCTCGGCCAGCCGCTTGCTGGCCCCCATGATGCTGGTCGGCCGCACCGCTTTGTCGGTGGAGATGAGCACGAATCTCTCCACGCCACAGGCAGCGGCAGCATCGGCGAGCACGGCGGTGCCGAAGGTGTTGTTGCGCAAGCCGGCGACAGGATTGTGCTCCACCAGCGGCACGTGCTTGAACGCGGCGGCGTGATAGATGGTCTCGATACTGTTCTGGTCAATTGTCTTGCGCATCAGGTTCGCATCGAGAACTGATCCGAGCACCAAAACGATGGGTGGCCGCTCGTTCGAGCCGACCTTCTGCAGCAGGTTCTGCACTTCTAGGTCGATCTCGTAGAGGTGGGCTTCGCTTCGCTCCAGCAGCACCAGGCGCGCGGGCCGATGCCGGAGGGTCTGGCGCACCAGTTCCGACCCGATGGAGCCCCCGGCCCCGGTCACCAGCACGGCCTTACCCGCGATGTTGCGTGCCAGCAGGGTGGCATCGGGCGGTATCGGGTCGCGCCCCAGCAAGTCCTCTGCGTCCACCGGGCGCAGGTCGCTGACCGTGACGCGGCCGGCCGCCACATCCTCGATCGCGGGCAAAGTGCGCACCCGCACCTTGAGCGATTCGAGCTGTCGCAGCGCTGCCTGCCGGTCGTGGCGCCGGGCCTTGGGCATCGCCAGCAGCACCTCTTCCACGTCGAAGCGCTGCAGGAGCCCGGGAAGGCGGTCTGGCCTATAAACCTTGAGACCACCCACGAACTGCCCCCTGAGCGTCGGATTCGGATCTATGAATGCCATCGGCTTGAAGTTGCCGGCTACGCGCAGGGCGTCGAGCAGCTGGACGCCAGTGGTACCGGCCCCGCAGATCAGAACGGGACGCCTTGCGCGGTCGCGGGAGGGTAGCGGCACCTCTACCCCGGCCTCGTTGAGTAGCCATGCGGCCGCTTGACGGCTGCCCCAGACCAGTGCCGTCGCCAGCATCGGATAGAGAAGAATGACGGAGCGCGGCACGAAGGGCACGGCCGCCAGTTGCACGAGGACGGCCCAATACAAACCCGCCAAGCCTACTGCGATGGCCGTCAGCAGCGCTCCGCGACCCCCGATATAGCGCGTTACGAGCCGGTAGACGCCAACTTGAAAGAAGGTGGCGACGCCAATGAAGGGGGCCGCACTCAGCACCAGAAACAGCTGCCAGGTTGATGGAATGAAAAACTCGCCAAGCCGCAAAGACATGGCCAGCCACAACGCCAGGTTGAGCAGCACGAAGTCGTTGACGGCGAGAATGGCGCGCTTCGGGTATCGCCCAAGGCCGACCAGCCATAGCGATGCTCGGTGCACCCATTCCCGAAGGGCGGTTGTTTGTCCAAGCTTGTGCACGCCCTACTTGTGCTCCCCCACCGGTCCGCACAAACTCAGTGAACTAGCCAGCCGGATCTTCCCGTTCTGGTAGCAAGCATAAACCGTGGCGCCAACAGTGTGAACTGCGTAAACCTCGCCACTGCCTCGGCGGGCCCTGGCAGCTTCCTCCAGGCGCGCTGGAAGATTGAGGCAACACTTGCCCGTCGGAACGATGCTGCATGAATGAGATGAGCGACGCAACGGCAGCACAGCATCTGCCCCCAAATCATCCTTCTGTCAGGAGCGGTCGCATTGGTGTGCTGCTGATCAACCTGGGCACCCCTGACGGCACTGGTTACTGGCCGATGCGGCGCTACTTGAAGGAGTTTCTATCTGACGCACGCGTCATAGAAGAGCCGCAACTCAAATGGTGGCTGATCCTCAACCTGATCATCCTGACCGTGCGCCCGGGCAGGAAAGGCAAGGATTATGTCAAGATCTGGAACAGGGAAAGAGACGAGGGGCCGCTCAAGACCATCACGCGCTCACAGGCCGAGAAGCTGGGTGCCGCCCTGGCGAACGAGGGCGTCGTCGTGGACTGGGCCATGCGGTACGCGAGCCCGGCCGTCGAACCCCGCATCGCCTACCTCAAGGAGCAGGGTTGCGACCGCATCCTGCTGGTCCCGCTGTATCCTCAGTTCGCCGCTGCAACCACGGCAACAGCGTGCGACCAGGCCTTTCGCGCGCTCATGCGCATGCGCTGGCAACCCACGGTCAGAATAGCCCCGCCTTATGGCGACGAGCCCGCATACATCGACGCGATTGCAGCTTCCGTTCGTGCCCATCTTGCTGCTCTCGACTTCGAGCCCGAGGCACTGATCGCTTCCTTCCACGGGATGCCGCAAAAATATCTGGAGCGGGGCGATCCCTATCACTGCCAATGCCAGAAGACCGCGCGCTTGTTGCGCGAGAAGCTAGGCTGGCCACCCGAGCGCTGGCACACGACGTTTCAATCGCAATTCGGCAGCGACCCGTGGTTGCAGCCTTACACCATCGAGACTGTGGAGCGACTGGCCAAGTCCGGCGTCAGGCGGCTGGCGGTCGTGTCACCCGGCTTCTCGGCCGACTGCCTCGAAACGCTGGAAGAGCTCGATATGGAGAACCGGCAGAAGTTTCTCGAGAGTGGCGGAGAGGCGTTCACGTACATCCCATGCCTCAACGACGGGGAACCGGGCATGCGCGTTGTCGAACAGCTCGTGCGCCGCGAGCTGGCGGGCTGGATCTAGGGCAAACAGAATCCGGGGAAAACTTCCAACCCTGTCAGGTCTATTGCCGATACCGCCGATTTTGAGGCTCGGCGAGTATGCCAGCATTCGTTCAACTGTCCGGCATTGGATGCCGCGCCGCTATTTCATGCCGGTCAAGGAAGCCCACGGAGGTCATCATGACCAGGAGTTTGCGCGTGCTGGCTTGGACGGTAGGTTTGAGTGCTGCTGGCTTGGCCTTGGCTGGATCGTGGCCCTCGGCTGCTGGCCCCATTGCAGGCGCCAATGCCTTGCGCAACGCGGACGAGGGCGCAACGCCGGTGTACTACCGTGGGCGGTACTATGCCTGGTACGCGCCGGTGCAGTACTATTATCCTCCAACAGCCAACTATTACGGATATTACGGTCCCCCGGCGGCCTATGTGCCGCCGGTCTATGGCTACTACGCACCGCCGCCTGTCGTCTATTATCGGCCGCCCGCATACGCATATCGGCCACCTGTCTACGGCTATTATCAAGCCCCGCCGGCCCGGTACTATGCTCCTCCCTCCTATTACTATGCTCCGCGCTATAGATATGGGTACGAGTACGACGCGGCGTGGTGAGTCCCATCGCGACGCTGACAGCGCTCGACGGCGGGGCTCTCTGCCGCTCATCCGAAAGCAAGCCGCGGTAACCCTCCCCGCGCCCGAACGGGCAGCGAAATGCGACCTGCCCTTTCCTCCCAAGGCCGTGTCGGGTGGCCGGGCTTGCACAGGCTCGGGTCCAATCTTCTTCCTAGGTGTTCAGCCTCCTGGCGATCGGGGTTTGCTCCCATAAGCAAGCGCCCGGCTGTGCTGTAGGCTCTGTGCTCACAACGACCGGCAACGACGGTGGGGTCGCACAGGTTCCCTTAGGGCGTCCATGACCCGCATCTTGATCGCCGACGACCATGAAGTCGTCCGCTCCGGGCTCCGCAGCATTCTGGAAACCCAATCCGGCTGGGATGTCGTGGCCGAGGCCGCCGACGGCAAGGAGGCGATTGTCAAAGCGGTCGAAACGAAGCCCGACGTTGCTGTGGTCGACTACTCTCTGCCGCTGATCAACGGAATCGAGGTAACGCGCCAGATCCGCAGGCGTCTTCCAAGGACGGAAGTGCTCATCTTCACCATGCATGACAGCGAAGCGCTGATCGATGAGCTTCTCAGGGCCGGAGCTCGCGGCTTTCTCTTGAAGTCCGACGCGAAGCGCTATTTGCTCGAGGCGATCGAGACGCTTGCCGCCCACAAGTCGTTTTTCACATACAGGGTCTCTGAGACCTTGTTGAAGTCCTTTCTCGTGAGGTCCAGCCGATCCCAATCCATTCTCACGCCGCGCGAACGCGAGATCGTTCAGTTGATCGCCGAGGGCCACTCCAACAAGCAGATTGCCGGCATCCTCAACCTCAGTCTGAAGACGGTGGAGACCCATCGGGCAGCCGTGATGCGCAAGCTCAACCTGTCTTCGTCGGCAGCCTTGGTTCGCTACGCCGTGCGCAACAGGTTCGTGGAGCCGTGAGGCCGGTAGCTCGCTCTCCCCTGAAACGGGGATCCAACAACGCGTGGGGGCATGCCATCTAACTTGCATGGCCGAGGGGGGTATCAAACATCGGCCGCCTGGGCCGCCCGGCTGTCGTCAGGGCGAGACCCATCGAGTTCGAGCCGGGCCGCGTACGGGTTCCAGGCTCGCTCTCCGACTACGAGCCGCGTCCAGCTCCCAATCAACGAGCTGGGCGCGGCCTTTCGTGCTCGTGAGTGCCGTCTGGCGGTTGGGCAGTCCAGAAAAAATGGGCGCCTCACAGGGAGCATGAGGCGCCCACGTCTACCAATGGAGCAACAGATGCCGGTCTGTTGCAAATACCAGTTTGCTGACTGTCGGCTCCGGGAGATATCGGCACTAACCCGCAGTTTGAGCTGTGCGGTTGCTGAAAAATGCTTGTGCCGGTGACTAGA
>CAWHBI010000035.1:0-62500 GCA_963827545.1 uncultured Alphaproteobacteria bacterium
CTTATGGCAATCAGCCGCGCATCGCCCAGTGGAACCTCGCCCGGCTTGCGGAAGCACTCCTGCCGCTTCTTGACGAAGATAAGGACACCGCCGTTCAGAACGCGAATGAAGCACTCAACGGTTTCGGCTCCCGCTTCGAGGCGGCCTACGCTGAAGGCCTCCGACGCAAGCTCGGCCTGCTTCAGACGCAAGCGGACGACGTGTCGCTGGCGCAGAGTCTTTTGGATCGCATGGCGCAGAACAAGGCTGACTTCACTTTGACCTTCCGCGGACTCTGCAAAGCTGCCGCCAGCCCTGATGGCGACGCCGGTATGCGCAGTCTATTCACTGATCCCGCCGCCTACGACGCCTGGGCCGAGGCATGGCGCCGTCGGCTGGCTGACGACGGCGCTGTCACCGTGCAAGAGCGCATGTCGGTGATGCGCGCAGCCAATCCGGCCGTCATTCCGCGCAATCATCTCGTCGAGGAAGTGATCTCGGCCGCCGTCAACAAAGGCGATTTCGCATCGTTCGAAGAACTGATCGCGGTGCTGGCAAGACCCTACGAGGACGTGCCAGCAACCCTGGCCCGGTATGCAGTCCCGCCCAGGCCAGATCAGGTGGTGCGCCAGACATTTTGCGGGACCTAGAGAATCGGCTTGCCGCCTGTGACGGCGATGGTCGCGCCCGACACATAGCTCGAGAGCGGGTCAGCCAGCATCACAAAGGCCGTGGCCAGCTCGGCAGGCTGGCCTGGCCGCTTCATCGGCACCTGCTTGCCGAAATTGACCACTGAATCTTCCGGCAGCGTCGAGGGTATCAGCGGCGTCCAGATGGGCCCCGGCGCCACGGCGTTGGCGCGGATTCCCTTCTCCGCGAGCAACTGCGCCAGTCCGGCGGTAAAGTTCTGAATAGCACCCTTGGTTGTGGCGTAGGCGAGCAGGATCGGATTGGGCATGTCGGAATTGATGCTCGCCGTGTTGATGATGGCGCTGCCGGGCTTCATGTGCGGCACTGCCGCCTTGGTGAGGTAGAACATGGCATGGATGTTGACCTTGAACGTCAACTCCCACTCCTCATCAGAGATGTCGGCAATCTCCTTGAAGCTGGCCTGGTGGGCAGCGTTGTTGACGAGGATGTCGATGCCGCCGAGCTCCGCCACCGCCTTGTCGATGATCTTACGGCAATGAGCGGCATCCTGGATGTCGCCTGCCATAAGGACAGCCTTACGTCCGGCAGCCTCGACCTGCCGCTTGGTCTCCTCGGCGTCCTCATGCTCCTCGAGGTAGGAGATGACGATGTCCGCGTCTTCGCGGGCATAGGCGATGGCAACGGCGCGGCCGATACCACTGTCGCCGCCGGTGATGATGGCCTTCTTGCCCTTGAGGCGGCCCGAGCCCTTGTAGCTCTCCTCGCCATGATCCGGCACGGGCTTCACCTTGGCCGTAAGTCCCGGCATCGGCTGCTTTTGCTTCGGGAATGGCGGTTCGGGGCGCTTGGAGGTCATATGTGCCTCTCCTTATCCTAGTGACCGCGCCGCTTGCGCGTCGCCGCTGCCTTCTTGGCGGACGCCGCTCGTGCCGCTGCCGGCCGTGATGCGGTAGCTTTGCCGCCAAGGCGCCCGCCCTTGTGGGCTGCCGGGTGTCCGGTATGGGCGCCCCGCCCCGATCCACCGGGCTTCTTGCCGCCCCCGTCATCCTTGTTGACCGTCGCCCAGGCCCGGCGCTCGGCTTCCTTCTTGCCCACGCCGCTCTTTTCATAGCCTTCGGAGATATGGTCGGCTTTGCGTTCCTGCTTGTCGGTGCATTTGGATTTGTCGCCGCGCGGCATGGAACAACTCCCTGAACTCGCACTCATAAAACACGGCGCGAGCGTCGCGGTTCCTGCTTGGTAATGGCAGGGAAGGTCCCATCTCTCTGGTACACTCTGAGCTCGAATCAACGGCACGTGTGCGATGGCAAGACGTACAGGCAGTGCTGACCTTCCTCTCCATGGCGGCCGCGTGCCGGCATGGCTTGGGCAGCGCATGGCGGCGCTTGGCGCCATCATCTGCCAGGCCGTCGTGCACCACTATGGCCGCGATGAATTCCTGCGCCGGCTCTCGCACCCCTTCTGGTTCCAGTCCTTCGGCGCCGTGATGGGCATGGACTGGCACTCCTCAGGCATCACCACGAGCGTCATCGGCGCGCTGAAGCGAGGCCTCGCACCGCTTCAAGGCGAGCTCGGCATCCACGTCTGTGGTGGAAGGGGCAAGCACTCGCGCAAGACGCCAGACGAGCTGAGCGCCCTCGGCGATCGCATCGGCGTCGATGCCCCTGCCCTCACCCGCGCCAGCCGCCTTGTCGCCAAGGTCGATAGCGCAGCCGTCCAGGATGGCTTCGACCTTTATTTGCACGGCTTCTTCGTCACCGGTGACGGCAAATGGACCGTGGTGCAGCAGGGCATGAACGGCGAGATGCGCCAGGCCCGCCGCTATCACTGGCACTCGGAAGGGCTATCCAGCTTCGTCGAGGAGCCGCACAGCGCCATTGATGGCCCGGGCCGGGGCGACATCATCAACCTGACCGACCGCCGCGCAGCCCATTCGCGCGAGGCGCAGCTCGAACTGCTTTCTGAATTCGGGCCGGATCGCATCGTGCGCGAGTTCGCGGCGTTGTCCGCCGAACCTGCCCTGCAACCAGACCTGCCCCATCTCGTCATGCCCGCGCATCATGACGTGCGCGCGGGCGACGTGTTCATTCGCCGCCTGCACGGCACGCTCGCCGCTGCCGCCGATCGCGGCCCTACCGACTTCGCGGAGCTGCTGCTCACCCCCGGCGTCGGCGCGCGCACGGTCGAATCCCTGGCAATGGTCGCTGAGGTCGTGCACGGTGCGCCGCACCGCTTCGCGGACCCCGCACGTTTCTCCCTGGCGCATGGCGGCAAGGACCGCCATCCCTACCCCGTGCCGATGAAGGTCTACGACGAGACCATCCGCGTCCTCAAAGCCGCGGTGCAGAAAGCAAAGCTCGGACAGACCGAAGAGCTGCACGCTCTCCGGCGGCTGGACGACCAGGCGCGCCTTCTGGAGCGCACCGCTACGGGTCCCTCGCTGGAGGTCTTTATCGCCGGGGAGCGCCGCCGCTCACCATCACTCGATGGCCGCTCGGTGTTTGGCTGGGAGAAGGACATCGACGCCGAACGCACGGCCTGACAGGCGGCTCGATGAAGATCGCCACCTTCAACATCAACAACGTCAATCGCCGCCTGCCCAATCTGTTGGAATGGCTGCGAACGGCCAAGCCCGAAATCGTCTGCCTGCAGGAGCTCAAGTGCACCGACGCGCAGTTTCCGGCGGACGCGATCAGGAAGGCCGGATATCACGCAGTGTGGCGTGGGCAGCGGACCTGGAATGGCGTGGCCATTCTTGCGCGTGGTGCTGAGCCTATCATCACGCGCACTGCCCTCCCCGGCGACCCGAAGGATGATCAGGCTCGCTACATCGAGGCGGCCATTGGCGGCATCCTTGTCGGCTGCATCTATCTGCCGAACGGCAATCCGCAGCCGGGGCCCAAATTCGATTACAAGCTGGCTTGGTTCAGGCGGCTCCAGACGCATGCGCGCAAGCTGCTGCGTGATGAGGTGCCGGTCGTCCTTGCGGGCGACTACAACGTCGCGCCGACCGAGATCGATATCTATCCGACGACATCCTGGGATGATGATGCACTGGTCCAACCGGAGAGCCGGGCAGCCTACGCGCGCCTGGTCAAGCAGGGCTGGACGGATGCCATCCGCGAACTGCATGGCAATGAGCGCGTGTACACATTCTGGCACTACCTGCGCAATCGCTGGCAGAGAAACGCCGGCCTTCGCCTTGATCATCTCCTGCTCAGCCCGGCTATTGCCTCCGGCCTGAAGGATGCAGGCGTCGATCGGGCAATCAGGGGACGCGAAGGTGCCAGCGATCACGCGCCCGCCTGGGTCGTCATCGAGCGTCCCAACCATCCGGCACGACCTCGGGCCAAACAATCGCGCAAGTGAGCAAGTCCACATTTGCTCCCTTCCGGATGTCGAACGTCACGGCCACGCCCTCCCCACGAGGGCGGAGATCGCCCATTGGGTTGCGCAGTCAAATCGAACAATTCTTGAGTTCCGTGCATGACCGCTGCATACAGATCGGCGATTTGCGTTCGCGTCGTTTGGTTGTGCGTGCGTCGGTAGCCGGATCCATGCACGGTGAAGCACAAGCACGAAGGCGAACTTTCGCGCGTCTTGGATGTCGCGCCCCCGCAAGCCTATGAACGTGGCGCCGACGGCAAGCGCTCGTGGTGGCGCAGAGCCCTCGAGCTCTTCGGCACCTTCAGGGGCAAGCACGGCGATGCGCTCACGCGGGAAGATGTCGCCGAATATCGCAAGCAGAAGGCCCGAGAGGAGCTGCCCGTCACCGACCCCGAGCGTCACCTCGGGCTGCGGGTGTCGCGGTTGGAAGATATCGCCAAAGGGTTGGTGGTCGACGGTGATGTCGACGTCAACGATCTGGGCGAGAACTTCGAGGTCAAGGACGAGGAGTTCGGTACCGAACCCAACACCGGCTATTCGATCCACAGTCCGGGTGACGCCCGCAATCACGAGCGCCCCAACCATTTGCGCCTGTTCCAGGAGGGATGGGAGCCTCGCTCATTTCGGGACCGGAACGAGGACGCCGAACACATTGCGCGCGTGCGCGACATGGAGCGGCGCAACAAGCAGGCGACGCAAGAGTTCCTCCCCCGCTGGAACGAGGCCGAGAAGGCGACCCGCGCGGACCGAAAAAAGCGAACCGGGACGGACTAGAAAATTCTTTTGCTGAAAGTGGGGGAATCTGGCCCCCCAAAAGCGATAGGGAGTAGAGGGCACTGCGGCCGCCTTTGATTGCAGGCGCAACGCCTCCTCAGCGCAGACCGATCTCAGGCGCCTTTGCGCCGCTCGATCCCTCGGCAGCTTCACAGGCGGCCAGGCCCAACCGGCCGATGCCATCCTCCTCTCACATCCCCGTTGCCGTCCGCCGATAGGATGGAGGTCGGGGTGAACAGGGCGAACGTCGTGTAGTCGTCGCGGGCTGCCTCGATTTCCTTCTGCACCTCAACTTGCCGCGGCAGGTGCGGCCAATCAGCAATTACCGTCATGACGCCGTTCACGCGGACGCCAATCAGAATGTGCGTCTTATAGTCGATCGGTACTGGCTCTGGCATGGCTTCTCCCCTTCCCTTCCGGGCCAGGGGCATTTGCGGCTCTCATGACCCGGAAATAGTGTTCGGCGAATTGGTAACAACGCTCCATCTCCACCTCGTCTCCGGCAAGCTGGGCTTCGCGCCCGCGCGCCAGGTAGCGTTCAGCCTGCCGCGCATTGCCGCCGCCGTTGGGCGGGCGGCGACCAGGCGCCGCTCGCTGCGGTCCGTTCCTTCGTCTCAGGTTCTGATTCATGCAGTGGTGCCCTTCGATGAGCGCGCGCCGCGTGCCCTCACGGGATGGCATCACTGTATGCAACCTGCAGCGTGGCCGTATGATAAGAGAGGGTTGGGCGCCAGCCCCTTACGGGGGAATGGCGGGGTCAGCGCCCCCGCATGACGCGCACTAAATACATAGGTAGGCCTCGCGGCCGCGCAAGAGGTCGAGAGCCGTCGCGGCGGTGCGCGCCTAGCACGCCAGTTTTGGGGCTATGCCGCCCTCCGGTGTGCCTTCATTGTGATAGCGCCGGATGCGGGCCCAGTAGAGGGCGCCCTGACACATCGGGCAAGGCGTCGCGGTCGAGTACACGTCGCAATCAGAGAGGTCACGCTTGTTCAGGCGCCGTGCGGCATCGCGCACCGCGAGCAGCTCGGCGTGAGCGGTCGGGTCGCTCTGCAGCACCACATAATTCCTGCCCTCGCCGACGATGATGCCATCGCGCACGACCACGGCCCCGTACGCTTGGTCGCCCTCCTTCACCGCCTGGTCGCGCAGCGCCCTCGCCCGTGCGAGGAACCCGGCCTTGGTCTTCTCCGCCGGTTGCACGATGGGAGATTGGGCCGCTGCCGGTGCACCGCGCACCATCGTGCCCACGAACGGCGCGAGAGCGAGCCCGGACATGAGCAGTCGCCGATTTTGATCATGGTGGGCCATCTGCGGCGTCTCCTCCTTGGTAATCGGCATCCGGACTGGCGTAGAACCCGACAGCGTCTGCGCGAGTTCCGGGTCCCAAGCGAACTCGGCTCGAGTGGCCAGAATCGCTCGTCCGCCAGCAGCACCGGCAAGCAACCGGCAAGCAACCTTCGCCCCGGAACAAGCCGAAACTCCACAAAATGACCCTTCCCGCGTCACCGCTTGCCGCCAATTGCCCTCCGGCGCACCTTGATAAACCTAGATAATTTCGAGGGCTTTCCCGTTGCCAACGTGAGGGTCGATGGTTCAAATCCCTTCGCCCGCTCCAACAAGATCAAGGACTTAGGTGGTATCAGTCCCTAAGCCCCTAACTCAAATCCCCGAAAAGTAATGACCTGGTAATGACATTCAAGGCGTTGGATTCCTGAAGGTGATGCTCCTAGCCTCGCTTCGCTCGATTACCAGAGCGACACCCGCGTCCCTATGCATGGTGAGAAGGGTCGCATCTACAAGGACACCCCTCGGGTTGTAGGCGCATGTGGGGGGTCGGGGGGTCCTGGTGCGCGAAGAATCACCCCCTCAAAATCACTGGCAGAAATTCCTAGGTAGCAGGGGTTAGAAACAACAAAGGCCAGGTTCACTGTGGCTGTAGAGATTGGTATCCCTACGGGTGAACCACAGTGACCTGAACCTAAGTAGGGACACCACAGCAGATAACGCGTATCTCTACTGTAGGGTGCCTCGCCGCCCCCGATAGCCTTGGGAGGCGGAAGTACTTGATTTTATTGCTCTTCTATTCAAACAGTGTAGGCTAGTGTAGGGTATTTGTTATACTTTATATGCCTAGCCCATAATAGAGAGAAGCACATTTACCCTACATCCGCCTACATTCCAGGGCGCGCACACCCTCAGTTAGCTGGATTGGTGTCCCCTTAAAAGGGGTTCTTAGGGTATGCTGTGTTATAGCCGTCTACAGGTACACTAAAGTTGAAGTTTACCCCATTCTGATCGTTCTTCAACCGTAGATTCTCAAACACCATGCCAGCACTAGTGCGTTTCTTGGCAATGCCGCGTTCTTCCATAGCCTTACCAAAGAACCTCTCGTCCTGAGGCATTTCACCCTGCTTGTCACACCAAGAAACGTAAGCCCTATACGTCTCTTGGCTACTGGTCCTAGTCTTGAATTGCTTCTCGGTGGACTAAGCGATGAACCTGCCCAGTACGTCATTGTCGCCAATGTACTCTTCAGTCGCTTCCTTTACAGCACCAGGGATATCCCCCAGGCCATCCCGGAAGTAGCTTAGCGCTCCCTCTACCAACCAAGCAAAGATGCCTTCCCTCTCAGCTAGCAGCTTTTCTCTGAGCTTCGGGTCTATTGCACTACCAGAGAACTTAGCCTTAAAGGGAATAACCCGGACACGTCTCAGGAAGCCGTGCGAAGCATCCTTAAAGCCAGGCAGGTGGTTAGCCTGGAACCAAAGCTTGTGGCTTGGTCGAAACTCAAAGGAATCACCGTGGAGCTTCGCCCCTGTCAGGGTGTCTCCTCCTGTCAGCTTCTTGACCAAGGCTTCATTCCACTTACGGGTGTTATCAGTCTCGGATGCTACAGTGAATTGAGTACCCTTCAGCTTACCTACCGCTTCTTGTACCCGTACGTCTCTCTTGTCGGTATTCAAGAACGTACCAAACTCGGTTGTAGTTCCATAGTCTCCAAGTATATCTAGGATGGTCTCAAATAACGTGGTTTTGCCATTTGATCCAAGCCCATACGCAATAAACATAGCATGTTCACTAGTCAGCCCGCACAGGGAATACCCTAGTGCCCGCTTCACATATTCGATCAGTTCGTAGTCACTTAGGAATACCTGCTCAATAAACGTACACCACAAGGGACACGGTGCCCCAGGGACATACCGAGCATCAGCCCTTTTCGTTACAAACTGATCGGGACTATGTGTAATAAGCTCCCCTGTCTTGAGGTCTACAATACCATTCAGACAGTTGATCTTGTTAGGTTCAGTATCAAAGAGCGTGATACTAACACCCATGTTCGCAGAAGCCAGAGCAAGCATAGGTCTAAGCCTATGTTCAAACTCTGACTTCCTTGCCCAGTTCGCAAGTTCATGCTTGGCATGGGAGGGAGCGTCCTTTGCTTCGTCCCAAATCTCCCTAGCTGTCTCCTTGGCTCGCTTCATAGGGTTAGCATGGTCAGGGGACCACCGCGTGCCATCGTATGCTAGCCATTGCCGAGCCTTTCTTTCCTCAGGAACGAAGCGCAAGGCATGGCCATGCATAGCAATGAAACGGTCACTATTCCCGATATCAGTACAAGCGTACTTTAATCCCTTCTCGGTTAAGTGTTCTTCTCTACTCATCTTTAGTAGCCTCAGCCTCGATGATGATCACCAAGGCTTTCTTTACATGCTCGTCCAGCTCTTGCAGGTAATCCCTGTTTAAGTAGGTGTCCCCACTTTTGAAATCATGATATAGCCGAGCACCAAGGGTCTTTAGGGTACGCACTTGCTCCCTGTTAAGTCTATACAAATTCAAATCAACGTCCATCATTGTCAATCTCCTTACAGTTATGGTTACTTATAAATACTTGATTGTCTACGTTTGTTATATTGCCTTATCATCCCTTCCCATCTCAGCTTTTGATCGCGCGTTTGCGTATCCCACCAGATAGGATCAATCACAAATTTATCTCCAATCCTCTTTAGTCCTACGCCTTTACCCTGGAGTAATTCCACGACAAAGGGTTGCAATATTTCATTACTCATTAGCTAGTCTCCTTCATTATCTGTTCTTTCATTTTAAGGAACCTGTTATAAGCAGTCTCGGGACTCGATTGATCAATCTTTAATTTGATAGCTCTGCGCATCAACCACATAAAGTCAGGATCAACTATCCAACCATCTTCCGTATGCTTTACAGGTACCCTCTTTTGCATCAAGGTGACCACCATATCTGGATCCTCGATTAAAAATTGAGGGTCAGCATTCCCTTCGGTCATTATCACTTTCCTTTACTACTGTTACTAAGTTTTGTGCTCTGACATCACATCGATCACCGTTTCTATATAGAATTCTCTCCTTACGGTCTGTCCCGGTAATAGCCCTAACCAAGAGCTTGCTACGGTTCTTGGTGTCGAAACTCTTGTGGGTGATCATGGGATAGGTAAAATCATTTATCCTCAAGGACCACAAGTTCCCAGAATAACCTTCACTCAATAGTTTATACCAAACGTCAAGGTCCAGGAGCGCTGCTTTATCCATCTTCTTGCCCAAGGGCACCCGCACAAACGGGCGCCCGTGGCTATCTTTCTCATGTGAGACTGGACGTGCTTTCAATCGTGTTCTCCTTTCTTATAGCTTGGTAGCGAGCGTATGCCTTCTCGAATTCCTTCATAGAAGTCCACCACTGTCTCAGGTAGGCAGGGATATCATTGCGAGTAGGATCGTCGCTATAAACCCTAAACATCCCACCCTTGTATCTCCTTACCTTAAATTCCATATACTGCGTCTGATTGATACAGTCTGGGTCATTCGGGTCTGTCAGCTCAAACCCTTCTACCGGAGTTTTCGCCTCTGAGGTATTGGCAAGGTTGTACTGGTAGTCATTCCCGTCATAGGTCTTTTTTACCCAAGGCATAGGTTACCCCTCCCTTCTACCCGGGGTGCCCGGAAGCTTCTCTAGCTTGCGAGAGAGGTGCTTCTGAGCTTCGGCCAGCTCTTTGCCCTTGCTGGTTATGAGCTCACCAATGTAAAGCCAGAGCATCGCAGATTTGGGATGTTGCCTGGTGATATGCCCGACAATGTCCTGAGCTACGTTCCTTGCCATTTCTCGTTCACTTTCATTCATCCGGGTAGCTGGCCTTTGAAGGGGCAAAACGTATTTAAAATCTTTAGCCATTGTTGATAGTCCTTTCCTGTTAATTTGAGATTTGAGTTCTGAGAGTGCAATCTGGGGTAAAACCACCGAATCGTCTTAAAGTGCCTTTCCCAAGTGCCCATTTTACTGGGCTTTTGGAGGCATGAAATCGAGGCTAGGCAGATACCCAGACCCCCCGTTTCGTCATGTTTTCTTAAGACGCTAGCTCTGCCAGCTTTTGCCTATAGCGCCTGCTAGCTTCTGCCTCCTTTCTCCTTGTCTGTAGTTCATGCCACAAGCTCCTGCCATAGTGGTAGTTATACCAATGGCAGTTGTGGCAAACAGACAGGTCTAGGGATAGAAGCCCTATATGGGACTTCTCACCTACTGGCGCGTATTGGTCTTTGGATTGAAGGGTTTCGCACTGAGTGCATTGGACTAAGCCAGCCTCAGTGGTGCTTATGGGCTCTAGGGCCTTCTGTTTCTTTTGGTAGTAGCGCTGATTGCGCTCCCTACGTAAGGCCACTGCGCGTGGCTCTTCACTGGTGATAGTCATTGTCTAAAGGTTCATTCCTCCTTTGGTTGGTTGCAACGAATCAAAACGAATCACTTGAGAGAACTTGTGTTATTCTCCTATTATATATCTTATCATGGTCAGGTTGCCAAGTCAACTATAATAATATTAGAGCTATTGGGCAGACGGCTTTGGTTCTTTTCTACCCGGCTTCGACATTAGTATCTCGACGGCTCTAACAGACAACATCTTGGGTTGTCGCTCTCGACCAAAACGCATTTCTTGACCTATCTCGCCCAAGATGTTCCGACCAATATATTGTTCCAGCGGCCCGCTTTTGCCCCAAACGCCTGGCAGCATCCAGTGCCAGATTCGCCATGCCTGGAAGATTGAATTGTTTCTCCTGTCTAGGCCAAGCAGCTTCGCTGCCCGCTGCAATGTGCGCCTGCTAAGGCCCCTGTTCGCACCAGCGTCTCGGACGGCATCGGCTTCTCTGGGGCCTTTGCCAAGAAATTCAGTCAAGAATGCTGCTGCGTCTTTAAGTTTCGACATTTATCCTCCTCTTCAATATTAACTACAACATAAATGAGGGAGCCCCGGTGAAAGCGAAGCTCCCTCCCAGGTTACGCATTACGCAATGAGCTTAAGCACAGTGCCAGTTTTGGCTGCCTGTACTCCTACTAGACGAGCTAATGCCAGGGATTTAATGGTTCTCCGCATCGTCGGTTTGCTGGCCTCGATTTGCTTCGCTGGACCTCTCTCGTTTCCAGTTGTGGTTCCGTCGTGGTTCTGCAAATGTGCACTATCAACTTTGCGACGGCTTCCCGTTGCTTGCTGTAGTTCGGCAGTAGCCGGTCGGGACGTGTCCCGGGGTGGTTCACCTGCGGTTCCAGTACTTGAACCACCGTGCCCTGACGATGCTCCATGGCACCGTCAAGGCACGTTCGTTTGAGCGAGTAGTGGAGTGTTAGAACGGCCCCCTCGGAGCTACTCAACGCCGGAGCACCATTGGCCGCTAGCGCATCACGATCATGGTTCGTCCACACGGGGAGGGTAAAGCAAGGACCTGCTTTTGCTTGCCGTCCCGTGAGCGATTGATGTGGCCAGCAGCTTCCCACGCTTTCAACCACTTGCTCACCGTTCCCGGTGACACGCCGTAACGCTCGGCAAGAAAGCGTTGAGACCCAGCATCCTTCATCCTGAGAAAGTCTTCGAACGCCTCGGATTGGGTGTAAATGCGGGCTGGCAAGGGTGAGGAAACCGTTGAAGGTTGCGCCGCAACTGTCGGAAACTGTTCACTCTTTCGATAAGGGAATGCAGCGGCGAAGAAAATTATGCTGCCAAATTCAAGAAAGAACGGCAGCAACAGCGGATCGAGGGCAGCGACGATTGCCTTGACGTAGTCGCCATCTAGCCGGGCCAGGGCCGCTAGCCTGACCACGGCATCGGCACGCGGATCAACCGACCCGACCTCTGATAGAAGAAATTGAGATTGACCCAAGTCACTTTCAGAGCCTCTGAGTTATGCGACCATGAATGACGGTAGTGCCGATCGCAGCCTAATAATCACTCGGGCCGAAGTCGCTCGGCGACAGCTCAATGCCGCGATACGGATGTTTTTTCGCGATGACGACGAGTTGGCCGTTCACGCAGTCGCACAGGGCTCATTTCAAATTATCCGAGACCTGTTGGGGAAGCGGGATAAGGACGTTTGGGAGGAAATAGTCACCAGAGGTTTCTTCGAGATGCTTAGGGCGCATGCTAACGATCAGTTTCCGCTCTCCATTGCAGAAAACGAGGCGTATAAGGCGTTCGTCGCACAAATCCCATCTGATCTTCTGGAGATCATACGTCGCGGCCGCTTCGAGGATGTGAAGCTAACGTTGGTTGGATTTAACCCTGGTGTGTTCTGGGGTCGCTATAAGACACAATACAATATGCTCAAGCACGCCAACAGAGATGCCCTAGTTGGCCTTGATCCGGCCTTGCTCAACAATATAGAAGTTTTGATCCACGCCTGTGCGGGCTACGTGCAGCTTGGTTTCTTTTTGTCAATCGAGATGCAAACCTACCATCTGTACTACAATTCCATTCAGCCGGAGTTGCTCGGCCTGACTGAGGAGCAGACCAAGCGAGTAATGATCCTTAGAAAGCATGATGGACGAGACCGACTCGAGGCGTGCAGGTTCATTATCGGCGATTCCTTGCTGAGTAAGCCGACATAGAAGACCGAAGTAATACCCGCGATCCTAAGGTTTGACCTTCAGTATCCAGGGGTACGAGCACAGCGACGTGATGCGTCCGGCCTCGGCGAGGAGGCGGTTCCAGGCGTTGCAGGCGGCCTCGGCGATGGCGTCATAGTCGGCGAGCAGCCGGTGCGAGAGGAAACGCTCCTTGAGGTACAGCCAGACGCGCTCGACAGGATTGAGCTTGGGGCTGTAGGAGGGAAGCTGGATCAGCGTGATGTTGTCGGGGACGCGCAGGTCGCCGGCGATGTGCCATCCGGCTCGATCGGCGAACATGGCCACGTGCTCGTCGTCGGCGATCGTGTCGGAGAACCGATCGAGGAACTCCTGCATCGCCTCGGTGTTGGCGTACGGCATGACGAGCGCGAAGCCGTTGTCGCTGCCAGGCTCGACGGCTGCGAAGATATAGGCGAACGTGAAGCGCTTGTCGCACAGGCCCGGCGGGCGCTCACCGCGCCTCCACCAGACGTGACAGGTCCGCCCCTTTTGTCCAATGCGCGCCTCGTCCTGGAAGAACAGGCGAATGCGCTTTTTATATGTATGCTGAAGTTTTCGCAGAAGTCGCGGGGCTCTTTTTAAAGGCCGCTTGAGCGGCCGGGTCTTTTTTCGGGTGGCTCGGCTGTGCCTTCTGTCGTGACAGCCCCAGCTCGCGCAGGATGCGGCCCATTGAGGTGGCATGCAGGTGCTTGCCGAACCGCTCCTCGCAGATGTGCACCAGGTCTTCGCGCGTGAAGGCCGAGAGGCCGCTGGTCTCGGGATCGGGGCCGGCGAGAACGATGCGCAGCAGCTCGGCCCTCTCCTCGCACGTGAGCTTGGGCGGACGGCCATCGCCCCAGCGATCGCTGAGCCCGTCCAGGCCGTGCGCGTTGTAGCGGATCACCCAGTCGCGCAACGTCTGGCGGTCCATGCCCGCGCATTTGGCAGCCGCATCCCGGCTCATGCCTTCCAGCGCGCTGGCGATGGCCAGCATGCGTCGCCCAATGCGCGCATCGGGCTCCGCCCGCGCCAGCTTGCGCAGTACCGCCGCGGTTCGGTCGCGCCGTATCGAAAGTGCCCGCATCCTGCCCTCCATCGAATCGACTATGCAAGGCAATCACACCCACGAGGCCAAGGGAATCCCACGCCGGCAACACGAGTCAGGCGTTTCGGCCGACGGTATAAGCCCTTGGCGAATCCCCGGGATGAGATCGCGTCAGGATGCAGTTTCGGCGGCAGGGATTCTGGGATTTGCCCGCATGGAATATCCTGGTTACTCGTTTGAGTGATGCAACTTAGCGCCCGCGTCCCACGGGCATCCGCTTAGAGCAAGCAAGGTGGTAACCCGTGCTGCTCCTAGTGGCCTTGCCCGGTGCACGAGAACTCGGGGTGTCGAGAGATACTACTACTCCAGTTCTCGGTTTACTCACGTGATACGCAACGGGTTTAGGCCTGGCGTGTAGTTTATTCATCAGTTCAGCATGGGCCGATCTAAAGGTTGAGCTTCGGCCCCATGGCAGTTTAGGCATGGGAGCCTCCTATGTGTGTGTGTGTTTGGTGATTTTATGGGGAGTCAGACGGAGTCCGGGCGGGAGTTTGTTATGGAGCCGATAGTAGAGCTTCCATGCTGTCGGTTTCTGCTTACGTTAACCCTGCAACTTGAGTCACAGAGGGTTTCGGCATAGTAACAGTCGCATGTGCCAGTGCACTACTATCGTGCCGCTCTCGGGAATATGCTGGCTTCCCTCACGCGGTCCGGTTCTCCTGCCCATCGCAGCTTCAAGGGAGCTGGGATCACGGCAGGTCGTTGCCGATCTCCCCCCAAGAAGGAGCAAGTCCGATGGCGCACAAGTCAGATGGCCGAT
The DNA here is from genome assembly GCA_963827545.1 of uncultured Alphaproteobacteria bacterium. Classification (GTDB taxonomy): domain Bacteria; phylum Pseudomonadota; class Alphaproteobacteria; order Rhizobiales; family Hyphomicrobiaceae; genus AWTP1-13. The sequence goes on from CAWHBI010000035.1 coordinate 14,550, forward strand.
GCTCATTTCGCGGTCTACCCAGAAGGGCAGACAACTAAGGCAAGCTGGTGATACGCTACCGCTCGTGTCGGCCTGATCACTAGCGCCACGGTGACCGAATGTGTTCCGGCTATCTCACCGGACTTTGGCTTGATGTTAGCCGGTTTGTCAGACCAGCCAGAGGCACGCGGGATTAGCCGGGTGCTGCCTTCAAGCAGGCATTGGCGCTATACAAAAGACACAGCTCCCGGCGGATCTCTCCCCAGGGGCTCAAGAACAAATAATATCAACGGTCACAGAAAAGCAACGACATTCTGTTCACGAGAGCGTGATCGATCCTTATTCGCTTCGATTATCATGTACAACCCCATTTCAGATGGGTGTGGGTACAACACTCGAATATGTTCCGGGGTACGTGTAGATACCACAACACAAAGTTCGATCGCCGCGTAATACCCTGTGTTATCAATGGGTTAGGTGATTGAGAGCACTGGCCAGTGGTGTGCCTAACCCCTTGATTTTGTTAGACTAATCACGTTACTCGCTTTTGCGCTGTCAGAAACCAGGCTATCAACGTAGTTTCCCCAGGCTTCAATGGCTCGCTTGCGTTCCTCTAGGTATTCGTATCGCTGGTACACACCAACAAGGCCACCTTGGGCACCGCTGACGTGGTTTAGAACACGTTCAATTATGTGAGGCTGGAAGCCCAGCTTGGCCATTCCGCTAGCTGCTGTGCGTCTCAGGTCATGAACACGCCAAGGCTTCGCATCCATACGTGCATCCAAGCGTGCTTTGCCTCGTGCGTAGTTACCACTGATCGAGAACGGTAGGTGTTGAATCATGGCCATCGCTTGCGGAGTTAGGTGCACAGTGTGAGCCATCTTATTCTTGGTACGCTCCTTAGGTATCGTCCACACATTGGCCTCGATCTCACTGGCCTGCATCCCTGCCACTTCGTCCCTACGCTGACCAGTAAGGAGTAACAGACGATAGAAGGCACCATAGATCGGAAAGTCTACTGTAGCTTTCCAGAATGCTTTGACTTCATCGTCACTCAGGACTCGGTCTCGGCTCTTAGGCAGTGGCGGAGCCTTCAGGTCTGTGAGGGGAGACACAGGAATCAGGTCTCGCTCAACACACCACTTGAAGAATGGGCTCAGAGCCTCATACAGCGTCCTAGCTGCTACCGAATATCCCTCATCCTCCTTCGCTTCGATCAAGGATCGCAGGTCTGCCTTGGTGATGCTGGCAACAGTGGTGTCCTTGCCCAGGGCTGGCACTATCTGGTTGTCGAAGCGTGTGCGTAGCTCAGTCCAGAAGCGTCCGGGCTCACTGCGTTTCTTGAAGTAGGTTTCAACAGCGTCACCAAGCTTGGTCGCCTGTAGTGCCTGACGCTTAGCTTGGCGTAGCTTGGCCTTACGCGAGACGATATCGACGCCCTTGCTCACGTCTCCGATGATGGCAGCAGCTTCCTTGCGTGCCTCGTCAAGCTCCATCGGAGGGTAACGACCAAAGACGATGCGACTGGCCTTGCCTCCCCTACCTCCTACCCACTTCTGCACCACGTAGCTCACAGCGCCTTGGGGAGACGCCCTGAGGCCAAAGCCACGTAGCTTGGTGTCCCACACGTACACGACACGACTGGCGCTCTCTGCCTCTTGTTTGAGGCGTAGAAGCGTACGCTGAGTAATCGCTGTAGGCTCCATGTCGATAGCTCCCTCGGAGTAATGACGGAGTAATGACTCTAGCACGATTTGGAGCCAAAAGTAATGACATTTCACGGAAAAGAGTGTTGTATATCAACGATGTAATGGTTTGAATTCCACGTTGCCAACGTGAGGGTCGAGGGTTCAAATCCCTTCGCCCGCTCCAATTGAATCAAGTTTCTTGCTTCGGCTCGCTCCATCCGGGCTTTGTGATCAGACCCCCCTTTGTTCTCCACGCGCCAGCCGCCATATACTGGTAAAGCCACCAGCCCCGGGCCCGTGCCATGCACCTTGTCCGCACTGCGTTCGCCATCGCCGTCCTCGCAGCTCTCACCGTGTCGAGCCCCGCCGGCGCGCAGCAGAAGCAGGGCAAGTCGGAGCGCCGGCCAATCATCATCACCGACCCCTCGTTCTACCGGGGGCCGCCGCCGCCGCACGAGCGCAACTATGTGGGGCCGGGGCCCACCATCGTGCCGCCCATGGAGCGCGTTCCGGGCCCGGCGCCGCTGGCCCAGCCGCCAATCCGGTAGATTAGGTGAGCGCGGCCCAAGGGGCGGCTGCGCCGCCCAGACCACGGGAAAATGCCGCAAAAACGCCCCCGGCAAAGCTCGCGCTTGCCGCACTTTGACCACACACCGGGATTGAGAGTGTCAGGCGTGCAGCTGATTTGCGGGATCTGCACCCGGGAACCGGAATCGCGCCTTGGCTGTTTCGTCCCCGAACCAACGAGAAAATCCGGGAGGCCCGCCTCGTGTCCAAACGCCCGCCTTACTTCGAAATCATCGTGACGGCCGTCGTCATGGCGTTTCTGACGCTGATCGTGATCGGCGCCGTCGACACGCGCCCCGACAGCTTCGGCCAGGTGTCCATGCGCAGCGACTAGGCAGGATCGCTTCGGATTGCGTGACCTTGCCCAGAAACGAGGCGGGCGGCCAAAGCGTCAATCCTGCTCTATTGATGGATTTGGGAGCAAGATTTCACGTTCATGATCGAAGCGAGGTGCTTCGCTCGGACGATCTTGCTCAAGCCACGCAGGACAAACGCCCAACCCTGCATCCGCGCGTCGCCTGACGTAGCGTCACTTCGCCGTCACATTGCGGCGTTCTCGGCCCTGGGATAGCCTGCCGCCTTTCGCTCGAGGGGGGCCTTATGGCTGACTTGACTTCCAACGAAGGCAAGAAGCCCAAGCTCACGAACTACAGCGCGCTGCGTGTCGAGCCGCGCCTGCTGGTGACGGACACCCTGTCGCTCGCCATCGCGCATGTGGTCACGCTGGCAACCGACAGCTCGCACGAGCCGGAGCTGAAAAAACGCGACCCCAAGAAGAACGCGCGCATCGCCATCGCCATCGCCGTCGGCGTGATCGGGGCCGGCGTTGCGCTGATCCTGACCTCGTGGATCGCGGCGGCCGTCGCGGCTGCGGTGGCGACCGTCCTCGCCCTCATCGCCATGCGCACGCCCGACGTCACCGCGCGAGAGGCGCAGACCACCTATCATCTCAACGTCGCGGCGAGCTTCGGCGGCAGCATGCAGTTCTCCGCGCGGCGCAAGGAAACAGTGGACGCGGTCCGCCGCATCATCTCCGACAAGATCAACGACCAGGGCGGGGCTGTCTACAGCATCGACTTCGAGAAAGGGACGATCCTGGACGTGGGACTCGGCAGGGTGGAGCCCACAGGTGATATCGCGGGGACGGAGGGGGCAGGAGGGGCCAAGCCCGCCCCGCCGGTCGACTTCGGCCGGAGCAGCCCAGCCGAGCTGCCAAGATTGCTCCCCCCGGAGCCGCCCAGGCCGCTTGCCACAGAGGCGCCGCCGAGATCGCTGACGGCGCGGCTCGGCAACGGCCTTGCCGGCGGCGACAATCCCTATGTCGTCGACTATTCCAAGGTGCTCCCCATCGTCAGCGACTGGAACCGATATTACGAGAACCAGCCGAACTCGGCGAGATCACCCGGCGGCTGGGCGAGCTCGAGAAGCTGATGCGCGCGGGAACGCCGTCGATCGAGCAGCGCAGCCGCCTCGCCGACCTGACCCGCGATCTGCCTCCGCTGATCGGCGGAGCTGACGAGGTCGGGGCCTTCTTCCGCGCCATCTCCAAGCTGGCGGGATTCTAGTGCAGGATCGCTTCGGATTGAACGACCTTGCCCGGATCGAGACATGGCAGCCGAAGCGTAGACCCTGCTCTGATCATAGACTCGAGAGCCAGATTCACGTTCCATGATCGAAGCGCTTCGCTTCGATCAGAAACGATCTTGCTCTAGGCGTGTCTCAGATGCGAGATGCGGTCTCGTATGTGCCAACGCAGGTCACCATGCCTCGCTACGGCAGTTGAAGCTCCGGCAACGGACGTGGGCTGTAATCGGCTACACGGGGCAAGAGTGCCAGGACCGGACTCATGCACCGCAACAGAGTGCATTTGTCTCCACTGGCGGCTGCTAAGAATCTTACCAACGATCGCGACTTTGAAGGTCGCAGGCTAACATGTTGCTCAGCTGGCTGGCGTCCTGCACATTCCTCCTCGGACCCCTCGCATCGTCAAGCGCCAGACGCTGACGCCGCATCAGAAGATCGCCTTAGACATCTACAAAGAACTGGTCGAGATAAACACCGTCACGACGACAGGCGACACGGAACGCGCGGCGGAGGCCATGGCCGCCCCTCTGTGGGCCGCGGGCGATCGATGCGCAAAGCTGTGCAAGGTAACGGGTGGATCTGAAGACCCTTTTCGGGGTTTCCCCTGAGTGTTTTGCGGCCGAGCAACTGGCATTTGTTCAAATCCGGGAATATCCGAAAGGAGTGTTCAGATGCGGATCCGAACAATTGCCGCCGCCTTGGTCGTCGCAGCACCTCTTCTTGCCCTTGGGAGCCCCCAGGCCGCAGCTTGCTGGTGGGGTACAGGCTATGGATATGGGGCTGCTACTGCCGCCACACCCGTAGCACCTCGTCGTTACGGTTACATGGGCTACGGTTACTCTTCGCCTGCCTACTATGGTGGCTACTACGATGGCTACTACGGTGGCATCGGCATCCGCCGGGTTGGCTACCGGGGTGTGGGTTGGCGCCGTGGTTACGGATACCGAGGGGTTGGCGTTGGCCGCGTAGGGGTTGGTCGCGTAGGCGTTGGCAGGATTGGGCGAGGTAGATAGAAGCCCCTCTGGTGATGTTGTCGAGATCTCGCTTGCGCCGATCGGGCCATGGCCAACGATAGGGGGCCCATCCGGCCCGGCAACCACGCGCAACGTGGGCTTCCGGTGAGCGAGGCGCTCAAAGGGCATGAGCTACGTTCAGCGCGTCTTGCAGCCCGGTGAGCGGGTCCGGCACATGTCGTCCATTCATTGGATAGTGTACTGGCCCGGTGTTGCGGTTGCACTCCTAGCGGTGGTCGCTTACTGGCTCAGCGAAACGCGGCTCCTGCCGGGAATTTGGCGGTATACGGCTTACGCCCTCGTGCTCGTTGCAGTCGTTCTCCTGATCCAGCAATGGTTCCAGTGGTGGGTCACCGAGATCGCAGTCACCAACCGGCGGGTCATCTGCAAGAAAGGTCTCATCCGGCGGCAGACCAACGAGATGAACATGGACAAGGTCGAGAGCGTCCAGATCGATCAATCAATCCTCGGGCGCATGCTCGACTATGGCGATGTGACGATCCTTGGCACCGGCGAAGGCTTCGGTTCGCTCCGCACCATCGCCAGCCCAATCGAGCTTCGAAACAGCATCACCGGAACGACGCACAAAGCCTAGGGTTGCAGGCCTAGGCTGACAACGGATTCGCTCTGGCCGGTACACTTCATGGTGTTGATAGTAGCGGCGTAGGGAGGTGATGACGGCTTCGGGTCAGTATCAGTAGGTCTCTGAGTGAGCACGGCATTTCCGATGTACACCTAGCAACAGACCTGGGGCCTGGTCCTGGCGAGCCTCTGGGCGGTCCTCACAAATTGAGTACACGACCTGGTACCCACTTTCGCTCGGCAGCCGCCCCTCACCGCGCCTGGTCAATGCACGTTCGCCGGCCGCCATCCTGCGGCCGCCGCCTCGGCTTCGGTGCAGAACCAGCGCTTGCCCTTGTCCGGGTCCATCTTGATGCGCGCGTACCACGGGCTCCAGGGCATGTGATAGATCTTGCCGTGAGCGGTCACGTTGCCCTTGATGGCGCAGCCTTGCGGCGCTTGCTGCTCCACCCCTGCCCAGCGCTGGGCGCGATACTCCCATGCGGGCACGGACGCGCCCTGCCATATGCCGCGGAGCGCAGCGCGCGCCTCAGCCTCCTCGCGCACGTAGGTCGTGGAATAGCGCACGAAGGCCCATGCATGGCCGTGCTGCACCATCCAGGCGTTCACGTCCTGCGCGCCAAGGAAGCATGTCGCAAGCGCGCGGCCATACTTGTCGCGGCCGCGCTGCAGGCAGCGCACGGGCTTGCCCTCGATCAAGCTCGCGAGCGCCGCCGTTGCCTCCGTGCCGCAGGCCCACCAGCCTGCCAGCCGGCGGCCGCAGGTTTGCCCTGCTTCCGGCGCATCGATGCCCTCGAGGCGTATGCGGGTTTCGCTGACAACAAGGGTGTCGCCGTCGACGATCCTGGCGAGGCCCACGATGTCGCCCTGGGCATCGTCCTGGTGGAGCGTGGCCGCCCAGGGTTGGGCGCCAAGGAGCCCGACAGCCAGCGCGAACGCCACCAGCCGCCGAGTTGTATAATCCAACATTTTCTCACGCATGCGTCGGAATGTGCATGATTCGCATGCCGTGCACGAGGCCGAACTGAGGCGGAAACCCGGTGCATCCAGGCCGGTTTGTGGCGAAAATGGGAGAGCCAAATATCTGACACGAAACGGATTTTCCGCCCGCGTCGGACCGTCGGGGCTTGACCCGGAGCCTGCCCTAGGTCTCAATCATCGGCGGGTTGTGCACACCACAATCCAAGTCCGCTGTCCTTCCACCTTGTCGACAGTAGGGAGCAATGAATGTCCAAACCTCTTGTGCACCACGTCGCCGACCGCGCGCGGGGTCTCATCGCGGACCCGCGCACGTGGACCCAGGGCGCCATGGCCCGGACCGGCAACCACCGCGATTGCGAGCCGACTGACGCCCGGGCGGTCCGCTTCTGCGCCTATGGAGCCATCCAGCGCGCCGCCTACGACATCGCCGGCAACGACAGCCAAGCGCAAAAGCTGTCAGATCAAGTTGCTATGCTGATCATGGGACGTGATAGCCCATACACTGCATTCGAGGAGATCATCGCCATCAACGACGGCCCGCGCTCTACGGCCCGCAAGGCGGTGCTGGGGCTGTTCGACAGGGCGCTCGTGAAAGTCTGACGCGCTCCGCATGCGCGGAGCACCGTTGCAATGCGGGCGGCGGCGCTGGTGCTCGGCGCCGCCGCCGTTTATGTTGGTTGCCCAAACCATCGGCGGGCGGTGGCGCAGCGCCCCGCAGCAGCAGCCGGAGCCCACACCCCATGTCCGAGCCCACCCGCTCCAATGGCCAGGCCGAAACGCACGACGTGCTGAAGGCGGCGCGTACCTGGCTCGACGAGGACGGCCGGGTGGCGCTGGCGACCGTGGTCGGCACCTGGGGATCGGCGCCGGTCGGCATCGGCGGCCAGATGGTGGTGGCCCCGGACGGGCGCTTCGAGGGCTCGGTGTCGGGCGGTTGCGTGGAAGGCGAGGTGATCGCCGAGGCGGAGGATATCCTGGCCGACGGCAAGCCCAAGACGCTCACCTTCGGCGTTGCCGACGAGACCGCCTGGCAGGTCGGCCTGCCCTGTGGCGGCCAGATCAAGGTGTTCCTGGAGCGGCTGGACAAGAGCAAAGGCATCGATCTCGTCGACCGCGCCATCGATGCGCGCTCCCATCGCCGCGGGCTCCTGATCCGCATGCATCTCGCCGACGGCCAGCGCGAGTTTTTCGAGCGCGGCGACGACCGCGCCGACGCTCTCGTGCGCCAGCACCTGGAGGCCGGCGAGAGCGAGCTGCAGGAGACGCCGCAAGGGGAGATTTTCCTGCACGCGCTGGTGCCGCCCGCGCGTGTACTGGTCATCGGTGCAACGCACATCGGCCAGATCCTGGCGCAGCTCGTGGAGCTCGCCGGTCATGAGGTGATCGTGATCGACCCGCGCACCGCCTTCGCCGCCGAGACACGCTTTCCGGGCATCCGCCTCGACACGCAATGGCCGCAGGACACAATCCCCAAGATCGGCCTCGACCCCTATACCGCCGTGGTCGCGCTCGCCCACGTCGGCCACATCGACGACGAAGCTCTCAAGCTCGCCATGCGGTCGGACTGCTTCTACGTCGGCGCGCTGGGCTCCAAGCGCAACCACGCCAAACGCACCCAGCGCCTCAAGGACGCCGGCTTCTCGGAAGCCGAGATCGCGCGCATCCATTCGCCGATCGGCATCAACATCGGCGCGCAGAGCCCGCCGGAGATCGCCATCTCCATCATGGCCGAGCTGGTGCTGGCGCTGCGCGGGCCCAGGGTGTTCAGACCCGCGTGAGCGCGGCACCGCGCTGCGCCACGCCTCGGGTTTCTTTTTTTACGTAGGCTGGGAGGGAGAAGCGAGGCCATGCTCGAAGCATACATCTACAGTGGACTGCGTACGCCGTTCGGCCGGCACTCGGGCGCGCTTGCGCGCGTGCGGCCGGACGATCTCTTCGCCTGTGTCGCCAAGGAGGTGGTGGCCCGCTCCGGCTTTGCGGTGGAGACGATCGATGACGTGTCGGTCGGCTGCGCCAGCCAGGCGGGCGAGGACAGCCGCAACGTTGCCCGCCACGCGCTGCTGCTGGCCGGCCTCCCCGTCGAGACGCCAGGGGCCGTGCACAACCGCCTGTGCGGTTCGGGCCTCAACGCGCTCATCGGCGCGGCGCACGCGATCACCTGCGGGGAGGCCGACGTGTGCGTGACCGGTGGCGTCGAGAGCATGACGCGCGCGCCGTTCGTGGTGGGCAAGGCCGAGCAGCCGTTCGCCAAGGACTTCCGCGTGTTCAATTCCTCGCTCGGCGCCCGCTTCCCCAACCCCAAGATCGAGAGCCTGTTCGGCGCCGACACCATGCCCCAGACCGCCGACAACCTCGCCCGCGAGCACCAGCTCTCGCGCGAGGAATGCGATCTGTTCGCGCTGAATTCGCAGCAGAAATACGCCAGGGCCGCCAAGGACGGCTTCTTCCAGAGCGAAATCCATGGCGTGACCGTCCCCCAGGGCAAGGGCAAGCCCGACCTCACCGTGTCGGATGACGAGCATCCGCGCCCCGAGACCACCATGGACAGCCTGCTGAGGCTGAAGCCGCTGTTCCCGCAGGGCGTGACCACGGCCGGCAATGCCTCGGGTATCAACGACGGCGCCGCCGCGCTTATCGTTGCCAGCCGCGACGCCGGCGACAAGGCCGGCGTAAAGCCGCTGGCGCGCATCATCGCCTCGGGCGTCGCCGGCGTGCCGCCGCGCATCATGGGCTTCGGGCCGGTGCCGGCCGCCAAGAAGGCGCTGGAGCGCGCGGGCCTCACGCTCAAGGACATGGACGTGATCGAGATCAACGAGGCGTTCGCGGCGCAGGTGCTGGCCTGCCTCAAGGGCTTCGGCGTCCCGCTCGACGACAAGCGCGTCAACCCCAACGGCGGGGCCATTGCGGTTGGGCATCCGCTGGGCGCCTCGGGCGCGCGTCTTGCCCTCACCGCGGCGCGGCAGCTGCACCGCACGGGCGGGCGCTATGCGCTCGTCTCCATGTGCATCGGCGTCGGCCAGGGCATTGCCGTGGTGCTGGAGCGGGTGTGAGATGTCATCCCGGGGCTTGGCCCCGGGATCCAGCCATCCGCAGCGCCCCCCGCGGTGATGCTGCGCGTAACCCGAGCTGCGGGGAATCCGTTGCACCATGGATCCCGGGCACACCGGCCTTCGCCGGTGCAGGCAAGGCCCGGGATGACTTGTCATTTAAGTCTTGCCTTATATAAGCAATGACTGGCATCATGGCGCCCGAGTCCGTGATGCCAGGAGTTGCCTATGAAGATCGACATCGTCGCCTACATCGGCGCCGTCACCCGCAAGGTCTCGAGCCGCCAGCACGAGGGCCGCCTCGCGCGCATCGTCGTCGCAACCCGCACCTACGACACCACGATCGACGACCTGTGGGATGCCCTCACCAACGCCGAGCGCATCCCGCGCTGGTTCCTGCCGATCTCCGGCGAGCTGCGCCTCGGCGGCCGCTACCAGCTTCAGGGCAACGCCGGCGGCGAAATCACCCGCTGCGAGCCCCCGCGCCAACTGGCCATGACGTGGGAGTACGGCGGCGAGGTCAGCTGGGTCTCAGTCGAGCTCGCCGACGATCCCAAGGGCGGCACGCGCCTCGAGCTGGAGCACGTGGCCCACGTCAGTGACGAGCGGTGGGACCAGTTCGGCCCTGGCGCGGTCGGCGTCGGCTGGGACCTTGCCCTCATGGGCCTCGGGCGGCACCTGGAAACCGGCGCAGCAGCCGACCCGCAGCAGGGCCTGGCGTGGATGGGCTCGCCGGAGGGGAAGGATTACATGCGGCGGTCCAGCGACGACTGGTGCCGGGCCTCGGTCGCCGGCGGCACCGACGCGGCGGCTGCCAAAGCCGCGGCGGCGCGAACGATAGCCGCCTACACTGGGGAGAGCGAGACGCCCGCGAAGGACTGATACCGGCGAACCAATGAATCGACATTCCACCCGTCATCCCGGCCAAGCGAGCGGGGCGCAAGCGCGATCGTGCAGAGCCGGGATCTGCAGCGAGGTATGTCGGTGTGGCAGGTCCCGGATAGCCTCGCCTGCGGCTCGGCTTCCGGGATGACGGGTAGGCTTGTTGGCGCGGCGGTCTGATGCACGCATTCGACATTCTGGGCGACCCGGTGCGGCGGCGCATCCTCGAGCTGCTGGCTGGGGGCGAGCACTCCTCAGGCGCCATCGTCGAGGTCATCCAGGCCGAGTTCTCGATCTCGCAGCCTGCGGTGTCGCAGCATCTGAAGGTGCTGCGCGAAAGCGGGTTCGCGATCGTCCGCATCGACGGCCCGCGCCGGCTCTACTCCATCGAGCCGGCTCCGTTCAAGGAGGTCGACACCTGGCTCAGCCGTTTCCGCGGCTTCTGGGAGCACAAGCTCGAAGCGCTCGCCACCGAGGTCGCCCGTGGCAAGCGCCAGCGCCGCCGCTGAGGCACGACAACTCCCTAAGGTCGTGTACTCAATTGCGTGGACCGGGGACGCGGCACGTAGCGACAAGCTCTCCCCACATCTGTTGCTAGGTGTGGAACGGAAACGCCGTGCTCCCTGAGAGTTTACCTAGAGCAAGATCGTTTCTGATCGAAGCGCTTCGCTTCGATCATGGAACGTGAATCTTGCTCTCAAGTCCATGAATAGAGCAGGATTCACGCTTCGGCCGCCACGTTGCAGGTGAGGCAAAGTGATTTAATACCTCCCCCGCGGGCGCGCTGGCCGCCGAAACGAGCGACCCCTCGCCAGAGAATGGTGGTCAGCAGAGCTGCAGGGCGCCGCAGTTCGCGCTATGAATTTGATTTCTGACAGAGGGAGTTGAGCGATGGGCATCAGCGTAGCTCGATTGTCGGCGGCCGTTGGGGCAGAGGTCGCCGTAGACCTCACCCGACCTCTGAAGCAAGAGACAGTGGAGCAAATCAATACCGCGCTCGCCGAGCATTGCGTGCTGCTGTTTCGCAATGCCGACATTTCTCCGCAGCAGCACATCGCGTTTAGCAAGCACTTCGGTCCGTTGGAGGCGCACCTCCTGGCCGAATTTTCGCTGCCCGAGCATCCGGAGATTTTCGTCGTCTCCAACGTCAAGGAAGGCGGCAAGCTCAAGGGGGCGGTCTACGCCGGCCAGTTCTGGCACTCGGACCTGTCATACATGAAGCAAGCCGTCGCTCGGCTCGTTGCTGCTTTGCCATGAGATGCCAGCCGTCGGCGGCGACACCATGTGGGCCAACATGTATCTGGCCTACGACACGCTGTCGGAGCCAATGAAGGCGTTTATCGCTGGGCTCAAGGCTGTGCACGACTACAGCCATGCCTACGACACCTACTTCGCCAAGCTTCCCGACCGTCCGCCTCTCACCCCCGAGCAGCGAGCGAAGACGCCGCCGGTCACGCATCCCATGGTGCGGACGCATCCGGTCACCGGCCGCAAGGCGCTCTATGTGAACCCTGGGTTCACCAAAGGGATCGTCGGGATGCCCGAGGAGGAGAGCCAGCCTATTCTCGATTTCTTACACCGCCACTCCACCCGCCCCGAGTTCACGTATCGGCACAAGTGGCGGGTGCATGACATGATGTTTTGGGACAACCGCTGCTCGATGCACTACGCGCTGGCGGACTATGATTTCTCCGTGCGGCGGCACATGCATCGCACGACCATCGCCGGCGACGCCCCGTACTGAAACTGGTCACGAGCCGGCTTCGCCATGCACTTCGGCGAAGAAGACGTCCTTCCAGCTGGAAGGCAGCTCCTTGATCATCTTGGTCTTGAACATGAAATCCGCGAACTTCATGAAGCCCTGCGGCGTCACGGTGAAGTTGACTTCCCGGTTGCTGATGATCGCCTGCACGAACTGAGGATCGAGCTTGGACTTTTCCTGCTCGATGTAGGTCCTGGCCGCCCAAGCCTTGTCGCGGTTGATGAGCACCGTTGCTTCGCGCAGCGCCACCACCACCGCGCCAAAGACCTTGGGGTTTTCGGCTCTGAACTGGCTCGTCGCGTAGATCGAATTCAGCGTCGCCGGACCGCCGAGCACGTCGTAGGAGTTCAACACTTGGCGCACGCGCGGGTCCTTGAGCTCCTGGTCTTGAAACGGCGAAGCCGCGAAGTGTGCCGTGATCTCTGTACCCGACAGCAGCGCGGCAAGCGCTTGAGGGTGGGTGACGCCTACCGTCAGCGGGTCGAGCGAGGCGTATTTGTCAGCGCCGAACGCCTGGCTGGCGGCCATCTGCAGTAGCAGCGCCTGGATCGATACCTTCACGGCCGGCAACGCGATCCTGTCGCTCGCCGTGAAATCCTTGATGGTCCTGACATTGGGGTTGACGGAATTGAGATACAGCGGCAGCGAGCCCAAAGCCGCCACGCCTTTGATGGCAAGATTGCCCCTGGTGCGGTCCCAGGCCTGCAGAACCGGCGCCACGCCGCCCGATGCGAAATCGAGCGTTCGGGAAATGAGGGCCAGGTTCATGTCGGCTCCGCTGCCGAACACGCTCCACTTCACTTGGAGCGGAGCAACGCCCATCCTTTCGGCGTGCTTTTCGATCAGCTTGCGCTCGCGCATGACCATCAGCGGTAGGAAGGCGACCCCAAATTGGTGCGCTACGCTAATCTCGCTTACCTCAGCGAGCCCAATGCGCGTTCCCGACAAGAAAACACTGCCGGCGACGATAGCGTTAAGGAAGGCAGTTCTGAACATAGGGCCGTCTCGCGCGACGATTGCAGGCACGTCACCGCTAGTCTACCTCTGCGCGAAATTGCCCAGAATGTCGATACTTATTCAGGCTTAGCGGTGTGTGACGAGGTTCATGACCTGGGACGACCAGGCGTCACCGGCGGCTGAAAAGTTCCGCATTCGGCGCGGTGGAGCAGCACGGCTCCGTGCGCAGCCTGCCATACGCCGCGAGCAGCCGGCGGGCCATCTCGGGGTGGTTGCTCATGAACTCATCGAGGACTTCGGCGCTGCACGCCCGCCAATCGGCCACCTGGTCAGGGGTGAGGTCATAAACCTTCATGCCTTTCCCGAGTGCGAATTGATAATACTCGGCCTCGATTTCTGTCAGCCTGTCGCGCACCTCCCGCTCCACTTTCCGTGCTACCTCACCGATGAGTGTCTGGTGGCTTGGGGAAAGAGACTGCCAAGCCTTTTCATTGATCATTGCCACGTATTCAACCGGGGCATGCCAGGTGCGCGTAATGGTGTCCGCGACTTTCCAAAGCTCGCGATTGGGCACGGCAGGAATGGAACACATGACCATGTCGAGTTCCTTGTCGCGAAGGGCATCATGCATCTTGAAGGCGGAGAGGATGAACGGTGTCCCACCGCAAGAGCGCGCAAGCTGCGCCGTCGTCTCACCGTAAACACGTATCCGCTGCCCCTTGATCTGGCCGGGCTCCGTAAGATTGCGGCCCTTGGATACGATGATTTGATTGCCTAGCGATTGCCACCAAAGGATACGAATTCCCAAATTCTCCAGCACGGCAGTATCGATGATCGTTCTCACCTCGCTGTCGGGGTTGACCACCGCGCGGATCAGGGCGTCGAAATTGAACAGGAATGGCTGCTCCATCATGTCGATGGCTGGAACTTTCTTGGCGAGCTGGTAGAGCCCCGCCACCCCCATTTCGATGGCCCCGGACGCAACCGCATCGACAACCGCATCGTCGATATACAGTTTTCCTTTGTCGAAGACCTCGAGGGAGAGCGTCTTCTCGCTTCGCTTTTCGATCTCCTCCTTGAAGCGACCGAGGGCCACGCCCCACAGGCGCTCTGTGAGTGCGACCTGGATGGTCGCCCTCAGCTTGACCGGCTGTTGCGCCTCGACCTCGAGAGGCAGCGCCAGCGCTGACGCAAGCGCCAAGCACAGCAACCATGTTCTCGCCATTCTACCCCCTAGCGAATGCCGCGCCGGCGATATCGTTGCGGAATCGTGGCACCAGCATGGCGCGCAAATCCCAGCGGTGTGCACGCTCAGGTAGAGCCGCCTCTGAGCTGTAAGATTTTGATAGAACAGCGATTTATCGTTGAACCACCCTGAGCAAGGCCATTCAATCCGAAGCGATCCTGCTCTAGGCCGCGCCCACGATGCCCGTCTCCTTGAGCTCAGCGATCTCTCCGGTTGCGAAGCCGTAGTCGCCCAGCACCGCCTCGGTGTCGGCGCCGGGGCGCTGGGGCGGTGCGCCCATCTCGGGCACGGTGCGGCTGAAGCGCGGCGCCGGTGCCGGCTGCAGCACGCCGTCACGTTTGGCGAAGGTGCCGCGCGCCGCGTTGTGGGGGTGCCCGGCCACCTCGGCCAGCGCGAGGATTGGCGCCACGCACGCATCGCTGCCTGCGAAGATGCGCTCCCATTCGGCGCGCGTCCTGGTGGCGATGGTGTCGGCGAAGCGGCGCTGGAGGTCAGGCCAGCCCGCCCGATCGTGCTGCTTGGGAAGTTTGCTCAGCTCAAGACCGAGGCGCTCGACGAACTCCTCGTAGAAGCGAACCTCGATGGCGCCGACGGCCAGCCATTTGCCGTCCTTGGTCGCATACGTGTTGTACCAGGGCGCGCCCGTGTCGAGCACGTTGACGCCGCGCTCGTCCTTCCAGGACCCTTGCGAGAACATGCCGTACATCAGGGCCATGAGCGTGGCCGAGCCGTCGACCATGGCGGCGTCCACCACCTGGCCCTTGCCTGACCTCTGCGCCTCCAGCAGCGCGCACACCACGCCGAAGGCCAGGAACATGCCGCCGCCGCCGAAGTCGCCCACCAGGTTCAGCGGCGGCACCGGGGCCTCGCCCTTGCGGCCGATGGTGTGCAGCGCACCGGCGAGGGCGATATAGTTAATGTCGTGGCCGGCGGCCTGGGACAGCGGCCCGTCCTGGCCGAAGCCCGTCATGCGGCCGAATACAAGCTTGGGATTGAGCGCGAGCAGCACGTCGGGGCCCAGGCCCAGGCGCTCCATGACACCCGGGCGGAAGCCCTCGATGATGGCGTCCGCTTTCGCCGCCAGGCGCTTGACCACATCGCGGCCGGCCCCGGCCTTCACGTCGACGGCAATCGAGCGGCGGCCCCGGTGCAGCACGTCGAACTTGGCCTCGCGGCCCGGCAGACCGAGATCGGTTGCCTCGCGCCGGTCGACGCGAATGACCTCCGCGCCCATGTCGGCAAACAGCATGGCTGCGAACGGCGCCGGGCCGATACCGGCCATCTCGATGATGCGAAAGCCGGCGAGTGGTCCCATCGTGGTTAACCTTCCGTTACGGTGCCGCTGGCCTGCTCAGCGCGCCGGAGCAAGCAGGCATGCATGGTTGACGCGAGCGCGCCGCGGGTAAGCGTTTCTCAACCCTGGCGTGCTTGCCTATTGCCCAAAGGCGTCAACGATAATCGAGCGTGCGTCAAGCGTGTCCCATCTCGGATCCCGGTCGGGCCGGCTGAGAGGCTGGCTGCGAGCATTGCGTGCCTTTGCCGGTGCCCGCGGCCCTTCGCGCCCGCAGGGCCCGCGCACGTCCAGTCGCGACCTCAACGCCGAGTTCGAGCGCTTCGCCAAGGTCGGCGAGCGCCTCGAGCAGGGCCTGGAAGAGCTCAAGGACCTCCAGTGGCAGATCCGCGAGAACGAGGCGCGCTACCGTGACCTGCTCGACAACCAGGCCGATGTGATCCTGCGCCGCGATGCCGAGGGGCGGCTGACCTTCGTCAACCAGGCGTTCTGCCGGGTGTTCGGGCGCGAGCGCGACGCGGCGCTGGGGCAGCCGTTCCGGCCGCACGCCTACGCCGGAGATAAACTGAGCCCGCTCGCCGCCGGGGCCGCGATCCGCCAGCAGCGCTATGTGCAGGAGATCGAGACAGCGGCAGGCCCGCGCTGGTTCGACTGGGAGGAGCACGCCGTTCCTGCCGGCGAAGGGACGGCACTGGAGGTGCAGTGCCTGGGCCGCGACATCACGCAAGCGCGCCGTGCCGAGGCCGAGCTGACCGAGGCGCGACGGCAGGCGGAGGCGGCCAACCGCGCCAAGTCGCGCTTCCTCGCGGCCATGAGCCACGAAATCCGCACACCCATGAACGGCATCCTCGGCATGACGGGCCTGCTGGGCGAAACCGAGCTGTCGGCCGAGCAGCAGACCTACGCAAGCGCCATCGAGCGCTCGGCGCGCACGCTGCTCTCCCTCATCGACGAGATTCTCGACTTCTCCAAAATCGAAGCCGGCAAGGTGGTGCTCAAGTCTGCGCCGCTGGCGATCGACGACTGCGTGCAGGCCGTCGTGGAGCTGCTGGCGCCCAAGGCCTACGACAAGGGCATCGACATCGCCTGGGCGGTCGATCCGAGCCTGCCGCGCACACTCATCGGCGACGAGGCGCGGCTGCGCCAGATCGTGACCAACCTCGTCGGCAACGCCATCAAGTTCACCGATGGTGGCGGCGTGCTGGTGACGGTGGCGCGCCACCCGAGGGCAGAACGACCGACTGCAGGCGACGGGGTGGCCGTCGCCATCAGCGTCGATGACACCGGCATCGGCATCGCCTCCGAGGAGCTGCCGTTCCTGTTCCATGAGTTCGAGCAGGCGGAGGCCGCGCTGCGTCGCCGCCCGGGCGGCACCGGGCTGGGGCTTGCCATCTCTCGCCGCCTGGCGCGGGCCATGGCGGGCGACATCGTGGTCGCGAGCGAGCCCGGCAAAGGCTCGACCTTCACTGCGATCGTGTGCCTCGAGGCGGCAGCGGGGCAAGAGACGCGGCAGCCGGCGATCGGGGCGCCAATGCGCCACGTTCTGCTTGTCTCGGATCGCCCGATCGAACGGCGCGCGCTCACCCTAGCGCTGGAAGGCGCCGACGTTCCTGTGGAGGCCGGCCCGATCGCGCAAGCGGGCCGGCTGGTCGACGCGGCGACTGCCGCCGGCGAGCCCTTCACCACCGTCCTCATCGACGGCTCCTGCGACCGGGAGACCGCAGCAACGCTGTTGGCAGGCGCTCGCGCCGCGATGCCGCGGGGCGGCGTGCAGGGCATCGTCGTTCTCGATACCAGCGCCAGGCTCGATTTTCCTGCCTTCCGTGCCGCTGGGTTCGATGCCTATCTGGTGCGCCCCGTGCGCCCCCAATCGATGCTCGCCGGGATCTGGACCGGCTTCCAGGAGGCGCAGGAACCCGTGCCCCTGACCAGGCTGCAGCCGGAGCCGGAGCGGTCATCGGGCAAGGCAGTCTCGGTCTTGCTGGTGGAGGATAACGATGTGAATGCACTGCTGGCGCGGCGCCTGCTCGAGAAGGCCGGCTGCGAGGTGCGCACCTGCGGGAACGGCCGCGACGCGGTGGAGGCTTTCCGGCAGATCGTGGCGGGGACCGGTGCCCCCGTGGACCTGGTGCTGATGGACGTGCACATGCCGGTGCTCGATGGCCTGGAGGCATCCCGCGCCATTCACCAGCTCCACGCATTGCACGGGCGCGAGCCGCCGCCGATCATCGCCGTCACCGCCAACGCCTTCGAGGAAGACCGCCGCCTGTGCCTCGACGCCGGCATGAACGACTACCTCGCCAAGCCCTTCGATCGGGCCGACCTTGGCCGCGTGCTGGAGCGGTGGAGCGGCGACCGGAGCCGCACGCAGGCAGCGTGAACTTCTCCCTCTCCCCGCTAAGTGCGGGGAGAGGGGATCGCTTCACCCGTTGATGTCGTAGGCAGCCAGCGCCGCCATGTTGACGATGTCGCTGTCCTTAGCGCCGAGCGGACAGATCTGCACCGAGTGCGTGAGCCCGACCAGCATCGGCCCTATCAGGGTCGCTCCGCCCAGCTCCTTCAACATCTTGGTGGAGATGGAGGCCGAGTGGAACGCCGGCATGACGAGCACGTTGGCCGTGTCCTTGAGGCGGCAGAACGGATACTGCTTCAAGGCTTCCCGGTTCAATGCCACGTCGGCAGCCATGTCGCCGTCGTACTCGAAGTCGACCTGGCGCTGGTCCAGGATCGAGACGGCCTCGCGCACACGGTCGGAGCGCTCCCCGCGGGGGTGGCCGAAAGTGGAGTAGGCGAGCAGGGCGACGCGCGGCTCCATGGCGAGGCGGCGGGCGACACGCACGGCCTCCTCGGCGATGTCGGCAAGCTGCGGCCCGTCCGGCATGTCGATCACGCTGACGTCGGCCACCAGCACGGCGCGGCCGCGGATCAGCGCGATCGACACGCCGATCACGCGCCGGCCTGCCCTGGCGTCCAGCACCTTGCGAACGTCCTCGTAGGCCGTGTACCAGTTGCGTGTGGCGCCGGTGACCATGCCGTCGGCGTGGCCCATCGCCACCATGCAGGCGCCGTAGACGTTGCGGTCGTTGTTGACCAGGCGCTGGCAGTCGCGCAGCAGGTAGCCCTTGCGCTGCAGGCGGCTGTAGAGGAACTGCGCATATTCGTGGCGGCGGTCGTCCCTGCTGGTGTCGTGGGTCTCGATCGCATCGGTGAAGGCCAGGCCTGCGGTGGCAAACGCCTGCTTGATGGGGTCCAGGCGTCCAATCAGCACCGGCTGGCCGAGACCCAGGTTGAGGTAGGCGTTGGCGGCACGGGCGGTCTGCGGCTGCTCGCCTTCGGCGAAAATGACGCGCTTGGGCGCATTGCGGACCTGCGCAATGATGTTGGCAAGCCATCCCGCGACCGGATCGAGGCGGGCCGAAAGCCGGGCGACGTAGCCATCCATGTCGACGATGGGCTTGCGCGCCACCCCCGTCTCCATGGCGGCCCTGGCGACCGCCGGCGGCACGTGGCTGATGAGCCTGGGATCGAACGGCGCCGGGATGATGTAGTCGGGGCCGTATTTCACCTGCCGGCCGAGGAACGCGACGGCCACCTGGTCCGGCACGTCGGCGCGCGCCAGCTCGGCCAGCGCATGGGCGGCCGCGATCTTCATGGCCTCGTTGATGGTGGACGCCTGCACGTCGAGCGCGCCGCGGAAGATGAAGGGAAAGCCCAGGACGTTGTTGATCTGGTTGGGATAGTCGGAGCGGCCGGTCGCCACGATCGCGTCGGAGCGCACTTCGGCCACCTCCTCGGGCGTGATTTCCGGGTCCGGATTGGCCATGGCGAAGATGATGGGCTTGTCGGCCATGGAGCGCACCATCTCCTTGCTGACCGTGCCGGCCGCCGAGAGACCGAAGAACGCGTCGGCACCCGTCAGCGCGTCTGCGAGCGACCTTGCCCTGGTCTCCACCGCGAAGGCCGACTTCCACTGGTTCATGCCCTCCTTGCGGCCGCGATAGATGACGCCCTTGGTGTCGCACATGAGCATATTCTTCTTGGGCATCCCCATGGACGCCAGCAGCTCCATGCAGGCGATGCTGGCCGCGCCCGCGCCGTTGACGACCAGCTTGAACGACTTGATGTCTCGGCCCGTAAGCTCCAGCGCATTGAGGAGACCTGCTGCGGCGATGATGGCGGTGCCGTGCTGATCGTCATGAAAGACGGGGATGTTGAGCAGCTCCTTGAGCTTCTCCTCGATGATGAAGCAGTCCGGCGCCTTGATGTCCTCCAGGTTGATGCCGCCGAAGCTGGGCCCCAGGTAGCGCACGCAGTTGATGAAGGCGTCGACGTCGGCGGTGTCGACCAGGAGATCGATGCCGTCGATGTCGGCGAAGCGCTTGAAAAGGGC
This sequence comes from uncultured Alphaproteobacteria bacterium, assembly GCA_963827545.1. Lineage (GTDB taxonomy): Bacteria > Pseudomonadota > Alphaproteobacteria > Rhizobiales > Hyphomicrobiaceae > AWTP1-13. Next base: position 34,519 of record CAWHBI010000035.1, read on the forward strand.
GCCCTTGCCCTCCATCACGGGCTTGGACGCCTGGGCGCCGAGATTGCCGAGCCCGAGGATGGCGGTGCCATTGGAGACGACGGCCACCAGGTTGCCCTTGTTGGTGTAGTCGTAGGCGAGCTGCGGGTCCTGGGCGATGGCCTGCACGGGCACGGCGACGCCTGGTGAATAGGCGAGCGAGAGGTCGCGCTGGGTGGTGAGGGGCTTGGTCGGCGTGATCTCGAGCTTGCCCGGCTTGCCCTGGCTGTGGAACTGCAGGGCCTCCTCCGCCGTGAAGCGGGCAGCGTCGAACTTGACCGTCATGGTCGTCTTCCCTCTGTCGCCATTTCCCGCTGGAAACAAACGGGCTTTTCACGATAGAGGCCGGGCTTTCCCGGCACAACTGGCGGCTTGCGCCGCCCAGCCTTTTTTGTCCCCCGTCTGATGACCGGGCAGGGCTGCGAAGTCGGCGCTGCCCGCTGATGCAGCCGCGACACTGTGGTGGCGCCGCCTGCGCCTCGAGCGTGATGAGCGTTTGTGCCGCCTGCGGCCGCCTCTTAGGCTTCGTGCGCGGGCACTTTGAGTGGCGCTCTCTCTGGATCGTGGAGAGCCAGTGCCGGGATCACGACCATGCCACAGGACCAAGTCGCAACGCGCCACGCATGGCTGGACGCCAGAGCCGTTCGGACCGCTTCCGACATCGTGCTTGGCATCGTTCTGGTGGGTGCCGCAGCTGTCGCCTTTCTCGGCGCCGGCGACGCGCCGCTCGGCCGCCTCGGTCAGGTCGGGCCGGGGTTTTTTCCGGCGGTTATCGGTGGACTGCTCGCGCTGGTGGGCCTGGTCCTGCTCGTTCGTGGCGCCCTTGTTGGAACCGCACCGCCCAAGCGCTGGAGCCTCACGGCTCTCGCCATCATCGTTGCCGTGCTCGCAGCCGTATATTTTGCCGCCTGGACGTGGGGTCTACGCCTGGCGCTCCTGTTCGGGCCGGCCGAGTTTGCAAGCCTCATGGTTTTCATACTTGCGATAGCTGCCGCACTAGCGCGCGCCTCGCGGTTGCGCGCAGTGGGCATGGTACTCCTGGGTCTGCTGCTGGCGATGGTCGGAACGGATGTTTCGACGGGCACAGCCCGCTTCACCATGGAGCTGGAACAGCTTGCTGACGGCATCATGCTGCCCATCGTGTCATTGGGCCTCATCATCGTCGCCGACGCTTTGATTTGCCTCGCCTCACCATCGCTGTGGCTTGCAACCTATGCGCGCCGGATCGTTGGCTGGACCGGCCCTCCGATCCCGATCGTTGCGGCGATCGCCATGCGGTTGGTGGCTGCGCTTGCCGTCGCCGCCGCCTGCTACTACGCGTTCGAGCTCAATCGCACGATGTGGGACGTTGGGGTGCTTTTCGGGCTTGGACTGTTCGGTACCGCCTGCAAGATTCTTGGCTGGAACCGGCCGGGGCTGATCTTGGCCTTCGCCTACGGAGTTATGCTGGAGGAGAACATCCGGCGTGGCCTTCTGCTCTCGCAGGGCGATCCCACCATCTTCCTGAGATCGCCGATCAGCGGAACGCTCCTGCTGGCGGCGATCGCCCTTCTGGCGGCAGTGGCCATGCTTTCTTTGCGACGTGTCTCACCTTCGCGCCCAGCACAGTAGGGTATCCCCAGGCTGCTCCTGCCTTGGCGCCACACAGAAATCTTGCCGTTCGTGGCCATGGCACCACACAAATGCTCCGTTACGGAAGAAACAGGAATTCCAATAGCGTAGATAGCCTTCCGCACGTGGCGCGCGCCACTGTTCCGCGCCCATCCCAGGCCCTGGCGCTGACTTTGCTTCGCGCACGTACGTTGTTTCTTGGAACCGTCACAACTGGCCCGTATTCTCATGGGCGATCGGTGTGCGGGCTTTGTTTGACCGGGTGCGGCGACTAGGGGCGCTAACTCAGAGGGAAAACGGGGCTATGGGCACAATTCGCAGCGCAGCGTTGGGAACCGCCTTTCTGATCACCGTTGGGACCGCAGCGTATCCGGCATGGGCGGACGGGACGCGCGGCTACGACAGGCCATCCATCTGGCGGGGCCTCTACGCCGGCGTGCACGCGGGTTACGGCGAAGCCGGCGATGCCTCCGGCTTCGTCGGCGGCGGCCAGATCGGCTACAACTGGCAATCGCAACAGCTCGTCTACGGCCTGGAGGCCGATGCTTCGCTGTCCGATATCAGTCTCGATGAAAGGATCGCCTTCCCGGGGATTCGGCAGTGTCAGCGTCAGCGGGTCAATCGACTTCATGGCCACCGTGCGTGGCAGGCTCGGCGTTTTGATCGAGCCGCGCCTCCTGGTCTACGGCACCGTCGGCGTCGGCTTCGCGAGCGGCGAGGGGAGGGCGCAGGTCAATGCCTTCGGCCAGCAGATCGGCGTCAGTGCCAGCGACAGCGCCACCGGCCTGGCGTACGGCATCGGTGTCGAGGGCAAGCTCAGCGATACGATGTCGGCTCGAATCGAGTATCTGGCGCTGACGAATATCGACGACATCACCGACGATGGGATCGGCGTCATACGCGCTGGCCTGAACTTCAAGCTCGGCCAGTGAGGCGCTGGCGCTGAAATTTAGTTCTGCGGCGCCATGGCCCCGCCGCAAAGGGCGGGCACTGATTGTATCCAGTCGACGTACCCGGCGATGGGATCGCCGGGTGTCATGTGGTGCCTGAGGGGGCGAACCGAAGGGGGCAATACTTACTCGATTTACTCGCAGCGGGAGTAGTGGCCATGACAACGGCCGGAGTGCCTATGGTGTTGGACCTGCCAACTCCGCTGACACGGCGGCGAAGTCGAAGGCGGTGGGTGCTGACGGTTCTCGTTCTTTCTGGTCTGGCCGTCACGCTGGGCTCGATGCTGCGCCCCGCGCCGCATCCGCCCACCGAGGAAGCGTCTGCCGCTCGCACAGGCCGCCCCGTTCGTGCATGTGGCCTCGGTGATCGTGGCCGAGCCATCCATGCCGACGCCGCTGCCGATCCACGTCGGCCCACCCGAGGTGATCGGGCAGGGCGGCTGGCTCACGATGCTCGGCCTGCCCCCGCTGGCCTCACTGTCCGAGGGGCAAGCCATTGCCCCTGGCTCATGGAAAGTGCCGGCTGCCCGGCTTCCGCACCTCGTGATCACGCCGCCTTCGGGGGAGGGCCTCAGGTCCACGGTCACGGTTGCCCTCGCATCGCCAGAGGGCACCGTGCTGGCCGAGAGCCAGTCGATGCTCGTCGTCATGCCAGCATCGCAGTTCGCCGTGCCGCGTCGCGAGGTCGTCGGCGCCCACCAGCCCGAGGTCGAAACCATCGCTTGCCCGGAGATGGCGTCCTATGGCAGCGATGCCGCGGAGCCTTCTACTCCTGCAACCAAGCAGGAGATGAAGGAGCGCGCGCAAAGGCTTGCGCAACTGGGCGACGGATGGCTGGCCAACGGCAACGTCGCTGCCGCGCGGAATTTCTACCAGCGCGCGATGGACCTGGGCTCGGCGGCGGCGGCGTTCGCGCTCGCCACCACCTATGATCCCCACGAGTTGCCGCGGAGGCAGCTGACAGGCGTGAGCCCCGACCTGCAGAGGGCACGCTGCTGCTACCAGCGGGCGCGCGAGCTGGCCCAGGCCGAGGCGACCTACTACCTGAAGCGGCTCGAGCCGCGCCAGTCCACCCAGGTTCGCAGCGCTGAAAATTCGCCGCCTATCCGGCCCGCCAGCGGGCCGTAGTGTTGGCTGGCGCGGAAAGCGTGCGAGACGGCGGCCGCGGCCGATCGCAAGTGCCCGTTACTCGATACAGCCGCAAATGCGGCTAGGCTGAATGCTTTCTCGAGCGTGCTTTTGCGCCGGCCCCTCCCTGCCCCTTATCGCACCCCGATTGCGGCCAACGTCCTCTGGGCGAAGGCCGCTATTATTGAAGCAAAGCAATAGTGAGGAACCAAAGATGGCGAACAATTCAGATACGCTAAGAGTAAGCCGGCAATTGGCCAACCCTAGTGTTTCGGAGAGACAGCTTGCGGAACACTTCGAAATCGATACCAACAAATCGGAGCCATTTCGTCCCCGATTTCGTCTGAAGAGCGAAGCTCGCGCAATCCTTCATCCCGACGACCTGATGATCGTCGGCTCCCTCTCAGTGAGGGACCTCTTCGCGCAGGCCCGGCAGCGCGAATACAGGGAGAAGATCGCCAACGGCTGGGATGGCTTGCGTCTGGTCTCCGAGGGAGACTCCTGGTTCCAGTACCCTATCTTGCTGCGAGAGATCATAGACGATCTCTTCCAGGAGTACGCGATCTACGACATGAGCGCTGCCGGGGACTCTCTTCACAACATGCGGCGCGGCGTCCAGCAGATCATCGATGCTCTCAAGGCAGAGAGTTCACACGGCCTCCTGCTCAGCGGCGGTGGCAACGATTTTCTCGACCGGGGTGTGTTCTCACACGTCCTGAGAGGGTTCAATCGTTCGTTCAATACTGCCGACCAGTACGTGATCATGCACCGTTTGGCCGAGGTCATGCGCTCTATCGAAGCGGACTATGCGGCCATGTTCGAAGCCGTGACGCAGCAAGTGGAAGGCGTTCGAATATTCTGCCATGGCTACGATTGGGCCATCCCAAGGTTCGGCGGTTTGTATCTGTGGCCGGTCATGAACGACAAGGAGATACCCGAGCCGCTGCGGCCCGATATTATCAAGATCATGGTCAACGCCTTCAACGAAGCGCTGAGTGGGGTCGCATCGAGCACAAGATTCGGAGGCAGAACCACGTACATCGATTGCCGTGGCGCGATTGGACGCTCGGATGAATGGTTCGACGAGATCCATCCCAAGAATCCAGGCTTCAGTCGGGTCGCGGATCGTTTCCGGCGCGCCATAAATGGGGCGCTCGTTGCCTAGAGCAAGATCGTTTCTGATTGAATCATACCGCCGAGCCAATGAATCCACCCGTCATGCCGGAGGCATGCTTCCAGCATGACCCGGAAGCCGAGCCCCGGCCTCCGAGCCGGGGCGAGACTGTCCGGGATCTGCCGCACGGACACCGCTCGCGGCAGATCCCGGCTCTGCGCAATTCGCGCTTCTAGCGCGATTGCTGGGCCGGGATGACGGGTGGAAGGGTGGCTATCGATGCGCGTCGCGGAAGGCGTGTGCGAAGGCGTGCGAGGCGGCTGCCACGGCCTGCAGCGAGTAGCCGCCTTCCTGGGCGATCAGCGTCGGCAGGCGGAGCCGGCCGTAGAGGTCGCCGATGCGCTTGTAGGCATCTGTTGAAACCGCCAGCTTGGACAGCGGGTCGTCGCGGTGCGCGTCCCAGCCGGCCGAGAGGATCAGTGCCTCGGCGCCGTGGGCCATGGCGGCGTCGCAGAGCTTGGCGTTGGCGGCGATGAAGGCCGCGTCGTCGGCGCCGAACGGCAGCGGCAGGTTCAGGTTGGCGCCCTCGCCGGGGCCGGCGCCGGTTTCGTCGGCATAGCCGGCAAAGTGCGGATAGTAGGCGGATGGATCGGTGTGCACCGAGCCGTAGAACACGTCGCCGCGGGCGTAGAGGATCGCCTGCGTGCCGTCGCCGTGATGGGTGTCGAAATCGAGGATGGCGACGCGCCCGAATCTGCGGCGCAGCATCTCCGCAGCGATGGCGGCATTGTTGAGATAGCAGAAGCCGGAGCAGCGGTCGGCGTAGGCGTGATGGCCGGGTGGGCGGCAGAGCGAGAAGGCTGCAGGCGCACCGGAGAGGATTTCCTCCGCGCCGGCGATGGCCGTCTGCGCGGAGGCATAGGCGGCGCGAAAGGTACCCTCCATGGTGGCGCACGACATGTCGCCCATGTACCAGCCGGCGCGGCCGATGATGCCGGTGACCCGCGGCGTGCCGCGATCGGCGTATGTGAGGAGACGCGCCGCGATAGGGGTGGACGTTGGGCAGCACCTCGGGGCCGGGGTTCGGCAACTCGACAAAGCGGGCGTAGGCCTCCTCCAGGAACGCGACGTAGTGGTCGGCGTGCACGGCCAGGATCGGCGCGCGCCCATAGTCCTTGGGCTCGACGAGGCTCAGGCCCGCGCTCTCCAGGGATTGGATCAGGGTGGTGGCGCGGTTGGGGTTCTCGAACGGATCGACGATGCGTCCATGCACCATGTACTGCTTGGGTTGATGCGCGAGCTGCGTTTGGCTGAAGAAAAGCTTCATTGGCCCTCACGTGCGCCAGCCGGAATGGATGGCGGCGATGCCGCCGGTGAGGTTGCGCCAGGAGACGCGGCCGAAGCCCGCAGCGGCAATCATGGCCGCGAACACCTGCTGCTTGGGAAATCTGCGGATGCTCTCCACCAGATAGCGATAGGGATCGGCTGATCCACTCGTGAGCTGAGGCAGGCGCGGGATGATCTCGAAGGAATGGAACTCGTACAGGCGGTCCAGCAGAGGCACCTCGCAGGTCGAGAACTCCAGGCACAGGAAGCGGCCGCCGGTCTTGAGCACGCGATAGGCCTCGGCGAGCGCCTTGTCGATGTGGGTGACGTTGCGGATGCCGAAGCCGATCGTATAGGCGTCGAAGCTCTTGTCGGGGAACGGCAGTGCCTCGGCATTGCCGATGGTGAAGGTGACGCGATCGGCGAGGCCGGCATCAGCGAGGCGCTTGCGGCCGACGGCCACCATCTCCGGGTTGATGTCGAACAGGGTTGCCGTGCAGCTTGGCCCCCCGGCGCGCAGGAATCGCTCCGTGATGTCGCCGGTGCCGCCGGCGACGTCGAGCAGCTGGAACGGCCGCGACGACCTGGGCGGCGCGAGCCAGGCAATCACGTCGTCCTTCCACAGCCGGTGCAGGCCGCCCGACATGAGGTCGTTCATCAGGTCGTAGCGGGGCGCGACGGTGGAGAAGATGTCGTTGATGAGACCCTGGCGAGTGCCCTCCGGCACGGTCTTGAAGCCGAAGGAGACGGTTTCGCCGGCTGGCGGTGGGTCGGATTTCGATGGCGCGGGGCTCATGGCCGAACAATACTGAAGGGTGTCGTCTGGCGCCATGCGTTAGCGCCTGGCAGGTTGACGCGCCCGTCCCAGCCCTACCCGAAGAAGCCTGCAAACTTCTCAAGCACCTCGGCCGGCGCCTCCTCGGCCAGGTAGTGGCCGCTGGTGACGGGGCTGCCCGTCACCTCGGCGGTGGAGTATTGCCGCCAGATCGCAAGGGGGTCGTACCACTGGCCGATCTTGCCCTTGGAGCCCCATAGCACCAGCAGCGGGCATTGAATCTTGGCGCCGGCAGCGCGCGAGGCGCGGTCGTGCTCCAGGTCGATCGTGGCAGCGGCGCGGTAGTCCTCGCACATGCCGCGGATCATGTCGGGGCTGTGCGCGGCGGCCAGATAGTCGGCCAGCGCATCGGGGTGGAAGAAGCCTGCCGGCTTGGGCTCGCGCGAGGTGTGGGCCTTGAACCAAGCCTCGGGCGCGGCGTTGATCACCACCTCGGGGAAGGGATGCGGCTGGGCGAACCAGAACCAATGGTAATAGCCCATCGCAAAGGCCATGTTCGCGCGCTCGAAGTGCTCGATGGTGGGCACGATGTCGAGCACCGCCAGCTTCTCGACGCGGTCGGGAAAGTCGAGGGCCAGGCGATGCGCCACCCGCGCGCCGCGGTCGTGGCTGCCGACGAGGAAGCGCTGGTGCCCGTACCGCTCCATCACCTCCACCATGTCGCTCGCCATCGCCTTCTTGGCGTAGGGCGCGTGGTCGGGCGTGGCGGGCGGCTTCAGCGAGCCGCCATAGCCGCGCAGATCGGGGCAGATCACCGTGAAGCGCTTGGCCAGCTCGGGCGCCACGGCGTGCCACATGGCGTGCGTCTGCGGGTTGCCGTGCAGCAGCAGGAGCGGTGGACCGGAGCCGCGGCGGCGCAACCTGATGGGTCCGTCCGTGACGTTGATGTGCTCCAAGTCAAAGCCTGGGAAAAGCATCGATGCGCTCCGTCGTCGTGCCGCCAGCATCGAGGTAGCGGACTTGCCGGCTTCGTGCCAGCGCGACCATAGTGCGCAACGTCCAGATGAAAAAGGAGGCAGGCCGTGACACCGGAGCTGGGGTTCGTCTGCGACATCGACGTGAGCGTGGGCCCGATCCGTGACCTTGGCCTCACGCCGCACGGCAGGCGGCGCATCATTCCGATTCTCCGTGGCACGGTGCGGGGGCCGCGCCTGGAGGCCGAGGTGGTGCCGGGCGGGGCCGACTGGCAGTACGTGCGCGCCGACGGGGTCGTGGAGCTGGTGGCGCGCTATTCGATCAGGACCAAGGACGGCACCGAGATCGCCATCGTCAATCGCGGGCTGCGCCGCGCCGCGCCCGAGGTGATGGAGCGCCTGTCGCGCGGCGAGGCGGTCGATCCGAGCCTAGTCTATTGCCGGACGGTGCCCGTGTTCGAGGCGCCGGCCGGCCCACACGCGTGGCTCAACGGCAGCGTGTTCGTGGCCAGCGCCGCGCGCTTTCCCGACAAGGTGCAGATCAAGGTGTTCGAGGTGCTGTAGGCAACGTGGTGTCGCGGCGGCTCGTGCGCTCGCGGCTGTCAGCGTGTAGGCTGGCGTGGAGCAACCGGCGGGTAGGAGTAGGCGCATGATGGGATGCGGCATCGATTCCCTCTCCCCACTCTTCAGTGGGGAGAGGGTTAGGGTGAGGGGCGGCAACAAAGTATGCGCTGAATTTGCGGCCGCCCCTCACCCCGACCCTCTCCCCGTAAGCACGGGGAGAGGGAGATGGAGCACCCCGCCCCGGCGAGGCGCACGATGACCACACCCAAGTCGCCGCGGTTCGATACGTTGAGCCTGCACGCGGGGCAGCAGCCCGATCCGACCACCGGGTCGCGCGCCGTGCCCATCTACCAGACTACCTCGTATGTCTTCGACGACACGGAGCATGCGGCCGCGCTGTTCAACCTGGAGCGGGCCGGGCACATCTACTCGCGCATCTCCAACCCGACCGTGGCCGTGCTGGAAGAGCGCATCTCGGCGCTGGAAGGCGGCGTCGGGGCGGTGGCAACGGCCAGCGGCCAGGCGGCGCTGCACCTCGCCATCGCCACCTTGATGGGCGCGGGCGGACACATCGTGGCGTCGGCGCGCATCTACGGCGGCTCGCACAACATGTTCACCCACACGCTGCCGCGCTTCGGCATCACCACGACGCTGGCCGATCCGCGCAACCCTGCGAGCTTCGAGGCAGCCATCACCGACAAGACGCGGCTGGTGTTCGCCGAGACGCTGGGCAATCCGGGGCTGGAGGTGCTCGACATCAAGGCGGTGGCGGACATTGCCCACCGGCACGGCCTGCCGCTGATGCTGGATTCCACTTTCTCAACGCCTTATCTGTGCCGGCCGTTCGAATGGGGCGCCGACATCGTCATGCACTCGGCCACCAAATTCCTGGGCGGCCATGGCATCGCCATCGGCGGCATTGTCATCGACGGCGGCCGCTTCGATTGGGCGGCATCGGGCAAGTTCGCCACCATGACCGAGCCCTACGCCGGCTATCACGGCATCGCGTTTGCCGAGGAGTTCGGGCCCGCGGCCTTCATCATGCGGGCGCGGGCGGAGGGCCTGCGCGACTTCGGCGCCTGCATGAGCCCGGCCAACGCCTTCTACCTCATCCAGGGCATCGAGACACTGCCCGTGCGCATGGCGCGCCATGTGGCCAATGCGCAAGCCGTCGCAAGCTGGCTGGAGAAGCACGCGGCCGTGGCCTGGGTGAAGTATCCGGGGCTCGAGAGCCATCCCGACCATGCGCTCGCCAAGCGGCAGAGCCCGAAGGGCGCCGGCGCGATCATGAGCTTCGGCATCAGGGGAGGGCGCAAGGCCGGCGCAAAGCTGATCGAGCGGCTGCGGGTGTTCTCGCACCTCGCCAATGTCGGCGATGCCAAGTCGCTGGTGATCCACCCGGCCAGCACGACGCACCAGCAGATGAGCGTGGAGGACCTCGCCAAGGCGGGAGTCGGCGAGGAGCTGGTGCGCCTGTCGATCGGGCTCGAGGACGCGCAGGATCTTATCGACGACCTCGATCAGGCGCTCGTCGCATCGCAGAAGGCGTGAGGCCATGCAATTCAAGGTCGAGGGGCGGCGGGTGTACGCGGCGACGGGCGGGCGGCCGTTCGATGCGAGCCAGCCGGTGGTGATCTTCATTCATGGCGCCGGGCAGGACCACTCCAACTGGCAGCTGCCGGCGCGCTGGTTCGCCTGGCACGGCCATTCCGTGCTGGCGGTCGATCTCCCGGGGCACGGCCGCTCGGAGGGGCCGCCGCTGACTTCGATCCCCGATATGGGGCTGTGGGTCGGCCGCCTGATGGACGCCGCGGGGGTCGAGAAAGCGGGTCTCGTCGGCCATTCCATGGGCGGGGCGATCGTGCTCGAAGCGACGGCCGCGTTCTCCGAACGCATCTCGCGCATCGCCCTGCTGGGCACCGCGCTCGCCACGCCCGTCAACAACGACCTGCTCACCGCCGCGCGCGATGCGCCGGAGAAGGCGCACCAGATGATCACGGCGTGGGCCTTGGGGCCGCGCGCCAAGGTCGGCGGCCATCCGGTGCCAGGATTGTGGATGTCCGGCGGCTCCATGGCGCTGCTGGCGCGCAACCAGCCGGGCGTGCTCTACGCCGCGTTCGATGCCTGCAACCGATGGAAATCCGGACCCGAGGCGGCGCAGCGCGTGCGCTGCCCGGCGCTGGTGGTGCTCGGCGCCAGGGACTCGATGACGCCACCCAAGATCGGCCAGCAGCTGGCGAGTGTGATCCCGGGCAGCCGCACCGTCACGATTGCTGATTGCGGACACATGATGATGGCGGAGGCACCGGATGCGGTGCTCGACGCCCTCATCGAATTCTTCGCCCACGCCGAGGCTGCCTAGTTAGGCAGCGGTGTGCTCACGAATCGTGCCTGGTACGCACGATGGTTTTCGGCTGGCCGCACTGACTGATACCGAGCACCCTATCTTTCCACCCGTCATCCCGGCCCAGCGATCGCGCTGGAAGCGCGATCGCGCAGAGCCGGGATCTGCGGCTAAGCGGCGCGGCGGATAGTCTCGCCCCGGCTCGGAGGCCGGGGCTCGGCTTCCGGATGACGGGTGGAATATTTGGCTCGGCGGTATGACAGGCATCGCCAACGGAGCAAGCGCCAGGGCCAGGGGCGGCGCGAAAAATCACTCTATCGCTGTCGCCGATAGTAGTGGGCGGCCGCTCTCGCGCCCCGGGCAGCCCCCTCGGTGGCATTCCTCCTCGTGCTCGCGATGGTTGGTTGGCCGCCTCGATCGGTCGCAACCATAAAACAACGCGGTAGGACGGCAGCCAACAATAATGCGGCACAACGCAAACTCATCTGCTAGGCTTTTCCACTATCCGCGGGGGCGCGGCAACCGGCGCAAAGCCGGACAGGCTCAAACAGGACCTTGGGGAAGACTTTCATGGCTGGAGCTCGGCCGTCACGAGCGCTGCTCATCACCATCCGTATCATCGATACGTTCACCGATCTCACCGGCTCGATCTTCGCCTGGCTGTCGGTCCCGCTGGTCGCCGCCGTCACCTACGAGGTGATTGCCCGCTACCTGTTCGACGCGCCTACCGTCTGGGCCTTCGATGCCACGTATATGCTGTACGCCGCGCTGTTCATGCTGGGTGCAGCCTATGCCTTGCACAAGGGCGCCCACATCCGCACCGACTTCTTCTGGGAGAACTTTACGCCCCGCACGAAAGGATTGATCAATTCGATCTCCTATATCGTCTTCTTCTTTCCGAGCTTCATCGCTCTCGGCGTCATTGGCTACATCGAGGCCAGCTACGCCTTGCAGATCAACGAAACCTCCGAGCAGACGCCATGGCGGCCCATCCTGTGGCCGTTCAAGTTCATAGTACCGCTCGCCTGCCTTCTCCTGCTCATCCAGGGCTTCTCGGAATTCCTGAAGAGCTTCTACATGGCGCGCACGGGTGTTGAGCTCGAGCACAAGGAGAAGGTCGAGATATGAGCTGGGATGCTTTCACCGGCCTGTTCATGCTCCTGGTGCTGCTGGGCGCGATCTTCATCGGCGTGCCGATCTCCTTCACCCTGCTCTTCCTTGCCTTCACCTTCGGCTACATCGGGATGGGCGCCACGGTCTTCGACCTGGCCTACTTCCAGACCATCGGCATGATGAAGGAGTCGCTGCTGGCAGCGGTGCCGCTGTTCATCTTCATGGGCTTCATCACCGAGCAGGCGGGCCTGATGGAGCGGCTCTTCACCGCGTTTCGCCTGCTGCTCGCTCCGGTCCGCGGCGCGCTCTATCTCGTGGTCGTCCTGACGGCCACCGTATTCGCCATGGCCACCGGCATCGTCGGTGCCGCAGTCACCGTGCTCGGCATCATGGCGTCGCCGATCATGATCAAGTCGGGTTACGACGCGAAACTCTCCGCCGGTACGATCACGGCAGGCGGGACGCTCGGCATCCTGATCCCACCATCGGTGATGCTGATCGTGATGGGCCCAGTGCTCGGCGTCTCGGTCGCCGATCTTTACGCCGCCGCCTTCGGCCCCGGCTTCCTGCTGGCCGGCATCTACATCGTGTATCTGATGGGTCGCAGCCTGATCAATCCGAAGCTGGGCCCGCCCGTGCCGATGGAAGAGCGCGTGCATTCCCTAGGCGTGATGCTTCGCGAGGTGGCGATCGGCGTGCTGCCGCTTCTGGGTCTCATTGGCGCGACCCTGGGGTCGATCCTCGCCGGCCTGGCGACGCCTACCGAAGCGGCCGGGATCGGCAGCGCCGGCGCCGTCCTGCTGGCGCTCGTTTACAGGAAACTGAGCCTCGCAGGCCTGCAGCGCGCGCTCAACTCGACCATGTCCACGTCGAGCATGGTGCTGCTGCTGGCGGTGACCTCCAACATCTTCGGCGCCGTGTTCGCCCGGCTCGGCTCGGCCGACTGGATTACTCAGACCTTGCTGTCGTTCCAGATGCCGCCGATGCTGATGCTGATCATGGTGCTGGTCCTGATCTTCCTGCTGGGATGGCCGTTCGAGTGGCCGGCGATCATCTTGGTGTTCCTGCCGATCTTCTATCCGGTGGTTTCGGCACTGAACATCGACATGGTCTGGTTCGGCGCGCTCACGGCGGTCACGCTGCAAACGGCCTTCCTGTCGCCCCCGGTGGCGATGTCGGCCTACTACCTCAAGCAGGTGGTCAAGGAGTGGAGTCTCGCCACCATTTACAACGGCATGGCCCAGTTCATGGTCCTGCAGGTGATCTGCATCGGGCTCGTGATCTACTATCCGCAGATCGCGATGTGGTTCCCGCAGACGCTGCAGGCATCGGCGCGCGCGAAGCCGATCCCCGAGGAGCACCAGAAGATCATCGACCAGCAGCGCAAGAACCCGCAATCGCTCGAGGACGACGACTGGGGCAAGCCGAAGAAGTAGGGGCGCTCGTAGGGCGCAATAGCGAAGCGTAATGCGCCGTTGCACCCGTACCGCAAGAGCGGCGCAATACGCTATCGCTATTGCACCCTACCTGGCTGGCACAGCTTTTTCCCCTCCCCCTTGAGGGGGGAGGTTGGAACGCCACGGACTTAGCACGCTCAACGCATCGCGCGCGGCAAGCTCGACAAGCGGGCTAAGTCCGATGGCGTTCCTGGTGGGGGTGATGGCGACGCGCGCGAGACGGTCACCCCCACCCGGCGCGCCACGATCACTTAGCCGCTCATGTCGGCGTACTCGGAGGGGTTTGACGCGTGAAGACGCGGCTAAGTGATGGCGCGCTGCCCTCCCCCCTCGTCGTGCCGAAGGCACGCCTTCGGCGTGACGGGGAGGTGGAACTCGCTGCACCTGAGCTGTCACACACGGCGCCGTTGCCCCCTTGTCCCGCGTCCAGCGGGATTGCCAAGCCACCTTCCAAGTTTCCCGGGACGAACCCTGCGCTTGCGGGGAGAGGGGACTTCAGGCTGCCAGCGGCTGCGACTGCTGTGCCGGCGCGGGTGCTGCCGGCACTTCGCGCGCAAGCTCGCGCACTGGCTCGAGCGTCGGCGCCACGGCCGGCTTGAAGTAGGGGGTGCAGGCGCGGAGCACGGCGTTGAAGGCATGCTCGGCTGCATCGAGCTGCAGGGAGGCCCGGGCGTGCAGATCGGTGATCGCCGGGGCATGCGAAAGCTGGTCCTCGACAATGCCGATGAGCGTCTGCCACTCGCAGGCCGGGTCGTGCGCGCGCACGGGCTTTGCAGCGTGGGCCGGACGGGGCGGCCGCTTGCGCCGCTCGTCGAGCGCCAGCAGAAGGGTGAACACGGCAAGGCCGGCCATCACGACGGCCAGGCCGCCGAGATCGCCAGGGATACGATCAAGCATGGACGCGATCGATGACACGCGCTGAGACCCCGCTTTCGGTGCAGATGTGCACTTGCACATCTGCAAGTAAAATCAAAGCATTGTTACGGTTCGATAGTAAACGTGATGAGGCATGCGCAGAGCTTGCGGCCATCCGCGCTTCGACGCCCTGTCGTGGTGGCTGAGTTCGGTAACGAAAGGGTTAATGCGCAAGCTGCAAGCGAATGGTGTGACGTTTGATGCATAACCTTGTCCATGCACCCCCGCCAGCGACCAAGGTCGGGGCGACCGTTCCATGATCGAAGCGAAGCGCTTCGATCAGAAACGATCTTGCTCTAGCGCCGGCCCGTGCCCCCATAGCGGTAATGGCCCGTGATTTTTTCGGCGAACAGCCAGTCCTCCGCCTGCACACCCCAGCCGCGATTGTGGATGACGAGGGGCACGCCGGCCGGGTTCTTCTCGGCGGCGACGATGGCGATGTGGGTCTTGGAGAAATAGCCGCTCGGCATGTGGTAGGTGACGAGGTCGCCGGGCTTGTAATCGGCCGCATTGTCGGTGATGGGCAGGCTGGTGCCGGCGCGGGCGAGGAAGCGGCGCAGCACTTCGACCCGGCGATGGTCGATGTTCGTATCCCCGGAGCCGGCCCCCGATTTGTGCACCAGGACTTGCAGGTCGATGCCGTGCGCCCGGTATGCCCGCACGATGACATCGGTGCAGACGCCGATGTAGGCGGGCACGTCCCCCATGGGATAGGCGATCTTGCGGTAGGCGGGGTTGTAGAAAACGAAGTGTGAGATCTGGCGGCGGGCGACGGCGGCAAGCTCGGCGCCGAAATCCTTGGCCGCCGTGGAGGCGGCGGCAGGGGAAGGGGCTCGTTCGTCGCGGGCCGCAGCCGAGTTGCCCGAAAAGATGCCAACGAGTGCGGCGAGCCCGATGAGCGGGCGCACCAGCCGCGATGCCGACCGATGCATGGTTTGTGTCGACCCTTCACGCCCCCAATGCGTGATGGTGCAAAGTTTGTGGGAGAGAGATGTTGGAATTGCGGCGGGGATAGCCTTCTATCCGAGGCCGACGAGGCGGCGCACGTCGGCCGGAGTGGCGCCGGCGTCCCTCAGGGATCTCAAGCTGGTATCGCGCGCGCTCTTGGAGAGCTTGCGGCCGCTCGCATCCACGATCAGCCGGTGATGATGGTAAACGGGCTCGGGCAGATCGAGCAGCACCTGCAACAGGCGATGCAGATCCGTCGCGGGATAGAGGTCGCGGCCCCGCACGATATGCGTCACGCCCTGCCATGCATCGTCCACGACCACGGCCAGGTGATAGCTCGTGGGCACGTCCTTTCTCACCAGCACGGCATCCCCCCAGCGCTCGGGGCGCGCCGGCACGGTCTCCCGCGCGGGCACCTCGCCGAGCTCCGTGAAGGTGAGCGGGGTTCCGGCGAGCTTCGTCTGCACCGCCCCGCGGGCCGCGCCCATGTCGATGCGCAGCGCGCTCGCGGCGCCCGACGCGTGCATCCGCGCGAGGTCCTCGTGCGGGCACCCCTTCCATATGCCGGGATAGATCGGTGCGCCGTCCGGGTCGCGCGCCGCGTCGGCTCCGACGGCAGCCTCGATCTCGCTCCGCGTCGCATAGCAGGGATAGAGCAGGCCCATCGCCGCGAGCCTTCGCACTGCGTCCCGGTAGGCGTGCATGCGCGCCGACTGCAACAGCACCGGCTCTTCCCACGCGAGACCGAGCCAGGCGAGGTCACGAAAAATGCCATCGACGATAATCCGCCCGCACGCGGCCAGCATCGATATCCTCGATCCGCAGCAGGAACCGGCCGCCCGCCGCCCGGGCCCGCTCGCAGCAAATCAGCGCGGACAGCGCATGACCCAGATGCAGCTCGCCGTTCGGGCTCGGTGCAAAACGGAAGACGGGCCGGCCGCTCATCGAGACAAAGTGCTCCAGTCCCGCCCGGCCGCCTGCGGAAGCGCTAGCCGCAGTTGCCTGTCCCCGCCCGATAGCTGCGCGCCACCCGCTCCACAATCGGGTCGTACAGCTGGCGCTCGCCCTCCGGATAGAGGATAGCCCAGCTGTTGATCAGCCGGCCGCCGCAGGTAAAGGTCACGCGCTCGTAGAATATCAGCCCGTCGCGGGTGCCGGACAGCACGAACCAGGTGTCGCGCACCGGCGCATAGTCGATGGCTGCCCCCGCGTAGCTCTCTTTGAGCAGGAATTCGCGGTATTCCTTGAGGCCCATGTTGTCGGCATTGGGGAGCGCGCCGGCCAGCAGGCGGGCATTGCCGTCATGCGAGACCCAGACGCGCCCATCCTCGGCCAGGGGCTCCTGCGGTTTGAACTGGGCGGTGGGATAGGTCAGCGTGAAGCCGAAGCGCGGATTGCGGTAGGTGGCGGTCTCGTCCTGACCCTGGGCCGCCGCCGCCAGCGGGGACAGGCAGACCGCGCCCGCCACGAGCGCCGCACTGCCGAGCCGCTGCAGAAATGCCAAGGTCATGATACCAACCCCGCATGCCCCAATAACAGCGGGCAATTCTAGAGCAGGATCGCTTCGGATTGAACCACTTTGCCTCAACTGCAACGTGGCGGCCGAAGCGAAGCGCTTCGATCAGAAACGATCTTGCTCTAGCGCTGACGCGACGGCCTTGGAAGCTTGGGAGAGCCGCAAGTGGCCAACAAGATGCCGCCCACGCGGGGTCCCCGCATCATCGAGAGCGAAGCCGACGTCCGCGACGGTGTCCGCGCGCTGCGGCGCAAGTGCCCCACCATGCGCCACGTCCACGACATCGCTGGCGACCCGCCGCTGCGCCGGCGGCCGGCCGGGTTCGAGGGGCTGGCCCGTGTCATCGTCGGCCAACAGCTGTCGGTGGCCAGCGCCTCCGCCATCTGGGACCGCACGGCGGCGCTCTGCCGACCCTTCGAGCCAACCATCCTGCTGGGGCTGAAAGACGGACAGCTGGCCGCCGTTGGCTTGTCCCGCCCCAAGATTCGCACGCTGAGGGCCATCGCCGGCGCCTGCACGACCGGCCTCGACCTCGCCCGCCTCGCAAGGGCGAGCGAGGAGGAAGTGCACGCCGCTTTGACACAGGTGGTCGGCATCGGCCCATGGACCGCCGACGTCTACATCATGTTCTGCCTGGGCCGCGCCGACGCCTGGGCGCCGGGCGACCTCGCCCTGCAGGTTGCGGCGCAGCGAGCCCTTGCCCTCGACGAGCGGCCAAGCTCCGATGCGCTCGAGGAGATCGGCGAGCGCTGGCGGCCCTGGCGCGGCGTCGCCGCCCGCCTTCTGTGGGCCTACTACGCCGCCCTCAAGAAGAAGCAGACCGCCGTGCCGGTCTGAGCCGGACACACTCGACCAATGGTTGGGCGCAAACCTAGAAGTGGAGGTGAATGCGGAAGCGGCGCCTACGCCGCCTTCTGCGGCGCCAACCCCTGTCGTCGTCGTAGTATCCGTCTGTGCCACCCGCGGCGGCGTCTCCTTCTCCTCCACGCGTTTGCAGGCGTGGTCGTCGCCGTCAGTGCGAGGGTCGAAATCCCAGCAACACCGAGAGCAGACGAAGCAATGGACCCGATCGAGCCCGCAGCATAGATCACCAGCATGGTCGCGATGGCGACGCTGCTGATCACGCCGCGCTTGGCTCTGTGGCCCAGGACGAGAGCGGAGTTGATCAACCGCGGCCAAGACCCGTTGGACTGTATGATGTTCTCCTGTCGCATACTGGCAGCCCTCACATTCCTCAGCGGCTCGGGAGGGTCTCAGCATGGAATTGCGACCCGTCCCGCGAACGACGGGCTGAGGTCGCGGATTTCTTGGCTTCCTCAAGGCCTGGTATCGGGCAGCCGCCGGTATTGAGCCGGGTCCTGCGCGCCCAGGCAACCTCCCATCGCACCAGATCAACGCAAGTCGGCGCTCTTGGGTTCCCGGAAGGCCGAAAATCGTTTTCCCACAGTGTTTTGTGGTCCCCCCGAGGATGCTGCCTGACACCTACGCTGGAATTTGGCTGCAAGACGCTGTGCCTTTCGCCCCGGCCCAACTTGCGGGCACGCCCGTCGCCGCCTACTTCTCCCGCTGGCTGTTTTCCGAACGGGCCCGAGTGCAGGTTGCGGCCTCTGGATAGGTTGTCGCGACCCAGCGCCAGGCGCACCGTCAGCATCGATTGGACCTCGTGCGTACATGCCTGAAATGGATGATAAAAATCCAGATCAATCGGCCGCGGGCACTCAGCGGCTCGACAAATGGCTCTGGTTCTCACGGGTGTCGAAATCTCGCACGCTGGCAGCACATCTCATCGAACGTGGTAAAGTGCGCGTCAATCGCGCCCGCGTGGTCAAGCCAAGCCATGCCGTGCGGGCGGGTGACGTGTTGACCATCGTCTTGCGCGGTAAGGTCCAGCTCCTGAGGGTGCTGGCCGCCGGCCGTCGCCGGGGCCCGCCCTCCGAGGCAAGGCAGCTCTATGAGCCTTTATTGGACCCTCGAGACCCGAGTGAGCCACCACAGTCGCCGGCGAGTTGCGTCGTGGCACAGCGCGAACCCGGTGCTGGGCGCCCTAGCAAGCGGGATCGGCGCATGATGGAGCGCTTTAGGGGGCCAAAATAGGCCACGCCGGGCGCGGTGGCTTCACGCACTTGCGCCTTGCGGCGTGCGGCCAATGTGTGGCAACAGTTGGCTGTCCCATCAATCGCGCCGCGCCGATTCGAGCCAGCAGGCTGGGAGAAGCATGACCTACATCGTCAACGAAAACTGCATAAAGTGCAAATTCACCGATTGCGTGGAGGTCTGCCCCGTAGACTGCTTCTATGAAGGGGAGAATATGCTCGTCATTCATCCCGACGAGTGCATCGACTGTGGTGTGTGCGAGCCCGAATGCCCTGTTGAGGCCATCAAACCAGACACGGAGCCTGGCCTCGAGAAGTGGCTCGAGCTAAATCGCGCACTTTCTGAGAAATGGCCAAATATCACTTCAAAGAAAGACGCACCCCCCGACGCAGATGATTTTCGCGAAGAGAAGGGTAAATTTGACAAATACTTCTCAGACAACCCGGGGTCTGGCGACTAGCTGCTCGCCGGCAATCTGTACTTCCGACTACTGCGCAACATCCGAAAGATGCGCTCGCTGCTCCGCTTGGGGTTCGGCGGTCTTAAGGTTTTCGTGAGACCCTATCGGAAGAACCGGGCCGTACCCGCTTCAAAGTCGGTGAAATTTGTGTTATGGTGAGCAAGATGGTGTAGGCGTGAACAAACCTGGAACTCGTAAATCGCAAGCGAGGCGATTCTCCCCCTGCGCATGGGATGCCGCAGAATGTTGCGGCTAGGCGTGGTTTTTGGGCAGCCAAACCATAGTGCTTGGCAGGTGGGAAGGGCCAAATAGCCTACGCTACCTGTGATGGCCGAGATGGGCACGACGACGACGTCGGCGGCCACGTGTGGTTGCGCCGACTCGGCGGTGCAAGCGACGTGGCAGAGCGGGTTGTAAGAGTGCAACCAAGGGTAGAGTGAGAGCGAAATGGCACAGAAAACGACCTCGGGCAGGCACGGTGCAAAAAAGGCAGCGGTCAAGAAGCCCGTTGCGCGCGCCGCTTCCGTCGCGAAGGGCAAGGCCCCGCCATCCAAAGCTCATCAGTCCAAGCGTCCAACAAAGCCGACGACTACGCCCAAGGTCGACAAGAAAACAGCGACTGCGGCCAAGCATCCTGCCGTCAAGCCGCAAGCGGCACCAAAGGCAGCCACCAAGCCGCCGTCGCCGGCAGGGAAGCCGTCTTCGCCGGCCGGGAAAATAATGCTCCCCAAGGCAGTCGCCATCAAGCAAGCCCTGGTTGCCGCCGCAGCCCGGCCGGGAGCGGCAGTCGGAGCGCGGACCATGCCGGCCGCAGCCGCCAAGCTGGCAGGGCAGAAGATCATCGCCCCGACGCCAGCCAAGCTGATGGCCGGTACTCCGCCTGTGGCGCCCGCCCAGGCTGCTAACAAGAAGCCGGTTCATCAGCGGCATGGCTTCAAAACCAGCGAGTGGATCGTCTATCCGGCCCACGGCGTAGGTCGCATCGTGGCCATCGAGGAGCAGGAAATCGCCGGCATCTCGCTCGAACTGTTCGTCATCACCTTCGAGAAGGACAAGTTGACC
This sequence comes from uncultured Alphaproteobacteria bacterium, assembly GCA_963827545.1. Lineage (GTDB taxonomy): Bacteria > Pseudomonadota > Alphaproteobacteria > Rhizobiales > Hyphomicrobiaceae > AWTP1-13. The sequence goes on from CAWHBI010000035.1 coordinate 54,888, forward strand.
CTCAGGGTGCCGACGGGCAAGTCGCAGAGCGTCGGCATGCGCAAGCTTGCCGAGGAAGGCACGGTCAAGAAGGCGATGGAGACGCTCAAGGGCCGCGCGCGCGTCAAGCGCACGATGTGGAGCCGGCGCGCCCAGGAATATGAGGCCAAGATCAATTCGGGTGATCTTATCGCAATCGCCGAAGTGGTCCGGGACCTCTACCGGTCGGAAAGCCAGCCGGAGCAATCCTACTCCGAGCGCCAGCTCTACGAGGCCGCCCTCGACCGCATGGCGCGCGAGATCGCCGCTGTCGAGAAGCTCGATGAGCGCGGGGCCGTGCAGCGGATCACCGAGGTGCTCGCCAAGAGCGCCCGGGGCCGTCGCTTGGCCGCCGAGGAGGCCGAAATCAAGGCCGCCTGAGCCAAGGCCTGCCCTTTTTTGGCAAGTTCGAGCCGCCTGGCTTCGCTGAGGCCGGGCGGCTTTGTGCTTCTCATGTGATTGCGCCTTGCCGATCACGCAGCGCGAACCAGCCAGCGCTCCGCACAATGACCGGCGCAGGGCTCGACTGCCTTGGCGGTAATGGATACCGTCCCCCTCGTGCGCCATGAGTGGGAGCCGAAGGCATGATGCTTGAAGGGAGCCACACCTTTCGCAGGGCGAGGCTTACCGCGCTCGCACTGACCACTGCAGCACTGATTGCCGTCTCTGCCGGCGCGTACGCCCAAAGGGCCGAGAGGCCGGCGCTGGACGTGCCCTATGTGCCGACGCCTCCCGAGGTGGTCGAGCAGATGCTGCAAATGGCCGACGTCAAGCCGGGCGATTTTGTGATCGACCTGGGCTCGGGCGATGGCCGAATAGCCATCGCCGCAGCCAAGAAGGGCGCCCGTGCGTTCGGGGTCGATATCGATCCCGAACGCGTACAGGAAGCGCAGGAAAACGCGAAGAGGGCAGGCGTAGAGGACAAGGTCAGCTTCAAACGCCAGAACCTTTTCGACACCAGGATCAGCGACGCCACCGTCCTCACCATGTACCTGCTGACCAACGTCAACATGCAGCTTCGTCCGCGCATACTGGAGGAGCTGAAGCCCGGAACCCGGGTCGTTTCTCACGCTTTCGATCTGGGCGACTGGAAAGCCGACCAGCATGCGGAGATCGGGCATCGGCAGGTCTTCATGTGGGTCGTGCCGGCCAAGGTGGGTGGCCGCTGGGAGGTCCAAGCCGGCGGGGACAGCTTCAGCCTGGTCATCGAGCAGAGCTATCAGAATTTCACGGGGCAAGCACAGGTCGGCGGCCAGGCCGTCGGCGTGCGGGATTGCTGGCTCCATGGAGCAGACATCAGGTTCACCCTCGCGGACGGGAGGAAATTCCACGGTCTAGTGAACGGCGATCGCATGGTGTCGCTGCCGGCGAACGCCGGCTACAACACTGCCGGAAGCTGGCGCGCGACCCGCACGCCGTAACCTCCCAGCTTGGGCGCGTGATCACGCAGGGGCTGTGTCTCATCAGCCCCTGTCCAACTGAGATGGCGCGCTCGCCATGGGCACCGACGGCCGTGAGAGGGCAAACAGCACCAGGCCGGCGAGCATTGTGAGAACGCCCGCGAGCGACTGCATGGGCCGCTGCGTGATCAGATAGAACATCATGAACCCGGTGACCAAAAGGAAGACTATCGGCGTCAACGGATAGCCCCAGACCCGGTAGGGACGCGGCAGGTCGGGCCGCGTGCGCCGGAGAACGATGACCCCGAGCACGGCAAGGAAGGTGCAGAAGGTCAGGCTGAACTGAATGTAGTCGATGACCGCCTCGAAGCTTTGCGTGAAGAGCAGCAGCGTCACGATGGCGAGCTGAAAGAGGATGGCAGTGGCCGGAACGCCGGCCTTCGTCGTGCGCGAAAAGAAGCGAAGCGCGGGAATGTCCTCGCCGATGACCATGGTCACGCGCGGGCCGATCCAGATCATGGCGCTGACCGCGGAGACGAGGCCGATGCAGATGAGAGCGGCGACGACCCGGCCGCCCGCATCGCCAAAGATCTCCCGGCCCACGACCTGCGCAACATTGATCTGGCCCGCCATCTTGTCCATCGGCGTCGTGTAGAGGAACATGGCGTTCAGGGCCACGTAGAGCACCAGCACGACGAGGGTGGCGGCGAACAGCGACCGCGGCAGGCTCTTCTCAGGGTCGCGCACCTCGTTGATGATGTAGGTGGCGGCGTTCCAGCCCGAATAGGAGTACATGACGAAGACGAGGCTGATCGCGAACGGCGCGCTGAAGATGTAGGTGAGGTCCTGCGCCGATGGCGCGAAGGAGATGGGCTGCGGCCTGCCGAAGGCGAAGCCGGCAACAATGAACGCGGCAATCAGCACCACCTTGATGGCGGTGGAGACGTTCTGGAACGTGCTGCTGTGTCGGATGCCGCTGAGATGCACAAAGGACACGATCCAGACCAGCAACAGGCCCAGCACCAGCGGGGGCGATCCGGGAAAGACGCCTTCGAAGTAGACGCCAAATGCCATGGCTGCCACGGCGATGGGCGCGGCGAACCCCACCGTCGCAGATATCCAGCCGGCCAGAAATCCGACCGCGGGATGGTAGATGCGGGAGAGAAAATTGTACTCGCCGCCCGACCGCGGCAGCGCCGCCGCCAGCTCGGCATACGACAGGGCTCCGCACAGCGCGGTGATGCCGCCTACGACCCACAGCATGATGAGCGAGAAAGCGGACGGGATGCCGCGAACCTGGAAACCGAGGCTGGTGAAGACACCGATGCCGATCATATCCGCGACGGCAATGGCGATTGCGGTGATGGTCGATACCCTCGCGATATCGACGGCGCGCTGATCGAGAGGGGCGGTCGGGCGCTGGTCTGGCATCGTCACCATGCCTTCAACAGTGTGCAGACGTGGCCTATCAGTTCGAGCCCCAATCAACAACGGCTTTTCGGGCCTCCGTCATCGGACCTGGTCGTGCTGGCCGTCGGCGCCGCCGACAACTTCGATCAGGCCGGCGACCGAAAGATCGATGATGGGCGCTGCCGCCGCGCTGCTCGATCCAGCCTCGCACACGTACGCTGCGACCTTCGAGCCCTGTAGGATTGCCGGCGTAGTCACCGAGCAGGTTGCGGTCGTCGCGCCGCAGCGAGACGGCGAATCCCTGCCGCCAATCGCGGTCGAAGTTCAGGTAGATGACACCGCGCACCTGCGCGACGCGCACAATCCGGCCCTCAACGATCTGAAAGGTCGTGCGATGGCGAAGGAGCTCCGAGGGCCTATCCGGCGCTCTGATTTGGTAGGCTGCATCGGCCCACAGGCCGCGACGCGCCTGACGTGCCGTGCGCTCGGCGGCGAGAACCTCAGCACCGCAGGCGCGATTGCCGGCCAGCGTGTACGCGCGGGCCAACCCCTGCTCCAGCAGCAGCCCTTGCACCCACCGCCGCCGGTCTGCCTCGACCAGGAAGGCGTGGGCCTGCAGCCGCCCGTAACGATCGGTACGCTCGCCGCCGAACCCCAACTCGATCGATTTGCCGAGAACGAGGGCTCCCAAAGCCTCCCGCGTCTTGGCTTCCGCCGGCCAAGTGCCCACCTCCGCGCCCGCATCGATCGCACGCGGGGCCAGCGCCCCGATGAGCCGCAGCTCGGTGCCGTCATCGAGCGCCAGCGTCTCGCCGTCGATGGTGCGAGCGACGGCGCGCGCGGGACCGGGCGAGAGATCGGGACAGGCCAATGGTTTCTCGACTGTCTGGGCCACAACGGCGGTGGCTGCCAGCGCGCAAGCCCCCGCGACAAGGACGCCAGTCCGGCGGAAGCCCCGGAACAAGCCCAACTCCACGGTGCGTATTGCCGGCACAGTCGTCGCGTCACTTCGTATCTAGCGGGCTTTGGCGAACATCCTCGCGAACATGGCTTCCGCGCGTTTCAGCCCCTCCTCGGTGAAGACCACGGACTTTGCCTTGCTGACCGGATTGGAGATGAAGTCTTGCTTGTGAAGACGTTCCATGGCGCCCCAGTCGAATGACTTCCAGGCTCGGTTGTGCTCGTGACGCCCGAGATACAGCAGAGCAAGCACGGCTTCGTCGATCCGATCGGTGTCGATGTCCATCGAACATGTCCCTACTTGCGTCCGGCCCGTCCCCATCAGCTGAGATGTGGGACACGCAAAAAGCAACAGGGCCGTCGCGATCAGCGACGGCCCTGGCTTGAAGGAGCGTGAAGAAGGGATCTCGATGCGTCCTCACCCTTTGGCAGACCTGGCAACGACCTACTCTCCCGCGTCTTAAGACGAAGTACCATCGGCGCTGGGGCGTTTCACGGCCGAGTTCGGAATGGGATCGGGTGCAGCCACCCCGCAATTATCACCAGGTCGGCAAAAGGGTGAGGCAACTGGTCTTGGATTCTACAGGCGAATTCTCACCGCCCATCATGAGCGTCCGACTGGACGCCGGCGCAAGCGCCGCCCTCCCGGAGCGGCCCGCGCATTTCTGCGCGGAATAGCCGCGTGAGGGCAATGATGAGCATTGCTAAATGAGAGCGATCAAGCCAATCGAGCTATTAGTACCGGTAAGCTTCACGCCTTGCGGCGCTTCCACACCCGGCCTATCAACGTGGTGGTCTTCCACGGCTCTCGAGGGAGTACTCGTTTCGAGGTGGGTTTCCCGCTTAGATGCTTTCAGCGGTTATCCCGTCCGTACATAGCTACCCTGCTGTGCCGCTGGCGCGACAACAGGTCCACCAGAGGTACGTCCATCCCGGTCCTCTCGTACTGGGGACAGATCCTCTCAATACTCCTACACCCACGGCAGATAGGGACCGAACTGTCTCACGACGTTCTGAACCCAGCTCACGTACCACTTTAAATGGCGAACAGCCATACCCTTGGGACCTGCTTCAGCCCCAGGATGTGATGAGCCGACATCGAGGTGCCAAACGATGCCGTCGATATGGACTCTTGGGCATCATCAGCCTGTTATCCCCGGCGTACCTTTTATCCGTTGAGCGATGGCCCTTCCACTCAGGACCACCGGATCACTATGACCGTCTTTCGACTCTGCTCAACTCGTCAGTCTCGCAGTCAGGCGGGCTTATGCCATTGCACTCGACAGCTGATTTCCGACCAGCCTGAGCCCACCATCGTGCGCCTCCGTTACTCTTTGGGAGGCGACCGCCCCAGTCAAACTGCCCACCATACAATGTCCCGGATCCGGATAACGGACCGCGGTTAGACAACCATATCCACAAGGGTGGTATTTCACATTGCGGCTCCACGAGAGCTGGCGCCCCCGCTTCAAAGCCTACCACCTATTCTACACATGCAAACACGATTGCCAGTGTAAAGTTGCAGTAAAGGTGCACGGGGTCTTTCCGTCTAACCGCAGGAACCCCGCATCTTCACGGGGAATTCAATTTCACTGAGGATGTGCTGGAGACAGTGGGGAAGTCGTTACGCCATTCGTGCAGGTCGGAACTTACCCGACAAGGAATTTCGCTCGATTTGCTCCCACCCGTTTCCGGGCAGGTCGGACTTTATCTTAACACGCCTCGATTCATCTGACGGGCAATCGCGCGGATAGCGCCTATACCTTCTTCTGTCAGATGCGCATCTTTCTCCATCAGCAGGAGCGCGTCGCGGAATTTCAAGAAGTCAACATTCTTCTTGGTCTTCAGCGGGTGCGCCATGAAGAACGGTATGATCCTTTCCAGCAAGTGCTCCTTGCCGCGCACGCGATAGGCCATTCGATCGCCGTGGTTCCTGCGAACCACACCGCATCCGAAATAGGCCTTCAATGCATGCAGGATCTGAACGTCCCGCTCATGTTGCACCACTGTGAACTCCGGCAACACCTGATGGCCAACCGACATCTCCGCGTGAGGGTCGATGCTCACGTGAAAACATCCTTCGCCATCGACGAAGCCGACAATCCACTGTGCTTCCAACTGCATGGGGCATGTCCTGAACGTAAAGTCTCTGAGGGTTCCCGAGCATGGCCCGGGCCTTCCCTGCGGATTGTCCCCATGTCCGGTGGATTTTGACTGCCGATCGTCGCCTTCACAGCGATCGCACCGATCGACGAGTACCACGCGGTTTTCGAGGATTTTCCCGCATATAGTTCAGTTTTACTAAGGCTAGCGAGGTAGTTAACCTTAGGACCGTTATAGTTACGGCCGCCGTTTACCGGGGCTTCGATTCAAGGCTTGCACCTCTCCTCTTAACCTTCCGGCACCGGGCAGGCGTCAGGCCATATACGTCGTCGTTTGACTTAGCATAGCCCTGTGTTTTTGCTAAACAGTCGCCACCCCCTGGTCTGTGCCCTACCCGTCTGGTTGCCCAGACGGATAGCCCGCTTATCCCGAAGTTACGCGGGTAATTTGCCGAGTTCCTTCAGCACACTTCGCTCAAGCGCCTTGGTATTCTCTACCAGTCCACCTGTGTCGGTTTCGGGTACGGTCTATGCGGGGGTTATTTCCTGGGACACCTTCGCTGCCAGGCGCAATCCGATAAGCCCTGACAACTTACAGCATCCGTCACTCACCCGCTGGCCCACGAATATTAACGTGGTTCCCATCGACTACGGCTTTCGCCCTCGCCTTAGGGGCCGGCTAACCCTGCGCAGATTAACTTTACGCAGGAACCCTTGGACTTTCGGCGGGAGTGTTTCTCGCACTCCTGTCGTTACTCATGTCAGCATTCGCACTTCCGATACCTCCAGGTGCCCTCGCGGGTCACCCTTCGCAGGCTTACGGAACGCTCCTCTACAGCGTGTATTGCTACACACCCGCAGCTTCGGTAAACGGCTTTAGCCCCGATACATTTTCGGCGCAGAAACCCTTGTTTAGACCAGTGAGCTGTTACGCTTTCTTTAAATGATGGCTGCTTCTAAGCCAACATCCTGGTTGTTTTGGGATTCCCACATCCTTCCACACTTAGCCGTTATTTGGGGACCTTAGCTAGCGGTCAGGGTTGTTACCCTCTCCACGACGGACGTTAGCACCCGCCGTGTGTCTCCCGGATATCACTTCGAGGTATTCGGAGTTTGGTTAGGTTTGGTAATCCTGTGGGGACCCCTAGCCCATCCAGTGCTCTACCCCCTCGAGTGTCCGTCCGAGGCTCTACCTAAATAGATTTCGAGGAGAACCAGCTATTTCCTGCCTTGATTGGCCTTTCACCCCTATCCACAGTTCATCCGAGGCTTTTTCAACAGACACCGGTTCGGTCCTCCAGCAGGTGTTACCCTGCTTTCAACCTGACCATGGATAGATCGACAGGTTTCGGGTCTAATCCGACGAACTGAACGCCCTGTTCAGACTCGCTTTCGCTGCGCCTACGCCTATCGGCTTAAGCTTGCTCGTCAGATTAAGTCGCTGACCCATAATACAAAAGGTACGTCGTCACCCAGAACGGATCTTGGGCTCCGACTGTTTGTAGGCATCCGGTTTCAGGTCTCTTTCACTCCCCTCGTCGGGGTGCTTTTCACCTTTCCCTCACGGTACTTGTTCGCTATCGGTCGGCAAAGAGTACTTAGGCTTGGAGGGTGGTCCCCCCATGTTCAGACAGGATTGCACGTGTCCCGCCTTACTCGAGTCTTCAGCTTCGCATTACGTGTACGGGGCTATCACCCACTGAGGCCCAACTTTCCAGAAGGT
>CAWHBI010000035.1:67500-170397 GCA_963827545.1 uncultured Alphaproteobacteria bacterium
CCAGGTCATTGGCTATGTGGGCTCCACTGGCGTGTCCTCCGGCCCGCACGTTCACTTCGAAGTTCTGGTGAACGGCGCCCACGTCAATCCGATGTCGATCCAGGTGCCCAACGACCGGCAGCTAACGGCCAAGGACCTCGTGGATTTCAAACGCGAGAAGTTGCGCATCGATGAGCTGATGCGCCGCCATCCGGTGTCCACCAGAGTGGCCTCGGCAGCCGTGCAGTAGTTTGGGTCGAGCGAAGCGATGACCCAACACCACGGGGATCCCACATTGCCTCGTTGGGTCTTCGCTGTCGCTTGACCCAACCTACGCCGCCGCCTTTACAGGCTGGCCGTTGATCACGAGGGCGCCGCTGCGCACCGTGACCTTTACTTTCTGCCCGTCCCTGATCTGTCCGGCGAGGATCTGCTCGGCCAGAGGATCCTGCACCGACTTCTGGATCACGCGTTTCAGGGGCCGCGCACCATAGGTCGGGTCGTAGCCCTTGTTGGCGAGCCAAGTGCGGGCTTGATCGTCCAGCTCCAGAGTGAGCTTGCGGTCAGCCAGCAGCTTCTGCAGCCGGCCGATCTGGATATCGACGATGGCCGCCATCTGCTCGCGCTTCAGGCGATGGAACAGAATGATCTCGTCGATGCGATTGAGGAACTCCGGCCGGAACTTGGTTTTCAGCTCGGCCATGACGTAGGGCCGCACGGCCTCGACGTCGTCGCCCTCCTTCTGGCTGGCGAGGAACTCCGAGCCGATGTTCGACGTCATGATGATCAGCGTGTTCTTGAAGTCGACGGTGCGGCCCTGCCCATCCGTGAGGCGGCCGTCGTCGAGCACCTGCAGCAGCACGTTGAACACGTCCGGGTGCGCTTTCTCGATCTCGTCGAACAGCACGACCTGGTAGGGACGCCGGCGCACGGCCTCGGTAAGCGCGCCACCTTCCTCATAGCCGACATAGCCGGGCGGCGCGCCGATCAGGCGCGCGACGGAGTGCTTCTCCATGTACTCGCTCATGTCGATGCGCACCATTGCCGTCTCGTCGTCGAACAGGAATGCTGCAAGCGCCTTGGTCAGCTCCGTCTTGCCGACGCCGGTGGGCCCCAGGAAGATGAACGAGCCGATCGGCCTATTGGGATCCTGCAGCCCCGCCCGCGCGCGCCTGACAGCCGTGGAGACGGCCTCGACGGCCTCGCGCTGGCCGACCACGCGCTTGGCCAGGGCCTCTTCCATGCGCAGGAGCTTCTCGCGCTCGCCCTCGAGCATGCGCTCGACCGGGATGCCAGTCCAACGGGAGACGACGCCGGCGATGTGGTCGGGCGTGACGGCTTCCTCCACCATCGCGCCCTTGCTCTCTTCGCCCTCGAGCGCCTTGAGCTTCTTCTCGAGCCCGGGGATCACGCCGTAGGCGAGTTCGCCGGCGCGGGCAAGATCGCCGCGCCGTTGTGCCTGCTCCAGCTCAGTGCGGCGCTGGTCGAGCTCCACTTTGAGCTTCTGCGCCGCGCCCAGCTTTTGCTTCTCGCTTTCCCAGCGCTGCGTAAGCGCCTTGGATTTCTCCTCGAGCTCGCTGATCGATTTGTCGAGTCGCACCAGGCGCTCCTTGGAGGCCGCATCGCTTTCCTTCTTCAAGGCCTCGCGCTCGATCTTCATCTGCATGAGATCGCGATCGATGGCATCGAGCTCCTCGGGCTTGGAATCGATCTCCATCTTGAGGCGCGATGCTGCCTCGTCGACCAGGTCGATGGCCTTGTCGGGCAGGAATCGGTCGGTGATGTAGCGATTGGACAGCGTCGCCGCCGCCACCAGCGCCGAGTCGGTGATGCGCACGCCGTGGTGCTGCTCGTACTTCTCCTTCAGGCCGCGCAGGATCGAGATGGTGTCCTCCACGCTCGGCTCGGAGATGAACACGGGTTGGAAGCGCCGCGCGAGGGCGGCGTCCTTCTCGATGTGCTTGCGGTACTCGTCGAGCGTCGTGGCACCGACGCAGTGCAGCTCGCCGCGGGCGAGTGCGGGCTTCAAGAGGTTGCCTGCATCCATGGCGCCCTCGGCCTTGCCGGTGCCGACGATGGTGTGCAGCTCGTCGATGAACAGGATGATGCGGCCGCCCTCGGCCTGCACCTCGGAGAGCACGGCCTTCAACCGCTCCTCGAACTCGCCGCGGTACTTGGCGCCAGCGATCAGCGCCCCCATGTCGAGGGCCAGCAGCTTCTTGTCCTTGAGGCTCTCGGGCACGTCGCCCTTGACAATGCGCTGCGCCAGACCCTCGGCGATCGCGGTCTTGCCGACGCCCGGATCGCCGATCAGGACCGGGTTGTTCTTGGTCCGGCGGGACAGCACCTGGATCGTGCGCCGGATCTCCTCGTCGCGGCCGATGACAGGATCGACCTTCCCTTCGGCGGCCGCGGCGGTCAGATCACGGGCGTAGCGCTTCAACGCGTCATAGGCCTGCTCAGCCGAGGCGCTGTCGGCGGTGCGGCCCTTGCGGACGTCGTTGATCGCCTGGTTCAGCGTGGTCGGATTGACACTCGCCTCGTTGAGGGCGCGATTGGCGTCGCCCGACGGCTCCATGGCCAGCGCCAGCAGCAGGCGCTCGACGGTGACGAACTTGTCGCCGGCCTTGGCCGCGATCTTCTCGGCGGTGTCGAAAACGCGCGCAAGCTCAGGGGCCAGGTAGACCTGACCCGCGCCGCCACCGGAGACCTTGGGGCGCTTGGCCAGCGAACGCTCGACGGCTGCAAGGGCATCGGCTGGACGGCCCCCGGCGCGCTGGATCAGGCCGGCTGCCATACCCTCCGGGTCGTCGAGCAGAACCTTGAGAAGATGATCGGTGCCGAATTGCTGATGGCCCTCACGCAGGGCAAGGCTCTGCGCAGCCTGGATGAAACCCTTGGCACGGTCGGTGTACTTCTCGAAATCCATCGCTCCCTCCTCGGCACGGAAGCTCGCCCAAACCGGCGCGAAGCGACCGTCTTGTGACAGAGTTAAAGGCCAGGAGCCGGCCGGGGACCCAAATTCGGCATCCGCGGTCAGGCCCACGGACACATATAGTGTGGCCTCACCGCACCAAGAAGACCTCGAGGAATACCCATTCGTCCGGTTGCCGATGCCTCCAGGGCAGGGCGTGGGCAGGGACAACGACAGTGGGACGTGCGCCCGCAGTGACAGGAGGGAAGAGGCGAGCTAGAGGTGGCCGCATGCACGTGGCCAGCCTCTACCGATACCCCGTCAAGGGCCTATCGCCCGAAGCGTTACAGAGCGTTGCGCTGTCCACGGGTGAGACGCTGCCTTTCGACCGCGCCTATGCCATTGAAAACGGGCCCGGCCGCTTCGATCCGGGCGCGCCGCGCCATCTGCCCAAGATCAATTTCCTGATGCTGATGCGCGACGAGCGGCTAGCCACGCTGAAGACCAGGTTCGAGGATGCGAGTGAGACGCTAACTATTCTTCGCGACGGCAAGCAGGTGGCGCGCGGGCAACTGACGACAACGCTCGGACGCCGGCTCATCGAGCAGTTCATCGCCGCGTACATGAAAACGGAACTGCGCGGGGCGCCGAGGATCGTGCATGCCCCGGGTCACAGCTTCTCCGACGTGGCGGCCAAGTGCGTCCACATCGTCAACCTGGCGAGCGTGCGTGAGCTGGAGCGAATAGTGGGGCGCGCGGTGGACCCATTGCGTTTTCGCGCCAATGTCTACCTCGATGATGGGGAAGCCTGGGCCGAGCTCGGCTGGATGGACAGGGTGATCGAAATCGGCCCCGCCAAGCTGCAGGCCTTTGCGCGAACGCAGCGCTGCGAAGCCACCAATGTCGACCCCGGCACCGGCGCACGCGACATGGCGATCCCAGCGCACCTCATGCGCACCTGGGGGCACCAGGATTTCGGCATCTACGCCAAGATCGTGACCGGCGGGCAAATCAGCGTCGGCACGGCTGCAGCCGTACTTTGAGCATCGGGTGAACGGCCAAGCGCAGTCTGCATCGAGCAGGCTGCGCATTCGCGCTCGACCAATGGCAGCGAACCTTCCAGCGCAGGATCGCGCTGGTGGCCTCAATCGCGAGGCGGCTCGTCTTTGCCGGGCTCGCCGTTCTCGCTGCGCGCGCGCCGCACGGGACGGCGGAGAAAGTCGGGCTGCTCGTGCGCCTGCTGGAAGCGGTCGCGCTTGCGGGACTCTCCGCCACCTTCGGCCGCTTGCTCCTGCGGCCGATCCTGAGACTGCGGGCGAGCTTCGGGCAGGCGGTCGCGATCGAAGGCTTGCCGCTCGCGATCGCCGCGGTCGTTGCCGCGGTCATTGTTGCCGCGGTCATTGTTGCTGCGGTCATTGTAGCGGTCGCGGTGGCGGCTCTGATCGCGGCGGAAGGGCCGGTCATGGCGATTGTCGCCGCCGCCCTGATGCCGCGGATGCTGCGCCTGCGGCGGCAAGGACTGCGGAAAGCCGTCGTCGGCCACTCCCTCGTCGCCATCCTCCTCGGCGAACTCCTCGCCGCCTTCGCCCATCTCGCCGGGCAAGCGCATGCGCTGCCCGTTGCCGTTCATCATGTCGCCCGGCTGATTGAGCTGCTCGCGATAGGCCATGATGATGCGGCTGTAGTGCTCGGCGTGCTGCAGATAGTTCTCCGCCAGCACGGGATCGCCGGATGTCTGCGCATCACGCGCCAGGGCGATGTATTTCTCGGCGATATGCGCCGGAGTGCCCCGGATTTTCACGTCCGGACCGTTGGATTCAAAGCTGCGCGAAAGCGGATTGTGGTGGCCCTTACGATTATTGTTCCGGCCACGCCCACGACGATTCTGTTGTCCTTGCCTCACTGCCCTAATGGCTCCCGTCTTTTCATGAACCATCTCATCATCCATCTGCGCACGAGGCGGAGATGGCGTCGTCTCATGCCGGGGCTCGGCTCAGCCGAGGGATCCCGTGGTTGCTCATTCACGTCCCGGGCATTTGCAGCCACAACAGAAGGCGATGGGTCCCGACCTTCTTCAAGCACCAGGGCCCACACGCGCGGGGCCTGCGCTCAAGCTTGGCAGTCACGCCATCAATGCATCTCTTGGGCGGCTAGTGGTGCTGACGATACGTCGCCTTGTTGCGAGCAATCCAACCTGCTGCGCATCGCTCCATGCATCCCACCATCCTTTTGCAAAGGGTCGATGGCTGGATGCGTGGACGATTCCACTAGGGCCAGCCTACCGCGCCTCATACAAAAATCCAAGGCCTTTCTGGGCGTATGCTCAACCACGTGTTTTCACAGCAACACAGCGTCGCTTGCCCGCGACATCGCGATGTATGCGGAGCCGCGTCGAGTCCATGCCCGGTATACCGGAGCTCAGCAGCGCCATAACCGCATCAGCCTGGTCGTGGCCAACCTCAAGCACGGCCCAAGCATTTGGAATTACGCTTGGAATCCCCGGGATCAAGCGGCGATACAGCCCAAGGCCGTCAGCGCCGCCGTCGAGCGCCAAGTGCGGGTCGAAGTTGCGGACCTCGGGATCGAGGTGTGCAATTTCGGCCGTGCGCACATAAGGAGGATTCGCAACCAGTATATCGAAACGGCCGAGGCTAATTTCAATGGCATCGGCCTGTTGCCAAATGGCGCGCTGCGCCAGTCCCAGCCGGTGGGCGTTGGCGCCTGCGACATCGAGGGCTGCCGCGCTGACGTCGGTTCCGGTGCCGCGAGCGTGCGGCAGCTCGGCAAGCAAGGTCAGCAAAAGGCAGCCGGTGCCGGTTCCGACATCGAGGATGCGCAGCGGCTTCCCCCTCCAGCCTTCCTCGCGCACGATGTCGAGCGCGGCGACGATCAGCGTCTCGCTGTCCGGCCGCGGATCGAGCGTGGCGGGAGAGATCGCGAAGGTGCGGCCATAGAAATCCCGCTCGCCCAGGATACGCGACACCGGCTCGTGCCTCGCGCGCCGCTCGACGTGGTGGCGCAGCATCTCGAACTGCCCGCTCGTCAGGGCTCTTTCGGGACTGCTCAGCACACTCGCCCCGGGCACGCCGAGAACTGCAGCCATGAGCCGCCGCACGTCGTTGCCGGCACCTTCGATGCCAGCGCGTGTGAGGACCGCCGTCAGCGCACGCAGCGCCGAGCCGATCGTTGGGGCGCTGGTGACAGGGACCTGCTCAGGCTCTGGCATCTGAGTTCATCGCTGCGAGCTGGCTGGCCTGATCGTCGGCGACGAGAGTGTCGATCAGCTCGTCGAGCGCCGTGCCTTCGAGCACCTGATCGAGCTTGTGCAGCGTCAAGCCGATACGGTGGTCGGTGACGCGGCCTTGCGGGAAATTGTAGGTGCGGATGCGCTGCGAGCGGTCGCCGGAGCCGACCTGGTCGCGGCGCTGGGCAGCCCGCGCGCTGTCGGCCCGCTCACGCTCAATGTCGTAGACACGCGAGCGCAAGACCTGCATGGCGAGCCGGCGATTCTGGTGCTGGGATTTCTCGGCCGAGACCACGACGATCCCCGTCGGGATGTGGGTGATGCGCACCGCCGAGTCGGTCTTGTTGACGTGCTGGCCACCGGCGCCGCCGGCGCGCATCGTGTCGATGCGGATATCCTCGTTCTTGATGTCCACGTCGACGTCCTCTGCCTCGGGCAGCACGGCCACGGTCGCTGCCGAGGTGTGGATGCGCCCGCCGGCCTCCGTAACGGGAATGCGCTGAACGCGGTGCACCCCGGATTCATACTTGAGGCGCGCAAAGACGCCCTTGCCCGAAATCGAGGCCACGATCTCCTTGTAGCCGCCGAGGTCGCTCTCCGACGCGCTGATGATCTCCGTTCTCCAGCCGTGCTGCTCAGCATAGCGGCTGTACATGCGGAAGAGGTTTGCTGCGAACAGTGCAGCTTCGTCACCGCCGGTGCCGGCCCGCACCTCGAGGATGGCGCTCTTCTCGTCCGCGGCATCCTTCGGCAGCAGGTGGATGCGCATTTCCTTCTGCAGCTCCTGCACGCGGCGTTCAACCGTCGGCAATTCATCGCTCGCCAGCTCCTTCAAGCCTGCGTCGGCGGACGAGTCCTTGACGATCTCCAGAAGGTCGCGCCGCTCCGCCTCGGCCTTGTGCAGCGCCTGAATTGTCGCAACCACCGGGTTGAGGTCGGCGAATTCCTTGGAGAGCTGAGCATAGGTCGCAGGATTCACGCCGCGATTGAGCTCAGCCTGGATTTCCTCCCAGCGCTGCACCAGCCGGTCGAGCTTGTCGAGAGGTATGGCAGTCATCGGCGTGTCCGAGTGAAGAGCAACAGCGTGCGCAATCGCCTGCTGCCGCGCCATGGCGGGCAGGCAGACTCGCTACAGCTTGCTCGTCTGCAGTTTGTCGACTTTGCGCAACCTTGGATCGCCGACGTCGATCCACCTGAGCCCGTCGCGGCGCGGCGCCGAGATCAGCAGAAGCTGGTCCAACCCGGCACGCGCGGTCGCACTCAGCGGGGCGGGAAGCTGAGCAATCGCCCGATAGACCGGCGCGGGTGCCGTATTCACGAAGTAAACGGCAGCGGCAGCGAGGGCGAGTGGGGTGCTCACGGTGAACAGTGTCAGTGCGCGGCGGCCCCTGCGCCGCGCGGAGCGGCCCCAGTCGCCTTCGCTCCTTGCGCGACCCTTGCGAAGGATCGCCGGCGGCGGATTGGGTGGCCTGACATCGGCTGCGCGGGCCGGAGAGTCCGCTTGGCTTCCCGCCCGCAAGTGATTTTGGATGCGCCACAGGATCGGGTCCGGATCGAGGCGCAAGGTCTCGCAATAGCCGCGCACAATTCGGGTCGTCTCCCGCCAATGCGGCAGGTTGGAGATTGTGCCCGTTTCGAAGTCCTCGACGGTTCCGGGCGTGGTAGCCAGGCGCCGCGCCAGCGCCTCGCGCGAAAGCCGCATGGCGGCGCGCATATTGCGGAAGATATGACCCAGCTGTGGATCACGTCCAGAAACTGCCGGCTCGCCCGAGCCGTTGCCGACGACCCGCACCGGTGAAGGCCCGGGTCGGGCGTCACGCAACCCTGTTGTCGGCTGCCTCATACGCATGACACAACGCGGGTTACTCCCAGCTCCCGTCCCATTCTTAGCAAACTCGCGAGCTTGTCAAAATACGTATCTGCGGCGCGAGCGAGGCGAGAGTTAGATTTCCACGCCCTGTTCTTCCGCAAACCGCTTCAGCCGGGCCCGCAGACTGCCCTCGGCGGCGGTGATCTGCGGCTGCAACCAGCGTTCAAGCGCGCCAGCGTCGAGGCTCAGGATCATCGATTTGACAGGACCGATGGAGGCCGGGGCCATGGAAACGCTGCGATACCCGAGGCCGATCAGCGCCATCGCCTCGAGCGGCCGGCCTGCCATCTCACCGCACAGGCTCAAAGGCCGGTTGTGGCGTTTGGCCGCGTCGGCAATGAGGGCCAGCGCCCTGACCGGCGCGGCCGACAGGGAGTCGTACCTGGCGGCAACGCGCGTGTTGTTGCGGTCGGCGGCGAACAGGTACTGTAGCAGATCGTTACTGCCCACCGAGATGAAGTCGACGCGCGGCAGCAACGCGTCGAGCTCGTAAAGCAGAGAAGGCACCTCGATCATCACGCCGAGCAGCATCTTCGTGGGATCGGACAAGCCACGCCGACGCATCAGCTTCAGCTCGCGGTCGACAAGCGCGCGCGCCATATCGACCTCTCCGACGGTCGTCACCATCGGCAGCAGCAGCCGCAACTCTTGCCCGGCCGTGGCCCTGAGCAGCGCGCGCACCTGCGTGCGCAGCAGGCCCGGGCGATCGAGGGCGAGACGGATGGCGCGCCAGCCGAGCGCCGGATTCTCCTCCTCTGGCTGACGCAGGTAGGGGAGGACCTTGTCGCCGCCGACATCGAGCGTACGGAACACCACAGGCTTGTGGCCGGCCTCCGCGACGATCGTGCGGTACATCTGGGTTTGCCGCTCCAGGCGGGGCAGTGTGGCCGACACCATGAACTGCAGCTCGGTGCGGAACAAGCCGATGCCATCAGCGCCTGATTCCGCCAAGTGCGGAACATCCATCTCCAGTCCCGCATTAATGTGCATCTCGATGCGCTGGCCGTCCTTGGTGACGGCAGGCCGATCGCGCAGGGCGCGGTACTTACGCTGCCGGCGCGCACGGAAGCGGGCCTTGTCGCCGTAGGCGGCGATCACGCCACTGGTGGGACGGATGTGCACCTCCCCGCTTTCGGCGTCGACGATGATGGGATTGCCCTGATCGACCCGCTCCATCACGCCGCGCGCATCGCCGATGGCTGGGATGCCCAGCGCCTTGGCGACGATAGCGATGTGGCTCTGCCCTCCGGAGTCCTCGAGCACGAGGCCGCGCACGCGCGAGCGGTCGTAGTCCAGCAGATCTGCGGGCCCCATGCTGCGCGCAATGAGCACGGTGTCGTGCGGCAGATCGGCGGCCGCGGCATGGGCCCGGGGGCTGCCGGAAAGGACGCGCAGCAGGCGGTCGGAGAGGGCGTCGAGGTCCTTGAGCCGCTCGCGCCAATAGGCGTCGGCCTGGCGCAGCATGCGCGAGCGGGTATCGTTCTGCACGCGCTCGACGGCCGCTTCCGCGGTCATCCCGCGCCCAATCGCTTCCTTCATGCGCCTGAGCCAGCCGCGGTCGTGCGCGAACATGCGGTAGGCTTCGAGCACGTCGCGATGCTCGCCCGTGGCGCTGAGCTCGCCCTGCTCCAGCATCTCGTCGATGGAGGCCTTGAGCTCCTCGACGGCCGTTTCCAGCCGGCGGGCCTCATCGTCGGGGTCTTTGGCCTCAATCTCGGTGACGACGATACGCGCGTCGTGCAGCACGGCGTGGCCGAGCGCCAGCCCTTCCGACAGAGGCTGGCCGCGCACCACATGGCCGACGGCGCGACTGAACTCAGCGCCCGTGTTGACCCCGGCGACGGCCCCCGAGACGAGATGCTCGGCCAACACCATGGCGGTGGTCTGCAGCACCTCGACGTCCTCGTCGGAGTATTCCTTCTGCGTCTTGTTCTGGATGGTGAGGACGCCCAGCACCTCGCCGCCGCGCAGAACCGGCACTGCCAGGAAGGAATGGTAGATCTCCTCGCCCGTCTCGGGCCGATAAGCAAAGGCCGGGTGGTTCTGCGCGTCGGGCTCGTTGATGGGCACTGCCAGCTCGGCGCAGCGCCCGACCAGGCCTTCGCCGCGTTTCAGAAGGGTGTTGTGCACGGCACCGGGATTGAGGCCCTCGGTGGCGAACAGCTCGAGCGAGCCGTCCTGGCGCTTCAAGTAAATTGACGAGACTTCCGCCACCATCAGGCCGGCGATCTGGCGCACGATCTTGTCAAGCCGGGACTGGCCATCGGACGGCTCGGCCATGATCTCCCGCAACCGGCGCATGATGATGCGCAGGGCCGGCTCGTTGGGAGAGATCCTGATTTCCCCGCCTTTTTTCTGCATCATCCAAGCCACTACTCGCGGTCAGGCCCCGCAGGAGCCCCCGCGCCCGCATGAACATAGGCCCGCCGGGCGATCCAGCGCGCGGCCGCCCCGACGCCATGAAATCAGTCTTTGCCCAGCTCGTACAGCGCGTGCAGCGTCCGCACGGCAAGCTCGGCATAGGCCGCATCGATCAACACGCTAATCTTAATCTCCGACGTCGAAATGGCGAGAATGTTGATGCCTTTCTCACCCAGCGCCTTAAACATCTGTGCTGCGACACCAGCATGACTGCGCATGCCGATGCCGATCGCGGAGACCTTGGCGACATCGCTGGAACTCTTGATGTCGAAGGCGCCGATGTCCTTCTTGACGGCCTTCAGCACCTCGAGGGCGCGATCGAGCTCGGCTTCCTGCACCGTGAAGGTGATGTCGGTGAACTTGCCGTCGGCGGAGAGGTTCTGAACGATCATGTCGACATTGATGCTGGCAGCCGCCAGCGGACCGAAAATGCTCGCCGCCACGCCGGGCTTGTCGGCGATCTTGAGCAGCGTGATCTTCGCCTCATCCTTGGCGTAGGCGATGCCGCTGACGACCATTTGCTCCACGATCTCGTCCTCGTCGCAAATAATGGTGCCGATCTGGTCCCAGGTGCCGGGCCGCGCCGGCTCGATGGCCTCCGGCACCGCGAAGCTCGACAGCACGCGCACGCGCATCTTGTGTACCATGGCGAGCTCCACCGAGCGCGTCTGCAGCACCTTGGAGCCCTGGGAAGCCATCTCCAGCATCTCCTCGTAGGAGACCTTCGGGAGCCGGCGCGCCTTGGGAACAATGCGCGGGTCGGTGGTGTAGACGCCGTCCACGTCGGTGTAGATGTCGCAGAGGTCCGCCTTCACCGCGACCGCGACCGCGACCGCGCTGGTGTCGGAACCGCCTCGCCCCAGGGTCGAGACGCGGTTGCGCTCCGGCTCGATGCCCTGAAAGCCCGTGATCACGGCCACCTCGCCCTGCTCGAGGCGGGCGCGGATTTTGTCGCCAGGGACGTCGCGGATGCGCGCCACCCCGTGGGCGTTGTCGGTGACAATCGGGATCTGCCAGCCCTGCCAAGACCTCGCCTGGATGCCCATCGACTGCAGAACAATGGCCAGCAGGCCAGCGGTGACGGCCTCGCCGGTGGCCACCACGGCGTCGTACTCGCGCGCGTCGTGCAGCGGCGCGGCCTCGCGCACCCAGGCCACGAGCTGGTTGGTGGTGCCGGCCATGGCGGAGACGACCACGGCGATCTTGTTGCCGGCGTCCACCTCGCGCTTCACATGGCGCGCAACGTTGCGGATGCGCTCCACATTGGCCACCGAAGTGCCGCCGAACTTCATGACGACGAAAGACATGTCATCCCGCCCAGGCTCGAGTCCCACGACCGCGGCCACGGCGGTCGAGGGCTTGAAGGGCCGCCTCGGAGCCCGGGCGTACTCTTAGCCACAAGGCCCCACGTCTGCAACACACCCGCCCCGCCGCCTTGACAGAAAAGTGGCCGAGCGCGCCAATGCCAGCATGAACTACGACAAGCACGGCAGCGCCGCGGCGACCCTCGATCCAGCGGAGCTCGACCGCTTCGCGCGGTTTGCCTCGGAATGGTGGGATGCCAATGGCAAGTTCCGCACGCTGCATCTGATCGGGCCGGCGCGGCTGGCATTCCTGCGGGACGCGATGCTCGAGCATTTCGCGTCTGCAAAGGCGAGCGCGCCGCCGCTGGAGGGACTGGCTACCCTCGATGTCGGGTGCGGCGGCGGGCTTGTCTGCGAGCCGCTGGTGCGGCTCGGCGCAACCGTGACAGGCATCGACCCGGCGGCCGACAACATCGAGGCCGCACGGCGACATGCCGCCGGCCAGGGACTGAGCATCGACTATCAGTGCAAGCGGGTGGAGGACCTGGCGGCCGAGGGGCGCTCGTTCGATGCGCTGGTTTGCCTGGAGGTGGTGGAGCACGTGCCCAACCCCGGCGCGTTCCTCAAGACCTGCGCGGCCTTGGTGCGGCCGGGCGGGCTGATGCTGCTTTCCACCATCAATCGGACGTTGAAGGCCTATCTGCTGGCGATCATCGGGGCGGAGTACGTGTTGCGCTGGCTGCCGATAGGCACGCATCAGTGGGAGCGCTTCGTGACCCCCGAAGAACTCACCCGCTACCTGCAGGCCGCGGGACTCGCCGCGCCCGTCCTCAAGGGTCTCGTTTACAGCCCGCTGGCGGACAGCTGGTCGCTGGGCGCCGATACCGACGTGAACTACTTTGCGGCTGCCGCCAAGCCGGCGTGAGTGTCGCTGGCGCAACCCGCGTTGCAGCCCACCTTCTTTACCCATTGCAGGGGCCGGTCTCGCCTCGAGCCACAAATTCTGGTCTGTGTGGGGCAATGCTCGAGGCGGACAAAAAACGCGCGACAATCGTAACAGGGGCCGGACATGGCATCGGCGCCGGCATTGCCCGCAGGCTGGCGGCCTGCGGCTGGCACGTGGTCTGCGCCGACATGGACGCGGACGCCGTTGGCGCGGTGGCGTCCGAGATTGGTGGCGTGGGCGTGCATTGCGATGTCGGCAGCGAGGCCGAGGTCGGGCGGCTGGTGGCTGTCACGCGGGCCCGCTACGGGCGCATCGACGCTATCGTTTCCAATGCCGGCGTCGGCGCCTTCGGGCCGCTGGAGAGGACGTCGCTCGAGGCCTGGAACCGGGTGCTGGCCACCAACCTCACAGCGACGTTCCTCCTGGCGAAGGCCGCCGCCGCGGAGCTGCGCCAGGCGCGTGGCGCCATCGTCACGATCGCCTCGACCAGGGCCCACATGTCGGAGCCCGACACCCTGGCCTACTCGGCGAGCAAGGGCGGGCTCGTGGCGCTGACCCACGCGCTGGCGATGACGCTGGCACCCGACGTGCGCGTGAATTGCATCTCGCCGGGCTGGATCGACACCGGCAAGCATGGGCCACTCAAGGCCAGCGATCATGCACAGCACCCTGCCGGGAGGGTGGGTCGACCCGAGGATATTGCGGCGGCGGTTGCCTACCTGCTGTCGGAGGACGCCGGGTTCATCACGGGCGCCGAGCTGATCGTCGACGGCGGCATGACGCGCAAGATGATCTACTGCGTGAGCTGAGGGCGCGGGCGGCGCAGGAGGTGCGGGAGAGCACACTCCGAGCGGGTTGAGGTGTGACTGGGTCCCCGCATTCGCGGGGATGACGCTGGTTTGAGCGGCACGCTTTCCACGGGCGCACCGTCGCAACGGCGCAATGCGGCTACGCCTTATTGCGCCCTACCGGCGCCGATGCGCCGTCGAGCACAGGATTTCGGGGCGGGGATAGGGATGCGATGTTCATAATGTATGTGTAGCGGTGCATGACGGGGGCACGCGGCGTGTGGGCACAGGTCGCCGGCCTCGGGGATGGGACGGCGGATTCCCTGCAGGGCCACGTGTCAGCGCAGGAGCCGGGGGCTGCAGTCCGGATGCGCTCGCCTCGGTCGGTGGGCGAGACCATCCAAGCGCCGGCGCGGGGCCCGGATGCGGCGAAGCCGCAGTCCGTCATCCCCGTGCAGGGTCGGTGGCCTGGCCAGCAAGCGCCAGGCAAAGGCGGAGCCCACCGAGCGGGAGCCTGGGCCCGCAACCCATATAGGTCGAGCAGGCCAGTCGGGCTACCGGACGCCCTGCTCCTCCTTCCCCCAACACCTCGGGCGCAAGCCGCCGCGAGGCCAAAGGTGTTGCAGCAGGGGTCAGACCCCTCGCCTGCAACCTCGGCAGCAGGAACGATCCGTCAGGCGAGGGGTCTGACCCCATTCCTACACCGCTTCTTTCTCGACTTCCCGCGCCCGCTCGCGCTTCTTGCGCTCGTTGGGATCGAGCCAGCGCTTTCTGAGCCGGATCGACTTGGGGGTTATCTCGACCAACTCGTCATCCTGGATGTAGGAGAGAGAGCGCTCCAAGGTGAGACGCATAGGCGGCGTCAGCGCGAGGGCCTCGTCCTTGCCGGCGGCGCGGATGTTGGTGAGCTTCTTGCCCTGGATGATGTTGACGACGAGGTCGTTGTCGCGCGTGTGCTGGCCCACGATCATGCCCTCATACACCCGGGTTTGCGGGTCGATGATCATGGCGCCGCGATCCTGCAGGTAGAAGAGCGAGTAGGCAGTAGCTTCGCCGGCGGCATTGGAGATGAGGACGCCGGTGCGGCGGCCCGCGACCTCGCCCTTGAACGGCGCATAGCCGTGGAACAGGCGGTTCATGACAGCCGTGCCGCGAGTGTCGGTCATGAGCTCGCTCTGGTAGCCGATCAGGCCGCGCGTCGGCGCGTGGAAGACCAGGCGCTGGCGGCCTCCGCCAGAGGGCCGCATGTCCCTGAGATCGGCACGCCGCTCGGAGAGCTTCTGCACGACGACGCCGGAATGCTCCTCGTCGACGTCGATGATGACTTCCTCGATGGGCTCGAGCCGCTGGCGGGTGGCCGGATCGATCTTGAACACCACCCGTGGACGCGACACTGTCAGCTCGAAGCCCTCGCGGCGCATGGTCTCGATCAGGATGCCGAGCTGCAACTCCCCGCGCCCGGCCACCTCATAGGCATCCTTGGTTTCCGGCTGCTCGGTGACACGGATGGCGACGTTGCGCTCGGCCTCCTTCAGCAGCCGGTCGCGGATGACGCGGCTCTGCACCTTGTCGCCCTCCTGGCCAGCGAACGGGCCGTCGTTGATGCGGAACATCATGGCGAGCGTGGGCGGGTCGATCGGCTGGGCCAGAAACGGCTTGTCGACGGCTGGGTCGCACAGCGTATCGGCGACGGTGGCCTGCGTGATGCCGGCAATGGCAACGATGTCGCCGGCTTCCGCGAGGTCGACGGCGGTCCGCTCCAACCCGCGGAACGCGAGCACTTTGGTGACGCGCGCGGTTTCGATCAGCGAGCCGTCGCGGCGCATGGCCTTGATGGTCTGATTGGGCTTGATGCTGCCCGAGCTGATGCGACCCGTGAGGACGCGGCCAAGGTAAGGATCGGCCTCCAGCGTGGTTGCGAGCAGGCGGAATGGCCCCTCCTCGACCACCGGCGGCGGCACGTGCTTCACCACCAGCTCGAACAACGGCACCAGATCCGTCTTGGGCCCCGCGGGATCGACGGCCATCCAGCCGTCGCGGCCCGAGCCGTAGAGCACGGGAAAGTCGAGTTGCTCGTCGTTCGCGTCGAGGTTGGCGAAGAGGTCGAATATCTCGTTCAGCACGTTGTCGTGGCGCTCGTCTGGCCGGTCGATCTTGTTGATGACGACGATAGGGTGCAGGCCCTGCTTGAGCGCCTTGGACACCACGAACTTGGTCTGTGGCAGCGGCCCTTCGGAGGCATCGACCAGGACGATGGCGCCGTCGACCATGTTGAGGATGCGCTCCACCTCGCCGCCGAAGTCTGCGTGGCCGGGCGTGTCGACGATGTTGATGCGCGTGTCATGCCAAAGGATGGACGTGCACTTTGCCAGGATGGTGATGCCGCGCTCGCGCTCCAGATCGTTGCTGTCCATGGCCTGCGCCTCCACCTTCTGGTTGAGGCGGAAGGCACCGGCCTGTTTGAGCAGCGCGTCGACCAGCGTGGTCTTGCCGTGATCGACGTGCGCGATGATCGCAATATTGCGAAGGTTCATCAGGATTCCTGGGAAAAGCGCCCTGTTGCACAGGGGAAGCGGTGCCAGCCCATGCTGCGCCGCACCATCAGAGCGCGAGGTAGCATAGTTTGTTGTCAGCCGCCAGCCACCCCAACCCGAAGCACGTTTCTTGCTCCAGTGGCTCGACGTGGCTCCGAAGTGGCCCCGATGCCATTTGCACGTGCCAAAGC
Source organism: uncultured Alphaproteobacteria bacterium (assembly GCA_963827545.1). GTDB lineage: Bacteria > Pseudomonadota > Alphaproteobacteria > Rhizobiales > Hyphomicrobiaceae > AWTP1-13. The sequence goes on from CAWHBI010000035.1 coordinate 83,692, forward strand.
AGAACGCGTTAGGGAAGTTTCAACCATGTTCGAACGTAGCAGGGTCGACAATGTTCCGGATTTGACGGCGCTGCCCGTCGAGGCGGTGTTCGCTGACGGCTCGGTGGTCAGGGGCAAGCTGCTCATCCCTGCGAGCAAGAGCATTGCCGACGTTCTCAATGGAGGCGGCGCGTTCCTCGAGTTCGAGCCTTACGGCGGGGAGCGCAGCTATGTCGCCAAGGCACAGATCGCATCCATCAAGATGCTGGGCGTGCCCAAGCTGCCCAACCTCACTGTGCGCCTCAAGGATTACGACGGCTTCGATCCCTTTGCCGTGCTGGGTGTGAAGCCGGGCGCAACCCGCGAGGAGATTCGGCAGGCCTATTTCGCCCTCGCCAAGGCCTACCACCCCGACCGCTACGCCACCGCCGAACTGCCGAGCGAGGTGATCGAGTACCTGTTCGCCATGGCGCGACGCATCAATGCCGCGCATGCTGCGCTCACGACGGAGCAGAAGAAGCAGGCCGCGCGGGCCGAGCCGGTGTTCACCTCGGCGGGCCGGTGAAGGCTCACGCCCCGCGGCCGTTCGGCGTTGCCGTGGCCTCGCCAGGCACCTGGCGCCAGGGTTTCGCCGTCGAGTTCTCCTTGGCGTTGAGCTCGGCCAGCATGGCGTCGATGCGCGGATCGGGGGACGGCACACGATCCTGACGCGCCTGCTGCCGTTCCTGGGCGCGCCGCCCAACGCGGGTGGCCCCGCTCGTCTTGCTGCGCCGGCCGCCGGAAATCAGCAGCGGGTGGTCCGGCTCCTCGAGGTCCAGCTCCTCCAGGAAGGTCTCGCGTAGCGCGTAGAACGACTGCAGGATCGCGTCGCGGGCCAGGTTGCGCGCCTCGGCATCTGCGTTGGGCGCCTTGCGGGGGTCGAGCGTCTGCAGCGCGCGCCGCATGTCGTGCAGGGGCGCGTAGGGATAGATGCCGATGAGGTCCGCCGTCTCACCAACGTTCTGGTAAACCGAGCGCATGTTATCGATGGTTTCGGACAGCCTGCAGAACGTGGCGAGATATTGCTCGAGCGTGGGCCGCTCCAACTGCGTGTAGGAGAACAGGGCCGACTTGGCGGCAATGATGTCGCGCCATTCCTCCTTGAGCGCCTCGATGAAGCTCGAGCGCTTCTGGTAGACGTTGGCGACATAGGCGACGCCGCCCGTGGCGATCAGCAGCGACATGTCGCGCAGGAACTCGTAGGCGTCCTTGAGCAGCTTCTCGGCCCCTGTGCCGGCGATGAAGGGAATGTGATCGGCGGTCTTCGCAAAGAAGGAGATGCCGAGCACGATGATCAGCAGCGCGTAGATGCGCCGCAAGGTGCGCTTGAGAATAGTCCTGGTCATGGACGCGGGTTCCCCTGTGCTGTTATCAGCCCAGCAGCGCTGCGGCCGAGGGATGCAGCATGGGACGGTATCCGGCTGAAAGTACGGCAACGATGGAGCGCGGCGTCAGCACCTCCACCTCCTCCGAGATGGTCGACGGCAGAACCAGGGTGCTGTAGCCGGACGGCTCCCAAGCCAGGAGGTTGTGGCCGACGACGAGGTAGGCCTGGGCGCCGCTGCCGTCACGTGCGTAGCGGATGAACGCGCCGCTCGGGATGTCGGCGCGGCGGGCGCAGAAGGTGATTTTCCGGCGGTCGCGATCTACTCGCTCAGCGTGCAGCTGGTCGTCCATGACCGGGGCACGCGCCCGCTCCGCATCGCCGTGCGTCCGGGCCCACAGCTCGGCAAACCGGTCCGCGTCGGCGCGGCGGCATTCGAAGCACGGCCGATGGCCGGCGGCGAGAGCGGTGGCCTCGTCGAGAAAGAACAGCTCGGTGTAGCGGTTGGGCTGCATGACCTCGCGATGCCGGTCCTTGAACTCGAGCACGCACGCGATCCATTGCCTGGTTGCCCACCGGCGGGGGCTCAGCGTCTTGTCCGGCAAGTGGAACGCGCCGCCGCGGTTGCCCATCATGAGCCCACGGTGCGTGGTGGCGACGATCTCGCCCTCGGGGTTGACGCGATTCTGGAGAGGCATCCCGCTATCTGCCACACTCGATCGCAGCTGAGGAGACACGACAATGTCGGAAGCCGGCGTGCATGTGAAGACCGAGGGGACCTACGGGGCGGGGATTGCGGTGGTCACCGTCGACAACCAGCGTCGCCTGAACTGCCTGTCGACGCCGCTGATCGTCAGCCTGGCGGAGGCTTTCGCCAGGCTCGGCGAGGACAGGACCCTGCGCGCCGTGGTCCTGACCGGGGCCGGCGACAGGGCGTTCATCGGCGGCGCGGACCTGAACGAGCTGGGTGGCCTGTGCGCCGACAGCGCACGGCTGTTCATCACCCGCCTGCATCAGGCCTGCGAGGCCATCCGCGTGTGCCCGGTGCCGGTGATCGGCCGCATCAACGGCTTCTGCCTGGGCGCGGGGCTGGAGGTGGCCGCGAGCTGCGATTTTCGGGCAGCGGCGGAGGGCGCGCAGTTCGGCATGCCGGAGGTGCATATGGGGCTGCCCTCCGTGATCGAGGCGGCCCTGCTGCCGGGCCTGATCGGCTGGGGCCGGACGCGCGAGATGCTGCTCACCGGCGCGATGTATTCGGCGGCCGAGGCGCTGGCGATGGGCTTGGTGCAGAAGACGGTGCCGGCGGCGGACCTGGATGCGGCCGTCGAGCAGTGGGTCGCCGCGATCTGCCGCGCCACGCCCGAGGCAATCCGCTCGCAAAAGGCACTCATGAACCGCTGGGAGCGGGTTTCGGTCGAGGAGGGCATCTATGCCGGCATCGACGCGCTGTCGGACGCTTACAGGACGGGGGAACCTCAGGCCGCGATTGCGGCTTTCTTTGCGAGCAAGACCCGCTCAGCGTGAACGATCGCGTTGTGCGGATGCTTTAGTTATGGATCGGCCAATTAAAGGATCGCGTCATATCCTTTAGTTAGCAGGACCTACCCCCGCCACCGGCCGACGGTCTGCAGCTTCTGCCAGTTCCACTGCGCCAGGAACAGGGCGACGAGCAGCAGGAAGATGCTGCTCGGGAACGCGAGCAGGGCGATGCCGGCGGCGACTGCAAGGCCGAGATAGGCAACGATGCGCACCGACCAGGCCGGGCCCAGGATGGCGCCGAGCCAGGCGTCGAGCGTGTGGCCGCCGTCGAGCGGGTAGGCGGGCAGCAGGTTGAACGCCATGAGGTAGAAGTTGGCGGATGCCAGCACGGCGAAGGGAACGGCGAGCATGGATCGGCCCAGGTCCATGGCCTCGCTGGTCAGGGCGCCGAAGCCCAGCCAGAGGCCAAGGTTCACCGCGGGGCCCGCGAGAGAAATGACCGAGCGCGCGAACGCCGAGCGCGGCAGCGAACGCTCGAAATGGGCGACGCCGCCGAGCCCCGTGAGCTCGATGTGGGAGACGTGCGCGCGGAACAGGCGGCCGGCGAAGGCGTGCCCCAGCTCGTGCAGCAGGATGGACAGCAGCAGGCCTACGACGATGACAAAGCCAGCGGACATTGCCTGGGTGCTGCCGGACGCAAAGTAGGGATAGGTGAAGAGCAGCAGCACCAGCACGAAAAGCATGTCGAGGTAGATGGGGATGCCCGCGATGCGGCCGATCTCCAGGCGCGTGAACATGGCGGGCTTCCCTCCTTGCTGGCGCGGCGTCAGCTGCCGCGGCCGCGCATCGCCAGCGTGCGCAGCCTAAGCGCGTTGAGCCGGATGAACCCCTCTGCGTCCGTCTGGTCGTACGCGCCCTTGTCGTCCTCGAACGTGACGAGCGTGGAGGAATAGAGGGATTTGTCGCTCTCGCGGCCGGTGACGATGACGTTGCCCTTGTAGAGCTTGAGCCGGACCTCGCCCTGCACGTGCTCCTGGCTCTTGTCGATAGCCGCCTGCAGCATCTCGCGCTCGGGCGAGAACCAGAAGCCGTTGTAGATCAGCTCGGCATAGCGCGGCATCAACTCGTCCTTCAGGTGCGCGGCGCCGCGGTCGAGGGTGATGGATTCGATCGCGCGGTGCGCAGCGAGCAGGATGGTGCCGCCGGGCGTCTCGTAGACGCCGCGGGATTTCATGCCGACGAAGCGGTTCTCAACCAGATCGACGCGGCCGATGCCGTTGTCGCGGCCCAGGTCGTTGAGCGCGGCAAAGAGCGTTGCCGGGGACAGTTGCCTACCATTGAGGCTTACGGCGTCGCCCTTCAGAAAGCCGACGGTGATTTCGGTTGCGTTGTCGGGCGCCTGCATAGGCGAGATGGTACGCTGGTAGACATAGGGCGGCGGCTCGATGGCGGGGTCCTCCAGCACCTTGCCCTCGGAGGAGGAGTGCAACATGTTGGCGTCGACCGAGAATGGCGCCTCGCCGCGCTTGTCCTTGGCGACGGGAATCTGGTGCTTCTCGGCAAAGTCGATCAGCTGCTCGCGGCTCTTGAAGGCCCATTCGCGCCATGGCGCGATAATCTTGATGGAGGGCTCCAGCGCGTAATAAGCGAGCTCGAAGCGCACCTGGTCGTTGCCCTTGCCGGTGGCGCCGTGGCAGACGGCGTCGGCGCCGGTCCGGCGCGCGATCTCGATCTGCTTCTTGGCGATCAGCGGCCGCGCGATGGACGTTCCCAGCAGGTAGACGCCCTCGTAGAGCGCGTTGGCGCGGAACATGGGGAACACGAAGTCGGCGATGAACTCCTCGCGCAGGTCCTCGATGAAGATGTTGGCCTGCTTGATGCCGAGCATCTCGGCCTTGCGCCGCGCCGGCTCCAGCTCCTCGCCCTGGCCAAGGTCGGCGGTGAAGGTCACCACCTCGGCGCCATAGGTCTCCTGCAGCCATTTCAGGATGATCGAGGTATCGAGGCCGCCCGAGTAGGCGAGCACAACCTTTGTGACTTTGCCTTTCGGGCCTTTGGCAGGCATATCAACGTACCTTGTTGCATTCGCGAAGTTGCGGCGCACTATAGGCCAGAACACTGCTCCGGCAAGCGCAGCGAAGCAGTGATGGTCCCGGTCCTGCGTGAGGTTCCCATCCATGACGAAGCCGACCGCACGGCTCGAGTTCTGGTACGAGTTTGCCTCGACCTACTCCTATCTCAGCGCCATGCGCGTCGAGACCTTGGCGGCCAACGCCGGTGTGGCGGTCGCGTGGAAGCCGTTCCTGCTGGGGCCGATATTCCATGCCCAGGGCTGGAACACCTCGCCGTTCAATCTCTACCCGGCCAAGGGCAAGTACATGGTGCGCGATGTGACACGCTTGGCTACCGAGCGGGGATTGCCGTTCAAGATGCCATCGCCTTTCCCGCAGAACGGCCTGCAGGCCGCCCGCTTGGCGCTGATCGGGCACACGGAGGGCTGGGGGCCCGCCTTCACGCGCGCGGTCTACACGGCCCAGTTCGCGGAAGGCGCGCAGATATCGGACCGGCACGCGCTGGGCGCCATACTGCATAGCTTGAGTCTTGATGCGGAAGCTCTTTTCGCTCGTGCGGGACACCAAGAAACCAAAGACCGCCTGCGTCAGCAGAACGAGGAAGCGCAGGAGCTCGGAATCTTCGGGGCCCCTTCCTTCCTCGTCGGCACGGAACTCTTTTGGGGGGACGATCGGCTGGAGCAGGCGGTGGCCAAAGCCCGATCAGGCTGAACAAACGTTCATCGCGGGTTCATCCCAGTGGCGCCATGCTCCGTATCGGCACCAACCAATGGAGAATGTCCCGTGAGCAATTTGGTTCTTAAGGCGCTGACTGCGACGGCAGTTGTCGTGGCGGTTTCATCATTTGCTTTCGGCGTTTCTGCGCAGGACAAGAAAGCGAAAGCTGCACCCAAGCCGCCGGCCTGCAAGACCATGAAGGACGAAAAGGCCTGCAATGCCCGCGATGATTGCGCCTGGACTGCCGCCGCCAAGAAGGGGGGCAAGGGCAAGTGCGGCGTGAAGCCCGCTCCAAAGAAAGAGGCGCCGAAGAAAGATACGACCAAGAAAGACGACAAGAAGAAATAGCGGTTGTTAGGCTCGCTGAGCGAAGAGCGGCTGTGATGCGGATCGGCACCACAGCCGTTTGCTCTTGCAGCGACCGCCTACCTCGGGGCTTTGTGCCCCGCTATTGTGCGGGCGTTGACTATCAACCGGTGGAGACGTCGTCTTGCTCAGAAACGAATGGGCCCTTCTGAAGGGCATAGGCGCTGCGGCCGCGGTCGGCGCGCTCTTGATGCTTGGGGTGAACGCCTCGGCGCAGGATGCCAAGAAGGCAGCACCTAAGGCCGCGGCAACGCCGGCGTCCGCGTGCAAGGGCCTCGATGAGACGGCCTGCAAAGGCAAGTCTGCCGAGTGCAACTGGATCGTGCCCAAGAAGGGCAAGCAAAAGCCCTATTGCCGCTCCAAACCGAAATCGGCCGCGAAGAAAAAGTAGCCAAGCCCTGCACGGCGGCTGCCGCGCGACCTCAGGGGAGCACGACCTGGGCCACTGCGTGGCCGCCAGCCGATCGGTAACTGGCGAAGGCCGAGTCGGTAGCAGAGGCGCTCGGCGTGGCGTGTTGCGTTGTCGGCGCGTCTTCTGTCGGCGCGCAGGCATCGCTCGCGGCTGCTGCGCCCCCAAGCCAAGGGGCGCGCGCGGTAGACGAGCTAAGCATCTGCGACCATAGCGATATCCCTTGAAGGGCGGACGCGCCGGCGACTCGCGCCGTGGCAAGCGCGCATGCGCGCATCACGTTGGCGGTGGCTTCTGCGAGTTGCGATTGGGCTTTGAAGTCGAGCATGGCGGTCGACCTTTCAGTTGCGCAGATGACCTGATGTCTGACGCCCGAACCCGCGCATCCTCCCGCGCACTTAGGACAACCTATCCCAACTGCTGCGCCGCAACAAGGAACTAGTGCGACGCAATATGTACGTGGTTACGGAACGCCGAATGCCTTGCTGGCTACAAACTGCGGGCTTGTGTGCGACCGTGTCAGGCGCCGTCGGCGACCGCTCCCTGCGGCGTTCCGCCTGCGGGCGGGGAGGGGTTCGTCGTCTGCCGGAAATCGGGTCGCGCCATCCGGCCCACGAAGCGTCCAGAAAGGAGCCAATAGACGAAGCCCGCGGTAAAGCCGGCCACCAGAAAGGCGGTCAGGACATAGTTGCGCAGAATGCTGGGCTCGCCTGGAGCCTCGCTGAAGTGCTGGCCCAGAAAGCCGAGGGCCGCGATCAGGACCCAGAGCAGGGCATAGTAGGTCCAGCTGGCGATGCTGCGCCTTTCGCCAAAGACGACGCCGATCAAGGCAGGAAGGGCCGCAAACGTCGCAACGAGTGGAGCGATCGCCATCACGAAGAAACCGGCTTCCGCCATGCGGTCTGTGCCCATGTCCAGGGGCAGGGACGCCAGCTCCGCCGGCGTATACACGAACAGAACGAGAGTGAGCGCCGCAGCCAGACAGGCCAGGACGTATCCGATCAGCACTCGAACGACACGCATGGGTGCCCCCCCGTCGCGGTTGCTCGCACCGCGTGGCAATGTACAGGCCTTTGGCTATTGGCCTCAATGGGGTTTTAGTGGCGTTGTGCAGCAGGCGCGGGTCAGTTTCGCGAACGCTGGGACCGAAGCCGTGTAGTGATCAGCGCGCGTCCACCGACACCTGGACAGCACGCGACGCATCGGGTGCTCGACCTCTATTGGCAACGCCGTAAGGTGGCAGTATAAGCGGCAATCAAAGCGGCAAAAAAGCCGGCGACATGCAGCCGTATCCGGCATCTCTGCTACTGTAGACCATTGATATACCTCATAAAACACAAGGCTAGCCATGTCGGTGGAAGCGGCAAAAAAAGCGGCAAAAAAAGCGGCCAGGAAAGCTGCAGAGCAGGCGCCGCGGGATGACGGCGAAGACATCTATCTCATGGAGCCCATGCGCATTTCTGAAGAGAACGGAGCCAGGCCGGAGCTGACAGAACTTGTTCTCGAGCTAACGAAACGCAGCGCATCGTTCCGATCTAGTCTGCCACGAGGGTTGGCCGAACCGCTAGCCGAGTTCGTCCGATCAATGAACTGCTACTACAGCAATCTTATCGAGGGGCATGACACTCACCCCGTGGATATAGAGCGGGCGCTCAACGATGACTTCAGCAAAGAGCCAAAAAAACGGGATCTTCAGCTCGAAGCGAAAGCTCACATCGAAGTTCAGCGATGGATCGATGAAGGTGGTTTGCGAGGAGGCGAGTTGACGGTTGAGAGCATACTGCAAATTCATCGCCGCTTCACCACTCTGCTGCCAGATGATCTAAGGTGGGTAGCGAACCCAGATACTGGAGAAAAGATCAGGGTTGTTCCTGGCGAAATGCGTAAACGCGACGCTCGAGTAGGTAAGCATCTTGCAATAAGTCCCGGCGCTTTGCCGAGATTCATGCGGCGCTTCGAGCAGTGCTACGCGGGCTTAAAGGATTTCGAGGCGGCGCTTAACGCGGGGCCCGCGCATCATCGCTTGCTGTACATTCACCCATTTGCTGATGGCAACGGTCGCGTCACCAGACTCATGTCTTACGGCACCTTGTACCGTACACTGGATACGGGAGGATTGTGGTCGATTGCGCGTGGTCTTGCCCGTCGTCAGAAAGAATATAAGCAACACTTGGCCACATGCGATGAAGTGCGCCGGGGCGACCGGGACGGCCGGGGCCAGCTCGGAGAAGCGGCTCTGTCGGCCTTTACAAAGTTTTTCCTGGAGGTCTGCATAGATCAGGTCAAGTTCATGAGCGATCTTATGCAGCCGAAGTTGATGCGAGACCGCATCATGAAGTGGGCTGAGGAGGAGACGGCATACGGCAATCTTCCTGCAAGAGCCTCACGTGTCCTCGACGCATTACTCTTCAGGGGCTCTCTCCCCAAATCAGAAGTGGCTGATGCGATGGGTCAGTCGGTCAGGAGCGCAAGGGCTGCAACCAATGCGCTAAGCAAACTGGGAATAATCGCCTCGAATGGTGCGCGAGCCGATTGGCAAATTGCCTTTCCGGCCAAACTCGCCCCTCGGATAGCCCCAGGATTATTCCCGGACTGAACGCAGTGACCTCAAGCGTTGCGCCCGGCGATGAGCCAATAGACGAAGCCGCCCGCAAAACCCGCAGTGGCCAGCACCTGCCAGACCACGGGCGAGAGGTCGAGCACGGTCAGCGGCTGGCCGATGCGGGCGAGCAGCGGCACTACGGCCAGCGCCGCACCGCCTCCGACCACGTAGTAGATCGCGCCGCGAATGCGCGCCACCTCGCCGATGATGATCAGCAGCAGTGCTGGCACGAGGGCCTGCGCGGAGGCGAGCGCAACGCCGAGCCGCAGGAGATCGAAGCCGGCGCCGATCGTCACCTCGTCGGGGCCCCGGCCGGCCACCGCCTGCACGATGCGCTCCTGACCCAGCGAGAGGATGACGAACACCGTCACCGCCGCCGACAGCAGAAAGGCGATCGGCAGCCACAACACGCGGCCGAGCGCCCTCATGTCGCAACTCCGGTCTCGGCGCCGGCCGCGGCCAGGCGCTCACGTGCGCTCATCTTCAGGCTTTCCGACCTGAGCTGCCCGCACGCGGCCATGATGTCCCGCCCGCGCGGCGTGCGCACAGGACTGGCGTAGCCCGCCTTGTTGACGACCTCGGCGAAGCGCTCGATCTGCTCCCAGTCGGAGCATTCATGGCTCGTGCCCGGCCAGGGGTTGAACGGGATCAGGTTGATCTTCGCCGGAATGCCCGCCAGCAGCCGCACCAGCGCCTTGGCCTCGGCGAGGCTGTCGTTGACGCCTTTCAGCATGACATACTCGAAGGTGATGCGCCGGGCGTTGGAGAGGCCGGGATAGGAACGGCAGGCGGCGATCAGCTGGTGAATAGGATACTTGCGGTTGATCGGCACCAGCCGGTCGCGCAGCTCGTCGCGGGTGGCATGCAGGGAGATGGCCAGCATGGTGCCGGCCTCGCTCCCCCAGCGGGGAATCTCCGGCACGACGCCGCTGGTGGAGAGCGTGATGCGCCGCTTCGACATGGCAAGGCCGTCGCCATCGGCGGCAATGGCCATGGCGTCGCGCACATTGTCGAAGTTGTAGAGCGGCTCGCCCATGCCCATCAGCACGACGTTGGTGATCTTTCGCTCGGTGGCGGGGATCAGGCGGCCATCCTCTGGGAGCGCAGAGCCGGGCCAATCGCCGATGCGGTCGCGCGCCACGAGGATCTGGCCGACGATCTCGGCGGGCTCCAGGTTGCGCACCAGACGCTGCGTGCCGGTGTGGCAGAACGAGCAGGTGAGCGTGCAGCCGACCTGGCTCGAGATGCACAGCGTGCCGCGGTCGGGCTCGGGGATGTAGACGGTCTCGATTTCCGGCGGCCTTGCCTCGTGGCCTCGCCTCCCAAGCCGCAAAAGCCACTTTCGCGTACCATCGGTCGAGACCTGCTCGGCGGCGATTTCCGGCCGCGCCAGCGTGTGGGATCGAGACAGCGTGGTGCGCAGCTCCTTGGAGACGTCGGACATTTGGTCGAAGGATGTCGCGCCACGCGCGTAGAGCCAGCTCCACAGCTGCCTCACACGCATGCGGAGCTGCCTGTCGGGCACGCCGGCGGCGGCAAGTGCAGCCGCCAGCCCCTCGCGGCCCAGGCCGGCGAGCGAAGGCTCGGTGGCGGTGCCTGGCGCGGCTGCGCGAATGTCGAGAGCGGCGTCCATGCTGGCCGAACCCTGATAAATCAACGCCTATTTAGCGAGGAACGCGGTCGTCAGGAAGCCCCACACTACTCTGAGCTCCACCCAAGTGAGCCGGCTCTGCAAGGCACAGCCGGTGCAGCGGTGCCCAAGGGCTGCGTCAGATCGCTCGCGGCACGCCGGCGCGGCCGCGCGCGCAGTCCAGTGATTCTCGGTCCCAGTTGCCCAGGCGCGCGGCCGCGTCGTAGGTCGTCTCGAGAAAGCCGAGCAGCGTTTGATCGGGGTCGGACGCGTTCCTCACGGCGTCGTAGGGGACGATGAACTCTCCCGCCGTCTCATGAAAGAAGGCTGCATCCGGCGTAACCCGCCGCGATGCGAATCCCTGCGGCGCCGGATAGGCATACGAATAGAACGCAGGGTAGTCGAGCGGACCGCCGCCCGGCCAAAACCCCGCAGAGCTCACCTCGTGTGAGTAGGCTTCGCGCGTGATGGCGTCGGGCAGCGCCGGGATCCCGCCCGGATGCACTGGCGCGGTGCGACCCGAAAATCGCGTCACGGCAAGATCGAAGCTGCCCCAGAAGAGGTGGACAGGACTGACCTTGCCCAGGAACCCCGTGCGGAACTCTTTCAGCACGCGATCGATCTGGACGAGGGCGCGCCAGAACCGGTTCACGGCGTCTGCATCGTAGGATGCATGCTTGGTGTCCTGTGCGAACGGAATTGGGTCGCTCACTTCATTCGGCGTGCCATGGAATTTCGTGCGAACGCCGAGGTCATCGGTCAGCGCCAGGAAGCGGCCGTGGAATGCAGCCACGCTCATGGGCTGCAGGGCGAACGACTTTCTGGAGCCGTCGCTGACGCTGCCGATCAGCTGGTGATCCACCAGGTCGAAATCGAACTGCACGCTCCGGCTTTCAGCCGGGATCGGTGACGTCGTCAGGCCGCGCGGGCTGACGTAAAGCGTCGCTTGCCACGAATGGTTGATCCATGGCGTGCGCGCCAGCCGATACTTGCCCACGATCTGCGTCCACAGGTGCAGTGTGGCGCAGGATGCTTTCCAGGGTTCGAACGGGATGTCGGGCCACGCTTCGGTCATGTCTCGGTGCCTTTCTCAACAGCGTGAGGTCGGAACCCTATGGGACAGATCCAGCTTTCTCCCACAGTCGGATGCGCAGCGGCGCTCCGTGGCCCCGGGCGAGCAGACTGATCGCTCCGAGCGGCAGCATCCACGACAGCCAGGCGGCGAGGGCATAGACCGTGTCGAACGGCAGGCCCCATCTCACTGCCATCCAACTCGCCAACCGCAGCCACAACGCCGCGGACGCAACGGCTGCGACCGCCAGCATCAACCACATGTGCCGCGTCGGGTCTGCCGCCCGGATCGCGCGCACCGCGGCAAGGACCAAGGCGATCCATACCACGGCCTGAGTGAAGAACCCGACCCTGGCCGGCCAGGTTGCGTCGCTGGCCATCGCGACCGGAAGGGCGGTGACGCCGCCCGCGGCGACAAGGACCGCCGCGCTTCGGCCAAGAACCCTGTGCAGATTGAGTCCATGACACGCGATCGCCGTCGGCACGAGCAACAAGGCAAGCCCGGATGCCCCCATGTGCACGCGGAACAGGACCGGTAGACGCTGATCCAGCAGCGACAGCTCATAGGGCAGACGAAGCAGACCTGCCGCCGCGGCGATGGCGAGCACACCTGCAGGGAACGAGAGGACAAACAGCATGAGGGCCGCAGCGCGCAACATGTGCCCGCCAGTATCCAGCCGCGTTTGGGCGCCTGCCTCCATTCTTGCAATCCTAGTGACCGCTCTCGGCTACATCATGGCCGGGGCTAACCCGGCAGCGGCCGAGCTCGCCGCATCGCAACTCTCCGGGCGCTGGAGCACGCACGTTTCCGAGTTCCGGTATCGTTGCCGTGATGCAAGCTGCCAACTCAGCTACGACCTGGTGCCCTGCGGCAATGGCTGGTGCGGCATCGAAGTGACGGACGGCAAGGCATGCGGCCGGATTGCCTTCCGCCTCGATGCGGGAGCACCGAAGCAGTTCGGCGTGGAATTCTCGGGTCACTACGAAAGGGCAGAGGGGACGCAGCCCTACGTGGTCAGGGCCAATCTGTACGTCGACCCGCAGCGGCGATCGCCAAACGAGCAGCTGCTGCTTTCCGTCTTCGGCAACACCGATGGCAACTTCCAGCCCTTCCGTCGCAGCTACCCTCTGCACATGGTCCTGGCGCGCGACGGCGATGCCAAGTGCCGAGCACAGCCGAAAATATCGTAGAGAGCGAATTGTGCTGAGCGGTAGGGCGCAATAGGGCGATAGCCGCATTGCACCGATCCAGCCTCACCTCGAGTCGGCGCAATACGGCTTACGCCCATTGCGCCCTACAGGATGAACTTGCTCAAGTCCGCGTTCTTCGCCAGGTCGCCGATGCGTGCCTGCACATAGGCAGCATCGATCTTGATCGTATCGCCGCCCTTGTCGGTGGCGTCGAAGGAGATCTCGTCGAGCACGCGCTCCATCACTGTCTGCAGCCGGCGGGCGCCGATGTTCTCCACCGTCGAGTTCACCAGCGCAGCGATGTCGGCCAGCGCGTCGATGGCATCGTCGGTGAATTTCAGCGTCACACTCTCGGTCGCCAGCAGCGCAATGTACTGCTTGATGAGGCTTGCCTCCGGCTCCACCAGGATGCGGCGGAAGTCCTCCTTGGTCAGCGGTTTCAACTCCACACGGATCGGCAGCCGCCCCTGCAGCTCTGGCAGCAGGTCGGCTGGCTTCGCCATGTGGAACGCGCCGGAAGCGATGAACAGCACATGGTCCGTCTTCACCGGCCCGTATTTGGTCGACACCGTCGTGCCCTCGAGCAGCGGCAGCAGGTCGCGCTGCACGCCCTCGCGGGAGACGTCCGCGCCGATCCGCCCCGCTTCGGAGCGCGAGCAGACCTTGTCGATCTCGTCGAGGAACACGATGCCGTCGTTCTCGACACTCCTGCACCGCATCCTGCACCAGCTGGTCCTGGTCGAGCAGCTTGTCGCTCTCCTGCGCCACCAGGATGTCGTAGGCCTGGCCGACGGTCATCCTGCGCGGCTTGGTGCGCTGGCCGAACGCCTTGCCCAGCATCTCGTTCAGGTTGATCATGCCGACCTGGCCGCCGGGAATGTCGAAGGTGGGCAGCTGCGGCCCCGCCTCCGCCACCTGGATCTCGATCTCTTTGTCGTTGAGCTCGTTCGCCCGCACTCGGCGGCGGAAATCCTCGCGCGTCGCAGGCCGGGATTCGGCGCCGACAAGAGCGTCGATCACCCGCTCTTCCGCGTTCTTCTCCGCCTGCGCCTTCACCTCCCGCCGCTTGGTCTCGCGCATCAGGCCGATGCCAACCTCGACCAGGTCGCGCACGATGGAATCGACGTCCCGGCCGACATAGCCGACCTCGGTGAACTTGGTGGCTTCCACCTTGAGGAACGGGGCGCCGGCAAGGCGCGCTAGCCGCCGCGAGATCTCGGTCTTGCCGCATCCCGTCGGGCCGATCATCAGGATGTTCTTCGGCAGCACTTCCTCTTTGAGGTCGTCGGGCAACTGCTGGCGCCGCCAGCGGTTGCGCAGCGCGATGGCGACAGCGCGTTTCGCATCCTTCTGGCCGACGATGAAGCGGTCGAGCTCGGAGACGATCTCGCGGGGGGAGAAGCTGGTCATGATCTCTAGGGTCCTACCGTCAGCGGCCCAGTGGCTTTGTCGCGCGTCATGAGAAGCGCGCGGCCGTCCGGCGTATCCACCTCGCGCGCTTTCCGGAAGCCAGCCTTTTCGTACGCTCGAATGGCGCGTCTGTTTGCGGGATCAGGGTCGGTCAACACGCGAGGTGCTCCTGCTGCCAGTAAAGCATCCACGAACGCCTTGATGAAGGCCGCGCCGTGACCACAGTTGATCATGTCGGGCTCGCCGATGAACTGATCAATGCCGCGGGTTCCCGAGGGATGGGCACCCAATCCGTTCTCGGGCCACCTCGTTTGATCGTAGCATTGCAGGTAGGCGAACGAGCGGCCATCGACCATGACGATGAATTGCTGCATCGCCGGCTCGCCCATGTCACCGCTCACCAGCTCGAACTGCTCGTCCGCGTCTCCCCACCACTCGCGTACGTGGGACATCTCTAGCCAGCGCTGGACCAGCGGAAGTTCGGCGGCCGTCATTGGCCGAAATTCATAGCGGCGAGCAGCCATCGTCACGCACTTTCCAGCGCCTCGATGACGACCTTGGTGTTGGTATAGACGCAAATCTCCGCGGCGATCGCCATGGCCTTGCGCGCGATGTCCTCGGCGCCAAGGCTGCTGTCCATCAGGGCCTTCGCGGCCGCCAGCGCGTAGTTGCCGCCCGAGCCGATGCCCATCAGCCCGCCTTCCGGCTCCAGCACGTCGCCCGTGCCGGTCAGCACCAGCGTGACCTGCCTGTCGGCCACGATCATCATGGCTTCCAGGCGCCGCAGGTAGCGGTCCGTGCGCCAGTCCTTGGCCAGCTCCACGCAGGCGCGGGTGAGCTGGGCCGGATACTGCTCCAGCTTGCTCTCCAGGCGCTCGAACAGCGTGAAGGCGTCGGCGGTGGCGCCGGCAAAGCCGCCGATCACGTCGCCCTTGCCGAGCGAGCGCACCTTCTTGGCGTTGGCCTTGATGACGGTGGCGCCGAGACTGACCTGGCCATCGCCGGCGATGACGACCCGGCCAGCCTTGCGGACGGTCAGGATGGTGGTGCCGTGCCAGAGGCCTGAGGATGATGCTGGGTCGGTCATGCAAGCCTTCCGCGATGTCGGCATGAACGGGCCGTAAATCAAGGGGCGAGATTATGGGGCCGCATCCTATGGAACCCGAGGGATCAAGCTGATAAAGGCTTGGGTCCCGCACTGCAAGCAGGGCCAAATCCAGGTGAAACGGCAAGCCACTATCGAGCGCTCCACCAAGGAGACCAAGATCAAGGCGACCGTCGACCTCGACGGCACCGGCGCCTACGACATCGCGACCGGCGTCGGCTTCCTCGATCACATGCTGGAACAGCTGGCGCGCCATTCGCTGATCGACATCACGCTCAAGGCCAAGGGTGACCTGCATATCGACTTCCACCACACGACCGAGGATTGCGGCATCGTGCTCGGCCAGGCCGTTGCGAAGGCGCTTGCCGACAAGCAGGGGATTGCGCGCTATGCCAGCGCCTACCTGCCCATGGACGAGACGCTGACCCGCGTGGCCGTCGACGTCTCGGGCCGGCCGCATCTGGTCTGGAAGGTGCAATTCTCCCGGCCCAAGCTCGGCGACATGGACACCGAGCTGTTCCGCGAGTTCTTCCAGGCGTTCGCCCAGAACGCGGGCATCACGCTCCACGTGGAGACCCTCTACGGCGAGAACAACCATCACATCGCCGAGACCTGCTTCAAGGGTCTCGCGCGCGCCTTGCGCCAGGCCGTGGCCATCGACCCGCGCCAGGCCGGCCGCGTGCCCTCCACCAAGGGGACGCTGTAGGGGGAATGGGCGTCCTTGGATGGCACGCTCTCTGCCGTGAGCTGGCGGCCGTGAACGCGAGATCACAGGCCGGGATGTGCCTGTATCAGTTTGCGGGTTTCCCCTGATTTTCTCGCCCACCGCGAACTATACGCTGCCGGCATTGCATGACCACAGCAAACAGCGGCCAACACACCGGCCGACCTATGGTCGGCGGGAAGCAAAGGAGTGACCAATGGTCGTACGCATGTCCCAGCAAGGAATTGACACTGCCCTTGACGAGGCGCGGAGGCAGATCGGAGAGCACTGGGTCTGGTATCTCATCCTCGGCATTGTGCTGTTGCTCGCAGGCTTTGCGGCCATCGCCTTCCCCTTCTTGTCCACGATTGCCGCCAAGATCGCCTTGGGATGGATCTTCCTCGTCTCGGGCCTGTTTATGATCATTCACGCGTTCTCTGCGGGAGAATGGCGGGGCTTCTTCTGGAATCTGTTGATCGGCATCCTTTACCTGGTCGCGGGCGGATATCTCGCCTTCTTCCCACTCGCGGGCATCCTCACGCTCACGCTTCTGATCGCCGCCCTGTTCCTCGCGGATGGTGTGCTGGAAGTGATCATGGCCTTGCGTCTCAGGCCGCACGAAGGGTGGGGCTGGGTGCTCGTGAGCGGCCTGGTGGCAATCGCGGCAGGAGCGCTGATCGCGCTGCAACTGCCGAGCTCGGCGACCTGGGTGATCGGTGTGCTTGCGGGCATCAAGATGATCTTTGCCGGCTGGAGCTTCATCTTTCTTGCCCTTGCCGGTCACCGGTCCCATACACCCACTGCTGCTCCCGCGGTGTAAGTTGGCTGCGGCAGAGCCCGCCCAGCCGAGTGGCCCCAGCTGCGTGCTGGAGCTGGCCGCGGGCAGGCCCTGCTGGCAGTCGGCCGATTGATCAGCTGGATCGCTGGCACCCCCAGCGCCCCTTTTGCAAAAAGAGTCCAATTCGTCCGCGCGACTGGCTAGAAGGTCTCCGCAACCTGGAGAGCCTGCGCCGTCATGCCCAGCCGCGACCGCGTCCATGAGTTCATCGCCCTCGTCGAGCGGGACGAGTACATCAAGGCCATCGAGGACTTCTACCACCCCGACGCCTCCATGCAGGAGAACGGGCTGCCGCCGCGCGTGGGCCGGCAGACGCTCGTCGAGCACGAGCGGGCCGTCTTGGCCGGACTGAAAGAGATGCGCACCCGCCGCGTGGAGACTTTTCTGGTCGATGGCGATCACGTCGTCATCAACTGGGTGTTCGAGATGACCGGTCCGGACGGGAAAACGCGCTCCCTCGACGAGTTGGCCTTGCAAACCTGGCAAGGCGACCGCATCGCGCGCGAGCGCTTCTATTACGATCCGGGACAGATCAGGCCGCAGCGCTGACGCGCCTCGTCGGCGGTTGACAAATTTAGCCGCATTGCGCCGATTGGACCGGAGAACGGCGCAATGCGCTACCGCTTATTGCGCCCTACTTCGCCAACATCTCAATTCATTCTCCGCTAACGTTAAGTCGATATAAATGCACAACAAATCCGTGCAGCTGCATCCATCGCACCGCCGGTCGCGCCGGCACCCTCGGAGCCCATCATGCGCATCGCGACCATTGCCAAGATCGCCGGCATGACCCTCGCGTGCAGCTTCATCGCCATCGTCGCCTCGGGCTGGATGACCCTGCGCGAGCTCAAGGTCGGCGGTCCGCTCTATCACCGCATTGTCCTGGGCAAGGAGCTAGTCGCCGACGTGGTGCCGCCGCCGGTCTACCTGATCGACGCGCTCATGGAAGCGACAGCGCTCGTCAACGAGCCTTGGAGTCTCGAGCCTCGTCGCAAGCGCCTGATGGAGTTGCGGAAGGCCTACGACGAGCGGCAGGCGTTCTGGAAGCGGCAAGCGCTCGGCAAGGAGTTGCAGGACCAGCTTCTCAAGGCGGTCCATGAGCCGGCGCTGCGGTTCTGGGAGGTCGTGGAGCAAAGGTACCTGCCTGCCCACGGCAAGGGGGACAAGGACGGTGCCGACAACGCCTTTCTCGCCATCGCCGAGGCCTTCGAGGAGCACCGCAAGGCCGTGGTCGAGGTGGCGGGGCTCGCCAATCGCTTCAGCGCGACCCTTGAAGCCGAGGCTGGCGCCCGGGAGCGTGTGCTTCTTGTGATCATCGGGACGTTGGCGGCCGTTGTGCTGGCCATCGTCCTTGCAAGCATCGGCGGGGTCATCCTCGGCCTGGTGCGTCCGGTCACGGGCATCAAGGCGGCAATGTCGGATCTGGCCGGTGGAAACCTTAAGACCGTCATCCCCGGCGAGGGCCGGCGCGACGAGATCGGCGAGATGGCCAAGGCGGTCCAGGTGTTCCGCGACGCGGCGATCGAGAAGGTCCGCCTCGAGCGCGACGCCGAAGAGGAACGGCGGCGCAACGAGGACTTGCGTCGCCAGGCGGAGCAGGAAGCCATCACCCGGGAACGGGCCGTCGTTGCGGGCTGCATTGGTGCGGGCTTGTCAAAGCTGGCAGCCAAGGATCTCACATATCGCATGACGGGCGACATACCCGAGGCCTACCGACAGCTCCAGGCGGACTTCAATACGGCGGCCATGCATCTCGAGCAGGCCATGCAAGGCGTGACCGGGAGCACCGGGGTGATCCACGCCGGTTCGCAGGAAATATCATCGGCAGCCGACGATTTGGCGCGACGCATCGAGCAGCAGGCCGCCGGTCTGGAGCAAAGTACCGCGGCCCTCGCGCAGATCACGGCGACGGTCAAGACCTCCGCGCAGGGTGCCGATCACGCGCGCGAGATCGTTGCCAGTGCGACCGGCCACGCCGAGCAAGACCGCGACGTGATGCGTCGCGCCGCGGACGCCATGGCGGGGATAGAAAACTCATCGCAGCAGATCGGCCGGATCATCGGGGTGGTCGACGAGATCGCCTTCCAGACCAATCTGCT
Organism: uncultured Alphaproteobacteria bacterium; assembly: GCA_963827545.1. Lineage (GTDB taxonomy): Bacteria > Pseudomonadota > Alphaproteobacteria > Rhizobiales > Hyphomicrobiaceae > AWTP1-13. Next base: position 102,726 of record CAWHBI010000035.1, read on the forward strand.
CGCGCTCAATGCCGGGGTGGAGGCCGCCCGCGCCGGCGACGCCGGCCGCGGTTTTGCGGTGGTAGCCTCGGAAGTTCGCGCGCTAGCCCAGCGCTCGGCCACGGCCGCCAAGGAGATCAAGAACCTGATTACAACCTCGACCGGGCAGGTCGAGCAGGGTGTGCGGCTGGTGGCGGCGAGCGGTACGTCGCTTGAACGAATCATGGCGCAGCTTGCCGAGATCAGCACGGTAGTCGCGAGGATCTCGGAAGGCGCGAAAGAGCAGGCAGGACAGATCGAAGAGGTCAACGCGGCGATCAACCAGATGGATCAGATGGCGCAGGCGAATGCCGCCATGGTCGAGGAATCGACCGCTGCGAGCCGATCGCTCGCCCTGGAGACCGACCAGCTTTCACAACTCGTCACCCAGTTCTCGTTGGGCGCACACACCCGCAGCCAAGCGCATCATCGGACGGCCAGGTCACGGTTCGTTGGTCGCGCAGCATGACGATCCATGGCTGAACGCATACCCGCTGCGCCTTCTGCGGGCACATGGCTCGGCTGACACGCAGGTGCCTGCCGCCTGTCATTACTGCTCGCCATCGGCCTCTCATCCGACTAAAACGGGCCTCCAGTCCGTTGAGCCGGCGCCCATGCCCACCTTCACTGTACACGAGCGAGCCAACCCGCCGGCCGACCGTATCGACCGGGCAGAGAGTTTGGTCTTCATCAAGGATGGCTTCTCTTGGGTGGCCGCCTTGTTCGCGCCGTTCTGGCTGCTGGTGCACCGGCTGTGGTGGCCGCTGCTGGGCTATGTGGTGCTGAGCGGCGTCTTCGAGCTTGTCCGCCAAGGCAACAGCCTCGATCCGCGCTGGATTTCGCTGGCTGGCGCTGGGCTGCATCTGCTGATCGGCTTCGAGGCCGACACGCTGCGCCGCTGGGCGCTCGATCGACGCGGCTGGCACATGCTGGGTTCGGTTACCGCCAGGAATGTCGCCGAGGGCGAGCGGCGCTTCTTCGAGGCCTGGCTGCCCAAGCAGCCCGTAATTGCGCCTGCCGCCGGCTCATCGCTGATGGGCAGTTCCTTAACCCGCAGCACACCTGTCATCGGCTCCCTGCTGGGTGTCCGTTCCTGAGTGTCGCCATGCAGCGCGTCGCCATCATCGACTACGGCTCTGGCAACCTCCATTCGGCGGCAAAGGCCTTCGAGCGCGCGGCGCGCGAGAGCGAGGCCCACGTCACGATAGCGGTGACAGCCAATCCTTCCGATGTGGCGACCGCCGACCGCGTCGTGCTGCCCGGCGTGGGCGCGTTCGCCGACTGCAAGCGCGGCCTCGATGCTGTGGCGGGCATGCGCGAGGCGCTGGAGAGGAGCGTGCGCGCACAGGGACGGCCGTTCCTCGGCATCTGCGTGGGCGCTCAGCTGATGGCCGAGCGGGGGCTCGAGTTCCGCGTGACGCCCGGGTTCGGCTGGATCGAGGGCGACGTGAGGGCGATGGAGCCGAAGGATCCAGCGCTCAAGGTTCCACACATGGGCTGGAATACCCTGAGCGTGATCAACGATCACCCGCTGCTGGACGGCATCGAGACGGGGCCCGACGGGCTGCACGCCTACTTCGTGCATTCCTTCCACCTCGTCACGCCCAACCGCGCGGCGCTGGTGGCGGAGGCCGACTACGGGGGACCGGTGACCGCGATGGTGGGAAGGGACAACATCGCGGGCACGCAGTTCCACCCGGAGAAGAGCCAGACGCTGGGACTGCGGCTCATCGCCAATTTTCTGAAGTGGCGCCCGTGAAATCCCCTCCCCACCATGTCGGAGTCATGTCTTCGGCATGACGAGGAGAGGGTCGGAGCGGAGGGCAGCCACGGCGATACTTGGGACCGCCCCCGACTAAGCCGCGCGGGCCTCAGGCAACACAGGCACGGGGAACGCAACCACATTGGTCGTGTCGGCAACATCCTGGCGGCGCTTCTTGAACCAGCGCAGCGCGGTGTTCAGGAGCACGGCATTGGCTTCCACCTGCTGGATCAGCAGGCCATCGTCGCTGTCCAGATGGGCTTTGAGCTGCCGCTCCAGCGCGCCGGCACGCTCGCTCGATTGCACGTACCAGGTGGCATCGAGCGGGCGGGCCCAGGCCTCGCCCAGCTGCATGATGGCGCCGGCAATCTGGTGGCGGCCGGGGGTGGCCGTATCGTAGGTGATGAGGTAAGTGCGCATGGCGTGTCTCGTGGGCGTCGAGGTAAGTTGAGAGGGCTCCGTTCCCGCCTCGTACGCTCGACCCAGCGGCTGGAACGTAGAGAGAACATGCCGCGATTCGCAGCCCGCGTCGAGGGTAAGTTCTCATATTGTTCCATGCAGGCGCATGTGCTAGCTTTGCTTTGCACCTGGATTGGCTGTTGGGAGTGACGCGTGTCCATCGATCTCGAGGAACGTCTCAGCAATGTCGAGCGCGAGTTGCAGGCGATCCCGGACCTTATTGATGTGCGGTTTCGCCTTTTCGAGTTGCACGTGGCGCGGCTTTCCGCCGATATGTCTCAGGTTAAGCGGGCCATCTCCACCCTTAGTGCTCAGGTGGATGCCCTGCCAGGCACCATTGCGCGGATACTGAAGGAGAACGGCAAAGCCGGCAGCTGACCTTACAGCTGATCGAATAGCCCAGGCTGCAGCTCCGGCGGAATGGTGCGCGGAATGCGCCGATGCAGGCCGAAGTCGACGCGGTCGGCAAGCCCCGGATGCCGCTCGTGAAACACGGTCAGGGCCTTGGCCCGGCTGCCCGGAAAGCGCTTCTCCTCCCAGATCTCGTAGAGCCGGCGCGGGTCGCACCCGTAGCGAATGAGCAGGTCCTTGCGGCGGATCCTCAGCCAGCGCGCAATCCAGATGTCGACGGCATCGGCCTCGCTCAGAGCGCGCCTTGCCACCCTCGCGATTGGCAGCGACGCGGCAGGCATGAGGGCAACGCTCGCTTGACTGACAGGCGACATGACACGATTGATCGCGCAACAAGATAGCAAACTGATGGCTGCACTCACGCAGGGCAGCCCAACCTTCTGTATGGGTGCGCGCTCGTGATCCTTTTTCCCGCCATCGACCTGAAGGACGGACAGTGCGTGCGCCTGAAGCTCGGCGAGATGGACCAGGCAACCGTCTTCAACGATGATCCGGCGGCGCAGGCCAGGGCCTTCCAGGCGCAAGGCTTCGAATACCTGCACATCGTCGACCTCAATGGCGCCTTCGCGGGCAAGCCGGTCAATGCGCCAGCCGTCGAGGCGATCCTGAAGGCCGTGTCCATCCCGGTCCAGCTGGGTGGCGGCATCCGCGACCTCGCCACCATCGAGGCCTGGTTGCACAAGGGTATTCGGCGCGTGATTCTGGGCACCGCAGCGGTGCGCAGTCCCGATCTGGTGCACAATGCGTGCAGGGTGTTTCCCGGCCGTGTGGCGGTCGGCATCGATGCCAGGGGCGGCAAAGTCGCCGTCGAAGGCTGGGCCAAGACCAGCGAGCTTGCCGCGCTGGAGCTTGCCCGCCGCTTCGAGGATGCCGGCGTGGCCGCCATCATCTACACCGACATCGACCGCGACGGCGTCTTGCAGGGCCTCAATTTGCGAGCCACGGCGGACCTTGCCCGTGCCACTTCCATCCCGGTCATTGCCTCCGGCGGTCTTGCGAGCATCGAGGACGTGAAGGCGCTGTTGCGGCCCGAGCACAGCAGGCTGGAAGGCGCCATCACGGGCCGCGCGCTCTACGACGGCCGGCTCAATGCGGCGGAAGCCCTCGGCCTGATCAGGCGAGCGCGAGCCGGTGAGGGATAGCTAGCGGACGCCATCGCCCTGCTTGACGGTGCACACGGCGCTGGATCATGAGGCCCGAGGATGGACCGCCAAGAGGCTGAGCCGGAACCCTGCCCCCGGTGGTTAACGGGCAACTCGCAAAAAAAAGTTCGCGCGTCGTGGAACCGGCTGGAGGCGATCGTGTTTTGTGTTTTGGCCTGCCGATCCCGCACCCGGCAGGTCGACATGGGAGGGCCCCGCCAAGTTATTGGTGGGCCCTCTTTTGTTGTGCCTAAAAGCGAGCACCCGGCGTCCCAGGTGCCCGCCCATCGCGATGTAGACCAGCCCGCTATCTGGCGGCGCTCGACCAGCCCCGCAGCTTCTGGTCAGCCCAACAACTCTTCGGGGGGACCAGTGTTTCGTCACATCTGCGTTGGTGATCCGTGGGCGCACTCGTCCCACCTTCCCCGCCTTCTTTTGCCGCTCCATTGGTTGTGCTAGTTTTGTTCCAGGCGTCCCGACGCGCGCGAATGCAAAAGCACGCCAAGAGAACCAGGCGATGAGTGCATCATCCGAGACAATTCCTGGCTTCTCCGATCGAAGCCAGGCGCCAATAGCGGACATACCGACAGAGTCCGAGGAATTCTTGCGCTGGGCGGTGAGCCTCGATCGCCATCATCCCTTCAAGTATGAGCTGTCCAGGGGCAAGGTCAGCCGCACGATGATCAATGTATCTCGGGCGCATTGGCGCGTGACAGCAAACATCCTCGGCGAGCTGCTGCAGAAGCTGGATCGAACACGGTTCGAGCCTGGTCCAGCCGAGTTCGGTGTCAGGACAGGGGTTGGCGTCCGCTATCCAGACGTCATCGTCGACCGTGCCAGCGATGGCCTCGAGGACCTTGCGTGTGAGGCACCCATATTCATTGTGGAAGTGCTGTCGCCCTCGACGGCCGGATTGGACTTTACTGCCAAATTGCAGGAATACACGGCGATTGCGTCGGTGCAGACCTACCTCATTTGTAGTCAGGACCAGCCCCGCGCCTGGGTCTGGGCGCGCAGCGACGATGGGTCGTGGCCCGGTCTGCCAGCTGAATTGGCTGGCCGCGAAGGCGTCGTTGCCCTCAGGGGGCTCGGTGTCGAGCTGACCATGGCCGCCATCTTCCGGGGTATACCCGACGCACCTACGGTAGAGTAGCGCGTGCTCAAGGTCCGCATCATTCCCTGCCTCGACGTCAAGGACGGCCGCGTCGTCAAGGGCGTCAGGTTCGTCGACCTGCAGGATGCGGGCGACCCTGTCGAAGCGGCCGCAGCCTATGATCAGGCCGGGGCCGACGAACTCTGCTTCCTGGACATCACGGCCAGCCACGAGAAGCGCGATACCATTTTCGACATCGTCGAGCGCACGGCGGAACGGTGTTTCATGCCGCTGACTGTTGGCGGTGGCGTGCGCACCGTCGAAGACATTCGCAAGCTCTTGAGGGCGGGTGCCGACAAGGTGTCGATCAACACTGCAGCGGTCGCCCGCCGCCAACTCGTGGAGGAGGGGGCCGATAAGTTCGGGGCGCAATGCATCGTCGTCGCCATCGACGCCAAGAGGGTGTCCGGCCCTGGCCAACCGGAGCGTTGGGAAATCTTCACGCATGGCGGCCGCGAGCCGACCGGACTCGATGCCATTGCCTATGCACGGGAAGTCGTGGATTTGGGCGCCGGCGAACTCCTGCTGACGTCCATGGACCGTGACGGCACCAAGGCCGGCTTCGACCTGGAATTGACACGTGCGGTCGCCGATGCCGTCACCGTTCCGGTGATCGCGTCAGGTGGCGTGGGGACCCTCGATCATCTGGTCGATGGGGTGCAGAAGGGCCATGCCAGCGCCGTGCTGGCGGCCTCGATCTTTCATTACGGAACGTTCACCATCGGCGACGCCAAGCGCCACATGGCGGCGGCCGGCGTCGAGGTCCGGCTCGACGCCAGGACCTGAACGAGCATCCGTCTGCCGCCAAGTGATTCGCTGCCGATTCGCGTCGGCGTCTCAGAGTTGCCTGTTCGGTAATCCGCCTATGGTGAATTGTCGTTCACTAAGGAGGCGGATGGCCCCCGAGCGGGCTGGCGCGGGCGCTCCGACGCATTTGTGGCCATGCTGGAAACCGTGCAGAAAATTCCTTTGGGTCTGGACCTTATGATACCCATCTCTCTAAAGGAATCGGCAGGCGTGGCGGATTAGCCATATGCCCTCAGCCAAGACGGGCCCAAGGCAGGGTACTTACGCCCGCCGCATTTTTTTGGTCTAATCTTTGCTGAAACATGCCGGCCGCAGAGGCGAAGAGACATGACAACTAAGGAAAACATCTTCGACGTCTATGCACAGGCTTACGAGAGCCAGAAGCAGTACCGGTTGACCTTGCGGGAGTACTTGGAAGGCTGTCGTTCCGACCCCTCGATGTACGCAAGCACTGCCGAGCGCATGCTGCGGGCTATTGGTGAGCCAGAGTTCGTCGACACCGCCAAGGATGCGCGTCTTGGTCGCATCTTCATGAACCGCACGCTCAAGGTCTATTCGGCCTTCAACGACTTCTATGGCCTGGAGGAGACGATCGAGCGCATTGTCGGCTTCTTCCGCCATGCGGCGCAGGGGCTGGAGGAGAAGAAGCAGATCCTCTACCTGCTCGGCCCCGTCGGCGGGGGCAAGTCTTCGCTGGCCGACCGCCTCAAGGACTTGATGGAGAAGTGCCCGATCTACGTGCTGGCCACCAACGATGGGGCCAGCCCCATCTTCGAAAGTCCGTTGGGCCTGTTCGAGCCCACCTCCATGGGCCGCATGCTCGAGGACCGCTACGGCATTCCCGAGCGCCTGCTCATGGGCAATATGTCTCCGTGGGCGGTGAAGCGCCTCGACGAGTTCGGCGGCGACATCTCCAAGTTCTCCGTCATCAAGCTGCACCCGTCGAAGCTGCGCCAGATCTGCGTCGCCAAGACCGAGCCAGGCGACGAGAACAACCAGGACATCTCGGCATTGGTCGGCAAGGTCGACATCCGCAAGCTCGAGCATTTCGGCCAGAACGATGCCGACGCCTACTCCTACTCCGGTGGGCTCAATCGCACCACGCAGGGTGTTCTCGAGTTCGTCGAGATGTTCAAGGCACCGCTCAAGATGCTGCACCCGCTCCTGACCGCCACGCAGGACCGCACCTATGTCGGCACCGAGAACGTCGGCGCCATGCCCTATCAGGGGCTGATCATCGCCCACTCCAACGAGAGCGAGTGGCAGTCCTTCCGGGCCAACAAGAACAACGAGGCGTTCCTCGACCGCATCAGCGTCATCAAGGTTCCCTACTGCCTGCGCGTGACGGAGGAGAAGCAGATCTACGAGAAGCTGCTGGCCTCGAGCGAGCTGAAGGACGCCAATATCGCGCCCGGTACGCTCAACATGCTGGCGCGCTTCTCGGTTCTGACGCGCCTCAAGACGCACGAGAACTCGTCGCTGTTCTCCAAGATGCGGGTCTACGACGGCGAGAGCCTCAAGGACACCGATCCGCACGCCAAGACCATCCAGGAGTACCGCGACGCCGCCGGCGTGACGGAGGGCATGGACGGTGCCTCGACCCGGTTCGCCTACAAGATCCTGTCCGAAACCTTCAACTTCGACACGCACGAGATCGCGGCCGATCCCGTGCACCTGCTCTACGTGATCGAGCAGGCGGTGCGCCGCGAGCAGCTGCCGGAGGAGACCGAAGCGCGCTGGCTCGAGTTCCTCAAGGAGGAGCTGTCGCCCAAGTATGCCGAGTTCATCGGCAACGAGATCCAGAAGGCCTACCTGGAGTCCTACAACGACTTCGGCCAGAACCTGTTCGACCGCTACGTCGCCTATGCCGACGCCTGGATCGAGGACCACGACTTCAAGGACCCCGACACCGGCCAGCTGATGAGCCGCCAGGTGTTGGAGCAGGAGCTGTCCAAGATCGAGAAGCCTGCGGGGATCGCCAACCCGAAGGACTTCCGGTTCGAGGTAGTGAAGTTCTCGCTGCGCGCCCGCTCCAAGAACGGCGGCAAGAACCCGAGCTGGACCAGCTACGAGAAGATCCGCGACGTCATCGAGCGGCGCATGTTCAGCCAGGTCGAGGACTTGCTGCCTGTCATCAGCTTCGGCAAGAAGCAGGACAGCGAGACCGAGAAAAAGCACGAGGAGTTCGTGCAACGCATGGTCGAGCGTGGCTACACGCCGCGCCAGGTGCGGCGCCTCGTGGAATGGTATATGCGGGTGAAGAAGTCGAGCTGATCGAGCGAATGCGGGGTGCGCGTCCTCATGCTACTTCCGGGCCGTAGATGCGTGCAGGTGGCACCTCCCGCCGCCTATCGCGCCTGCTCCCCCCGCTGAGAGCGGTTGGTTCCATGCAGATCGTCGATCGGCGTCTCAATCCCAAAGCCAAGAGCCTCGGCAATCGCCAGAGGTTCCTCCGGCGTGCCAAGGCCGAGATCCGCGAAGCGATCAAGGACTCGCTCAAGACGCGCAAGGTCTCCGAGGCGGAAGGCTCCGAGAAGGTCACCATCCGCTCCAAGAGCCTGCGCGAGCCCTCCTTCTCGATGAGCCGCAACACGGGCGTGCGCGACTACGTGCTGCCGGGCAACGAAGAGTACAAGGTTGGAGACGAGATCCCCAAGCCGCAGGGCGGCGGCGGGCGCGGCAGCCAGGGCAGCCCCGATGGCGAAGGCCACGACGAGTTCACTTTCACGCTGAGCAAGGAAGAGTTCCTCGACCTTTTCTTCGACGACCTCAAGCTGCCGAACCTGGTCAAGGTGAAGCTCAAGGACTTGAAGGCGCCGAAGATGGCGCGGGCCGGGTTCACCACCGACGGTCCGCCGGCTCGCCTCAACCGCTTCCGCACCATGCGCAAGAGCCTGGGCCGCCGCATGGCGCTGCGCCGCCCGAGCCAGGCCGAAGTGGACCGCCTGGAGCAGGAGCTGGCGGCAGCCGAGGCGGAGGATCCCCCGAGCGCGGCCAAGATCGCGGCCTTGCGCGCCTCACTCGAGCAAAAGCTCAGGCTCAGACGCGGCATCGCCTACATCGACCCAATCGACCTGCAGTACAACCGCTTCGAGCGGGTGCCAAAGCCGACAACCCAGGCGGTGATGTTCTGCCTGATGGACGCGTCTGCTTCGATGACCGAGCCGCTCAAGGACCTGGCCAAGCGGTTCTTCATGCTGCTGCACGTGTTCCTCAGCCGCTACTACCGGGAAGTGCACCTGGTCTTCATCCGGCACACCAGCACGGCCGCCGAAGTCGACGAGGAGACGTTCTTTCGCGGCACCGAGACCGGCGGCACTGTCATCTCCACGGCGCTGGAGGAGATGCTGAGCGTGGTGAAGGCGCGCTACTCCCCGGCCGACTGGAATATCTATGCGGCGCAGGCATCCGACGGCGACAACTTCCACGACGACATGCCGCGCTGCATGCAGCTGCTCGACAAGGAGGTGCTGCCGATCTGCCAGTATTTCGCCTATATCGAGACGACGCACGGCGAGCGCTTCAACGATACGCAAGAGACGCCGGTGTGGCACGGCTATGCCAATATCGGGCGGCGCCATAAGAATTTCGCCATGCGACGCGTGGCTGCCCCGGAAGACATCTACCCCGTCTTCCATGAGCTGTTCTCGGCGGGCGACAAGGCAGCCTGAGAGGCGCAAGGGATGTTGCGGTGACACAGGCGACCAAGCTCCCCAGACGCAAAACCAAGCTGCGGCCGCTGTTCGACGGGCCCGAGTGGAGCTTCGATCTCATCCGCAAGGTCCACGATACCATGACCGAGATCGCGGTCGGCGAGCTGGGCCTCGACATCTATCCCAACCAGATCGAGGTGATCACCGCCGAGCAGATGCTCGATTCCTACTCCTCGATCGGCATGCCGCTGATGTACCGGCACTGGTCGTTCGGCAAGCGCTTTGCCCGCGACGAGGCCTACTACAAGCGCGGCATGCGCAGCCTGGCCTACGAGCTCGTGATCAACTCCGACCCCTGCATCAGCTACATCATGGAGGAGAACTCCATGACCATGCAGGCGCTGGTGATCGCCCACGCCGCGTTCGGCCACAACCACTTCTTCAAGAACAACTACCAGTTCCAGATGTGGACGCAGCCGGACCACATCATCGACTACCTGAGCTTCGCCAAGAGCTACGTCGCCGAGTGCGAGGAGCGCCATGGCGACGACGCCGTCGAAAGCGTGCTCGACGCCGCGCACGCCCTCATGAACCAGGGCATCAGCCGCGACCTGCGCCCACGGCCGCGCAACGTGGTCAAGCGCGAGAAGGAGCGCGCCGCGCGGCGCCGAGCGTACGAGGAAGCAACGTTCGATCCGATCTATCGCACGCTGCCCGACATAACGCGCGAGGGCGCCGCCGAGCCTACCACGGTCGACACCGAACAGCGGCGCCTCGGCCTTCCCGAGGAGAACCTGCTCTACTTCCTCGAGAAGAACGCGCCCAAGCTCGAGGACTGGCAGAGGGAGCTGCTGCGCATCGTTCGCCTGCTGTCGCAGTATTTCTATCCGCAGCGGCAGACCAAGATGATGAACGAGGGCTGCGCTACCTTCGTCCACTACGAGATCCTGAACCGGCTCTACGAGCGCGGGCTGCTGACCGACGGCACCATGCTCGAGTTCCTGCATTCCCACTCGTCAGTCATCTTCCAGCCTGCGTTCAACGATCGGCGCTTCAGCGGCCTCAACCCCTACGCGCTCGGCTTCGCCATGATGAACGACATCCGGCGCATCGCGGCCGAGCCCACGGACGAGGACCGCCAGTGGTTCCCGCAGTTCGCGGGGTGCGGCGACTGGATGGCAACGCTGCGGCAGGCGTGGGCCGAGTATCGCGACGAAAGCTTCGTGCTGCAGTTCCTGAGCCCCAAGCTCATTCGCGATTTTCGTCTGTTTGCGGTCAACGACGATGCCAAGGAAAGCGCAATGGACGTTGCCGCCATCCACAACGAGCAGGGCTATCGGGACCTGCGGCGCCGGCTGGCACTGCACTACGATGTAGCCGCCCAGGACCCCGACCTGCAGATCACGGACGCCGATCTGTCGGGCAGCCGCCGGCTGGTGATCACGCATCACGTGCGCAACGGCGTGCTGCTCGAAAAGACCGAGGCTGAGCGCACGCTGCAATACCTCGCCCAGCTGTGGGGCTATCGCGTCAAGCTGATGGAGACCGAGGCGGACAGCGGCCGCGTGCTCAAGGAGCACGAGGCGCTGCCGATGCCTTGATGGGGCGGGTGGGGGTCAGACCCCTCGCCTCGACCGACAATGATTGAATGCGACGGCAGTTGCGAGGGGTCTGACCCCCTTCTCAGCTCAAGCCACCGGCCTTGGCCAGCTCGCGCAGGTGGTGGTCGGCGTCGCCGAAGGCCATGTCGATCATGGTCAAGCGCTTGAAGTAGTGACCGGCCTTGTATTCCATGGTCATGCCGATGCCGCCGTGCAGCTGGATCGCCGTCTCGCCGAGAAAGCGCGCCGACCTGCCGAGCTGCACCTTGGCGGCCGCCATGGCCTTGGCCCGCTCCTTGGCATCGGGCTCAGCCGCCATCATGGTGGCGTAGTAGGCCATGCTGCGCGCCTCCTCGAGCGCGGTCAGCATGTCGACGGCCTTGTGCTGCAGCACCTGGAAGGAGCCGATCGGCACGCCGAACTGCTTGCGCGTCTTGAGGTAGTCGACGGTGAGCTCGTGCAGGCCGGCCATGGCTCCGACGGCCTCGGCGGACAGCGCGGCGATCGCATCGTCCACTGCCCGCTCGAGCACCTTGAGACCCTTGTCGGGGCCGGCGACCACAGCATCCGGCCCCACGCGCACCGCTGACAGCGTCACGTCGGCGGCGCGCAGGCCGTCCTGGGTGGGATAGCCGCGGCCCGTCACGCCGTTGGCCTTGGCGTCGACCAGGAACAACCCGATGCCGCCGCGGTCGGCGCGCGCGCCCGAGACCCGCGCCGTGACGATCAGCTTGTCGGCACTGTCGCCCGCAAGCACGACGACCTTCTCGCCTTCCAAGGTATAGCCGCCCTTGCCGTCGGCCCGCGCCGTGGTGGCGGTGTCGGCCAGGTTGAAGCGCGCCTGCCGCTCCTGGTGCGCGAGCGCCAGCGTGAGCTTGCCCTCGACGATGCCGGGCACCAGCTCCTTGAGGAGCGCCGCATTGCCGGAGTGCCGCAGCACGCCGCCACTTAGGATCACCGTGGGAAGATACGGCTCGATTGCGAGCGCCCTGCCGAAGGCCTCGGCAATGATCATGGTCTCGGTCAGGCCCTGCCCCAGTCCGCCGTGCTCCTCGGCGAAGGGGACGCCGAGCAGCCCCAGCTCGGCGTACTGCTGCCACAGCGCGGCGCTGTAGCCCTTGGGCTCCTTCATGTAGGCCATGCGCTGATTGAGATCGCCGTAGGTGTCGGCGAGCAGCCGCTCGACGCTCTCCTTCAGCTGCCGCTGCTCGTCGTTGAGATCGAAATCCATGACGCTCTACTTCCTCCCCCTCTCCCCGCCATCGCCGACCTCTCCGCGAACGCCACAGGCGGGGAGAGGGTCACTGCGGAGCCGTGCCTCCGGCACGAGGTGAGGGGCGGCTCAAAGCACCGGCGCAGGCTGTTTCTGCCCCTCACCCTAACCCTCTCCCCGTAAGTACGGGGAGAGGGAATGTTGCGATCAGAACCCCAGCACGGCCTTGGCCAGGATGTTGCGCTGGATCTCGTTGGAGCCGCCGTAGATGGTGGTCTTGCGGTAGTTGAAGTAGGCGGGCGCCGCAGGTGCTGCCCACTCGAGATAGTCGGCCGGCTCGTTGGACCCGAACTCGGCGTCGTCACGGTCGGGCTGGAAGGGAACCGACAGTGGCCCCGCGATCTCGAGCAGCAGGTGCGTGGTCGCCTGCTGGATCTCGCTGCCCTTGATCTTGAGGATCGAGGACTTCGGATTGGGCCTGCGGTCCTTGCGATGGCGGTCCTCCGACAGCACGCGCATCTGCGTCATCTCCAGCGCCTTGAGCTCCACCTCAACGGCTGCCACCTTCTCGCGGAAGCGCTCGTCCTCGATCAGCGGCTTGTCGCCCGCCATCGCGCGCGAGGCCAGCTCCTTGATGCGCTGGATGCGCTGCTTGGAGTAGCCCACCCGGGCGATGCCGGTGCGCTCGTTGCCGAGCAGGAACTTGGCGCAGTCCCAGCCGCGGTGCTCCTCGCCCACCAGGTTCTCGACCGGAACCTTGACGTCGTCGAAGAACACCTCGTTGACCTCGTGTCCGCCGTCCATGGTCTGGATGGGACGCACGGTGATGCCCGGCGTCTTCATGTCGATGAGCAGAAACGAGATGCCGAGCTGCTTCTTGGCGTCGGGGTCAGTGCGGCAGAGGCAGAAGATCCAGTCAGAGTATTGTGCCAGCGTGGTCCAGGTCTTCTGGCCGTTGACGATGTAGTGGTCGCCTTTGCGCACCGCCGTGGTCTTTAGGCCGGCGAGGTCGGAGCCGGCGCCCGGCTCGGAGAAGCCCTGGCACCACCAGTCGTCGAGCGCCGCCATGCGCGGCAGGAAGCGGTTCTTCTGCGCCTCGGTGCCGAAGGCGATGACGACGGGTCCGCACATCGACACGTTGAAAGGCAGGGGCTGCGGCACGCTGTTGAACTGCAATTCCTCCGTGTAAATGTAGTGCTGCACCGGCGTCCAGTCGGAGCCGCCCCACTCCTTGGGCCAATGCGGCACGGTCAAGCCTTTCGCATGCAGGACCTTGTGCGCGGCAGTCATCTCCTCCTTGGAGAGATGGCGGTTCTCGCTAACCTTCTTGCGAATAGTCTCCGGCACGGCGGAGCGGAAGAAGCTACGCAGCTCCTGCCGGAAAGCGTTCTCTTCTGGGCTGAAGCGAAGGTCCATATTTATCTCTCCCTCAGACGATCTCGATGAGGCCCGCGGCGCCTTGGCCGCCGCCGATGCACATGGTGACGACGGCATACTTCACGCCGCGCCGCTTGCCCTCGATCAGGGCGTGGCCGGTCATGCGCGCCCCGCTCATGCCGTAAGGGTGGCCGATGGAAATGGCGCCGCCGTCGACGTTGAGCTTCTCCTGAGGGATGCCGAGCTTGTCGCGGCAGTAGAGAACCTGGCTGGCGAACGCCTCGTTCAGCTCCCACAGGCCGATGTCGTCCATCTTCAGGCCCGTCCGCTGCAGCAGCCGCGGCACGGCGAATACGGGGCCGATGCCCATCTCGTCGGGCTCGCAGCCGGCCACCGCAAATCCGCGGAAGATGCCCATCGGCGCGATCTTGCGCCTGGCGGCTTCCTTGTCGGACATCAGCACGCAGGCGCTAGCGCCGTCGGAGAGCTGGCTGGCGTTGCCGGCGGTGATGAACTGGTCGTCGCCGCGCACGGGTTTCAGCTTGGCGAGGCCCTCCATGTTGGTGTCGGGCCGGTTTCCCTCGTCGCGCTCCAGCGTGACGGTGCGTTGGGAGATCTCCTTGGTCTCCTTGTTCTCGACCTGCATGATCGTGGTCATCGGCACGATCTCGGCGTCGAACTTGCCGCCTTTCTGACCAGCGGCCGTGCGCTGCTGGCTCATCAAAGCGTACTCGTCCTGCCTCTCGCGGCTGATGTTGTAGCGCTTGGCGACGATGTCGGCGGTCTCGATCATCGGCATATAGAGCGCGCCCTTGTGCTCGATGATCCACTCGTTGCGGTAGAACTTGGTGTTCATGTTCATCTGCACGAGGCTGATCGAACTCTAGTCCGCCCGCTACGGCGACGGGCACGCCATCCTGCGTGATGCTGCGGGCGGCCAGCGCGATCGCCTGCAGGCCGGAAGAGCAGAAACGATTGACCGTCTGGCCCGCGGTCGTGACCGGGAGGCCGGCGCGGATGGCGCATTGGCGCGCGATGTTGCCGCCGGTCGCGCCTTCGGGATTGGCGCAGCCCATCGTGACGTCTTCGACATCGCCTGGCTCGATCCCGGCACGCTTGACCGCATGGCTGACCACATGGCCGCCCATGTCGGCGCCGTGCGTGAGGTTGAAGATGCCGCGAACGGCGCGTCCAATCGGCGTGCGGGCGGTGGATACGATGACGGCGTCGACCATGGTGTCGGTCCTTTCCTAGCGTCTTTGTCATCCCGGGCCTTGTGCCCGGGATCCATCTTTCCGCTTGCTCCGGAGCAAGCTGACGGGCTGGATCCCGGTGACAAGCACCGGGATGACAACCGTGTTTCTACTCGGCGGCGGCCTTGGTCTTCTGCCGCTCCTCGCTCGATCAGCTCTTTCTTGGACAGCTTGCCGACGGCCGTCTTCGGCAGCGCGTCGCGGAATTCCAGATGCGCGGGCATCTCGTGCCGCCCCACCTTGTCGGCCAGGAACACGCGCAGCTCGTCGAGCGTAAAGGCCTTGGCGCCTGGCTTCAACTGCACGAAGGCCTTGGCGGCCTCGCCCCGATAGCTGTCCGCCACGCCGATGACGCTGACGGCGGCCACGGCGGGGTGCTCGTAGATCGCCTCCTCGATGACGCTCGGGTAGACGTTGAAGCCGCCGGAGATGATCATGTCCTTCTTGCGGTCGACGAGGTAGAAGTAGCCGTCCTCGTCCATGGTGCCGATGTCGCCGGTCAGAAGGTATCCATCGACGAACGCCGCGGCTGTCTCCTGCGGCGCATTCCAGTAGCCTTTGGTGACGTTGGGTCCCTTGATCCTAATTTCGCCCTTCTCGCCAGGCTTCAGGCGCCGGCGCGGGTCATCGAGGGCCACGATGTCCATCATGATGCCAGGCAGCGGCATGCCGACGGAGCCCGCCTTGCCCGTCCACTACCCGCGGCATGGCCGTACCGGCGGGCGACGTCTCGGTCATGCCCCAGCCGCCGCCGATGCGATGGCCGGTGAGCGTCTGGAAGCGTTCGGCCACCTCCACGGGCAGCGCTGCGCCGCCCGAGCCGAGGTAGCGCAGCGAGGAGAAGTCGCGCTTGTCGATATCGGGCGTATTGGCGAGCGCGATCCACATGGTGGGCACCCCGGGGAACACGGTCGCCTTCTTGACCTCGATATCGTGGAGCGTCGTGGCAACGTCGAAGCGCACGCGCAGCAGCAGCTCGTTGCCCTCCTGCAGGCCCCGCAGCAGCACGGAGGTGAGCGCGTAGATGTGGAACAGCGGCAGCACGCAGATGATCCTGTCGGTGCCGGGCTCCGAGATGCGCTGCGGGTCGCCAAAGGCCTTGTAGATCGAGCACGCCGCGCTCAGGTTGCCATGCGTCAGCATCGCGCCCTTGGGCTTGCCGGTGGTGCCGCCGGTGTACTGCAGCAGGGCAATGTCCTCGACGTCCACCTTCGGCCATTGCCGCGGCAGCTTCTTTGCGCCCTCCTCACGCAGCCTTTCAAGGCGCACG
Source organism: uncultured Alphaproteobacteria bacterium (assembly GCA_963827545.1). GTDB lineage: Bacteria > Pseudomonadota > Alphaproteobacteria > Rhizobiales > Hyphomicrobiaceae > AWTP1-13. Next base: position 118,845 of record CAWHBI010000035.1, read on the forward strand.
ACGGGCGCATCGGCGGCAATGGGGGTGGTCGGAATCGGCGAGGGGCCGAATGCCGTGTCGTCGCCGATGATCAGATGATCTACCAGTCCGTCGACTTTGAGCTTCTGCGCCATCAGCGCCATGAAGCCGATGTTGGTGCTGATCAGGATGCGCGCGCCCGAGTCCTTCAGCTTGAAGGCCAGCTCGCGCTCGGCATCGAGAGGAGAGAGGTGAACCAGGCGCCCGCCGCACTTGAGCACGGCGAAGAACGAGATCGGATGGTAGGGGGAATTGGGCAGATAGAGGGCGACAGCATCGCCGGGCTTCACGCCGAGGTCCATCAGTCCCGACGCAAAGGCGTCGACCGCACTGCGCAGCTCCGAGTAGGTAGTTTTCTGGTCGCGGTACTCGAGGGCAGGCTTGGGGCCGCATCTGTCGGTGAAGGTGTCGAACAGGTCAGTCAGCGGCGCCATTGCGATCGGCGTGTCCCAGCGCACACCGGCCGGATAGCTTCTCTCCCAGGGCCTCTCCTCTCCCATCGCCGTCCTTGTCTGATTGTCGGGCCGGTCACTATGATGAGCCGAACCTAGGCGCGGACCGCGTCCTTGGCAACAAGTTAACGTATAGGGCAAGGAGGGCGCATCACGCCATGAAAAATCCATTCGATCTCACGGGTCAGGTCGCCGTCATCACCGGCTCCAGCCGCGGCATCGGCCGCTCGGCGGCGGAGATCATGGCTGCGCTCGGTGCAAAGGTGGTCGTCTCCAGCCGCAAGGCGGACGCCTGCGAAAGCGTGGCCGCCGCGATCAAGAAGGCAGGCGGTGAGGCGATCGTCATTCCCTGCAACATCTCGCGCAAGGAAGAGGTGGAAGGGCTCGTCAAAGGCACGATCAAGCAGTGGGGCAAGATCGACGCGCTGGTGTGCAATGCGGCGGTCAATCCCTACTACGGCCCGCTCGGCGGACTCTCCGACGAGGCCTTCGACAAGATCATGGGATCGAACGTGAAGAGCAACATCTGGCTCAGCAATCTCGCCATTCCCGGCATGGCCGAGAAGGGAGGCGGCAGCGTCATCATCGTGTCCTCGATCGGGGGTATTCGCGGCACGAGCGTGCTCGGCGCCTACGGCATCTCCAAGGCGGCAGACTTTGCGCTCGCGCGCAATCTCGCAGTGGAGTGGGGACCGAAGAATGTGCGCGTCAATTGCGTCGCACCCGGTCTCATCCGGACGGACTTTGCCCGGGCGCTGTGGGAGGACGAGAAAAATCTCAAGCCGCGTCTGCAAACGACGCCGCTGCGCCGCATCGGCGAGCCGGACGAGATCGGCGGCATCGTCGCCTTCCTCGCCTCCAAGGCGGCGTCGTTCATGACCGGGACGGTGGTGGTGGCGGACGGTGGCGTGACGATTGTCTGAAGATAGAAAGCTCGCTCCGCGGCTCTATGCGTCGGTGCGCTCCGCCACGGCTTCGGCCGGGGTGGCTACTCTGGCGCGGTCTGGATGGGGCGCATCGTCGAAGCCCAGGGCATAGTCGTGCGCGAGGTGGATCATGGCGCGCTCGGCGAGCGCCGTGATGGTGAGCAGCGGGTTGACGCCCAGCGAGCGCGGTACGATGGAGCCGTCAGCCACGTAGAGGCCCTCGTGCACGTCGGCCGATCCCGCCCCGCCGCCACCGTCGAACACCTGGCCCTTGTGGTTCACCACGCCGTCTCGCCCGCTCGCGGCCCATGCCGCAGCCACCCAGGGGGTGCGCGGTTGCCGGCCGGTCGCCCATCATGGTGCCGGCAAGCGGGTTCTTCACGTAGCTGGCGCCGACCTGCTTCGCCAGCGCTTCCAACGCCGCGTCCAACCGCTGGTAGACGCGCTCATTCTTGGCACCCGGCCACCGCAACGCGATGCGATCGTCCTCCAGAGTGAGGCGGCCCGCGGCGCTGTCATGAGACACGGCGAAGAACGTCTGCAGCCCGGCGAACGGCCCCTTGTAGACGCCGGAGACGAGGCTCTGCACCGCACCCAGCAGGCGGCCGTTGGGGATGAACAGCACGGGCAGGAAGGGCGCCAGCGCGGACGGCAGCACGCCCTCCTGGATCGTCAGGCTCTTTGTCAGATCGTGCTCGTCGACGATCTCGATCTGGCCCGACACACACGCGCCAACGTCGAGGTCCGCGATGCGCGGAGGATGGCCGACGCCGATCGCGTTCACCGGGATTTTCGCGCCGTAGCCGAAGGCAATGATGTCGCCGTTGGCGGAGAAACGGTGGCCGAGATGATCGGAGAGCGCGAGCCCGTGTTCACGCGAGCGCAGCAGGATCTCGGTGGTGCCCAGCGTGCCAGCCGCCAGCACCACGATATCGGCGCTGATGGACGATGGGGCGGTTGTGCCGTCCCCTTGCATGCCATCGCGACACTCGAAGTGCACACGCCAATACCCAAAGACGTCTTTCGAGATGTGGCGCACCCCAGTGTGCGTGAAGATCTCCGCGCCGTGCCGCACGGCGTCCGGGAGATAGGTGAGCGCAACCGTGTTCTTGGCGCCGACGTTGCAGCCGCTGCAGCAGTCGCCGCAGCGCGTGCACGCGGGCTGCGCGATGCCGGCGGGATTGACCGTATCCTCGAAGCTGACCGTCACCGGCGCTGCCACCGGCTGTTTGCCCAGTGCTGCGCCGGCGCGGGCGAGCGCCCTGTATTTGTTGCGCTGGGCGGCCTTGGAATCGCGCGCCGGCCGCACCCAGCGGACCGCACGCGCGTAGCCCTCGTCCAGCAGTCCGTCCCGTGCGATCTCCTCCGGCCACGCCTCGTCGCGAAACACGCGAGCCTCCGGCCGCAGCGCCACACCGGCATTGATGAGGGAGCCGCCGCCCAGGCCACAGCCGACGAGGACGTGCATGTCCTCGCCGAGCCGCACATCGTATAGCCCCGTTGCACGGCCCAGGCGCACACGTTTGCCCGAGAGCTGCATTTCCCTGCGCATGTCGGGGAACCGGCTTGGAAACTCGCCGGTCAGGATTTCCCGGCCTCTCTCCAGCACCGCCACGCGCTTGCCCGCGCGCGCCAAGCGCGACGCCGCGACGCCACCGCCATAGCCCGAGCCCACTACGACCACGTCGTAGTGCGACCTAAGTTCATCGAGTGAGCGCGCCAGTTGGATCATCTTGCGAATCGCCAAGCGCTGGGACAGTAGGATGGCGTCCATGCGGCAGCCAAGACGCGCCCGGGTTTCATAAACACCTATCGTTGCCGGCAGTTCCGGAGGGACGATCGTCCTTCAGCGGAAGATAATAGTTAACCTGGTACCAGCGCTGATCGGCGGTCATGCCGGGAGGCGGCGTGCGGAGCTTCACCCGCTGCACGGCAGCAAGAACCGTTTCGTCCAGCCTCTTGTTGCCGCTCGATTTGCCTATCTCGACCGATGTGAGTTCGCCATCAGGCGAGATCCTGAGCTTGACCAGAACTGTACCGTAGGTGCCGACGCCCTTTGGCTTGGCCTTGGCGAGGGCCTGGGAAACATAGCTTGCGTATTCGCGGACGGCGCCGGGGCTTGCGGTTGCCGGTGCACTTTGCGCGGGTGTATCGGCCGAGTCGCCACGCGCCGTGTTGCCACCAGCCGGCGGGGCGGCGGATGTTTCCTTGCGCTCCTGTTTTGGCGTTTCAGCGGGAAGCAGGGTCGTTGCATCCGCGGTGGCCGGCTCATCCCGTGGATGCTCCTGCGGGACCTCAGCCTTCTTCTGCTCGGGCTGCTGCGGAGCTGGCGTGCTTTCCGTCTGGCCGTCGTTGACCTCGACATCCCCGAGGGTTGCCGGGGCCAGCGCGTCCAGGCGCTGGGTGTCTCGCAACTCCAGGACGTTAGAGTTAACGATGGTCACGCTGATGGCGTCGAGCTGGTGGCCGCCACCACCCGCCATGAGGTCGAAGGGTTCTTGGGCGAGCGCGTAGAGCACGGCCAGGTGGGCCGCCAAAGCCAGGCCCAGCGGCATCAGGCGTTGCCAGCGGCCTTGTCGGAAATGGTCGCCAGCGAGCCTCACGGACGCTGCCAGGGGCACTAGAGCGACCGCAGCAGCAGCCTGTGACTGCTTCTCTCCCAGGAGCGGAGCTGTCATCGCACAGGACAAGGGCGCTGCCTGCTTTTCGATCATGCAATGTGATAGTGTTACATACCAGACACGCCGGCTCGCGAAAGCAGGGATCGCTATGGCCGGGCGGTTTCCTGGCGCTTGTCCCGGTTCCGACGCAACTCCTATAAGTGATGTTATAGTATTGCATCAAGGGGGCTACGTTGACAACGTTGTGGGTTGCGTCGGTACGCAAGACGCTTGTGGGAGTTCTGGTTGCAACCGCCGCAACGGCCGGCCAGGCCCAGGCGCAGACGCAGCTACCGGGGATCGTGGTGACGACGCCGAGCCCTGTCGCCCGGCCAGCGACTGCCCCACCGACGCAGCCACCGGCCGCCGGTGAGGCTCAGCCCGCGCCACCCCGCGGCATTATCGTCGAGGACGCCTTCGTTCCCATCACGGTGGTGCCGTCGGGCGAGATCGTCAGCACGCCGGGCGCCACGCTCGCGGACTCCCTGCAATACAAGCCGGGCATCACAGGGTCGAACTTCGCTCCCGGCGCGAACCGTCCCGTCATCCGTGGATTGGACGCCTACCGCGTGCGCGTGCAGGAGAACGGCATCGGCTCGCACGACGTCTCGGCGCTCAGCGAGGATCATGCCGTGCCCATCGATCCGTTCGCGGCGGACCGCATCGAGGTGGTGCGCGGGCCGGCAACGCTGAGATATGGCTCACAGGCGATCGGCGGCGTGGTCAATGCCATCAACGACCGCATTCCCGAAATCATCCCGCCGCGCGGCTTCAGCATCGAAACGAGGGGTGGGCTGACCTCTGTGGACAGGGGCGCAGACGGCGCTTTCAAGGTCACGGCCGGCGCCGGCAACTTCGCCGTGCACGCCGACGCCTTCAAGCGGCACGCCGGCGACTACGACACGCCGCAGGGCCGGCAGTTCAACTCCTTCGTCGACAGCGACGGCTTCTCGGTCGGCACATCCTTTGTCGGCCGCGACGGCTACATCGGCATTGCGTTCACGCGCTTCAACAGCCTCTACGGCATTCCGGGCGCGGACGCGATCGACGAGCGCGTGCGCATCGACATGACGCAGGACAGGATCCAGTCGAAGGGCGAATGGCGCGTGCGCGACTTCGGCATCGAGGCGATCCGCTTCTGGTTCGGCTCCTCCGACTACGAGCACGCCGAGATCGCGCTGGGCAGCGGGGTGCCGGAGATCGGGTCGCTGTTCACCAACAGGGAGAACGAGGGCCGCGTCGAGGTGCAGCACCTGCCCGTCAAGACGGCCTTCGGCGTGCTGAGCGGCGCCGTTGGCACGCAGTTCGGGCAGCGCAAGGTGGTGGCCACAAGCTTTGAAGGCGACTCGCTCCTCGAACCCGCGCGAACCAACAGCATTGCGGCTTTCTGGTTCGAGGAGCTGCAGGTCTCTCAGCGGCTTCGGTTCCAGGTCGCCACCCGGATCGAGCAAACAACTGTCGATGGCGTTGGACTCGTATTGACCGCTCCGGATGCAGGCAACGTCGTGGCGGCTGAACGCACTTTCCAGCCGCTCAGTGCCAGCGCCGGCATCCTCTATGAGCTGCCGATGGGGGTCGTGGCCCGCCTGACAGGACAGTATGTCGAGCGCGCGCCGGCGGACGCAGAGCTGTTCTCGAAAGGTCTGCACGAGGCGACCAGCAATTTCGAGATCGGCAATCCTTTCCTCGAAAAGGAAGCCGCACGCACGATCGACCTCGGCTTCAGGAAGGCCCAAGGCCCATTCCGCTTCGACGCCTCGGCCTACTACACCGAGTTCGACGGCTTTATCTTCAGGCAGCGCACTGGCGTGTTTTGCGACGGCACGCTCGCCTCTTGCGGCACCGGCTCAGAGCTCAATCAGGTCCTGTTCCTGCAGCGCGACGCCACCTTCTACGGGGTGGAGCTGCAGGGTGAGCAGGACATCGCGCGCATCTGGCGCGGGGTGTGGGGCGTGGACGCGCAGTACGACTTCGTGCACGCAAGCTTCGACGATGCGCCGGGCGGAAATGTTCCGCGCATCCCGCCGCACCGCGCCGGCGCCGGCATCTACTATCGCGACCTCAACTGGTTCGTCCGCGTCGGCTTCCTGCACGCCTTCGACCAGAACCGGATCGGCGAGAACGAGACGTCGACCGAGGGCTACACGCTGCTGAACGCGGACCTGGCCTACACGTTCAAGCTCGATGCGCAGGGCGGCGTGCTCCCCGAGATGACCGTCGGTCTCAAGGGCCTCAACCTGCTGGATGACGACGTGCGCAACCACGTCTCGTTCAAGAAGGACGAGGTGCTGGAGCCGGGCCGCACTATACGGCTGTACGGCGTGGTCAAGCTCAATTAGGTAGGCATTTTCGCCGGCGATTGCGCCTCTGGCCGCCCCACACCCCGGCCCTCTCCCCGCGAGCGGGGAGAGGGAGAGGCGCCAACGGGTTTTCGCATTGCACAACGTTAATGCAGGCAGGTGCGGATATGGCACGCGATGCGGGCCCACACAGGGCTGGCATGCACAGCCCGTTGCAAATCCGCTCTGGAACGATAGTAGGAGTTGGGATAACGCATCACCATCTATTAAGGTGAGCGGTTGGGAGCGAGACAACCAGGGACGGAGGCAATGGCGCCGAGCCAGCTGGAGGCACGAAGCAGGGGCCGCACGGCCCCTAGCAACACTTCAAATCCGCAATACTTTCACAAGGTCGTCGACTGCCAGTGGGCTTGTCCGACCCATACTCCCGTTCCCGAATACATCCGGCTGATCGCGCAGGGGCGCTACGCTGCTGCTTTCATGCTGAACTGGGAGAGCAACGTCTTTCCCGCGATCCTGGGACGCGTCTGTGACCGCCCGTGCGAGCCCGCCTGCCGTCGCGGCCGCGTGGAGGAGAAGCCGGTCGCCATCTGCCGCCTGAAGCGCGTCGCCGCCGATTACAAGGGCGAGATCGATGCGTTCATGCCGGAGATCCCGAAGCAGAAGAACGGCAAGCGCATCGCGCTGATCGGCGCCGGCCCGGCCTCGCTCACGGTTGCGCGCGACCTCCTGCCGCTCGGCTACAGCTGCACCCTGTTCGAAAAGGACCCCAAGGGCGGCGGGCTGATGCGCACCAACATCCCGTCGTTCCGGCTGCCCGTCAGGGTGCTCGACGAGGAGATCGAGCGCATCCTCGACTTCGGTGTGGAGACGCGATTCGGCTACGAGATCAAGAGCCTCGAGGCGCTGCTGAAGGAAAAGTTCGACGCGGTGTTCATCGGCACCGGCGCACCCAAGGGCAAGGACCTGGACATTCCCGGCCGCAAGGAGGCGGCGGCCAATATCCACATCGGCATCGACTGGCTGACCTCGGTGGCCTTCGAGCACATCCACACGGTCGGCAAGCGCGTGGTGGTGATCGGCGGCGGCAACACCGCCATGGACTGCTGCCGCACGAGCCTGCGGCTCGGCGGCATGGACGTGAAGGTGACGGTGCGCTCGCCCAGGCGCGTGATGAAGGCCTCGCCCTGGGAGATCGAGGACGCCGAGCACGAAGGCATCCCGATCTTCGACAACCACGCGCCCAAGGAGTTCATCTTGGAGAAGGGCCGCCTCAAGGGCGTGCGCTTCCAGAAGATGAAAGAGGTCGGCATCGACACCAGCGGCCGGCCGAGGCTCGAGCCCTCCGGCGAGGAGGTGGTGTTCGAGTGCGACGACGTGCTGATGGCGATCGGCCAGGAGAACAGCTTCACCTGGATCGAGCGCAGCATCGGCCTCGAGTTCGACAAATGGGGCATGCCCAAGGTCGACGAGGTGACGATGATGTCGACCAGGCCCGGCGTGTTCTTCGGCGGCGATGCGGCCTGGGGGCCGGAGAACATCATCTGGGCGGTCGCGCACGGTCACCAGGCGGCGATCTCCATCGATCACTTCTGCCACGGCGAGCAGCTCACGGAGCGCCCCGCCCCGGGTGCCAACCTGATCAGCCAGAAGATGGGCATCCACGAGTGGTCGTATAAGAACGACTATGCCCCGCTCGGGCGCGTGGCCATGCCGCACGCCGACAAGGCACAGGCGCTGCGCAACCTCAAGGTGGAGGTCGAGCTCGGCTTCGACGACAAGCTGGCATTCAAGGAAGCCGAGCGCTGCCTCAACTGCGACATCCAGACGGTGTTCTCCGCGCCGCTGTGCATCGAGTGCGACGCCTGCATGGACATCTGCCCGGTGGACTGCATCAATTTCCTCGACAACGACGAGGAGCCGGCGCTACGGGAGAAGCTGCGCGTGCCGGCGCGCAACAAGACGCAGGACATCTACGTGTCCGATGCCCTGAAAACCGGCCGCATCATGGCCAAGGACGAGGACGTGTGCCTGCACTGCGGGCTGTGCGCCGAGCGCTGCCCGACCGGTGCCTGGGACATGCAGAAATTCATGTACGTGGAAGCGCAGGCCGCCCAGACTTGTCTGACGCACCACGATGCCTACCTGCGCTGACGAGGACGAGATGGGAGCGACAAGGGGTCAGACCCCGCGGCAGAACCTCAGCATTTGCATGGTGCGCGCTGGCGCGGGGTCTGACCCCATTCTCGCGCTGACGAGAGGCAATTCTTGAAATGAGTGGCATCAACGACCTCGTGGTGAAGTTTGCCACCGTGAACGGCTCGGGCTCGGCTTCCGCGAACGGCATTTTCGCCAAGACCCTGTTCCGCATGGGCATCCCCGTCAGCCCGAAGAATATCTTCCCCTCCAACATCCAGGGCCTGCCCACCTGGTACGAGGTGCGGGTGTCTGAGGCCGGCTACTTGGCGCGGCGCGACGGCATCGACCTGATGGTGGCGATGAACCCGCAATCCTACAGGGACGATCTGGCCGAGATCGTGCCCGGCGGCTGGCTGCTCTATGATTCTACGCTTCCGCGCGTGTGGCAGCGCGACGACATCAAGGTGCTGGGCGTTCCCATCGCCGAGATGTGCGCCAAGAAGTGGACCGACCCGCGCCAGCGCCAGCTGTTCAAGAACATGGTCTATGTCGGCGCGCTGACGGCGCTGCTCGAGATCGACCAGGAGGTCCTGAAGACCGCCGTGGCCGATCAGCTCAAGGGCAAGGAGAAGCTGATCGCCGCCAACATGGAGGCGGTGGCACTGGGCCGCGACTATGCCGCCAAGAACTTCGACTGCCCGCTGCCCATCCGCGTGCGCTCCGCCCAGGGGGCCAAGGGCAAGATCCTCGTGTCGGGCAACGACGCCGCCGGCCTTGGCGCCATTTATGCCGGGGCAACGGTGTGCGCCTGGTATCCCATCACGCCCTCCACATCGCTGGCTGAGGCGTACGAGAAGTACGCCAAGCGCTTGCGCGTGGCCAAGGACGGCCGGCGCCTCTACGGCATCGTGCAGGCGGAGGACGAGCTGGCCGCCATCGGCGTGGCCATCGGCGGCGGCTGGAACGGCGCGCGCGCCTTCACCGCCACCTCGGGCCCGGGCATTTCCCTCATGAGCGAGTTCCTGGGGCTCGCCCATTTCGCCGAGGTGCCGGTGGTGCTGTTCAACATCCAGCGCGGCGGCCCGTCGACCGGCATGCCGACGCGCACCCAGCAGTCCGACATTCTCTCTTGCGCCTACGCCTCGCACGGCGACACCAAGCACGTGCTGCTGTTCCCCAAGGACCCCAACGAGTGCTTCTCGCTGGGTGCGGAGGCCTTCGACCTGGCCGAGCGCCTGCAGACGCCGGTCATCGTCATGTCCGACCTCGACATCGGCATGAACGACTGGGTGACCGAGCCATTCGCCTGGGACGACAAGCGCGTGCACGACCGCGGCAAGGTGCTGGATGCGGAGACCCTCGACAAGTTCAAGGAGCTCAAGGGCAGGGACTGGGGCCGCTACCAGGATGTCGACGGCGATGCCATCCCCTATCGCACGCTACCGGGCACCCATCCCACCAAGGGTGCCTTCTTCACGCGCGGCACCTCGCACGACGAGAACGCGCGCTACACCGAGGATGGCCGCATTCATGCGCGCATCATCGACCGCATCCGCCGCAAGTTCGATACGGCGGCGACGCTGGTGCCCAAGCCCGAGATCAGCATCCGCGACAAGGGTGGCAAGACCGGCCTCATCTACTTCGGCGCCAATACGCCGGCCGTGCACGAGGCGCTCGACGGGCTGGAGCGCGAGGGCCTGAAGGTCAACGCGCTCAGGCTCAAGGCTTTTCCGTTCGCGCGCGAGGTGCTGTCCTTCTGCGCCATGCACGAGCGCATCTTCGTCGTCGAGCAGAACCGGGACGCGCAGATGCGCTCCCTGCTCATGACGGAGGCGGACGTGCCCGGCGCCAAGCTGATCCCGGCGCTCAACTACGACGGCATGCCGATGACGGCCGCCTTCGTGCGCAGCGCCGTGCTGAAGGAGTTGCGGCCGACCCAGGCGGCGGCTGAGTAAATGGAGCGCCGATGTGTCGCGCAACGTCGACCACAAACTCAACGTCATTCCCGCGAAGGCGGGAACCCAGGTCACTTGTCCTCGAGCGCCTGGCTCGTTGGTTTGTGCGTCCTCGCTGCGAGGACCAGCTTTCTGTAATCGCCCACACCTTCGTGACCCGGTGAACTGGGCCCCCGCCTTCGCGGGGGTGACGCCAGGAGGAACCGGCGCCATTCGTCAGAGGCACGCATGAGCTACATCGCCAAACCGTCCGCCCATCATCCGGCGCTGCCGCGCAACGCGATGGGTCTCACGCGGCGCGACTATGAAGGCACCATGTCGACGTTGTGCGCCGGATGCGGGCACGATTCGATCACGGCGGCGCTGATCGAAGCCTGCTTCGAGATGGACCTGCCGGCGCACCGCATCGCCAAGGTGTCCGGCATCGGCTGCTCGTCGAAGGCGCCGACCTACTTCCTCTCGCGCAGCCACGGCTTCAATTCCGTGCACGGGCGCATGCCGTCGATCACGACGGGTGCCAACATCGCCAACCGCGACCTCGTCTACATCGGCATCTCCGGCGACGGCGACACGGCCTCCATCGGGCTCGGCCAGTTCTGCCACGCGGTGCGCCGGCGCGTGAACATGACCTACATCGTCATGAACAACGGCTGCTACGGCCTCACCAAGGGCCAGTTCTCGGCCACCAACGACAAGACGTCGCCGTCCAAGAAGGGCGAGGCCAACCCGTTCGACGCTATCGACCTCGCCCAGATGGCGATCCAGCTCGGCGCCGGCTTCGTCGCCCGCTCCTTCTCCGGCGACAAGGCGCAGCTCATTCCGCTGATCAAGGCCGCCATCAGCTACAACGGCTTCGCCTTCCTCGATGTGATCAGCCCGTGCGTGACCTTCAACAACCACCCGACCTCGACCAAGAGCTACGACTACGTGCGCGCCCACAACATGGCGTCCGAGAACATGCTCGACTACGTCGAGCCCAAGGATGAGATCACCGTCGACTATGCCGAGGGCACGTCCGCGGCGATCGAGTTGCACGACGGCTCGCGCCTGGTCCTCAACAAGCTCGACCAGGGGCACGATCCACGCGATGCGGATGCCGCGCTCATGACGATCCGCACCAACGCCGCCAAGGGCGCGGTGGCCACCGGCCTCCTCTACATCGACGAGACCCAGCAGGACATGCACGACATCCTGGCCACCGACGCGCGGCCGCTCAACGCCGTGCCCATGGCGGAGCTGTGCCCGGGGTCCAGGGGGCTGGAGGCCATCAACGCACGGCTGCGGTAGTTCCCGTCCCTTGGCGCATCGCCCGTTGCCCCTCTCGAAAAGGGTGACTTGCTGGCCAGTTGAGCTGGTGGGCGCTAGTCTTCGAGCTTGAACAAAAGTAGCAACTAACCTTTGGGAGGATTGCGATGCGAAAGGCCATGCTGACTGCCGCGATCACGGCGGTGGTGACGCTCGGGCTTGCAGGGATCGCCAGCACCGCGGAGCTTCGGATGATGACCGGGCCGCAGGGCGGCGCTTGGGTGCCGCTCGGCGGGCAGCTCAAGGACTTGTGGGAGAAGGCGATCCCCGAACTCAGCGTGCAGGCGCTGCCCGGCGCCGGCATCGCCAACGTGCGCGGCATCGAGGAAGGCAAGACCGACGTCGGCTTCGGCAACTCGATTTCGACCGTCGATGCGATCGCCGGCAAGGCGCCGTTCAACAAGCCGCACGGCAATGTCTGCAACGTCGCCTCGCTCTACCCGCAGTACTTCCAGGTGGTGGTGCGGGCCAACTCCGGCGTCAACTCGGTGAAGGAACTGAAGGGCAAGTCGGTCGCCACCCAGCCTCGCGGCAACACCGCGGAAGAGATCACCAAGCAATTGCTGCAGGTGAACGGCATCACTTACAACGACCTCAAGGTGAGCTTCGTGTCCTATACCGATGCCGTCACCCAGGTACAGGACGGACACGCGATCGCCTTCTTTGCCGGCACCACCATTCCCTCCGGCGCGGTGATGGATATCGCCTCCGCGCGTGACGTCAGGATTCTCGACCTCGCCGGCGATCTCGATGCCATGAAGAAGCTCAATCCCGGCTACACGCTCAACACGATCCCCAAGGGCACTTACGTGAAGCAAGACAAGGACGTGCAGGTGATCGGATATGCGACGCACATCGTCGCTTCCTGCAAGCTGCCCGACGAGACTGTCTATGGCATGGCCAAGGCAATCTCGCAGAACACCGCGCTGCTGGCGAGCATCGTCAAGGACATCCGCGCACTGACCCCGAAAGGCATGGCCGAGGACGTCGGCGTGCCGTTCCATCCCGGCGCCGCCAAGTTCTACAGGGAAGCCGGCCTCAGCGTGAAGACGCGTTGAGCGAGTTCGGCAGCGCCGGCGTGGTGGTTCACTGCGCCGGACTGCTTGCTGTGTTTGCGCGCGTGCTCGCGAGGGGGAGGCAATTGTGATCAAGGTCGATCTCAGTCACGGAGGCCTTGCGCGCCTGGCCGTGACGGTGGTGGCCGTCGCGATGGTCCTCTACCACATGTGGGTCATCGTGGGCGGGGCGTCGGAAGCCATCATCTTCCGCGGTACGCACCTCCTCTTCGGGCTGGTGCTGGTGTTCCTGATTTACGGCAGCAAGGTGGGGGTGCAGCGGCCGATCCCGAATTTCATCGACTATGTCTGGTTGGCGCTGGGCGTCGCTTCGCTGCTCTACCTGTTCATCAATTACGAGTACATCGTCACCCGCATCTACTACATCGACGACCTGACGTGGGCCGACATGATTTTCGGCACGATCCTGGTCGTGGTCGTGCTGGAGGCGACCCGCCGCTGCGTCGACCTGTCGTTGCCTGTCACCTCCATCCTGTTCCTGTTGTATGGGCTGTTCATCGCCAAGCTCGAGCCGATGCGCATCCTCGACCAGCTCTACATGACGACGGAAGGTATTTTCGGCCAGGCGCTCGCCGTTTCGGCGTCGTTCGTGATCATTTTCGTGGTGTTCGGCAGTTTCATGGAAAAGACGGGCGTCGGGCAGTTGTTCATGGACTTCGCCATGGCATTGACCGGGCACACCGCCGGCGGACCGGGCAAAGTATCGGTGGTCTCCTCCAGCCTGTTCGGCACCATCTCGGGGAGCGCCGTCGCCAACGTGATGGTCGATGGCCCGATCTCCATCCCGCTGATGAAGCGCTCTGGCTTTCCGCCGCATTTCGCCGCCGGCGTGGAGGCGACTGCTTCGACTGGCGGACAGATCATGCCGCCGATCATGGGGGCTGCCGCCTTCGTCATGGCCGAATTCCTGGCGGTGCCCTATAGCCAGATCGTCGTCTGGGCGGTCATCCCGGCGATCCTCTACTACGTCGCCTGCTTCGCGGCGGTGCATTTCGAGGCCAAGCGCCGCGGCATCGTCGGCGTGCCGCGCTCGGAGCTGCCGAGGCTGCGCATCGTCATGGCCGAGCGGGGGCACCTGTTTCTCCCGATCCTCATCCTCCTGGTCGTCATGTATTCGGGGTATAGCGCGCCGCTTGCTGCGCTGGCGGGTGTGCTCGCCTGCTTCCCGGTGGCCGCGCTGCGCAAGTCGACGCGCGTCAGCGTCACGCTGCCCAATATCATCGAAGCCATGGTCGAGGGAGCGAAGAATGCGCTCGCCGTCGCCCTCGCCTGCGCGTGCGCTGGCATCATGATCGGCGTGGTGACTCTGTCGGGCCTGGGCATCGTTTTCACGCAATGGGTCGTCGGCCTGGCGCAGGACACTTTGTTCGTCGCGCTCATCATGACGATGCTGGCGGCGATCGTGCTGGGCACCGGGCTGCCCACGACGCCGTCCTACATCCTGCTCACCGCGCTGCTCATCCCCGCGATCATGAAGCTCGGCGTGATCGAGCCGGCCGCGCACATGTTCGCGTTCTACTATTCCATCCTTTCGGCGATCACACCGCCGGTAGCGCTCGCCGTATTCGCGGCGGCAGGCCTCGCCAAGGCCGACATGTGGACCAGCGGCTGGGCCGCCATGAAGATCGGCGCCGCCGGCTTCATCATCCCGTTCATGTTCGTCTACCAGCCGGCGCTGCTGATGATCGGCACCTGGCCGGAGATCATCTGGGCCTTCAGCACCTCCTGCGTGGGAATTGCGCTGTTCGCGGGCGGGTTGCACGGCTATTTCGTCACCGCCGCTTCCTACTGGCAGCGCGCCGTGCTCACCGTCGCCGGCATCTGCCTGGTATTCCCGGGCGTGTGGGCCGACCTCACGGGAGCCGCGCTGGCGGCCATCGTCATCGTCACCCAGGTGATGGAGCGGCGCGCCGCAACCCAACCTGCCAAGCAATCGGAATGAACTGATATCAGAAGGCGCTGCGCCGGCAGCCGCTGGAGAATAAGAGATCCGACGCACAGGGCGCTGCGCCGGACGAGCTGTGCTCGCACCGCTGGTTCAGGCAACATTCGATCCGGATTAACGACCGTGGTGTGTTTGCTTGCGTTGGACGAGATGATGGTCCGGCCGATGTCGAGATTTGGACTATCACGAGGAAGACGGCAATGAAGATCGTGTCCACGCTGCACCCGATGCACCCGGGCGAGATGCTGCGCGAGGAATTTCTGAAGCCCATGAGGCTCACGCCCTACAGGGTTGCGAAGGCATGTGGCGTCCCGCGCACGCGGATCGAGCGCATTGCTCGTGAAGAGCTCGGCATCACGGCCGATACTGTGCTGCGCCTAGCGAAGTTCTTCGGGACGGCCGGGTTGCCGACTTCGGTGAGGTTCTTCTGGACCTCGGGCGCCTCGAAGATGCGCTTCACCTCGGCGGCAAGCTTGTCCACGATGTCCGCGGCGTGCCGGCGGCGCGAACAGCCCGTGCCACGACGTGGCCTCGAACCCAGCCAACGTCTCGGCGACCGTTGGAACCTCGGGCGCCGCGCGCTACGCTGACCGCTAGTGACGGCCAGGGCCACGCAGCGTGCCGGAGCGTGCCTGCGGCCAGGCCAGCGTCATGTTGTCGAAGGCCAGATCGATATGTCCACCGACGAGGTTGTTGATCACCTCGCCGGAGCTGCGATGGGGCACATGCGTCATCTTGGTGCCCGTCTTCATCTGAAACAGCTCTGCCGCCAGGTGCGTGGACGTGCCCGTGCCGGACGAGCCGTAGTTCAGCTTGCCGGCGTTCTTCTTGAGGTACTCCACGAGCTCCGGCAGCGTCTTCACCGGCACCTTGGGATTGACGATCGAGCAGGTTCGGCAAGCGCGCGATGAGGGAGATGGGCTGGAAGTCCTTCTCGGTGTCGTGCGCCAGGTTCTTGTAGAGGAAGGGGTCGATTGTGTGCGTACTAACGGTGCCGACGAGCAGCGTGTAGCCGTCCTTGGCGGCCTTCGCCACGGCGGCTGCGCCGGTATTGCCGCGCGGCGCCGCACGGTTCTCGACGATGAAGGGGGTTCCGTATTTGGCCTGCATCGCCTGTGCGAAGATACGGCCGAACATGTCGGTGGTTCCGCCGGCGCTGAACGGCACGACAATCGTCACCTGGCGCTGCGGCCAGGTCTCCTGTGCATGGGCGGGAGGCATGGCGGCCAAGTCGCCAATACGAGAGCTGCAAGGGTCTGTCGCACGAGTGCTCCTCCGATATGCTTCGGCCCTGTTTGGCGGGCGCCGAGCGCCTCTAGGGGACGCGACCAATTGTCAACTCTTGGCAACATAGAACTAAAACAGACAGCATGGCTGACGGGCCGACCGAAGCGTAAGGATCATGACAATGGCGATGCGTGAACTCACCAAGGCCCGCCTGAGCGCGGTCTCGACAGCCACCCTCACCACGGTGCTGTTCAAACGAGGCTTCCGGAACACGGTCATCCAGGGCGTGCACCTGATCAACCCGGCGGCTCCACGCATGGTCGGCCCGGCCTATACGCTGCGGTACATCCCCGCCCGCGAGGACCTCGACCATCTGGGCGTGTTCGAGGATCGCGGCCATCCGCAGCGCAAGGGCGTGGAAGAGTGCCCGCCGGGGCACGTGTTCGTCGTCGACAGCCGGCGCAACCCGGCCGCCGCGTCCGCAGGCGGCATTCTGGTGACGCGCCTGTGGCAGCGGGGCGTGGCCGGCATCGTGACGGACGGCGGCTTCCGCGACACGCCGGATATCGCCAAGATGCCGTTCCCTGCCTATCACGCGGCGCCCGCACCCTTGACCAACCTCATCCGGCACCACGCTGTCGATCTCAACGTGCCGATCGGGTGCGGCGAGGTGCCGGTGTATCCGGGCGACATCGTGGTCGGCGACGGCGAGGGTGTGGCCGTGATCCCGCAGGGCATTGCCGACGAGGTTGCCGAAGAGGCGTTCGAGCAGACCGCGTTCGAGGACTTCGTGCAGGAGCAGGTCGGGCAAGGCCGCTCGATCTTCGGCCTCTACCCGCCTCTGCCCGAGGCGCGCGAGGAGTTTGCGCGCTGGCGGGCGGCAAAGAAGCGGTGATGGGCCGCGCCATGGGGTTCCTGCTCCTTCGCCGGCTGCGGCAGCGGACGACAAAGAGGCCAAGCTCAGCGCCGGTATCTATCAGAAGATCCTGGAATTCATCGTGTCGGGTGAGTTCGCGTGGACGCGCGGCTGCCGTCCGAGGCGGAGCTGTCCCGCCGTTTCAGTGCATCGCGCCCCGTCGTCCGCGAGGCTCTGGCGCGCCTGCGCGACGACGGCGTCATCGTCTCGCGCCGGGGCTCGGGCAGCTATGTGAAGCGGCGGCCCGACACCGCGTGCTGCGCTTTGTTCCGGTCGGATCGATCGCAGACATCCAGCGCTGCTTCGAGTTCCGCGTCGGGCTCGAGGGCGCAGCGGCAGCACTGGCAGCGGAGCGGCGGGAACCGAGCGACTTGGCCGAGATCAAGGCCGCGCTGGCTGCCCTTGAAGACAGCATCCGTGAGAACAGGCTCGGCACCGAGGAGAACGAACGATTCCACATGGCCGTCGCACGGGCGACGCACAACGGCTACTACGTCTCCGTGCTGGACTCGCTGCAACCCCACGTCGTCTTCGGCATGAACCTCACCCGCAGTCTGTCACTGCTGAGGACCGCAGAGCGCTTGAGGCTCGTGCAGGACGAGCATATCGATGTTGCGGCCATCGAGGCGCGCGATGGGGCGCGCGCGGCCATGGAAACCCACATCGAAAACGCGCCCCATCGCATGTTCGAAGGCGCGCCGGCGAAGCGGGACTGATAAAATTGCCGTGTTCGGCATCACGGGTCCGAAACCGTGCAACAGCGAGTGTAAACGTATGTCCAAGTCGAAAGCCCCTGGAGACTTACGCTCGCACCGCTGGTTCGGCGTGGAGGACCTGCGATCGTTCGGCCACCGGTCGCGGCTGCGCCAGATCGGCTATGACGCGCAGGATTGGCAGGGCAAGCCCGTCATCGGCATCATCAATACGTGGAGCGACATCAATGCCTGCCACGCGCACCTGCGCTCGCGCGCCGAGGACGTCAAGCGCGGCGTGCTGCAGGCCGGCGGCTTCCCGCTGGAGCTGCCGGCGATCTCGCTGGCCGAGCCGTTCGTCAAGCCCACCACCATGCTCTACCGCAATTTCCTCGCCATGGAGACGGAAGAGCTGCTGCGCTCGCACCCGATCGACGGCGCCGTGCTGCTGGGCGGCTGCGACAAGACCACGCCGGGCCTGATCATGGGCGCCATCTCCATGGGGCTGCCGGCGATCTACTGCCCTGCCGGGCCCATGCTGCGGGGCAACTGGCGCGGGCAGATGCTGGGCTCGGGCTCGGACGTGTGGAAGTACTGGGACGAGAAGCGGGCCGGCACGATCTCCGAAGCCGCCTGGGCGGAGATCGAAGGTGGCATCGCCCGCTCGTTCGGCACCTGCATGACCATGGGCACGGCCGCCACCATGATGGCGATCGCCGAGGCGCTGGGCCTGACGCTGCCGGGTGCCTCCTCGCTTCCCGCAGCCGACGCCGCCCACCCGCGCATGTGCGCTCAGGCCGGCCGGCGCATCGTCGACATGGTGTGGGAGGACCTGACGCCCGCCAAGATCCTCACGCCCGCCGCGTTCGAGAACGCCATCACCGTGCACATGGCGATGGGCGGCTCGACCAACGCCATCATCCACGTGGTCGCCATGGCACGCCGGGCCGGCATCGCGCTGTCGCTGGAGCAGTTCGACGTGATCTCGCGCAAGGTGCCGGTGATCGCCAACGTGCGGCCCGTCGGGCGCGCATCTGATGGAGGACTTCTTCTACGCCGGCGGCCTGCCGGCGCTGATGAAGCTGCTGAGCGACCGGCTGCATTGCCACGCGATGACCGTCAACGGCCGCACCGTCGTGCGAGAACATCGAGAACGCCGAGGTGTTCCATGCCGACGTCATCCGCTCGCTGGACAAGGCGATCTATGCGGAAGGCGCCACGGCGGTGCTCAAGGGCAATCTCGCGCCGCGCGGGGCCGTGATGAAACCGTCGGCCGCGGAGCCGCGCCTGCGCCAGCATCGCGGCAAGGCGATCGTGTTCCGCGACTACAACCACATGGCCGCCGAGATCGAGCGCGACGACCTCGATGTCACGCCGGACCATGTGGTGGTCCTGCAGAACGCAGGGCCCAAGGGCGGACCCGGCATGCCGGAGTGGGGCATGCTGCCGATCCCGAGGAAGCTGGTGAAGGCCGGGGTGCGCGACATGCTGCGCATCTCGGACGCGCGCATGTCCGGCACCAGCTATGGCGCCTGCATCCTGCACGTGGCGCCTGAGAGCTTCGTCGGCGGGCCACTGGCGCTGGTGCAGACGGGCGACGAGATCGAGGTGGACGTGGGCGCGCGGCGCCTGCATCTCGACGTCTCGGACGAGGAGCTGGCGCGGCGCCGGGCGGCGTGGGTGGCGCCGCCGCCGCGCTACGAGCGCGGCTACGGCCGCATGTTCCAGGAGCACATCGGCCAGGCCGACGAGGGCTGCGATTTCGATTTCCTCGAGCACGGCGCGCCAACGCCGGAGCCGGAGATCCATTGAGCACGCGAGATGTCAGGGCTCGCGGCCGCGCGCGATCAGCTCGGGCGTGATGTTGCGGTGGCCGTGCAGGATCCGCAGCACGTGCACGGTCTCGCTCTGGGGGCCGCCGTCGTAGAAGATCAGGTAAGGATCGACGCTCACCATTCGTGCGTCGGATCCGAAGTGCGGTCGCGGGCTGCCCATACCCGGAAAGCGAGCCAGGCGTCTTATCGCGCGCTTGAAATCACTATCGTACTTGCGCGCCATGCGGGAGCTTGCGACGTCGCTTGAGTAATCCAGCACCAAGAGAAGGTCCAGCCGCGCCCGGAACGACAGGCGGACCTTGACCATCAAGCGCCGCGTTTCAAGCGCCGCGTTTCTTGAGCCAAGCATCCGTTTCGGCAAAGACCTCTTCCACAGACAGGGTCTCACCGCGTGCGATCTCAGCGCGTGCCTCGTCGAGGTAGGGCTTTGCCCAGGAGAGATCGTCAGCGTCGGCGTCCGCGCCCATCAGGCTGTCGACCGCCAAGCGCACTGCCTCCTCGACGGAAGCGAACTGCCCTGCCGCAACCGCGGCCTCGAGGCGCTTCTGCTGTTCTGGCGTGAGCGTAATTGTCATGCGTGAAGCTTGTCACGCCAGGCTGACGCGGGCGCGTTGCAGTTCGAGCGCCTTCGCGCGGCGCAGAAGGCAAACCTAGGCATATCGGCCTGGGTCAAGGCACGGGCGTGTAGAGATCCAGCCGGTTCAGTGTGCGCGTGCAGGCAGCGCGCCACTCGGCACGGCTCATGTGCGTGCCCTGGTCCCAGAAGCCCATGCAGTCCTGCAGCGTCTCGCCGCCGCCACCAGGCGTGCTGGGTGCCGATTCGCTCGGGCTCGCGCTCGAGGCCGTCGACGAGGGGATCGTGCTCGTTGTCAGCGTGCCGCCGCTTGACTCTAGCGATTGGGCGGGCGGCGGTGACAGGGGCGCGATTGCCGGCATCTGGGGGATGGGCGCCGCAATGGTGGACGAGGGCAGCGGAGCATCCGGAACGGGCGTGCTCTGGGTCGCAGCAGCAACGGCCGCAGCGGCAGCGGCCTGAGACTGGGATGGTGCCTGCGAGCCCGATTGCTTGGTGTCGAGCGCTGATTGCTGCTCATTGCCCGGCGCCAGAGCGAGTGGCATCGCCTTGTGCAGACCAGCGATTCCCGGCGCAGCCCGCATCCCACCGTGGCCGCCGCCTCGCGCGCTCGCGGCATCGGGCGTGCCGGTGATGAGCAGGCTTGCGGCGACGGCCGCCAGAGAGAGATAGCGGAGAGCGGGCATGAGACACATCCGTTTTCCGGTGGTGCCCTGGCCCATCAACGTCTGAGCACAGCGTTTCCGCCGTTCAATCAATCACGTGTACGCGAGCTGGAAGCGACAACACGCAGCGCAAAAGCCGCTATGAAGCGATGACGGAGCTTTTGGCCGCGACATATCCCAGTGCCGGTTACGGCTTTAGGTTCTCGAGCCGGCTCTGGACGCGCTGGCAGGCGTCCCGCCACTGCTGCTTCGTCATGTGCGTCGCCTTGTCCCAGAAGCCCATGCAGTCCTGCAGCGTCTTGCCCCCGCCGCCGGGGGTGCTCGGCGCCGCCGAATTGGTGGTTGTGCCCGACGTTGAGGTCGTAGCCGACTTGTCGGCCCTGGCTGATCCGCCGCCGGAAGGCGTGGTCGTTTCGACCGGAGGCGACAATGGCGCGACCGGTGGCTGCTGCTGCGCTGGAATTCCGATGGCCGAAGAGGGCGGGGTCGTCGCGGTGGTTTGCGAAGATGGGGAAGTCTGCGCCCCGGTGCTGGTGCCTGGTGTCGTTGCAAGCGGCGACGGGCTGGGCGAGGTCACGGTTCCAGCGCCGCTTCCACCCTGTCCGTGGCTTTGCGCGTTTGTGGCGTCAGGAGCGACGGCGGTGGCGAAGCACGCGGCGATTGTCGCTGAGAGAGCCAAGCGAAACGCGGGCATTGAGCACCTTTCCCGGCCACCTCCCCTATGTTCGTCAACGCACGGCATCGGGATCCGCTCGTTCACATGTCTGCGAGGGAGCCAGCGACGGCTGCGCTCAAGCCGCCTGACGGGGGCCGGCTTGTCTGCTAGGAATGCCGGTTTGCATCCTGAGAAGGCCCCTTCCGATGAGCTATGAGTTCACGCCCGTCCCGCAGCCCACCTTGCCCATCAAGGGCTCGGACCAGCTTTTCCCCATCCGCCGCATCTACTGCGTGGGCCGCAACTACGCCGAGCACACCAAGGAGATGGGCGGCGATACCAAAGACCCGCCGTTCTTCTTCCAGAAGAACCCGGACAACGTCGTCACCGACGGCAGGTTTCCCTACCCTCCCGCGACCAAGGACGTGCATTTCGAGATCGAGCTGGTGGTAGCGCTGAAATCCGGCGGCACCAATATCAGGCCGGCTGATGCGATGGGCCACGTATTCGGCTACGGCGTCGGCATCGACATGACGCGCCGCGACCTGCAGGCCGAGGCGAAGAAGCTGCAGAGGCCGTGGGAGGTCGGCAAGGCCTTCGAGCATTCCGCGCCCTGTACTGCGCTCGTTCCGGCCAGGCAAGTCGAGAACCCGTCAAAAGGTGCGATCTGGCTCGACGTCAACGGCGAGCGCAAGCAGACCGGCGATTTGAGCCAAATGATCTGGGACATCCCGAATCAGATCGCCTTCCTGTCGACCCTGTTCGAGCTGAAGCCGGGCGACCTGATCTTCACCGGCACGCCAGCCGGCGTCGGCGCCATCAAGAAGGGCGACAAGCTTAAGGGCCACGTCGACGGCGTGGGCGATTTGGAAGTGAGCGTAGTCTGATCGCGGGAAGAGCAGGATGCGGTTGATGGCGACCAGGAAATCAAGACCCACAGCGTCGAAGAAAAAGGCTAAAGCCGGCAGGAGCAGCGGGAAGGCGGCACGGCAGGCCAGCAATCCCTTGCTGGGGAAATGGAAGACGTCGTTCGAGATGCCGCCGTTCGACCGCGTGCGCGACGAGCATTTCGTGCCGGCTTTCAACCAGGCGTTTGCCGACAACGTCGCGGAAATCGAGGTGATCGCCAAGGACCCGGCTAGGCCGGCGTTCCAGAACACGATCGAGGCGCTGGAGCGGGCCGGGCGCGGCCTCGATCGCGTGGCGGCCGTTTTCTACAATCTCGCGGGCACCGACACCAACGAGACGATCCAGGCGATCGAGCGCAAGGTGGCGCCGCGCTTCGCCAAGCACGCCATGCGCATCTACCAGAACGCCCGGCTGTTCCGGCGCGTCGATGCGCTAATGAAGGAGAAGGGCAACCTCGGCCTCACCGAGGAGCAGACGCGCGTGCTGGAGCGCTACCACCGTGGCTTCATCAAATCCGGCGCCGCGCTCGACGCCAAGGCCAGGAAGCGGATGGCGGCGATTGCCGAGCACCTGGCCACGCTCGGCACCAAGTTCGGCCAGAACGTGCTGGCAGACGAGCAGGCTTTCCTCCTCGTGCTGAAAACCGAGGACGAGCTGGCCGGCCTGCCGGAGGCGGTGCGCGCGGCGGCCGCGCAGACGGCCAACGAGCGCGGCCACGAGGGCAAGCACGCCATCAGCCTGTCGCGCTCCAGCATCGAGCCGTTCCTGCAGTTCTCGGCCCGTCGCGACCTGCGGGAGAAGGCGTTCACGGCCTGGCGGCAGCGCGGCGCCAACGGGGGCAAGACCGACAACCGCGGGATCATTGCCGAGATGCTGGCTCTGCGCGCCGAGCGCTCGCGGCTGCTCGGCTTCAAGACGGCGGCCGACGCGGCACTGGAATTCACCATGGCCAAGACGCCGGCCAGCGTGCGCAAGCTGCTG
Source organism: uncultured Alphaproteobacteria bacterium (assembly GCA_963827545.1). Lineage (GTDB taxonomy): Bacteria > Pseudomonadota > Alphaproteobacteria > Rhizobiales > Hyphomicrobiaceae > AWTP1-13. Next base: position 142,075 of record CAWHBI010000035.1, read on the forward strand.
ATGGACGTGTGGGCGCCCGCCAAAGCGCGCGCCCAAGAGGAGCGCGACGACCTGCAGAAGGCCGTGTTGGCGGAAGGCGGCAACTTCAAGGTCGCTGGAAGCGACTGGCGCTATTATGCGGAGAAGGTACGCAAGTCCAAGTTCGACGTCGACGAGGCCGAGGTGAAGCCCTACCTGCAGCTCGACAACGTCATCGCCGCGGCCTTCGACGTGGCACACAGGCTGTTTGGCGTGAGCTTCAAGGAGCGCGACGATCTGCCCGTTTATCACCCCGAGGTGCGCTGCTTCGAGGTGACGGGCGCGGACGGCCGTCACATCGGCCTGTTCCTTGCCGACTACTTTGCGCGGCCCTCCAAACGCTCGGGCGCCTGGATGTCGGGCTGGCGCGACCAGCACAAGCTCGACGCGAAAGAGGTGCGCCCGATCGTCGTCAACGTGATGAACTTCGCCAAGGGCGCGCCGGGCGAGCCGGCACTGCTCAGCATCGACGACGCGCGCACGCTGTTCCACGAGTTCGGGCACGGCCTGCACGGGCTGCTGTCCAACGTGACCTATCCGACGGTGTCCGGCACCAGCGTGGAGAAGGACTTCGTGGAACTGCCCTCGCAGCTCTACGAGCACTGGATGATGCACCCCGCCGTGCTCAAGCGGTTCGCCAAGCACTACAAGACCGGCAAGGCGCTCCCGGAAGCGCTGCTCGCCAAGATCAAGGCGGCGCGCAATTTCAACATGGGCTTCGCGACGGTGGAATACGTGGCCGCGGCCATCGTCGACCTCGACCTGCACGCGCTGGAGGACACGGGCGGCCTCGACGTCGATGCTTTCGAGAAGGCGACGCTCGGCAGGATCGGCGCGCCGGCCGAGATCGGCATGCGCCATCGCATCCCGCACTTCCAGCACATCATCGGCGGCTATGCGTCCGGCTACTACAGCTACATGTGGTCGGAGGTGATGGACGCCGATGCCTTCGGGGCGTTCGAGGAGGTGGGCAACATCTTCGATCGTGGCATCGCCAAGAGGCTTTACGAGAGCATCTATTCCGCTGGCGGCAAGCGCGACCCGGCCGACGCCTACAAAGCATTCCGCGGGCGGCTCCCGACCACCAAGGCGCTGCTGGAGAAGCGGGGGCTCGCGGGGGCCGGTTCATAGGTGCCATTAGACCACGAGGATGGCGCGCCGCGTCTTGCTCGGCGCCAGAGCCGCGTGCCATACACCGCTGCAGACCACTTTTCCGTGAGGGTGGGCGGCCATGAACGAACGCACACGCACCTTGGAGAACTTGCTGGAGCGGCTGCTCACTGCCAGCCGCTGGCTGCTCGCCCCGTTCTTCGTGGGGCTGGCGCTCGGCATCGTCATCCTGCTGATCAAGTTCGTGCAGGAGTTCTATCACTTGGCGGTGAGAGCGCTGGTGATCAGCGAGACGGAGGCGATTCTCGGCATGCTGAGTCTTGTCGACCTGGCGCTGACGGGGGCGCTGGTGCTTATCGTGATCTTCTCGGGCTACGAGAATTTCGTGTCCAGGATCGACCACACCACGCACCGCAGCTGGCCCGCATGGATGGGCTCGATCGACTTCACGGCCCTGAAGATCAAGCTGCTCGGATCGATCGTCGCGATCTCAGCGATCCAGCTCCTGAAGCAGTTCATGGCGGTGAAGACCGCGTCGGACCGCGAGCTGATGTGGTACGTGGTCATTCATGTTGTGTTCGTGGTGTCAAGCGTGCTGCTCGCCCTGTCCGACCGGCTGAGCGGCGAGATCAAGACGGCGGCCACGGAGAAGGAGGTGCCGCCTGGCCAGGCCGCCGAGACTGCCACCAAGGCCTGAGTTTCAAATCGCGCGGGTATAGCTCCGCGAGCGGGGACCAACTTGCAGCGCATCCTGGTACTCGGCGGCTACGGGGCCTTTGGCGCGCGCGTCGCTCAGCGGCTGGCGCACCAGCCCGACGTCGAGGTCGTGATCGCCGGGCGCACACGCGAGCGGGCGCTCGACGCTGCCATGGAGTTCGAGATCGCCGGCGCGACAAAGGTGACGGCCCTACGCTTGGACGCAGCCGAGATCACAGCCTCCGACCTTGCCGCACATTGCCCGGCGGTGCTGATCAACGCCTGCGGTCCCTACCAGCAGCAGGACTACCGGGTCGCTCGGGCGTGCGTCGCGGCAGGCGTGCACTATCTCGACCTTGCCGATGCGCGCACCTTCGTGACCGGCATCCGAGCGCTCGACAAGGAGGCCCGTGACGCCGACGTGCTGGTCGTCAGCGGTGCCAGCACGGTGCCGGCTGTCTCGGGGGCGGTGCTCGACGCCCATGCGCCGCAGTTCGCATCCATACGCTCGGTCATCACCGTGATTTCGCCCGGAAACAGCTTCGATCCGGGCCTTGCCACCACGCGATCCATTCTGAGCGCGTTGGGGCGCCCGCTGCTCGCGACGGGAGGGCACAAGCCCGTTCACGGCTGGCAAGGGCTGGAGCGCCGCACTGTGCCCGGCCTCGGCGTCCGCTGGACCAGCCATTGCGACGCACCTGACCTCGATCTGTTTCCGTCCCGCTATCCCGGCCTCGAGACTATCGCGGTGCGAGCCGCCCTCGAAGTCGGCACGTTCCATATCGGGCTCTGGGGCCTATCCTGGCTGGTTCGCGCGGGCGTACTCGGAAACCCGCAGCGGCTGGCCCGCCCTCTGTTGGCGGCCAAGCGCCTGCTGGGCTTCCTCGGCTCCGACCGCAGCGGCATGCTCGTCGCGCTGGAAGGCCTGGGTGAGGATGGCAGCCCCAGAAGAATCGATTGGTCGCTCGTCGCCGGCAGCGGGCATGGGCCCTACGTACCCGCCGCACCTGCGGTGCTGCTGGCCAAGCAGCTTCTCAGCGGCGCGCTGCAAATCCGCGGGGCCATGCCCTGCCTCGGACTCTTCACTCTCGCCGACCTCCTGGCCGACGTCGCCGACCTCGACGTCAGCGCGGGCGCCGCATGATGCTCCCCCTTTACCGTCGGCTTCTAGGCCCGCGCTTCGCGCAGTTGCCGGCCCGCGTCGCCGAGCTGCACGACATCACGACCCCCAGCGTGTGGGCGGGTCGTGCCGACGTGGAACGTGGGAGATCGCTCCTCAGCAGGATGCTGGCGTCGTTGTTCGGGCTGCCGACGGCGGGCCGCGATCAGACGTTGCAGGTGGTATTGGACCCCATCGAAGGCAGGGAGATCTGGCTGCGGAGGTTCGGCAGCAAGGTATTCCGCTCCGTGCAGTACGAGCGCGCCGGCCTGCTGCGCGAACGGGTCGGGCTGGCCGTCTTCGTCTTTGCGCTCGATACCTCGGCCGTTGGTATGGCTCTGAAGCTCGAGGGCGTGCGCGTCCTGGGTCTGCCGTTGCCACGCTGGCTCGGCCCCTCGGTGCGCACGTTCGAGTTGCAGCGCGAGGATCGCTACCACTTCGAAGCGGAAGCACGTCTGCCGCTGCTGGGCCTGATCGTGCGCTACGCCGGCTGGCTGGAGAGAGCCTAGCAAGATCGTTTCTGATCGAAGCGCTTCGCTTCGATCATGGAACGTAAATCTTGCTCTCAAGTCCATGAATGGAGCAGGATTCACGCTTCGGCCGCTACGTTGCCGTTGGGGCAAAGTGATTCAATCCGAAGCGATCCTGCTCCAGAGCAGGAAGATGCTTAATCTGTCAGCGACAACCTCGCCTGTTGCGTGATCGTCCATCAGTAACCTTGACAAGACATTGAGATCGAACACGCCTTCCCCTTGGGCTTAGCTGACGCGCTTGCATTCGAACCACGAAGGTTCTCGCATGGTGCGCACGACACGATCATGGCTTGCTAGGGCTGTGCCTCTCATTGGCTCGGCGCTACTGTTCTGCGCCATCGTCGCATTGCTCAAGAGCGCACACCCGAACGTTCGGCTGCTGCATCACACAAGGTCGCCATCCACGTCGACGACAACGATGCCAAAGTGATGAACCTGGCGCTCAACAACGCCAAGAACGTCCTCGACCACTACCAGAAGAAGGGTGAGACGGTCGCGATCGAGATCGTCACCTACGGGCCGGGCCTGCACATGCTGCGCGCCGACACGAGCCCTGTCAGGCAGCGGATTGCCGAGATGTCGGTGGCTGCGCCGGAGGTCGCGTTCTCCGCGTGCGGCAACACGCAGGCCGGCATGTCGAAGCAGGAAGGCAAGGATGTGCCTCTCATGAGTGAAGCCAAACTGGTTCCATCGGGCGTGGTGCGCCTGATCGAGCTGCAGGAGAAGGGCTACGCCTACATTCGTCCCTCGGGACGTTGACAGCGCGCAGCCGGATTTTTCAGGGTCGTGGGGAAACATGACGCCAGGCAAGAGCCCACGGACGCTTCAAGCCGCTGTTTGGATCAGCGGCATATTGGCGCCCTTTCACTGGCCGGGACAGAAGCCGTCGCGGCAGCAGGCGCCGAAGCGCAGCCCCTACGAAGTGGAGATGCGCAGCAAGCTCAACGCATCGACGATCGGGCTCGCCGCCGGTCAGCTCGAGGGTGCGCCTCTGCGCTTCGCCACCGAGCTTGCTCGCGTTGTCGACGACGGCGAGCAACATGCGCGTGTTTCCCATCGTGACACGCGGACCGTTCGAGAACGTCTACGATCTCCTGTACGTGCGCGGCATCGATGCGGCGATCATCTACGGCGACGTGCTCGAGCACTTCAAGAAGGACACGCGGATCTCCAACATCGAGCAGCGCATCCACTTCATCACGCACCTGTTCCCGTCCGAGCTGCACGTGTTCGTCCGTCCGGAGATCAAGAGCCTGGACGATCTCGCCGGAAAGCCGGTGAACTTCAATACGCATGGCACCGCCGCTGCGTATTCCGGGCCGATCATTTTCGAGCGGCTCGGCATCAAGGTGGAGCCGCATTTCAATCCCCATCCCGTGGCGATGGCCGAAATGGCCAAGAGCAACAAGTATGCCGCCGTTGTGTTCGTCTCCTCGAAGCCCCTGGATCCGTTCGTGAAGCGCAAGTGGCCGGAGGGATTCAAGTTCCTCCCGGTTCCGCTCACCGAAAAGCTCGAAGAGTACTATCTGCCGGCTCACCTCGAGGCGGCCGATTATCCGGGTCTCATTCCAGACGGAGCGAGCATTCAGACGATAGCGGTGCCCGCCGTGCTCGCGGTCTACGCCTGGCCGCAAGGAAGCGAGCGGTACACGCGCCTCGCGCGCCTGGTCGACTATATGTTCGAGCGGTTGCCCAAGCTGCAGACAGAGGCTGGCTATCACCCGAAATGGAAAGAGATGAACCTTGCGGCGAACGTGCCGGGCTGGCGGCGTTTCCGACCTGTCCAGGACAAGCTCGTCGCGGCAGCTGCCGCGAAAACTGACCCCTCGGCAGATGGTGGCGCGGCTCTCAAACAGGCTATTGCGCGTCTCGTCCCAGGAGACCCGTCAGAGCAGAACAGGCTGCTGCAAAAGTACCTGCCTCGGGCTGGTGGCGATCGAAAGGGCAGGCCCCAATCTGACAGGTGATCCTCATGTCTGCGACGGCAAGGCGATCGGATCGACCGGGCGGCCATCGACGTTGGCAGCTCGAGAAGGGTGCTGCGGTGGACCTGCGGTTTGTTCCTTCTCGTCTTGGCCGCGACACTGCTGCAGCTGGCGCCAGCGAGCCGAAGCTCGTCATTGCGCCCCAAATAAGCGGCGGAGGCGGCCACGGAGTTGGATTTCCATGTGCAAGTGGATTCGGCAAATCCCGTGCCCGCTGACTGCTCCATAATGATTACTGGTCTGCCGAAGTCGGTCACCTTCTCAGCGGGCAAGGCAATCGCCACCGGAGTATGGGAAGTGCCGTTGTTGGCTTTGGACCGGCTCAAAATGGTCGGTATCGGCTAGCGAAGCGAGCAGCTCCAGTTCTGATCATCTTCCTCGCTATCACGAAGAAGGATCTCGTCATCCTCGCGTCGGCACGTTCGTTTCTGTTCATTGAAGCCCCGACCGAGGACGCACGCCCGAGGCTGCGGCCAAGAAGGCGGAGGACGAGCGCCTGGCCGAAGCCAAGAGGGCCGAGGAGGCAAGGGCAGCCGAACAGGCGAAGGCCGCCGAGGACGCACCCCGACAGGCTGCGGCCAACAAGGCGGAGGAAGAGCGCCTGGCCGAAGCCAAGAAGGCAGAGGTGACAAGGTTGGTCGAACAGGCGGAGGCCGCCACCGCTGTCGCACGCCGACAGGCTGCGGCCAGGAAGGCGGAGGACGAGCGCCTGGCGGAAGCCAAGCGGGCGGAGGAGGCGAGGCGAGCCGAAGAGGCGAAGGCCGAGGAGGCACGACGACAGGCTGCGGCCAGGAAGGCGGAAGAGGAGCGTCTCGCGGAAGCCAAGCGAGCGGAGGAAGCCAAACGAGCCGAAGAGGCGAAAGCCGAGGAGACACGACGACAGGCTGCGGCCAAGAAGGCCGAGGAGGAGCGTTTCGCCGAAGCCAAGCGAGCGGAGGAAGCGAGGCGCGCCGAAGAGGCGAGAGCGGAGGAGGCGCGACGACAGGCTGCGGCCAAGAAAGCGGAAGAGGAGCGTCTCGCGGAAGCCAAGAGAGCCGAGGAAACGAGGCGAGCCGAAGAAGCGAAGGCCGAGGAGGCGAGGCGACAGGCTGCGGCCAGGAAAGCGGAAGAGGAGCGTCTCGCGGAAGCCAAGAGAGCCGAGGAAACGAGGCGAGCCGAAGAAGCGAAGGTCGAGGAGGCGAGACGACAGGCTGCGGCCAGAAAGGCCGAGGAAGAGCGCTTGGCCGAAGCCAAGAGAGCTGAGGAGGCGAGGCGCGCCGAAGAGGCAAGGGCCGAAAAAGTACGGCAAGCCAAGGTTGCGACGGATCAGGCCATTGCCGCGAGCCAGCAGCCCACACCCGCCACCACCCAATCCGAGAGGCTGGTCAGCATGGGTGACCAGCACCTGAGCCAGGGCAACATCGTCGTTGCCCGGCAATATTTCCTTCGCGCAGCGCAGGCTGGGCTTGCTGCTGGTGCTTTCAAACTCGCCGAAACACACGACCCGCACGAGCTTGCACGCCTGAGCACGCACGGCTTGATGCCCGATGCGGCCGAGGCCAAGAGATGGTACGCGCGAGCGCTCGATCTCGGCGCCACCGAGGCGAAAGCCAGGCTTGTGCGATTGGGCCAATGAGGGAGCGGAGGCGCTGACCGGCTTGCCGGCCGCCCTCTCAGGATTGCATGCCCCACCGGTGCACGGTCGCGGCTTCGATGTTGCGGAACATCAGGTTCTCCACGATCAGGCCGATCAGGATCACTGTGAAGAGGCCGGCGAACACGGAGGGAATGTCGAGCGTGTTCTTGGCCTCGTAGATGAACCAGCCGAGCCCGCCCTTGCCCGAGCTGGCGCCGAACACCAGCTCTGCCGCGATCAGCGTGCGCCAAGCGAACGCCCAGCCGATCTTGAGCCCGGTCAGGATGCTCGGAAAGGCTGCAGGGATCAGGATCTTGATGACGAACGGCAGGCCGGTGAGGCCGTAGTTGCGCCCGACCATGCGCAGCGTGGTCGAGACCGCGCGGAAGCCGGAATGGGCGTTGAGCGCCACCGCCCACAGCACCGAATGAATCAATACGAAGATGATGCTCTTGTCGCCGAGCCCGAACCAGATCAGGGCCAGGGGGAGGAGCGCGATCGCCGGCAGCGGGTTGAACATCGAGGTGAAGGTCTCGAGCAGGTCGTTGCCGATGCGGGTGAGCATCGCCAGCGCCGTGAGCAGGAAGGCGAGCCCCAGGCCCAGCGCATAACCCTGCAGCAGCAGGCGGACGGAGTTGGCGGCCTTGCCCGGCAGCTCGCCGGACCTGATTGCTTCGATGAACGTGATGAACGTCTCCGAGAAGGTCGGCACCAGCAGCGCATTGTTGAGGTGGCGCGCGTACCACTCCCAAATGACCGCCAGCAGCAGGAGAAGCACGGTCTTGCGCACCGCGGCGTTGTTGTAGAGCCGCTCCCACACATTGAGCGGCTTCTCGACGACGCCGAACTCCTTGGCAAGAGCCCCCTGGCGCACGAATTCGGGCCGGAATGGCGGAACCGGTGCGGCGATCGACGCGTCGGTCATGGGACCGCTCCTGCGGGTTCGATCTCGTCGGCGAACAGCATGGCGTGAATGCGCTCGGACAGCTTGCGGCCTGAACCCGGGTCGGGCTCGTCGGTGCCTGAGCTGTTGAGCTCGGCGAGCACTTGGCCCGGATGCGGAGAGAGCAGCAGGATGCGATTGCCGATGCGCACCGCCTCGGGGATGGAGTGCGTGACGAACAGCATGGTGAAGCGCGTGTCCTCCCACAGCTGCAGCAACTCGTCCTGCATGCGGTGGCGGGTCAGGGCGTCGAGCGCGGCGAATGGCTCGTCCATCAGCAGGATGTCGGCCTCCATGGCCAGCGCGCGGGCGATGGCCACGCGCTGCTTCATGCCGCCCGAGAGCGTGTGCGGGTAGCCGTCGGCGAACTTGCTGAGCTTGACCTTGGCGATGCTCTCCATCGCCTTCTCCTCCGCCGCCTTGCCTCGAAGCTTGCCGGAGGATTCGAGCGCGAACATCACGTTCTTCTTCACGGTCTTCCAGGGGAGGAGCTGGTCGAACTCCTGGAACACCATGACGCGATCGGGGCCAGGCCTGCGGATCGCTTGCCCCTTGAGCTTGATGGTGCCCTCGGTAGGCGCCATGTAGCCGCCGACCGCCTTTAGGATCGTCGATTTGCCGCAGCCGGAAGGCCCGAGCACCACGAAGCGGTCGGCAAGAGCCACGTCGAAGCTCACGCGGTAGGTCGCCGTCACCAGGTGGTGCTGGGTCTTGTACTGCAGGGTGACGCCGGCGACCGCCAGGAGCGGCATCGACCCTTGCCTGCTTTCATTCACCGGGTTCTCCTCAGTTCCCTCTCCCCATGCCTCTTCCGGGTGGGGAGAGGGTTAGGGTGAGGGGCGGCGTAGTACCGTCGGAGTAAGTTTTGTTCTCACGTCGTGCCGAAGGCTTGCTTGACCTTCAGCGCAAACGGGGAAAGGGAGAAGCCTATTGCTGCGCCTCGGCGAACAGCAGCTCGGAGGCACTCGTGGGCTTGTTCTTGAAGTTGCCGGTGCGCGCCATGAACTGGATCATGCTGTCGATGGGCGTGAGCTTGGTCGTGAACTGCACGTCCGGCCGCTGGATGATCTCCATCAGCTCGTCCAAGGGCATCTTGTCCTTGGAAAGCCGCAGGTAAGCTTCGGCCGCCCACTTCTTGTCCTTGTTGACCATCTCGGTCGCCTCCTTCAGCGCCGCCAGGAACGCCGCGTAGAGCTTGGGATTCTCGGCGCGGAACTTGGTCGTCGTGGAGACGATGTTGAAGGCCACCGGCGCACCCAGGATGTCGGTGGAGGTCATCAGCTGGCGGATGCCGGCCTGCTTCTGCTGGCGATACTGGAATGGGACGGAGGAGAAGTTCGCCGTCACGTCCCTCTGGGCCGTCAGCATGGCGATGGTGGCGTCCGGATGCGACATGGTGATCACGATGTGATCGAGCTTGCTGTGGTTGCCCGGCCCGAACTCCTTCTCACAGGCCATCTGCAGCAGGATTGCCTGCATCGACACCTTCGCCGCCGGCACGGCTATGCGATCCTTCTCGCCGAAGTCCTTGAGGCTCTTGACGTCGGGGTTGCGCACGTTGAGAGCCAAGGGAATCGAGTTGAGCGCGGTGACGCCCTTGACGTCGATCGTGCCCTTCGTGCGGTCCCAGATGGTCATGAGGCCCGGCACACCGAGGGAGACGAAGTCGACGTTGCCCGACAGCAGCGCGTCGTTCATCACGTCGGAGGAGCGAAACGTGCTCCACTCCACCTTGATGTCGCCCAGGCCCGCCGCTTTAGCGTGCTTTTCGGTGAGCTGCAGGTCCTCCATGATCATGAACTGCACGTAGCCGAGGCCGAACTGCTTGGCAGCGCGCAAGGTGGTGGCCTCTGCTGCGGCCGGATGGACGTGTGCAATGGCAAAGAGAGCGGCCGCGGCGGCGGCGACACTACGGATCATCGTTGCCTCCCAGGGAACTCTTCTGTTTCTTCCGGAGATCAGCTTCGCTTCCACCCGGGCAAAGGTCAATCAGCTGCGCGGCCTCGCGCTTGTCGCGTGCATCTGCGAACGGGCGCCGCGCAATCGCAATCCACCAAACCGCGCCGCCTCAGCTCCCCGGCAGGGCGTGCACTTCCGGGAAGAACAGCTCCTTCCAGTCCGCCGGCATGGCCTTGATACTGCCGACGGCGTGCATGAACTCGGCATACTTCATGGTGCTCTCGGGCACCATCGTCCATTTCACCTGCTTGCCGGACGCGATCTCGGCAACCTTCTCGACCGTCAGCTTGGATTTGACATTGTCGATCCAGTATTGCGATGCCTGCTTCACGTCCTTGTTGAGCATCTGCGTCGCCTCCTCGAAGGCGGCGATCAGCGCCTTGTAGAGGGCGGGGTTCCTGTCGCGGAACTGGGATGAGGTCCAAGCGACGGTGAACGTGTGCGGTCCGCCGAACACGTCGTAGGAGTTAAGCACGGTGTGGATGCCGGCCTTCTCCAGCTGCTGGAACTGGAAGGGCGGCACGCTGAAGACGCTGGTAATCCCCGGCGTATCGCTTAGCAGCGCGATGGTGGCATCCGGCGGCGACATGGTGACGGTCAGCGGATCGAGCTTGGCAAAGCTCGCCTGCCCCCACTGCTTGGCGGCGGCCATCTGCAGCATCATCGCCTGCAGGGAGACCTTCACCGCTGGCACTGCAATCTTGTCCTGATCGGTAAAGTCGGTGATGCTCTTCACGCTCGGGTTGCGCGTGTTGAGCAGGATCGGCTGGGAGGAGAAGGTCGCAACGCCCTTAACCGCGTTCGGCGTGCCGCGCGTACGCGCCCAGATGGTCAGTAGACCCGGCACGCCCCCGGAGACAATGTCGATGGAGCCGGACAGCAGGGCATCGTTCATTGCGGCGGGGCTGTTGAAGGTGGCCCACACCACCTTGACCTCGGGAAGGCCCGTGGCCTTGGCATGCTTCTCGAGCAGCTGATGGTGCTCCATCAAGTTGAACTGCAGGTATCCCATCGAGAATTGACGGGCGAAGCGGATCTCCGGCGCCTGCGCGGCCGCGGCCCCTGCCAGGGCCACCAGCGTCAACCCGGCAAGGATCGGCACCGCCAATAGCAATCGTACCAAGGGCATTCCGTTTCCTCCTCGTGAGTTCTTTTTGGCCGGCCCAGGTGATGAGGCGAGCGTGTTCACCTGGTAACGTAACACCAGCGGGAATTGTTCAGAAGCCGGGGCGCAGCACGTAAGAGCGGCACATGCGGCACATCAGCCTTGCGCGTCGGCGGCAACGAAGGGGTTGCGCAGGGTGCCTATGCCGGTGATCTCCACCTCGACCACATCGCCTGCCTTGAGATCGGGCGAGGTCCCGTCCGTGCCCATCCAGATCATGTCGCCCGGATAGAGCGTGACGTACCGGCTGATCGTGCTGATGTAGGTGGCGACGCCAAACAGCATCGCATTGGTGCGAAAGCGCGTGGTCTCGGCGCCGTTGACGCGCACCCGCGTCTCCAGCGCATCGAGATCGACATCCGTCTCGATCCATGGCCCCATCGGCTTGAAGGTATCCGTGCTCTTGGCACGCCACAGCGTGCGGTCAGACTTTTGCCATGTGCGTTCGCTGACGTCGTTGCCGATGGTGTAGCCGAGCACGCAGGACAGCGCTTCCTGCTCGCCCAGGTGCTTCGCCCGCTTGCCGATGACGACGGCGAGCTCGCCCTCGTACTGGATCTGCTTGGCGTCAGCGGGAATGACGACGGGCTCCTCGTGCGCGACGAGCGCATTGACCGCGCGATAGCCGACGTCGGGCTGCTTCGGCAGATCCGGCGCGACCCCCCGCCTGGCGGCTCCCGCCCTGACGTGCTCCGCGTAGTTGAGGCCGACACAATAGAAGGTCGGCGGGACGACCGGCACCTCGATCTTGACCGCGCGCAGGTCATGCGCGCGCCCGGTCTTCTCGTAACCTTGGAAAGGATCACCGGAGACTTCGCTGATGCGGTCGCCCTCCAGGATGCCGTAGGCCGTGCGACCCTGCTGCGAGAACCTGATCCAGCGCACTACGGCGTTCTCCCCAATGCATGCCGGACAACTAGCCGAGGCCAGAGTCGAGCCCAGTCGCGATCCGCGGGCCTAGTACACCCGCGGCTTGGGCGGGATATAGGCGACCTCGTTGGTCAGGGTGTGCGTGTGCACCGCCCGATAGCCCAGATGCACACTCTTGCTCGCATAGTCGGCCCAGGCCAGCGTGTGCTTCATCCAGTTGTCGTCGTCGCGTTTGGGGAAGTCCTCGCGCGCGTGGGCCCCGCGGCTCTCGGTGCGGTTCTTGGCGCCGACCACGGTTACGGCCGCTTGGCCGATCAGGTTGTCGTATTCCAGGGTCTCGACGAGATCCGTGTTCCAGATCAGCGACCGGTCGCTGACGCGAATGTCGTCTGAGCCCTTCCACACTTCCGTGATCTTCTGCACGCCTTCCTCGAGCACCGGGCCGTCGCGGAACACCGCACAGTGGTTCTGCATGATCTTCTGCATCTGGAGGCGCAGGCTCGCGGTCGGCGTACCGCCCTTGGCGTTGCGGAACTTGTCGAGACGCGATAGCGCGAGGTCGGCCGCATCGCTCGGCAGATCCGCTTGCGCACTCCCCTGCTCGACCGTCCTGGCGCATTGCAGGCCTGCGGCGCGGCCGAACACGACGAGGTCGATCAGCGAGTTGGAGCCCAGCCGGTTGGCGCCATGCACCGACACGCAGGCACCTTCGCCAAGGGCCATGAGGCCGGGCACCACGAAATCGGGATTGCCGCTCTTGGAGGTCAGGGTCTCGCCCATGTAGTTGGTCGCCACGCCGCCCATGTTGTAGTGCACGGTCGGCAGCACCGGGATCGGCTGGCGGCGCAGGTCGACGCCGGCGAAGACCTTGGCGTTCTCGGTGATGCCGGGCAGCCGCTCGGCCAGGACTTTCGGGTCCAGATGATCGAGGTGCAGGAAGATGTGGTCCTTCTCGGGGCCGACCCCGCGCCCTTCCCGGATCTCGATGGTCATCGAGCGCGAGACCACGTCGCGGGAGGCGAGATCCTTGGCGTGCGGAGCATAGCGCTCCATGAAGCGCTCGCCGGCGCTGTTGGTCAGATACCCACCCTCGCCGCGCGCGCCTTCGGTGATGAGCACGCCTGCGCCATAGACGCCAGTCGGATGGAACTGCACGAATTCCATGTCCTGCAGCGGCAGGCCGGCACGCAGCACCATGGCATTGCCGTCACCAGTGCAGGTGTGGGCGGAGGTGCAGGTGAAGTACGCGCGGCCGTAGCCGCCGGTGGCAAGGATCGTCTTCTTGGCACGGAAGCGATGCAGCGAGCCATCGTCCAGCTTCAGCGCGATGACGCCGCGGCAGGCCCCGTCCTGATCCATCATCAAATCGATGGCGAAGTATTCGATGAAGAAATCCGCAGAATGCTTCAGCGATTGGCCGTAGAGCGTGTGCAGCATGGCGTGCCCAGTGCGGTCCGCCGCGGCGGCGGTGCGCTGCGCGGGCGGGCCTTCGCCGTACTCGGTAGTCATGCCGCCGAACGGGCGCTGGTAGATGCGCCCGTCCTCGGTGCGGCTGAAGGGCACGCCATAGTGCTCGAGCTCGTAGACGGCCTCGGGCGCGTTGCGGCAGAGATATTCGATCGCGTCCTGGTCGCCCAGCCAGTCGGCGCCCTTGACGGTGTCGTACATGTGCCAGCGCCAGTCGTCCGGGCCCATGTTGCCGAGCGCGGCGGCCACGCCACCCTGCGCGGCCACCGTGTGCGAGCGGGTGGGGAACACCTTGGTGATGCACGCCGTCTTGAGGCCCGCCTCGGCGCATCCCAATGTTGCCCTAAGGCCCGCTCCGCCCGCGCCAACGATGATCACGTCGTAGGTGTGGTCGGTCAGGGGGTATGCCTTGCCGTTGAGGGCGGGCTTGGCGACGCCGCCGGTATCTCGAAGGTCTTGCGGCATGGTTAGGCCCCGAAGCTCAGCTTCAGCACGGCAAACACGGTGGTGATCCCGATCAGGATCGCGAAGAAGGAGTTTAGCATCAGGGCGGCGATCTTGCGCCCTTCGGAATGCACATAGTCCTCAATGATAGCTTGCATACCGAGCCGCATATGCATGACGCCGGACAGGATCAGCAGCAGGAGCGCTATGGCATTCTGCGGCTTGGCCAGGGCGCGTTTCACGGTGGCGTGATCGGCACCGGCAAGCTTGACCAGCAGCACGATCAGGAAACAGACGAGGAAGATGTTGGCGACGGCTGTCAGCCGCTGCTTCCAGAAGTGATCCGTGCCCTCCTTGGCGGAGCCCAGGCCGCGAACCTTGGCAAGCGGCGTTCGCTGGCCCATCTCACAAGCCTCCCCGCATCGACACCCCGACGGCCCACACCGCAGCCGTCAGCGTGAGCGAGCCGAGGATGGTCAGCCACCCGAGCACGTCTGCGGAGCGGGGCTGCAACGCGCGGCCGGTGTCCCAGATCAGGTGCCGGATGCCCCCCAGCATGTGATGAATGAGCGCCCAGGAATATCCGAACAGCACCAGCTTGCCGACCGGATGGCCGAATAGGTCGTTCACCAGCACGAACTGCCGTTCCCCCATCGCGGCCGCGACGAGCCAAGCAGCGAGCAGCACGGTGCCAAAGTACAGCGCCCCTCCAGTAATGCGATGCAAGATCGACATCAGCATCGTGATCGTCATGCGATAGATGCCGAGGTGGGGGGAGAGCGGACGTCCGCCGCGCGCTGGGCTCTGCCATGCTGCTTATTCTCCCGCTGCTCAAGCTTGCGACGCGTGCGCTTCTAACGCTGTGCAGCATAGGCGGCAATCGGCCGATTGTCCCAGCGCGCGGGCTAACCGGGCGACCGACTGGATAGGTGTATTGTATGCCAGAGCCGCCGCCCTGACGATCGTGCACCGCCCTCTTATCGCGGCAGCACCAGCCACAGGTCGAGGTCGAGAATGACGCCCTCCTCGTAATCACCCGCGGCGTTTCGCAATGGGAAATCCCCGCAGGAACGGTTCTTGACCGCGACCAGCCGCGCGCGTAGCGCGCCGATGTCGCGTCGTCCGGCGATCTCGGCCGTCTCCAGCACCTCCGACCAGGCGTAGACCGTGTCGCCGGCGAAGCAAGGCGCCACATGCCGGCCGGCATTGATGGCGGCAACATGGAAGGCGTTGGCGAGGCCGTTGAAGGAAAAAGCGCGGGCCAGCGACATGACCACACCGCCATAGACGAGCCGGCGTTTGAACTGGCCCTGCGCCTGCTCATGCTGATTGAAGTGCACCTTCGCGGTGTTCTGATAGAGGCGCGTGGCGATCTGGTGCTCGGCCTCCTCGAGCGTCATCGCATCGATATGGTCGATCTTCTCCCCAGCTGCGTAGTCGCCCCAGCGGTGCGGAGAGCCGGCCAACGCGAAATCGTAGCGTCCGGTGTCGATCTCGGGCACCGCGTGGCCCAAGGCGGCCGGATCGACCCGCTCGCCAAGCTTTGGAACGAGCGGCTCGGGGGCCGGCGAGGCCTTGTCGCGCTTGCGCACCATCACCCAGCGCACGTACTCCAGCACTGCCTCGCCGTTCTGGTTGCGGCCCGTCGTGCGCACGTAGACGACGCCGGAGGCGCGATTGGCGTTCTCGCGCAGGCCAATCACCTCTGAGCGGGCGCTCAGCGTATCGCCGGGATAGACCGCCGTGAGAAAGCGGCACTCGGCGTAGCCGAGGTTGGCGATGGCATTGAGCGAGATATCAGGCACGGTCTTGCCGAACACCGTGTGGAATACCAGGAGATCATCGACCGGTGCCCGCGGGTATCCGACCGCCTTGGCGAACGCGTCCGACGACTGCACGGCAAAGCGCGGGCCGTAGAGGCCCGTGTAGAGCGCCACATCGCCGGTGGTGATCGTGCGCGGCGTGGCGTGGGTCAACACCTGGCCGACAGAGAAGTCCTCGAAATAGTGGCCGAGCTTCGCCTTGGCGCTCATAAGCCGATCCTCCAGCACATCGACGATGCCGCCCTCACTGCTCGGAAAGCTTGATCCCAGGGCGGTATTCTCCGGGCGCTTCCTTGGTGATGACCTGGCCGCAGATCACGCGCTTGCGCTCCTGGTCATAGGTCAGCGCCGGCGGACCATAGAGCTGCCATCCCTTGTTGAGCTCGGCCGTGACGCGATGGCAGAAGCTGTCGTCGTCCGGTCCGGTCAGATAGCGATAGAGCTTCATGGCTGTGCCCTTTCGTTGATCGCCTCGGCGATGGCCACCGTGCGCCGTGCCATCTCTGCATGCAGCAGCTCGACCATGCGGCCTTCGACCGTGATCACTCCCTTGCCCTTGTTCTCGGGCTGGTCGAAGGCAGCGATGATCTTGCGCGCGAAGGCCACCTCGGCCTCCGGCGGCGCGAACACCTCGTTGGCAATGGCGATCTGGTCGGGATGGATCAGCGTCTTGCCGTCGAAGCCGAGCGCGCGGCCATGCACGCACTCGCGGCGAAAGCCGTCGGCATCCTTGAAATTGTTGTAGACGCCGTCGAGCACGTCGAGGCCATAGGCGCGCGCCGCCGTGACGGTGGCGGAGAGCCAGTAGAGCGCCGGCCGCCTGTTGGACGAGAGGTCGGCGCGCGTCTCCTTGACGAGGTCGTTGGTGCCCATGACGAGGCAGGCCAGCCGCCCGCCGCCCAGGCGCGAGGCGGCGGCGATATCCTGGACGTTGAGGATGGCCAGCGGCGTCTCGATCATGGCCCACAGCCGCGTCTTTGCAGGCGCGCCTGCAAGCGCCTCCGTTGCCCGCACAATGTCGGCACCGTTGGCGGGCTTGGGCACGAGAACGGCATCGGGCGCCGCGGCCGCTGCTGCTTCCAGGTCCGCCTTGCCCCACGGCGTGTCGAGCGCATTGATGCGAATGATGAGCTCGCGCCGGCCATAGCCGCCCGCCCTTGACCGCCGCGCACACCTGGTCGCGCGCCGCCGCCTTGGCGTCGGGCGCGACCGCGTCCTCCAGGTCGAGGATCAGTGCATCGGCTGGCAGCGACTTGGCCTTTTCCAGCGCGCGGGCATTGGAGCCCGGCATGTAGAGCACGCTGCGGCGCGGGCGGATTTGCATGAGTGCGTTCCTTGGCTGTGTTAGGCCCAGCCTAGGCAAAGCTCGTGCCGCTCGCCAGCGCGGCGGCATTGCGGCAGGTCTTGGCATGGGCCGAGCGTTCCGCCAGATTCGACCTGAACGCCGAACCATCGGATCGAAGCACGTGGAAACCGCAGATGTCGTGATCGTCGGCGGGGGCATCGTCGGCAGCGCCGCCGCCTATTTTCTGAGCACGGACACCGCTTTTCGCGGCCGACGCATCGTCCTCATCGAGCGCGATCCCAGCTACCGCGACGTGCAGCACCGCCCGGTCGGCCGGGGGATTGCGGCAGCAGTTCTCGACGCCGGAGAACATCGCCATGTCGCAGTTCACGCTGGCGATGTTTCGCCGGCTCAAGACCATCTTTGGCGCCGAGGCCGACGTGGCCTTTCGCGAGCAGGGCTACCTGATCATGGCCACTGCCGAAGGCCAGCCGCTGCTGGCCGAGAACGTCGCGTTGCAGCAGTCTATGCAAGCCGACATCGCTCTGCTCGACGCCGCTGATCTCGCCAGGCATTTCTCCTGGCTCGCGACGGCAGGCGTGGCCGCCGCCGGCTTCGGCCGCTCCGGCGAGGGCTGGTTCGATCCCATGAGCCTCGCGACCCTGTTCCGCAAGGCCGCCCTCGCGAACGGCGTGACGATGATCAACGACCGCGTCACTGGCATCCAGGTCGGCGACCGCGTCGATGCCATTTCGCTCGCGAGCGGAAGCAAGATCGTATGCGGACACCTCGTCAACGCGGCAGGCGCATGGGCCGGTGAGCTCGCTGCGCTGGCTGGCATCAGGCTGCCGGTCGAGCCGCGCAAGCGCTACGTCTACGTCATCGATTGTCGCGAGGTGCCCGGGGCGCTGCGCCATGCCCCTCTTACGGTCGATCCTTCTGGCGTGTGGTTTCGACCGGAAGGGCAATTCTTCATCTGCGGCAGGTCGCCGGAGGAAGGTCAGGAGCCGCCGGCCGCCGATCTCGAACAGATCGACCACGGCTTCTTCGAACAGCAAGTCTGGCCGCATCTAGCCGCACGCGTTCCCGCTTTCGAGAGCGTCAAGGTGGTGAATGCCTGGGCCGGCTACTACGATTACAACACGCTCGATCAGAACGCAGTGATCGGCCCGCACCCCAGGATGGCGAACTTCTACTTCGCCAACGGCTTCTCTGGCCACGGTGCTCAGCAGGCAGCAGCCGCAGGCCGCGCGGTTGCCGAGCTCATCGTGCACGGCGCATTCCAGACCCTCGATCTGTCGCGCCTCGGTTACGGCCGCATCGTCGACAACGCGCCCCTGCGGGAGCGCAACGTGATTTAGCAGCGCGAGTTGCGGACTTCTCGATCACCACGCTAGTAAGGGGCATGGCGACCGTTCTGGCGATTTCTTCGCATGTCGTGCGGGGGCACGTGGGCCTCGCCGCCACCGTGCCGGCGCTGCAGTGGCTGGGTCACGAGGTGTGGGCTCTGCCGACCGTGCTGCTTGCCAGCCGTCCGGGCCTTGGCAAGCTGGTGCGGTTTGACCTGCCGCACGATGACCTGGGCGCGATGCTCTCCGCGCTCGAGGCCGATGGCTGCTGGACTTCACTCGACGCCGTGCTCACCGGCTATTTCCCTTCCGAGTCTTCGGTGACGGCTGTGGCAGCCGCGATTTCACGCATCAAGCAAACCCGACCCGCGATCCCAGTGCTCGTCGATCCCATCCTTGGCGACGCGGGTCGGCTCTATGTCGCGGCAGAGACGGCAGCGGCCATTCGCGACAAGCTCTTGCCATTGGCGACCATTGCGACCCCCAACCTGTTCGAGCTGCAATGGCTGACCGGAGCCTCAGCCGAGACGAGCGAGGAGATCGTGCAGGCGGCGCTGCGCCTGGGGCCGCCGACCGTGGTGGTGACATCTGCCTTGAATTCGGCGCAAGGCATCTGGACGCTGCTGGTGACCGCTGCCAATCACGCAGGCCGTTCGGCTGCCACACGGGCCGGCATTCCCAACGGCGCGGGCGACCTATTGGCTGGGCTGTTGCTCGGATACCTGCTGAACGGCCAATCCGTCGAAACCGCGCTCGATGCTAGTTTGACCGATCTCGACCGTGTGCTGGCCGCGAGCACCGGCCAGACAGTGCTACAGCTGTCGGTGCTGCTGCGTTAATCGAAAAATGACGGTAATACCTCCCGCCCGAGCAGGTCCACGGTGCGCATCGCTTCCGCGAGCGTGATATCGCCGAAAGTTATGTCGCAGATGAAATAGTTGGCGCTGGATACCTCCATCTGCTCAGCGATAAACCGCGTTGCGTCGGCCGGCGTGCCCGCGAACGCGCCACCGTCGGCGAGCAGCGGCCCGATCTCGCGCGGCAGCGCCAGCGGCAGCTCGCGCCCATGCTGAACCCAAAGAATCTCCATGTGCCGGCGCCAGCGCCGATACGCCCGCTCGGCGATGCCGAGCGCGTCCTGCGCGTTCTCGGCCAGGACGATATGCCGAATGAGACCGATAAGTGGCGTCGCGTGCGGAGGGTGACCGAGTGTGCTCCATTCCTGGCGGAAGCGATCGCAGATCCGCCGTGCCGCGGGGGCCGGTTGCAGGGTGGCGATGTTCGCCCCCTCGCGCGCCGGCCATACGGTCGCGTCGGGCGTCTGCACGCCGTACCACAGCGGCGGATGGGGCTTCTGCAGCGGCCTCAAAACCATCGGCACGTTCTTGAAATTGTAGAACTCGCCCGCGAAGTTCAAAACCTCTGACGTCAGACCCTGCCTGATGACCCGCAGCGCCTCCGGGAACTGGCGGGGCGCGTCGGCAGGGTCGATGCCGAAGAAGCCGACCTCGATCGGCGACACGCCGCGCCCGACCCCCACCTCCAGGCGGCCGCCGCTCATGTGATCGAGCATGCAGATCTCCTCGATCAGTCGCAGCGGATGGTAGAGCGGCAGCAGATAGACAAGGGGCCCGAAGCGCAGCCGTTTCGTTCTCTGCGCCAGTGCCGCCAAGAACACGTTGGGCGAGGGAGCAAGGCCCAGCGGCGTTCCGTGGTGCTCGGCGAGATGATAGGCATAGAAGCCGTGCCGGTCGTAGGCTTCGGCCAGCTTCATGCGGTTCTCGATCTGCTGGCCCAACGGGACGCCGCTGTCGTCCATGTGCTCGAACACGCCAAATTTCATGCTCTCCCCCTTCTCGATCGTTGCGTTGATCGACAACTGGCCGGCGGCGCGTCCCTATGACACTCGTCCCTGAGGTCCGCGACAAGCTCAAAGGTGCGCTGGCGTTCTTCCATCACGAGGCGGCCGGCGGGCTGGTGCTGCTGGCCGCGGCGGTCGCGGCGCTCATCGCCAGCAACTCGCCGCTGGCACGGCTCTACGACGGGTTCCTCGATACGCCGGTTGGCGTGCGCATCGGCCCGCTCGCGCTCGACAAGCCGCTGCTGCTGTGGATCAACGACGGCCTGATGGCGATCTTCTTCTTCCTGGTCGGGCTGGAGATCAAGCGCGAGCTGCTGCGTGGCGAGCTGTCCACCTTCGGCCAGGCCGCGCTGCCCGCGGTGGCCGCAATCGGCGGCATGGCGGTGCCGGCGCTGATCTACGTCGCCATCAATGCGGGCGATCCGGCGGCTCTGCGGGGCTGGGCCATTCCATCCGCCACCGACATCGCTTTCGCCGTCGGCGTGCTCGCGTTGCTCGGACCGAGGATTCCGTCCTCGCTCAAGATATTCCTGCTGGCGCTCGCCATCCTCGACGATCTCGGCTCCATCCTCGTCATCGCCCTGTTCTACACCGAGCATCTGTCGTGGCTTTCGCTGGCGCTCGCGTCCGTGGGCATGGTGGTGCTCTGGACCCTCAACGCCCGCGGCGTCGCGCGGCTGGCGCCCTATGTGCTGACCGGGATATTCATCTGGGTGTGCGTGCTCAAGTCGGGCGTGCACGCGACGCTGGCCGGCGTGGTCGTGGCGCTCGCCATTCCGCTGACGAGCCCCGCCGAGGGCCAGCCTTCGCTGCTGGAGCAGCTCGAGGAGAGCCTGCACCCCTGGGTCGCGTTTGCCGTCCTGCCGCTGTTCGCCTTCGCCAACGCTGGCGTTTCGCTGCAGGGTCTGTCGCTGGCGAAGCTGCTGGAGCCGATCCCGCTCGGCATCGCCGCCGGGCTGTTCGTCGGCAAGACGGTCGGCATCTTCGGCGGCAGCCTGGATCGCGATCGCGGCCGGCGCTGGCGGCCAAGCCGGAAGGGGCGACGTGGGCGCAGATCCTGGGGGTCGCCATGCTGGGCGGCATCGGCTTCACCATGAGCCTGTTCATCGGCATGCTGGCCTTCCCCGATCCCGCGCAGGCGGCGCAGCTGCGGCTCGGCGTGCTGGCCGGCTCGGTGCTCTCGGCGGTGGCGGGCTACCTGGTGCTGGCAGCGTCGAGCCGGCAGCCGCGGCAAGTCTCGTAGATCAGCGCGCTTCGGCCGCGCGGATGGCCGGGATGATCGGCGTCTCCAGCGTCTCGGCCGAGATCGGGCCGACGTGCTTGTAGACGATCTCGCCCCTGCCGTTGACGACGAAGGTCTCGGGCATGCCGGTGACGCCCCACTCGATGGCCGCCCGGCCGTTGGCGTCCACGCCCACCGCAGCGAACGGGTTGCCGTAGCGGCCGAGGAAGCGGCGCGCGGCCGCCGCCTGGTCCTTGTAGTTGACGCCGTAGAGGCGCACGCCCGTGCGCTCCTTCAGCGCCACCAGCTGCGGATGCTCCTGCACGCAGGGCGCGCACCACGAGGCCCAGAAGTTCACGACCGACACCTCGCCCTTGGCGAGGTCGGCGCTGGCGAAGCCGCCGATGGAGCGGGCGCCGTCGGTCAGGCCATCGAGCGCGGCCAGGTCGATGGCCGGCGCCGGACGGCCGATCAGCGCCGACGGCAGCCTGGAGGGGTCGCCGCTGCGCAGCGCGAAGGCGAACAGCAGCGCCAGAACCGCGAAGATCGCCAGCGGCCAGACGAGCATGCGCGATCGCTGCGGGCGCGCTTCGGCAGTAGCGATGGTCTTCTCCTGCATGCTGCTCAGCTCGCATTCCCGCCGCGGCCGGAGCGGCGCCGAACGCCGCGCGCCTCCAGCTCGTCGATCAGCTGCTGCTGCCGGCGGCCGTCGAACAGCAGCCAGCGCCACGAGCCCCGCGAGCACCAGTGCCACGGCCGCGTAGGAGGCCCAGATGTAGGCGGCGTGCGGTCCAAGGTCCATGGCGCTCACTCCGCCGGCTGGTGCGCCAGGCCGGCGGCGGACTGCACCTCGACCAGCCGCAGCGCCTTGACGCGCCGGCGCAGGATCTCGTTGCGCATGGCCTTCAGGTGCAGCGCCAGCGAACAGCGCCAGCATGCCCGCCGCCATCACCAGCAGCGGCCACAGCAGGGAGGGGTGGATGGCCGGCATGCCGAGCCGCGACACGCTCGGCTGCTGGTGGATGCTGTTCCAGTCCACCGAGAACCGGATGACCGGCAGGATGACGATGCCGACCAGGCCCAGGACCGCGGTGAGGTTGGCGGCCAGCGACTCGTCCTCGATGGAGGAGCGCAGCGCGATCAGCCCGAGATAGAGGAAGAAGAGAATCAGCACCGAGGTGAGCCGCGGGTCCCAGGCCCAGAACGCGCCCCACATGGGCTTGCCCCACAGCGAGCCGGTGACGAGGCACAGGAAGGTGAACACGGCGCCGATGAGCGCGGCCGCCTTGGCGGAGACGTCGGCCAGCGGATGGCGGAACACCAGCAGGCCGAAGCTGGAGGCCGCCACCAGCGCGTAGCCGAACATGGCGAGCCACGCCGCCGGCACGTGCACGTACATGATCTTGGCGGTGTGGCCCTGCTGATAGTCGGGCGGCGCCGTGAAGAACGCCATGTAGAGCCCGACGGCGATCAGCACGCCCGCCAGCGCCGAGATCCAGGGCAGCAGGCGCCCCGACAGCGCCATGAAGCGCGTGGGGTTGGCGAGCCTCTGGGTCAGCGTCTGCATGGCGATGGTCTAGGCCTTTGTTCGTGCGGCTGCAAATCAGCTGCCCCTAGTCCCAAGCAGCGCACAGGACCGACTACCGCGAGAGCCTTGGAGTATCAAGGATCTCGAATACCGCGCGATCACGGCAATCCGAAGAATCGCGAGCGGCCCGGCGCAGGGCCCTACGCTGCGTCAGCAGAGATATTCATTGCAGCTGAAACCGCAGCGCAGCAGCGGCCGCCAGGGGCGCCAGCACCACGGAGGCCAGCGAGATCGCCACCAGGATCAGGAAGGAGGGCATGAAGGCCTCGCTGTCGGCTAGCGCGGCGCCGATCGCCTCGATGCCGAAAATGCAGCGTCGGCACGAACAGCGGCAGCATCAGCAGGGCCAGCAGCACGCCGCCGCGGCGCGCGCGCAGGGTCAGCGCGGCGCCGATGGCGCCGATGAAGCTGACGGCGGGCGTGCCGGCCAGCATGGTGGCGACCAGCACGCCATAGGCCTCCAGGCGGCAGGTTCAGCAGCAGGCCGAGCACCGGCGCCAGCACGGTCAGCGGGATGCCGGTGGTGAGCCAGTGCGCCAGGCTCTTGGCGGCGGCGATGGCCTCCAGCGGCAGCGGGCCGGTGCCAGCACCTCCAGCGAGCCGTCCTCGTAGTCGGTCTCGAACAGGCGGCCAGCGAGAGCAGCGCCGCCAGCAGCAGCGCCACCCACAGCACGCCGGGCGCGATGCGGGAGAGCAGGTTCAGGTCGGGGCCGAGGCCCAGCGGCAGCATGGTCACGACGACGAGGTAGAAGCCGAGCGCGACGCCAATGCGTGCCGCCCTCCTTCCAGGCGATGCAGGAGATCGCGGCGCACGAGCTGCCAGAATGCGCTCATGCGGGCGGCGCCGCCGTGCCCAGATGCAGCTCCCGCGCCCGGTCGAAGCCGAGCGGCATATGCGTGGCCGCAACCACCAGACCGCCGGCGGCGAGGTGCGCGTTCACGGCACCGGCCAGCATCTCCTGCGCGGCGCTGTCGAGCGAGGCCGTCGGCTCGTCGAGCAGCCAGAGCGGGCGCTCGGCCAGCAGCAGGCGCGCAAGGCCCAGCCGCCGCTTCTGGCCGGCCGAGAGGTAGCCGGCCGGGATGTCGCGCAGCGCCACCAGCCCGAACGTCTCAAGCGCCGCGTCGAGGCGATCCCGCGCGCCGCCCAGGAAGCGGCTCCAGAAGGTGGCGTTCTCGGCCACCGTCAGGCTCGGCTTCACGCGCGTTGGGGTGCCCAACGTAGTGGCACTGCTCGCTCGAGCGTGTGTCAGGCGGCGCCGCCCTCCAGCCGAATCTGCCCCGCGTCGGGGCGCAGAAAGCCCGCGAGGGTGCGGATGAGCGTGGTCTTGCCGGCGCCGTTCGGCCCCGTCACCAGCAGCGCCTCGCCCGCATCCACGGCGAACGACAGTCGGCGAACAGCGTTGCGCCCGCCGCGAGCTGGCGCACAACTTGTCGGCAACCAGCTTCATGGGACTTTCCCGACCCCAGGCGCGCATATTAGAACGCTTTTATACGGCCTCAATTCCGCCCGCGGCCAGCCTGAGCCGCCATCGCGCGAGCGCGAACGGCGACGGTTCGCAAGGAGATTGCCGCTCATGAGCACCGCCCCGGCCCATCCCGACAGCTTCAAGTGCCGCAAGACGCTCACCGTCGGCGGCAAGACCTACGAGTACTTCTCGCTGCCCGACGCCGAGAAGAACGGGCTGGCCGGCATCTCCAAGCTGCCGATCTCGCTCAAGGTG
This sequence comes from uncultured Alphaproteobacteria bacterium, assembly GCA_963827545.1. GTDB lineage: Bacteria > Pseudomonadota > Alphaproteobacteria > Rhizobiales > Hyphomicrobiaceae > AWTP1-13. The sequence continues at coordinate 166,888 of CAWHBI010000035.1, forward strand.
CTGCTGGAGAACCTGCTGCGCTTCGAGGACGGCCGCTCGGTGAAGGCCGACGACATCCGCGCCGTCGCCGAGTGGCTGAAGGCCAAGACCTCCACGCGCGAGATCGCCTACCGCCCGGCGCGCGTGCTGATGCAGGACTTCACCGGCGTGCCGGCCGTGGTCGATCTCGCCGCCATGCGCGACGCCATGCGGCACCTGGGCGGCGACCCCGCCAAGATCAACCCGCTGGTGCCGGTCGACCTCGTCATCGACCACTCGGTGCAGGTCGACTACTTCGGCTCGGCCGACGCCTTCAAGAAGAACGTCGAGATCGAGTACGAGCGCAACAAGGAGCGCTACGAGTTCCTGCGCTGGGGCGCGGGCGCCTTCAACAACTTCCGCGTCGTGCCGCCGGGCACCGGCATCTGCCACCAGGTCAACCTCGAGTACCTGGCGCAGACGGTGTGGACCAAGGATGCCGGCAGGACGACGCAGGCCTTCCCCGACACCTGCGTCGGCACCGACAGCCACACCACCATGGTCAACGCGCTGGGCGTGCTGGGCTGGGGCGTGGGCGGCATCGAGGCCGAGGCCGCCATGCTGGGCCAGCCGGTCGCCATGGTGATCCCCGAGGTGATCGGCTTCGGCTTCAAGGGCAAGCTCAAGGAAGGCGTGACCGCCACCGACCTCGTGCTCACCTGCACGCAGATGCTGCGCAAGCGCGGCGTGGTCGAGAAGTTCGTCGAGTACTACGGCGACGGCCTCGACCACCTGTCGGTGGAGGACCGCGCCACCATCGCCAACATGGCGCCCGAGTACGGCGCCACCTGCGGCTTCTTCCCCGTCGATGCCGACACCATCAAGTACCTCAAGGCCACCGGCCGCGCACCCGAGCGCGTCGCGCTGGTCGAGGCCTACTGCAAGGCGCAGGGCATGTGGCGCGAGCCCGGCGCGCAGCCGGTGTTCACCGACGTGCTGGAGCTCGACCTCTCCACCGTCGAGCCGTCGATGGCCGGGCCCGAAGCGGCCGCAGGACCGCGTGCCGCTCACCGAGGTCAAGGCCGGCTTCGCCGCGGCGCTGCCCGACATCGTCAAGGGCGCCGAACCTGACGCAGCGCGTCAAGGTGGAGGGCGCCGACTACGACCTCGGCAACGGCGACGTGGTGATCGCCGCCATCACCTCGTGCACCAACACCTCCAACCCCTCGGTGCTGATCGCCGCCGGCCTGGTGGCGCGCAACGCCCGCAAGAAGGGCCTGAAGGCCAAGCCGTGGGTGAAGACCTCGCTGGCGCCGGGCTCGCAGGTCGTCACCGACTACCTCGCCAAGGCCGGCCTGCAGGACGACCTCGACGCGCTGGGCTTCAACCTGGCGGGCTACGGCTGCACCACCTGCATCGGCAATTCCGGGCCGCTGCCGGACAACATCGCCGACGCCGTGCGCGCGAGCGACCTGGTGGTGGCGGCCGTGCTGTCCGGCAACCGCAACTTCGAGGGCCGCGTCAACCCCGACGTGAAGGCGAACTACCTGGCCTCGCCGCCGCTGGTCGTCGCCTACGCCATCGCCGGCACGCTCAACCGCGATCTCACCACCGAGCCGCTCGGCACGGGCTCGGACGGCCAGCCCGTCTATCTGAAGGACATCTGGCCGACGTCGGCCGAGATCGCCGAGCTGATCCGCACCTCCGTCACGCCCGACATGTTCGCCAAGCGCTACGGCGCGGTGTTCACGGGCGACGAGAAGTGGCAGGCCATGGGCAAGGCCAAGCCGAGCCTCACCTATCGCTGGAGCTCGGGCTCCACCTACGTGCAGAACCCGCCCTACTTCGAGGACATCTCAGCCGAACCCGGCGCCGATCGGCGACGTGATCGACGCGCGCATCCTCGGGCTGTTCCAGGACAGCATCACCACCGACCACATCTCGCCCGCCGGCTCGATCAAGAAGGACGGCCCGGCCGGCGCCTACCTGATCGAGCACCAGGTGCGGCCGGCCGACTTCAACTCCTACGGCGCGCGCCGCGGCAACCACAACGTCATGATGCGCGGCACCTTCGCCAACATGCGCATCAAGAACATCATGATGGGCGGCAAGGAGGGCGGCAACACCATCCACTATCCCTCGGGCGAGGCCATGTCGATCTACGACGCGGCCATGCGCTACAAGGCCGAGGGCGTGCCGCTGGTGGTGTTCGCCGGCAAGGAGTACGGCACCGGCTCCAGCCGCGACTGGGCGGCCAAGGGCACGCGCCTGCTCGGCATCCGCGCCGTCATCGCCCAGTCGTTCGAGCGCATCCACCGCTCCAACCTGGTCGGCATGGGCGTGCTGCCGCTGGTGTTCGAGGAAGGACAGTCCTGGCAGACGCTGGGCTTGACCGGCAAGGAAATGGTAACCATCCGCGGCCTGGCCGACCTGAAGCCCCGGCAGAAGGTGGCGGTGGAGATCGCCGGCGCCGACGGCAAGACGAGCGAGATCGAGGTGCTCTGCCGCATCGATACCGAGGAGGAGCTGGGCTACTACCGCAACGGCGGCATCCTGCCGTTCGTGCTGCGCAACCTGGCGAGTGCCGCTTGACCTCAACGAGCCCTGGCTGCCGGCGCCTGTCGCGCGTGCACAAACTTTGGACACGTTGTCTCACCCATTCGTGACTCGCACTTGATCGGCGGAATCCCGATATTCCAGCGCAGTTGGGCAGCACGCTCAAGACTGAAGGACCTGAACGCACATGCGCCTTGTCGCGCTCATTGCGCTTGCAACCGGTCTGGTCGGGTTTGCGGACCTGGCCCAGGCTCAAGGTGCGGGCCCGGAAGGCCCGGCCAGCGCATCGTCCACGGCGCCGAAAGCCGTGGTCGAGCTGTTCACCAGCCAGGGCTGCTCCTCCTGCCCGGCGGCCGACGCGCTGCTGGCGCCTGGCCAAGCGCGACGATGTGATCGCCCTCTCCCTGCCGGTCGACTACTGGGACTATCTCGGCTGGAAGGACACGCTGGCCAGGCCGAAGTTCAGCGAGCGGCAGAAGGCCTACGCCAAGGCGCTGGGCGACGGCATGGTCTACACACCGCAGGCGGTGGTGAACGGTGTCATCCACGTCAACGGCAGCGACGAGGACAAGATCGAGCGGGCCATCGAGAAGACGGCCAAGGTCTTTGCGGCCCCGCGTGCCGGTGCGCCTGTCGGCCGAGGACGGCAGGCTGGTCATCGAGTTGGCGCGGCGCCGCAGGGCGCGCGGCCAAGGAAGCGACCGTGTGGCTGGCGGTCATCGCCAAGAGCGTGGAGGTGCCGATCACGCGCGGCGAGAACAAGGGCAAGACCATCACCTATTCCAACGTCGTGCGCGAGCTGATGCCGATCGGCACGTGGAACGGCAAGCCGATGACCGTGCAGCTCGACCGCCACAGCTTCATGCACGGCGGCGCCGATCGCTGCGCCGTGCTGCTGCAGCAGGGGCGCCGGCCCGATCGTCGGCGCGGCGCTATCACAATTCTGAGCGGCTCTGCCAGATTTAAGTCTGGCGCCTTGAACCATAGCGGACAAGC